>NZ_JBKJRB010000156.1:0-103939 GCF_046594945.1 Gemmatimonas sp. | reverse complement strand
AGCTGCGCGCTCTTGCCGGCGCAGCCGATGAACAGGAAGAGCGCAATCGCCAGTACAACGGGGGCGCCGGCCATGCCGCTCAGCGCCGCATGCGCGCCGATGAAGTCGAGCTTCTGCGTCGTAACCCAGATCAGGAACATGGCGACCAGGAAACCGAAATCGCCGACGCGGTTCACCACGAACGCCTTCTTACCCGCCTCGGCATTGGCTTTCTCGCTGAACCAGAAACCGATCAACAGATACGACGCGAGCCCAACGCCTTCCCAGCCCACGAAGAGCACCGGGTAGCTCGCGCCCAGCACCAGTACGAGCATGAATGCGACGAAGAGATTGAGGTACGCGAAATAACGCGCGTAGCTCGCATCGTCGCGCATGTATCCGACCGAGAAGAGATGAATAAGCGACCCGACGCCAGTGATCACCAGGACCATCAGGATCGAGAGCTGGTCGAGTTGCAGGCTCCAATCGATTACCAGATTGCCGACCGGCATCCACTGTCCATAGCGTACGATGTGCAACGCCTGTGCCGGCACGCGCTGCATATCGAAGAAGAGTGTCAGCGCCACGCCGAAGGCCGCCAGAATGACTCCAGGGCCGATCACGGTGACCAGCGGATGACGGGCGGTCGTCGCACGATCGCCCTCCGCCCGTCGCCCGAAGAGCGCGATCGAGCCGTTGGCGAGAAAGCCGAGTATCGGCAGCAGGATGAGCACGCCAAGCATGGTGGGGATCATCCGCGAAGTGTCCGGAGCGAGGACAGATCCACCGTGCCGAAATGCCGGAACACCGAGATCAAGATCGCGAGACCGACGGCTGCTTCCGCAGCGGCGACACTCATCACCATAATCACGAACACGTGGCCCGTCACGTTGTGCATCTTGGCCAGCGCCACAAAACTGAGGTTCACGGCGTTCAGCATCAGCTCCGCGCACATGAACAGGATGATCGCGTTGCGACGGGTCAGCACGCCGACCACGCCGATCACGAACAGAATCGCCGAGACGATCAGCGCTTCGGAGATCATAGTCTCACCCGCTTCTTGGCGAGAAGGACGGCGCCGATGACCGCCACCAGCAGCACGAGACTGGTCAATTCGAAAGCCACGAGGTAATCGGTGAACAGCGAAGCGGCGATGCCTTCGACGACGTTGTCGATGGCCGGAGCCAGCGCGACGCGCGGAATCTTGTCACGCTGCACAACCAGCAAATTGGCCAGCAGCGCCAGTCCGACCACACCAGCTCCGAGGCGCGAACCCAACGACCGAATATCGGACACACCGCTGCGTCCGAGGTTGAGCAACATGACGACGAACACGAACACGACCATAATCGCGCCGGCGTACACGAGTACCTGAATTACGCCGACGAATGGCGCGTCGAGCATCACGTACAGTCCGGCCAGCGCAAACATCACGTTCACCAGCCACAACGCGGCGGGCACCGGATTCTTGCGCGTGACAAACAGCAACGCCGAGGCGATGGCGAGCAGCGAAAACAGGTAGAACTGGAATTCGTAGAAGGCGTTCATTCACCCTTCGGGTCAGCGGGATCCCAGAGCTCGCTCACCGGATGTGTCTGCGCCATCAGGCGCTCGAGGTCGTACACGAATGACGCGCGGTCGAATTCCGCGTTCTCGTAGTGTCGTCCGAGATGGATCGCCTCCTCCGGGCACACTTCCTGGCAGAAGCCGCAGAAGATGCAGCGGAACTCATCGATCTCGAACACGAGCGGATAGCGGTTGCCCTGTTCGTCCTCGCCGGGCGTCAGCTTGATGCAATTGGCCGGGCACACCGTTGGGCACAGACCACAGGCCACGCACTTTGCCTTACCGTCTTCCGTCGTGAGCATGCGATGCGTGCCGCGCCAGCGCGGCGACAGATCCCATTTCGTTTCCGGATACTGCATCGTGACCTTATGGGGGTCCACCAGGTGCTTGAGCGTCGTGGCCATCCCCTTCAACGTCGCCCGCACGTAACTCACGCGTTCGAGCGGCCGATTCATGACCTTCACACCGATGGCCATCAGACGCCTCCTTCAGCAATCAACGTGGTCGTGACGGGCAGCGCCGTCATCGCCGGAGCCGGCAGCGTCTCGCTCAATGACGGGCGCTGCGTGGCCAACTGACGACGCGACAAGTCCAGCCCCCGCGCACGCAGGCGCTCGAGATCGGTCGGCCCGACCCGCGCACTCGACGGACTGATCAACTTGCCCTTATCCAACCAAGCGAGCAGGACGGCGATGATCACGATGTTCATGCCGAGCAACGAGAGCGAGAAGAGTGGCCCGCGGACGACCCCCAGCATATCGAGCCCCAGGGTGGCGGCGGCGATGACGACAATGTAGCCCAGTGCAATCGGCAACATAACGCTCCACCCGAGCGACATGAGTTGGTCGTACCGGAAGCGCGGCACGGTCCACCGCACCCACATGAACACGAACAGGAAGAAGCCGGTCTTGAGGGCGAACATGGCCATCGTGGCCAGCGTCTTGAGCACGCTGTACGCGCCGACATTGTCCCACTGCGTAAACGGAATGTCCCAGCCGCCGAAAAAGAGCGTCGCGGTGAGGCCGCTCACGGTCGCCATGTTCGCGTACTCGGCGATGAAGAACAGGGAGAACTTCATGCCGCTGTACTCGGTATGATATCCGGCCACCAACTCCGATTCGGCTTCCGGCAAGTCGAAAGGCAGCCGGTTCGTTTCGGCGAACGCAGCCACCAAGAACGTGAACCACGCGACGGTGAGCGATAGCACGTTCCACCCCATGTGCGACTGCTGCTGCACGATGGTGGTCAGCGAGACATTGCCCGCGAGCAGGATCACCGGAATCGTCGACATCCCCATCGCGATTTCGTACGAGATCATCTGCGCGCTCGAGCGGAGGCCGCCCAGCAAGGCATATTTGTTGTTCGACGACCAGCCAGCGAGCACGATGCCGTACACGCCAAGCGATGAAATGGCGAGCGTGAAGAGGAATCCCACCGGCAGCGGTGCCACCGCCATATCGATGAGGCCCCACGGCGTCGGCAAGGACGAGGCGATCGGCAGCACGGCCCACGTGAGCATGGCCGGAATGAAGGCCAGCGCTGGCGCGATGAGAAAGAGCCAGCGATCTGCATCAGCTGGATTCGTTTCTTCCTTCATGAAGTTCTTGATGCCGTCGGCGACCGGCTGCAGAATGCCACCGGGTCCGGCGCGATTCGGCCCCCGCCGATCCTGAATCCAGGCGGCAAGCTTCCGTTCGGCGAGCGTCAGGAACGCCACGCCGAGCATGTAGAGGCCGAAGACCACGATGATCTTGATTGCGCTGGCCAGCACAAACGTGCCAATCGCCGTCGGCTGTTGCTGCGGGTCGGCCGCTGGAAACCAGCTGATGACATCGAGCAGGGGACGGAACGGAAGACGCATCACGCCGTCACCTCGGCGGACGCGTCGGGAGTGCCTGTTTCAATGATCGGCAGTCCGCGCAGGCCCAGCGCGTCGTAGTCCAAGCCGGCAAACGCGTCATGTGTGGAGGCCAAGGCGGCAAAGACGTCGGACGGCATATAGAAACGGCCTTCCCCGCCGACCGCGGCGAGCAGGTCGGCGAGTACGTACCACGTCGGACGCGCGACGCCGGGCGCCGCCTTGGCCTGCAGGTAACGCTGCACGCGCCCACGCAGATTCGTCAGCGTACCTTCTTCCTCCAGAATGTTCGTTATCGGCAAGACGACCGCCGCGCGCGCGTCGAGCGTCGCCGGCAAGGCCGTACCAACGAATACAATCGACGAGGCGCGATCGAGATCGGCCGCGCCCACGCCGTCGAGTTGATCGCCGACGATCAGCAACGCATCGCCTTCGCGGAGCATGGCGCTGATGGATTCCGTTTCCGTGAACCCGAACAGGCGCGCTCCCGTGGCGTTCGCCACCCGCTCGACCCGGAGCGCTAGATCCGGCGCGCCGGGCAGCGGTACCTCGTCCCCGCGTTCAAGTCGGAATACACCAGTCCCTCCCGCGGCGGCGATCGTGCGTTCCAACAGGAACAGCGCTTCGTTCGACAAATTCGCCGAGGCCAACACCACCAGACGCTGTCCGGTGAGTGACCGCGCCGCGCTCGTGACCGCGTCATCCCATTCGGCGATCGCGAGCGTGTTCCCCTGACGCACGAGCGGCTGATCGGCACGATCGCGACGATTGAATTCGCGATAGCCCTGACGGCCGACCTCGCACAGGTAGTACTGATTGACCTGCTCGTTGGCGCGAGGCTTGAGTCGCACGACGACGTTGTCGCGCGTTTCCGCCACGGCGTTGCAGCCTTGGCTGCATCCAGTGCAGATGATCGGCGCGCGATCAAGCTCCCAGGCGCGCGCCCGATTGAGGAAGTCCTTCGAGAGAAGCGCACCGACCGGGCAGAGATCGACGACGTTGCCCGCCCACGGATTCGTGAGGTCGTGCCCGTCGGCTTTCCCGATGAACGCGCGATCACCACGCTCCGACACGTTCAACACGGGATCGTGCGCGACATCCGACATGAAGCGGACGCAACGCGTGCACAGGATGCAGCGGTTCGGCACGTACAGCACGTCACCGCCGAAGTCTTCGACCGGATTGAAGCGTTTCGGCTCGCGGTAGCGAGAGTCGGCGCGACCTTCGGCGAAGGTGTAGTCCTGCAACTCGCACTCGCCAGCCTGATCACAGATCGGGCAGTCGAGCGGATGATTGATCAGCAGAAACTCGAGCACGCCCTTGCGAGCATCGAGCGCCTTCGGGGAGTGCACGTGCACAACTTGCCCTTCCCCCACCGAGGTGGCGCACGCCGGCGCCAATTTCGGGAACTTCTCGACTTCGACGAGGCACATACGACAGACGCCCGCCACCGGCAATCCCGGGTGGTAGCAATAGTGTGGAATGAGCACGCCGGCGGTCTTGGCCGCTTCCAGAATCGACATCCCATCCGGTACCGTAACCGGACGCCCCTCGATCGTGAGCGACACCATCTTCAGATCAGCCATCAGTTCCTCACGCCGCGGAGGCGCGGAACGCCCCCGGTACGGTGACCATCGACTTATTCGCGGCGATCTTCGCCTCGAATTCATGTCGGAACTTCTTGAGGCCGGACATCACGGGCGTCGCGCAGGAATCGCTCAGCACGCAGATCGTCTTGCCGCTCATGCCATCCGAAATGGCAACGAGCGTATCGAGATCCTCGGCCCTGCCCTGCCCGTCGCGGATGCGCTCCATAATGCGCGTGATCCACGCCGTGCCCTCACGGCATTGTGTGCACTGGGCACAGCTCTCATGGGCGTAGAAGCGCGTGAGGCGTGCGATCTGTCGCACCATGTCCTGCCGATCATCGAACACGATGACGCCGCCGGATCCAAGCATGGTGCCCGACGCGACGAAGCCTTCGTAGTCCATGATGGCTCCTTCGGCCTCCTCCCGTGTGAGGATCGGCACCGACGAGCCACCGGGGATCACGGCCTTGATCGCGCGACCTTCGAGCGGCCCCCCGCACAGGTCATAGAGAAAATCCTTGAACGGAAATCCAAGCGCGACTTCGTAGTTGCCCGGACGGCTGATGTTGCCACACACCGAGAAGAGTTTGGTACCGATGCTCTTCGGATTGTCGGGGCGACCGTACTGCTTGTACCACTCGGCGCCGTGCTTGATGATGTACGGCACGGTGGCCAACGTCTCGACGTTGTTGATCGTGGTCGGCTTGCCGAAGAGGCCAGCCACGGCCGGGAACGGCGGCTTGATACGCGGATTGCCGCGCCGTCCTTCCAGCGAATTCATCAGCGCCGTTTCTTCGCCGCAGATGTACGCGCCGGCGCCGCGATGGACGTGCACATCAACGTGCTTACCGGAACCCATGGCGTTCGGACCGAGCATGCCGGCGGCATAGGCCTCGTCGACGGCCGTGCACATGCGCGCATAGGGTTCGGTGAACTCACCGCGGATGTAGATGTAGGCCGTCTGCGCGTAGATCGCGTGCGCGGCCAGCGCGACGCCTTCCACCAGGCCGTGCGGCGTCCAGCGCATGATTTCACGATCTTTGAACGTGCCGGGCTCCGACTCGTCCGCATTACAGCAGAGGTAGTGCGTCTTACCGTCGGGCTTCATGAACGACCATTTCATGCCCGTCGGAAAGCCGGCCCCCCCACGGCCGCGCAGGCCGGAATCCTTCACGACCGTCTGCAACTCCTGCGGATCGGCGTTCAGCGCTTTCTCGAGCGCCTCATAGCCACCGCGCGCACGCCACCCGGCGAGGGTGCGCGCCTCAGGATCGCCGAAATACTTCGACAGGATCGGCGTCTCACGTGGATGCGACGGATGCGGATACCCCATTACTGCAGCTCCGACAGAATCCGTGACACCGACTCCGGCGTCACCGACTCCACAAAATCGTTGTTGATCATGATCGGCGTGGCAAAACCGCAGGCGCCGAGGCACTCGACCTCGATCACCGTGAAACGGCCATCGGCGCTCGTGAGACCAAGATCACCGCACCCGGTATGCTCGAGTAGCGACCTCACCACATCCTCGGCACCGCACACGTTGCACGGCGTGGTGGTGCAGACTTGAATAAAGTGACGACCCACCGGATGCTGGTGGTACATCGTGTAGAAACTGACCACGCCCTTCACGTACGCGGGGCTGATGTCGAGCGCCGCGGCAACTTCTTCAATGCCGCCTCCGCTCACCCAGCCACGTGAGTCCTGCAGCATCCACAAGGCCGGCAACAGCGCCGCCTGCTTCGTGGGATAGCGCGACAGAATGCGATCGAGTTCGACGCGGGTGGCGCCGACGAACACGGGGACGTGGGGTTCGTCGTGATGCGTGCCGTGCGACGGGGCTGCAACGAGTGCGCCACCGCTGGCGGAGGGGCCATGACTCACCGGTCGATCTCTCCCATCACGATGTCGATGCTGGCGTTGATCGCAATCACGTCCGACAGCAAGTGTCCTTCCACCATCTTCGGGATCGCCGAAAGATTCACGAACGACGGCGGACGGATACGCCAGCGCACCGGCTTCGATGTGCCGTCGCTGACCATGTAGTAGCCCTTCTCACCCTTCGGACTCTCCACCGGCACGTAGCATTCCCCAGCCGGCGGACGCGGACCTTCCATCACGAGCTTGAAGTGGTGGATCATCGACTCCATCTCGCTCGTCGCTTTGTGCTTCGGCGGCAGAATGAGACGCGGATCGTCGATGTTCACGGGGCCGTCTGGCAAGCGCTGCAACGCCTGCTCAAGAATGCGCACGCTCTGACGCATCTCTTCGACGCGCACCAGGAAGCGATCGTACACGTCGCCCGCCGTTCCAACCACGACGTCGAAGTCGTACGTCTCGTAGTCGAGATACGGAAAGTCCTTCCGAACATCGTACGCCACGCCAGACGCGCGCAGCATGGGGCCGGAGAGTCCCGCGTTCACCGCTTCCTGCGCACTCATCGCACCAAGACCAACGGTGCGACCGGCCCAGATCGCGTTGGTCTCGAGCATGCGCACCGACTCCTCCAGCGTCTTGGGGAATCCACGGAGAAACGCGCGGAGTCCGTCGAGCCAGCCGTCGGGAATATCGGCCGCCATCCCACCAACGCGCGTGGCGGTGGTCGTGAGGCGCGCCCCCACCCAGCCTTCGAGCAGGTTGTAGACATTCTCCCGTTCCTGATACAGCCACAGAAACGGGGTGAACGCGCCCAGGTCGACGGACGTGGTGCCCAGCCACACCAGGTGCGAGATGATGCGCGACAACTCCATGAGTATCACGCGTAGCACCTTGCAGCGGTCGGTCATTCCGACGCCGAAGAGGCGTTCAGCGCCGAGTACGAAGGCAACGTTGTTGCCCGGCGAATTGAGATAGTCCTCGCGATCGGTCCACGGGATAATCTGATTGTACTGACGGTACTCGCCGATCTTCTCAAAGCCGCAATGCAGATAGCCGATGTGCGGAATACAGCGCACCACCGTTTCGCCGTCCAGCTCGAGCACCAGTCGCAGTACGCCATGCGTCGCGGGGTGTTGCGGCCCGATGTTGATGAGCATGTGATCGGAGCCCATTTCGGGCTCCGGCACCATGACCGCTGTGTCGAGCGCGACCGCTTGTCCACCCTGCGCCACCAGCGGGGCGCGCACCGGCATGCCCTGCGCATCGAGCCCGCTGGTACCGAGTGCGACTTCGATCGTGCGACGCGAGCTCATTCGCCCACCGCGTCGTCGACGTCGTGCCGTTCGGCGCGTTCGGCAAGCCGCTTCTTCATGTCTTCAGGCAACGAATCGAAGGCATCGGCGATGGACAGTTCTTCCATGGAGTACCGCGCTTCGGGATCGGCCGCCAACGCCTGCTTGAGCTGCTCCGCGCGACTGAACCGGCCACGCAACGGAAAGTCCTTCCGGAGCGGATAGCCCTCTTTGTATGTCTCCCAGAGCAGCAGGCGGCGCAGATCGGGATGCCCTTCGAAGCGGATGCCGAACATGTCGTAGCACTCACGCTCGAGCCAATCAGCACCGCTGTAGATGTCCATTATCGACGCGACGGACAAGACCGCGCGCTTCGGGAGTTCGACCTTGAGTCGCAGGAAGCGGCGATGGGCGAGGGCGCGCAAATGCCACACGACTTCGATCGGACGATCAGCGTCGCGATACTCGACCGCCGTCACGTCGACCAGATAGTCGTAGCGCTCGCTCGGCTCGTCGTGCAGCCAGCGCACGATGTCGTGCAGCGCCGCGTTGGTGACGAACAGCGTGGTCTCACCCCACGTGACATCGGTGCGGACGATGGCCGTGCCGAATCGCGCGACCAGTGCGGCGGCCGACGGATTCACGGGGCCACCGCGATGCGCGATGTTGGTGGGCGTGATCGGCGAGCCGTTCGCGTCGGAAGCAATGGCCGCCTGCAGCGCTGGAGGCGCCGCGACGCTCTCGACTGCGGGCACGATGGGCGCGGTCATGGTGCCGACCGGGTCTGATGCACCGAGTTGCCGAACGGCTCCGAGAGTTCGTCGATGCGTGACGGCGGAATGTAGAGTTGACTCTCGGTATCGGGCACGATCTCCACGTGTCGCGTGGAGTCCTTCATCCGATCCTGCATCACTTTCTTCTGCAGCATCATGATGCCGTAGATGAGCGCTTCCGGACGCGGCGGACATCCCGGCACGTACACATCGACCGGAATGATCGTATCGATGCCCTGCACCACGGCATAGTTGTCGAACATGCCACCGGTAGACGCGCAGGCACCCATCGAGATCACCCATTTCGGCTGCGGCATCTGCTGATAAATGCGCCGAATGACCGGGGCGAGCTTGAGCGGCACGCGTCCGGCGCACAACAGCACGTCGGCCTGTCGCGGTGAGTAGCTGAGACGTTCCATGCCGAAGCGCGCGAGGTCAAAGCGGCTCGCGGCGGTCGCCATGAACTCGATGGCGCAGCAGGCCGTACCGAACGGCATCGGCCAGAGCGAGCCGGCACGCGCCCAATTCACGAGGAAATCGAGGCGCGTCGTGACCCAACCATCCTGCGCGCCGGGATCGACCTGTACGAGGCGGCTCTCCGCGGGGGCAATCAATCCCACGTCAACGCTCCCTTCTTCCAGACGTAGACAAAGCCGACGACGAGAATGGCCGCGAATACGAGCATCTCACCAAGGCCGAAGAACGACAACTGTCCCACGGGACAGGCGCCGCCGACCATCGGGACCGCACACGACAGCTGCCGATAGTACACGCCCCATGGGATCATGAACACCGTTTCGATGTCAAACACGATGAAGAGCATGGCGACGAGATAGAACTTCACCGAAAAGCGGTCGCGCGCGTCGCCGAGGGGGCTCATGCCCGACTCGTACGGCTGCGACTTCACGGCCGTGGGTTGTGGTCGCACCGTGAGATGCGCGATGCCGAGAATCAGCACCGCGTTGATCATCACAAAGCCCAACAGGAGCAAAACCGGCAGATAGGTTCGTAGCATCACAAGCACTAGCGGATGGTCGCACAGAGGCGCGTCCTGCCCTCGTGAAAGAATTCACAAGGCAACAGGCGGAAGGTACTAGAAGGACCGCCTGCACTCAACGGCAAGTCACGTAGATCTGTGGCGCCAAGTAACCGGTGAAGCGGCTTTGGCCTGTGACGCGACTCGTCCGTATGTTCTGCCGGAGTTTCGACTATGTTTCCCGCCGATCGTGCGCCACGGAGCGGACCAGAGGGTCCGAGTCCGGCACGGGTCACCCTCGTCCCTCCCGCCTCATGGGGCTCTGCTCTGACCGCTGGATCACGCGCATGGCGCGTGACCATGGCATGATCGAACCATTCGAGGACCGTCAGGTTCGCGAAGGCGTCATCTCCTACGGCGTCAGCTCCTACGGGTACGACATGCGCGTCGCCCGGGAGTTCAAGATCTTCACGAACGTGCTCAGCTCGATCGTCGATCCGAAGGACTTCGATCCGAAGAGCTTTGTCGAGTTCGAAGGTGATGTCTGCATCGTGCCGCCGAATTCCTTCGCCCTGGCCTGCAGCGTCGAGTACTTCCGGATTCCGCGCAATGTGCTCACGCTCACGGTGGGCAAAAGCACCTACGCCCGGTGCGGCATCATCACCAACGTCACGCCCTTTGAGCCCGAATGGGAGGGCTACGTGACGCTTGAGATCTCGAATACGACGCCATTGCCGGCCAAGATCTACGCCAACGAAGGCATCGCGCAGGTCGTTTTCTTTACCGGGGACGAACCGCCCGAAGTGTCGTATGGCGAGAAGAAGGGCAAGTACCAGGGGCAACACGGCGTCACGCTGCCGCGCATCTAAACATCTCGGACGGCGGCTGCTTAGCCGCCGCCGTAGATATACCGGCAACCGCGGTCTTGGGCTTGCTGCAACGTCACGATCATGGCGGGGACGACATCCACGCCGGGCAGCAGATTCGCCCGGACCTCGTCGGAAAACGCCGTGCGTAACGTTGCATCGCCGCGCTGCGACTGGGGCAGGAAGCGCTGCCCAGACGCGCGGATGGAATTATTGCACGCCAGAATGATCACGCCGCGCGCAATCAGCTGGGCCACGAGCGCGGTATTGGCATTGCTCGTGCCCGGCATCTGCACTGTTTTGCCGATCGGATACTTCCGCCAGATCGCGTCGTTGAACAGCAGGCCGATCGCACGACCATTCAACCCAACGACGACGGAACTGTCCGCATCGGTCTGGCCGTAGGCGCTCTTTTGCGTGTCGAGAAAGGTCTGCGCCCAGCGCAACACGATGCCGTCGCTCGCCAGGTGCGAGTGAAAGACGACGCGGTTCTTCCCCTTGAGCCTCGACAGCCAAGGATCGTCGGCGGCGGTGAGGGCGGTGGGCTCAGTCGCCTCCGTCGCCTGAACGAGCCTCGGCGAGGCCAAGCCCACTGCAGCGCCCAATGCGGAAAGGCGGGCGAGGAAGCGACGACGAGTCGGATACGAGGACATGGCGAAGTGGTCAGGTGGGGGCGTCGTTGGATTACCGACGGTGCCGTCGGAAGCGCCCGCCGTTACCGGCCGGCCAAACCCAACGCGCGTTCGATACGATGAACTCTACACTCATGCGCCGGAAGGGGGCATTGGGACGTGAACCATGGTCGGCCGTCGGGGCTTCACCCCTCACCTCCAGCGGCAGCTCCATCTAACGAATCGCTTGGTTGATTCGACACCATTCCTTGATCGCCAGAGCTGCGCGTTCACCTGCCGGCTCGCCCTGAGTGTCACCGCCCCCTTTCCGATTCCTGTTGGTCGCCCCGCAGGTCTTGCTACCGCACTGCTTTCAGCGCGTTTCTCTCACGATGCATGTACACGCGGCATCACCACCGAGCGCGAGGCCGCGAATGTCAGTTCACCGTACATGCATGATGCCATGGTTCAGAGGTCATGACCACGTTCAAGCTGGCCTATGGCACAACCCATCTGGCCAGCCTCATCAAGGAGGCAATTGCCGAGACGGCGACCGCGCACCGCACGGGTGGTGACCTCGGGGTACGTGGTGCGCTCCCCGACAGTTTTTTCGCTCCGCTCAGTGAAGCTGACGCTGGGGATTGGGGCTTGTCGTGCGCGTGCGGTTGGACACACACGTCGATTTCTGGTGGCACGCCGAGCGCAAGCGGTTGTCGACGGCGGCTCGACGCGCGATCGGTGACCACGGCAGCACGGTGCATGTGAGCGCCGCCACCGTTGGGGAGTTGTCGATCAAGGCACACGCGACGGGGTGGGGAGATGCGCGTGTGGAGTCAGCACGTGCCCCTGCCCTGCGCGGGCCAGTACCGCCTGCGCTCGCAAGATTACCGGGCGGTCGACCATCGTGCCATCCAGCGCGACCGCCGCGCCGCCTGACGCACTCGCGATCTGCAACACGCGACGCGCGTGTGCCACGGCCGCGTCGCCAGGGTGCATCGCCGCATGCACCAGCGCCACCTGTCGAGGATGGATGCACAGCTTGGCGCCGAAGCCCTGACGGACGGCGCGTTGTACGTCGTTGGTCAGTTGGGCATCGTCGTGGTAGGCCATCGTCACGCCATCGACCGGCGGTGCCAATCCCGCCAGTCGCGATGCCAGCACCAGCTGCGCGCGGTACGGCGCGAGTTCGCTTTCAACGACATCGGCGTCAATGCCAAGATCGAGTTGGATGTCGAGACTGCCAAACACCAGACGCACGACACCGCGTGCGCTGCCAATAGCCGCCGAGTTTACGAGGCCCTTCGCGGTTTCGATCAAGGGCCACACGCCGACGTCCGGGAGGCCTTGCACATCAGCGGGCTGCTCGCACTTTGGCAGCACCACGCCCTGCACCTCGACGTCGCGCAGCGCCGCCACGTCCCCATCAAACCACGGCGTGCTGCGCGCATTCACCCGCACCAGGCGGATAGGGCCGGGATGGCCCGCCATACGGCGCAGCCACGCCTGCACCGCGTCACGCGCCGACGCCTTGTTGGACGCACTCACCGCGTCTTCCAGATCCAGCACCACGGCATCGGCGCCGCTGCTGACGGCTTTGTCGAAGCGCTCGGGCCGGTCGCCAGGAACGAACAGCAACGTCCGAACACTCATGGCAACAGGCGCTCCATACGCGTGCACTCGGCAAGCGTCCAACAGCGCGCGATGATCGCGGTCATCTCGGCGTCGCTGGCACCGCCGGCATACGCCGCCAGCCGACGCGCCTTGTCCTCGATCTCCGAACGACTGAGCGTATTGCCGGGATCGCCTTTCGGCTCGTCTACGCGACCGTGCAACACGCGACCGTCTGTAGTCTGCACGGTGACCTTGCCAATCCAGCGTTGGGGATAGGCGCCATCGACCTCGGCGTCGAGAACCATGTGCACCTTGTCGCGCAGTACCATCACGCGTTCATCGAGATAGTGTGCATCAAACTCCACCGGACCCGCGCGGTCGAATAGGGCGATTATTCCCAGCACGGAACCCATCGAAAACTTGCTGTGATGCACCGTGCGTGGATTGGTCACCTGTCCCAGCACGTCAATCGCGCCCTGATGAACATGCGCGGTCACCACGGCCAATTGGTCTGCGTGCAGCGCGTGCTCACGCATGACCTGCTGCAGCGCGTCGGCCGCCGGATGCGTATGCCGACACGATGCATGCCACTTGAACGACGTTTCCGTCAACGCCCACCGTTGTCCCAACGCATCGGTCAATCGACGCGGATCGGCATCGGTAGACATGCCTGCCGCCATGCCCTGCGGTCCTTCGAGAATATGTCGCGCGCCAGTAAACCCGTCGGCCGCGAGATATGCGGCCATCAGTCCATCGGCGGCAGCCTTCGCCGTGTGCAACTGTTTGCTGTCCGCCGCGTCGCGCAGGAATTCCCACAAGCCGGCGGCTTGCGTACCGGCCGATCCAAACGCGTGCAGCATGTGATTCGCATCGAGTCTGAGCAATTGCCCCACGGCAGCGGCCGCAGCCACTGTCCCTGCGGTACCGGTGGTGTGGAACACCTTGTAGTGAGAGCGACCAAGGAATTCGCCAACACGAATGCCCACTTCGTATCCTGCGACGATAGCCGTGAGCATATCGCGACCCGAGGCGCCGATAGACTGCGCCACCGCTAACGCCGGTGGAATCACGACCGCTCCAGGATGGAACACCGCGCCATTGTGCACATCGTCCTGCTCGGCCACATGCGACGCGGCCGCATTCACCATCGCCGCAAACAAGGGCGTCGTGCGGGCACGAGAAATCAGGACTTCCGATCCGCGCTCCCCGGCTTCACGCACCGGACCCATCGCCGACGCGAACCGGGCAATGCTCTCAACGGCGCGCGCGTTGCGCCCGGCCAGAGTCGATCCGACCCAGTCGAGAACCAGATCTTCCGCGCGGCGCAGCACCGCGTCGGGGATGTGCTCGAAGCGCAGGTCTGCAGCAAAGCGCGCCAGCACCACGCTGGCCGACTCAGGCTCGTTCATGATCGCTCCGGCATGCGCATCGCGCGCTTAATACGAACGTGGCAGGCCCAGCACATGTTCTGCGACATAGCTCAGGATCAAGTTGGTAGAAATCGGCGCCACCTGGTACAAGCGCGTCTCGCGAAACTTACGCTCAATATCGTACTCGCTGGCGAACCCAAAGCCGCCATGGAACTGCAGGCAGGCGTTGGCCGCCTCCCAACTGGCTTTTGCCGCCAGATACTTGGCCATGTTCGCCTGCGCACCACACGGCAGGTGCGCGTCGTACAGGCGACACGCTTCCCAGCGCATCAGGCTCGCCGCCTCGACCTCGATGTGCGCTTCGGCGATCGGAAACTGCACGCCCTGGTTCTGGCCGATCGGGCGACCAAATACGACGCGGTCTTTCGCATACTTCGTGATGCGATCGATGAACCAATGCCCATCGCCAATGCATTCCGCGGCGATCAGCGTCCGTTCAGCGTTCAGTCCGTCGAGGATGTACTTGAAGCCATCCCCTTCCTGGCCAATCATGTTCTCCGCTGGAATCTCCAGATTGTCGAAAAACAGCTCAGCGGTTTCGTGGTTGACCATGTTGCGGATCGGCCGCACGGTCATGCCGTGGTCGATCGACGCTTTCAAGTCCACCAGGAACACCGACATGCCCTTGCTCTTCTTCGCGACGTCCGCCAAAGGCGTCGTGCGGGCGAGCAGGATCATGAAATCGGAATGCGGCACACGCGAGATCCAGACCTTCTGTCCGTTAACGATGTACCGGTCGCCGCGCCGGACCGCCGTGGTCTGGATGCCGGTCGTATCGGATCCCGTGGTCGGCTCGGTCACCGCCATCGATTGCAGGCGCCACTCGCCGGAGGCAATGCGCGGCAAGAACTGCTGCTTCTGCGCTGCGCTGCCGTGACGCAGCAGCGTGCCCATGTTGTACATCTGACCATGACACGCGCCCGAGTTGCCGCCAGCGCGATTGATCTCTTCCATGATCACCGACGCTTCGGCCAGACCAAGGCCCGAACCGCCGTATTCCTGCGGAATGAGCGCGGCCAGCCATCCCGCTTTGGTCAACGCCTCGACAAAGGCCTGGGGGTAGGCACGCTCTTCGTCGACCTTGCGATGATATTCGTCGGGAAATTCAGCACAGAGCGCGCGCACGGCGTCGCGAATATCCTGGTAGTCGTTGGGGGGTGTCATGAAATGTTCTCGTTCACTCGATGGTGGCTGACGCCTGCATGGCAAGCTGACGCTGATCGTCAAGGGCCCAGAGACGGTAGCTCGTTGCGCTGTCGGCGTGTCCGTGGATGCTGAACGGCGCGGTATCGAACAGGGGCCGATGGGCCTTGAAGTTGAAGGTTTGCACCAGTGCCTCAGGTTTCTCGCGACGCAGCAGGTCCAACAACAACGTGGCAATTAGCGGACCGTGCACAACGAGGCCGGAATAGCCTTCAACGTCGGTGACATAGCGACGGTCGTAGTGGATGCGGTGACTGTTGAAGGTCAGTGCCGAATAACGGAACAACAGGACGGGGTCGGGAGTGATCACGCGGCTGAAGGCTGATGGCGGCGCGGCTTGGGGCGCGGTCGGCGTGGCGTTGGCCCGGTCCGGCGTTGGCGCATCGCGATACACGATATCCTGGGCTTCACTGATCGCCAGACCGCGCGGGGTGTGGAGGTCATGCTGCACGGTGATAAATACGAGCCGACCTGACGCACCGGATTTTTCCTGGACGTCGGCAACGCGCGACACGCGCCGCACCGCTTCACCAACGCGGGGCAGATGCGCGAACGTGAGCCGACTGCCCGCCCACATGCGTCGGGTCGGTCCCACCGGCGGCATGAACCCGCCGGGCGTTGGGTGACCATCGAGGCCGACGTCGCGCATGGGGGTGCGCGACAGGAAGAACAGCCAGTGCCAGAGTGGCGGCAGGGCGTCTCCATCGCGCGGCGCGAGGTCATCGCGATCGAGCGTGGCCGACAAGGCCGCGATTGGCGCGGTGGTGATCGTGTCTTCCGCTACCTGCTCGCGACCGATCCAGTCGCGCAGGTTGACGTCCCCGGCGTTCTGCGGCATCACACCACCCCTGCCGCACGCAGTTCGGCGATGCGCGCACGGTCGCAGCCGAGTTCGGCCAACAGCGCATCGGTGTGTTCACCCAATGAAGGCACCGGGTCCATTCGCGCCTCGTAGCAATTGTTGGGTGCTGGAGGTCGGAGCGCCGGTATCGGCCCGGCTGGCGTTACCACTGTGGTCCAGCACGCGCGCGCCAACAATTGTGGGTGCTGCCATAAATCGGCAGGACTGTTGATGCGGGCGGTGGCGATCTCCGCTTCCTGTAGTCGTGCCTCAGCTTCATGTACCGTGAGAGTAGCAAAGCATGCGGTGATCTTGTCGTCGAGCAGCTTACGGTTCTGAGTGCGCACCGTGTTATTGCAGAAGCGCGAATCGGCGGCGAGCTGCGGGTCGCCCAGCACGTCGGTGCAGAAGCGATGCCATTCGCGCTCGTTCTGAATGCCCAGCAACAGCAGCCGACCGTCACCGGCCAGCATCGGACCGTACGGTGCAATGCTGGGATGCGACGCGCCGCTTCGCGGGGCAGACGCCTGCCCGTCGTGCGTGTAGTACATCGGATTGCCCATCCACTCGGCCAGCGTTTCCATCATTGAGACGTCAATGTGTGAACCCTGCCCCGTGCGACCGCGCAACAGGAGAGCGTTCAGTACGCCGGCATACGCGTACATGCCCGCGCTGACATCAGCCGCCGAGAAGCCAGCGCGCGCCATCATTTCGCCGTCGCCCGTTGCGGCCACCAGTCCGGCTTCGGCCTGCACCAGCAAGTCGTAGGCTTTCCGGTTGCGGTAGGGGCCCACGTTTCCGTAACCAGAGATATCACAGACGATCAGACTGGGATGCTGCTCGGTCAATTGGTTGAAGGAAAGGCCTAACCTCGCGGCCGCTCCCGGTGCCAGATTCTGCACGAGCACGTCGGCGCGTTCCAGCAGCGCGTTCACCAGCGGCCGCGCGTCGGCGTGCTTCACATCCAAGGTCAGGCTTTCCTTGGAGCGGTTCGCCCACACGAAGTAGGACGATTGCCCCAGCACACGCGTATCGTACGTACGAGCAAAATCGCCGACCACCGGTCGCTCGATCTTGATCACACGGGCACCCTGATCGGCCAGGTGACGTGTGCAAATCGGCGCGGAGACTGCATGTTCCAGCGCCAGCACGGTGATACCATCCAGGGGACGTACAGACATGATGGGGAGCTTAGGAGCCGAAACGATGCAGCGCTACCAGATGTACATCAATGGCCAATTTTCGGACGCCAGCTCCGGAAAGTGGTTTGATAGCTACAACCCCTATACTGGCGACGTTTGGGGTCAGGTTGCACAGGGTAACGCGGACGATGTGCATCGCGCCGTCACTGCCGCGCACACGGCGTTCACAACCGGTCCGTGGCCGCAATTCACCGCCAGCCAGCGTGGGGCCTTGTTACGCACGCTGGGCGACCTGATCGCACGCGACGCCCGCAAGCTGGCGGAATATGAAGTGCGCGACAATGGCAAGCTGATCGCCGAGATGGCGGCGCAGCTCCGCTACCTGCCGCAGTGGTACTACTACTATGGTGGCTTGGCCGACAAGGTACAGGGAACGGTGATTCCGCTGGACAAGAAGGGGTACTTCAACTTTACACGGAATGAGCCGCGCGGCGTGGTCGCCGCCATTTCGCCATGGAACTCACCGCTGCTGCTGAGCAGTTGGAAGATCGCGCCGGCGCTCGCTGCCGGCTGCACCGTGGTGCTCAAGCCGTCCGAGTTCACGTCGGCATCGTCACTGGAGTTCGTGAAGCTGGTTGCGGAAGCAGGATTCCCTCCTGGCGTCGTGAATGTCGTGACGGGCTTCGGCAGCGAGGTTGGTGCGCCGTTGATCGAACATCCACTCGTGAGGATGGTCGCGTTCACCGGTTCGGATACCACCGGTCGAGCCATCAATGAGCTCGCCGCCAGACACTTCAAACATGTGAGTCTCGAGTTGGGCGGAAAGTCGGCCAACATTGTATTTGCTGACGCCAACCTTGACGACGCGGTGAACGGCGCGGTGTCTGGCATTTTTGCGGCCACTGGACAAACGTGCATTGCGGGATCGCGGCTCTTGCTGCAGGACAGCATTCACGATCAGTTCGTCGAGAAGCTCACCGCGCTGGCGCGCACCGCGCGCATGGGTGACCCCATGAGTCTCGATACGCAGGTGGGTCCGATTACCACGCGACCGCAATATGAGAAAGTGCTGCGCTACATCGATATCGCCCGGCAGGACGGCGCCGAGCTGTTGGTGGGCGGTGCGCCGGCCACTCGTCCGGAGTGCGGCAACGGCTGGTTCATCGAGCCTACCATTTTCTCGGGCGTCAAGAACACCATGCGCATTGCGCAGGAAGAGGTGTTCGGACCCATCCTGTCGATCATCCGGTTCACCGACGAAGACGACGCAGTGCAGATCGCCAACGATTCCCGATTCGGTCTCGGAGCTGGCGTGTGGACCAGTGATATCGGTCGGGCCTTCCGTATGTCGGAGCGCATTCAGGCCGGCACCGTCTGGGTCAATACCTATCGCGCGCTCAGTTATATGTCACCGTTCGGCGGGTACAAGGACTCCGGGCTGGGTCGGGAGAACGGGATCGATGCAATTCGCGAATACCTGCAGGTGAAAAGCGTTTGGATCAACACTGGTGCCGCAAGCGCCAATCCGTTCACGATGCGTTGAGATGCACATACACGAACGCACGACCGGCCGTGACGCGTTTCTGCGGCTCTTGATCGATGAGGGGGTCACCCATCTGTTCGGTAATCCCGGCACCACCGAGCTGGCGCTCATGGAAGCGGTCCCGCAATTCCCGCAGCTCACGTACGTGTTGGGGTTGCAGGAGTCGGTGGTACT
This sequence comes from Gemmatimonas sp., assembly GCF_046594945.1. GTDB lineage: Bacteria > Gemmatimonadota > Gemmatimonadetes > Gemmatimonadales > Gemmatimonadaceae > Gemmatimonas. The sequence continues at coordinate 84,607 of NZ_JBKJRB010000156.1, read as the reverse complement.
CGGCATGGCCGATGGCTTCGCGCGCGCGTCGCACCGGCTCGCCGCAGTCAACTTGCACTGTACACCGGGTCTTGGTCATGCCATGGGTGCCCTGTACAGCGCGAAGTTCTCCGGGTCGCCGCTGATCATCACGGCGGGACAGTACGAGATCGGCTATGGCCTGCAGGAACCGCTGTTGTATGAGCCGTTGGTGCCCATCGCGCAGCCACTCGTGAAGTGGGCCGTCGAGGTGACACGCGTTCAGGATCTGCCGCGCATCGTGCGACGCGCCGCAAAGATCGCGATGACGCCGCCCACTGGCCCCGTATTCATCAGTCTGCCGGGCAACATCCTGGATGACGAGACGGAACTCGATTTCGGCAGTCGCACTCGCGTCGATGCCGCCACTCGACCCTCTGACGCGGCGTTGATTCACCTGGCGGATACGCTGCTCGCGTCAGCGCGGCCGGTGATCATTGCCGGTCGCGAACTGGCCAACCGTGACGCGTTCGACGAAGCCAGCGAGCTGGCGACGTTGCTTGGCGCGGCAGTGTACCACGAGCCTGTGCCCTACAACGCCCGCTTTCCGTCCAGTCATCCGGCATGCATGGGCGACTTGACGCGCAACCAGACCAAGGTGCGAGAGACGCTGTTGCCGCACGACCTGCTGTTGTGTCTCGGCGCCGATCTGCTGCGCATGTCGCCGTACAGTACGGTCAATCCACTGCCTGACTCCCTGCCCGTCGTACACCTCACGGAACGCGACTGGGAACTCGGCAAGAACTATCACACGGCATTGGCGATCCGCGCGGACGTGAAAGAAACGTTGCGCGCGCTGCTGCCGGTGCTGCGAGCGCGACAAACCGCAGAGCACCAGAGCGCAGCCGGGCAGCGCCTTCACGCACTATCTGCTTCTAACTGGATATCCAGTCGCCTGCAGGCGCGCGGGGAAGCCAGCGTGCACGCCACGTCGATGCCCATTGATCCACGCGTGCTGATGATGTGTGTGGTCGACGCGTTGCCCGACAATGCCATCGTGGTGGAAGAAGCGCTGACAGCGGCGCCCGCGCTGGCCCGCTTTCTCCCCATGCGTGATGTGCAAAGCTTCTACGGGTTGGCCAGCGGCGGTCTGGGCTTCGCGATGGCGGGCGCCATTGGCATCAGCCTCGCGCAACCTGGACGTCCCGTCGTGGCGATGGTTGGCGATGGGAGTGCGATGTATGGCATCCAGGCGCTCTGGACGGCGGCGCATCTCGAGCTGCCGATTACCTACGTGATCATCAACAACCGCAGCTATCGGATCATCAAAGAGCGACTCGTGGCCGGCCGTCACTCCAATCGCTTCGTCGGGATGGATATGCGCGATCCGCCGATCGACTTTGCCGGCGTGGCCAGGGGATTCGGCCTCGCCGCGCGTTGCGTGACCGATCCGGACGATATCGGTCGTGTCATGCGGGCGGCGATCGAAAGCGGTGTGCCGAATCTGGTCGAGTTCATTGTCGACGACGGGTTCGGAAACGGCAACGCCTGAACCCGATACGCCGCCGCGAACAGCTTTACGCGGTGACCGTCGGCGCTGGTCCGCCGCCTCGGAGCGCCGCGTGAATCATCAGAAACTCGCCGAGATTCTCCGCTGTGACGGAGCTTGGTTCGTTACTGTCGCAAGCGCGAGGAGTCACGCTCGCGCTTTCGCCGATCTCGACGCTGTGGGCGGACGCGCATCGCGGAAGTGTGGATCAACAAAGCGGAGGACCAGACGGCGGTCATCGGGTAGCACTGCTCACTACACTCTTCACTCGCCCGTCTCATTTTCCTTGACAGGTTCCGCCCAGCCACGATACCTCTCAAGTACCTCGATCCAGAAGAGCGCCGAAAATTGCGCGCGGGTGGGTGAAGATCTTGGCGGATTCCGACTACTCACGTACAGCGCACATGATTCCCATCTCGCGAGCTGCGTTAGTCGTGCGGACGATCGTCGAGCTCTCGGGTGCGACGAGCACCGCGCTGCTCATCGGATTGCTGGCTCTGAGCCATCCGCTGCCTGCGCAAAGCCGAATCACCGGTGTCGTCATGGACTCGCTGTCCGGTACCGCGCGTCCGCTTGGCGGAGCCATCGTGACGTTGCCTGGCTTACGCCGGTGGTCCGATGCGGACAGTCTGGGACGATTCGCGTTTGACAGCGTACCGGCGGGTCGCCATGCGATCGCCGTGATGCATTCGCTGCTTGATTCGCTCGACGTCACCCTCCCCTCATCGTGGATCGACGTTCCGGAAACGGGCGAAGTCACGACGGTGCTCGCGGTACCCGGTGTTCGGTCGATGCACGCTATGCTCTGTGGCGCTTCCCTCGGGGACGGGGCCGGCCTGTTGATCGGCCGAGTCTTACTCGGTGATAGCACACGACCGGATTCAGGATTCGTCAAGTTCACATGGGTAGAGAAGGACGCTGCTGAGGTATCGCTGTCGCTCACCCTACAGCGAGGTGCCGTTTTTGTGGGGTGCAATGTTCCGGCCGGGCAACCCATTCGGATTGACGCGAGCACGCCTTTGGGGTCGTCGTTGCCCGTACAGGTCACTCTCGCCGGTCTCTCTTTTGTTCATGTCCCGATCCACGTGCGGACGGGGCAGCGGCGGCTCTCCCTTTCGGTCATGACAAATGATGGTCTGCCGATCGCTGATGCCAACCTTTCGACGACTGGCGCATCGAGCAGAACGTGGTCTGACTCCGTGGGACGCGCAGCACTCGTGGTGGCCGCTGGATCGCAATCTGTCAGGGTTTCGCGCGTAGGCTATCTGGAGCATTGGCAGTCGGTCGATGTCGCACGTGACACGGTACTGTCGATAACGATCCCACGTCTTCCCTTCCCGCTGACCCTGCAACGTATCGTCGGCCGATCCGGCGGGTTGCTACCAGCGGGTTTCGAGGCCCGCCGACTCGCCGGATTCGGAACGTTTCTCGGCCCGGAGACCTTGAAGCAGCTCGGAGGGTTGGAGCTGGGTCCGTTGCTTGCGCAAGCGAGAGGCGTCACGCTGGGTTTTACGTCTCGCGGTCGCAGTATGCCATCTCTTCGAGCGTTCAGTGCGGGCCGCTGCATTCCGAACTACTTCGTGGACGGAGCACCCTTCGTCGTCGAATCGGTCCTTCCCGCCCTGGGGAAATCTCGCTCATTCGCCGATCTCGACGCTGCGGTGCCACCCGAGTCGATCTTAGCGGTGGAGGTGTACGCATCACCCGTCGGACATCCGCCGGAGTTTGATCTTTCTTCCTCGACGGGGTGCGGGACAATCTTGATCTGGACAAAGCGTCGATGACCGTCGGGAAAGACGGGTAAGCACGTCGGGCGGCGTCACCTGTGGCTCGAGTCAGGTGAAACGCGGCGGTCGATTAGGGGGCGTACCGTCGGCATCGGTTTCCCAGCCTTGAGCGCCGCCTCGGTCGCATACGCCACGTCGGGCGGCGGGTCGCCCTTGGGCCAGTCGCGCGCTTTGCCGGGATGGTCCTGCCGCGGGAGCGAAAGTATGTACGCCGCGATGTCGGCCGCCTCGCGGGCCGTCAACGTGTCGGCACGATCATAAGGCATGTTGTGGCGCAGGAACGTGGCCAGCGTGTGCTGGCGCGCCATGCCGGCCCCGATTGAATAGCTGTCCGCCCCCCACACCGCCGGCGCCACCGTCATGCCCGCGCCGTTGGCCCCATGGCAGCGAGCGCACTGCCCCGCATATCCGACGTCACCGCGCGCGACCACGCCCACCAGCTTGACCGAATCGACCGGTGCCGGGCGAGGCAGCGCACGCAGCGTTTCAAGATACGCCAGCATGTCGCGCATCTCCTGGCCATCCTCGGGCAACATACGACCCGCCAAACTGCGAGCAACACACTCGTTCACGCGGCGGGCCAGTGTCTCTTCATAGCCGGGACGCGCCCGGTATCGCGGATAGCGCGCCGCCGTGCCCTGCCACGACATGGCGCTCGGTCGCGTGCCGTTGTCGAGATGGCAACTCACACAGCGCAGCGCATTCCCGCTGTGCTCCGGCAACGAATCGCGGAACGCCGACATCAGGGCAAGACCGCGTTCGGCATTACCGGCGTGAGGGACCGGCGCGCGCTCGGCGCATCCCACGATGAACACGACCACGAGCGGCGCAGCCACAATGAGAACAGCCGAGCGGAGTGAGGAGAGTACGCACATGCCTGAACATACGACAAAAAACGTGAGCGCGTTGCTGAAGCAGCGCGCCCACGTCCTTTGTGGCCGCGGCCGCAGCGCGACTCAGCTGGCCGTTGCCGTCTTGGACTCCTGCCGTTTGGCGCTTGCCACCAAGTAGTCTCGATTCATCTTCTTGATGACATCGATGCTGATCTCCTTCGGGCAGGCTTCCTGACACTCACCAACCAGCGTGCAGTGCCCGAAGCCCTCGATGTCCATCTGCTCGACCATCGCCAGCGCCCGCGGGTCGCGCTCCGGCTGGCCCTGTGGCAGCATGCCGAGGTGCGTGATCTTGGCGCCCGTGAAGAGCGACGCTGAGGCGTTCGGGCACGCCGCCACACAGGCACCGCAACCGATGCAGGCCGCGGCGTCCATCGCCTCTTCGACCGTGTCCTTGCCGATCAGGATCGAGTTGGCGTCACGCGCCCCGCCGGTATTCACCGACACGTACCCGCCCGCCTGGATGATGCGGTCGAACGAACCGCGATTCACCACCAGGTCCTTCACGATCGGAAACGCCGACGCCCGCCACGGCTCGACCGTGATGATGTCGCCGTCTTTGAACGCACGCATGTGGAGCTGACAGGTCGCCGCGCCCGCCCACGGTCCGTGTGCCTGCCCGTTGATCATCATGGAGCACGAGCCGCAGATGCCTTCGCGACAGTCGTGCGCAAAGGCCACCGGCACCTTCCCTTCGGCCGTGAGCTGTTCGTTGAGCAGGTCGAACATCTCGAGGAACGACATGTCCGCGCTGACACCGTCGAGCGTGTACGTCTCGAGCTTGCCCGGAGCCTGCGAGGCCGGCTGACGCCAGACGTTCAGAGTGAGCTTCATTACTTGTAGCTCCGGGTGGAGAGGTGCACGTTCTCGTACACCAACGGTTCCTTGTTCAGAATCGGCGTCTTGCCTTCGCCGGCGAACTCCCATGCCGCGACGTATGCGAAGTCATCGTCGTTGCGCTTCGCTTCGCCCGCCTCCTGGTATTCGACGCGGAAGTGACCACCGCACGACTCTTCGCGCTCGAGCGCATCGCGGCACATCAGTTCACCGAGTTCGATGAAGTCTGCTACTCGTCCAGCGTTTTCGAGCGCCTGATTGAGCGTGTCGCCGCTGCCGGGCACGTTCAGATTGCTCCAGAACTCTTCCTTGAGCGCCGGGATCAGCTTGAGCGCCTCGGTGAGTCCTTCCTTGGTGCGCGCCATGCCGCAGTGCTCCCACATGATCCGGCCGAGCTCCTTGTGGAAGGAGTCGACGGAGCGTTTTCCCTTGATGTCGAGGAAACGCTTCGTCTGCGCGCGCACCGACTCTTCCGCGGCGCGGAACTCAGCGTGCGTGTTGTCGACCTTGGCGAGCTTGGTACCGGCGATGTAATCACCGATCGTGTACGGCAGCACGAAGTACCCATCGGCCAGGCCCTGCATGAGCGCCGACGCACCGAGCCGGTTTGCCCCGTGATCGGAGAAGTTCGCTTCGCCAGCGACGTGGAGGCCGGGGATAGAGCTCATCAAGTTGTAGTCTACCCACAAGCCACCCATCGTGTAGTGCACGGCCGGATAGATACGCATGGGCTGGTCGTACGGATTCTCATCCGTGATGCGCTGATACATGTCGAACAGATTGCCGTATCGCTCAGCGATCGTGCTCTTGCCAAGACGCTTGATCGCATCGGCGAAGTCGAGATACACCCCGAGACCGCCGGGACCGACGCCGCGACCATCGTCGCATGCTTCCTTGGCGGCACGCGACGCAATGTCACGCGGTGCGAGGTTGCCGAAGCTCGGATACTTGCGCTCGAGGAAATAATCGCGCTCCGACTCCGGAATCGCCGACGCCGCGCGGTTGTCACTGCGCTTGATCGGCACCCAGACGCGCCCGTCGTTGCGGAGCGATTCCGACATGAGCGTCAGCTTCGACTGATGGTCGCCGCTCACGGGAATACAGGTCGGATGAATCTGCGTGTAGCACGGGTTCGCGAACGCCGCGCCCTTCTTGTACGCGCGCCACGTGGCGGTCGTGTTCGACAACATCGCGTTCGTGCTGAGATAGAACACATTGCCGTAGCCGCCCGTCGCCAGCACCACCGCATCGGCGGCATGCGACGTGATCTGACCGGTGAGCAGATTGCGCGTTACGATCCCGCGCGCATGACCGTCTACGACCACGACGTCGAGCATCTCTTCGAACGTGTGCATCTGTACGCCCTTGAGCGCGACCTGACGTTCGAGCGCCGAGTATGCGCCGAGCAGCAGCTGCTGTCCGGTCTGGCCACGGGCGTAGAACGTACGCGATACCTGTGCACCGCCGAAGGAGCGGTTGGCGAGGAGCCCGCCGTACTCGCGGGCAAACGGCACGCCCTGCGCGACACACTGATCGATGATATTCACCGACAGCTGCGCGAGCCGGTAGACGTTGGCTTCACGGGCGCGGAAGTCACCCCCCTTGATCGTGTCGTAAAACAGCCGGCGGATGGAGTCGCCGTCGTTCTGATAATTCTTCGCGGCGTTGATGCCGCCCTGCGCGGCGATCGAGTGCGCTCGGCGCGGCGTATCGTGGAAGACGAAGCAGGAGACGTGGTAGCCGAGCTCCGACATCGTGGCGGCGGCGGACGCGCCGGCGAGGCCGGCGCCGACGACGATCACGCTGTGCCGGCGCTTGTTGGCCGGATTCACCAGCTTCATCGAGAACCGATGCTGATCCCACTTTTGCTCGAGGGGACCGCTCGGAATCTTCGGGTTCAGGTCGAGCATATCAGTGGGTCTCCGCAGCAGGCGTCGCCAGCGCAGTGGCCGCCGACGATTCGGCAAGCGGTGGCGCCGGCGCAAACTTGCCGAGCACGGCGGCTATCGGGATGATCATGAAGCCGGCCGCGACGATGATCGCCACAGCCAACGCAATACGACGTTTGAGGGGATGCGCCGATGGTCGGGCCACGCCGAGCGTCCGTACGACGGCCCAACTGCCGTGGTACAGATGCAAGCCGAGCGCAGCCATCGCCAATAGGTAGAACGCCGCCACCAGCGGATTCGACAACGCAACACGCACGTTGGTGTACGGATCGAGATCGGTGAAATCCGGATGGATTACACCGACGGTGAGCTGCAGCAGATGGAGCACGATGAACACCAGGAGCAGGACGCCGCCCCAGCGGATCGTGCGCGCCGCGAACGTGGTGACCTGCGGACGGCGCTCTGCATATTCTTGCGGGCGCGCGGCGCGCGAGCGCATCGTGAGCTGATACGCCGCGAGCACGTGCAGCACAACGGCGGCAAGCAGACCGATACGAACGGCCCAAAGCAACGGTACGCTCGTGCGTAGCAGGAGCGCGTATTGGTGCATGGCCTCCTGCCCTTTGAACATGAGCAGATTGCCGGACATGTGGCCGATGACGAACAGGATCCCGATGATCCCGGTCACCGCCATCACGATCTTCTTGCCGATCGTGCTTTGCCAGAAACGCGAGAGAACGTGCATATGCGGGGGCAGAAGAAGAAACCGGCGCGCTCACCGTGGTGATCGCGCCGGTCCTATCAGAATCAGAGGGAGATCACGGACATCGGCTCGCGCACGGCTTGTGCGGAGCGTTCGAGCGCAGCGCGCTCGTCGTCGGTCAGGTCGATTTCAAGGATCTTCTCGAGACCGTTGCGACCGAGCTTGCAGGGCACGCCGAGGAACAGACCGGACAGCCCGTACTCGCCTTCAAGCCACGCCGCACACGGCAGGATGCGCTTGCGATCGTAGACGATCGCCTCGACCATCTCGACCGCCCCCGACGACGGCGCATAATACGCTGAGCCCGTCTTCAGGTACTTCACGATTTCGGCCCCACCGTCGCGCGCGCGCTGCACGATCGCGTCGAGCTGCTCACGCGGCATCAGCTGCGTGACCGGGATGCCGCTGATCGTGGTATACGAAATGAGCGGTACCATCGTGTCGCCGTGTCCGCCGAGCACCATGGCTTGAATGTCGCGCACCGACACGTCGAGCGCTTCGGCAATGAACGCGCGATACCGCGCCGTGTCGAGCACGCCGGCCATGCCGATCACGCGCTCGCGCGGAAAGCCCGTGACCTGTTTCGCGACGTAGCACATCACGTCGAGCGGGTTCGAGACCACGATCACGATCGCGTCCGGCGACGTGGCCTTGATCTGCTCGGACACCGACTTCACAATGCCCGCGTTGGTATTGAGCAGATCGTCACGTGACATCCCCGGCTTGCGGGCGATACCGGCGGTGATGACGACGATGTCCGATCCGGCCGTTTCCTCATAGCCGTTCGTGCCGATGACGCGCGTGTCGAATCCTTCGACGGGCGCCGACTGCCACTGGTCGAGTCCCTTGCCCTGCGGGATGCCGTCGACAACGTCGACCATCACCACCGTGCGACCAAGGGACTTTTCGGCGATGCGCTGCGCCGTCGTGGCGCCGACATTGCCCGCGCCAACGACCGTGATCTTATTGACCATGTTGTGCCGGTTCTCCGAACGGGTGTCCGAGCGAAGTTAAATGATGCGAAGGAGCGACACACAGGCTAAATCGAAGTTAGACGGTTAGCCTTTGGTCGTCGCTGCGAAGAAGACAGCTTTCGCATAATAGAGTGCTGCACCGACGCGAGCAACACGAACGGTCTCGCTCGTTGCGCATTGTGCCGTCGAGGGGGTGACCGTCGAGGGGGTGACCGGCGAAGCGGTTAGCCGCCGACCTGACTCAGCGCGCGGAGACCACCGACGCGCATCTGCAGCAACTCATGCGCCTTCGGCTTCTCGGCCAGCGCCTGGAGAAACAGCGGTCCGAGCGGCACCCCGGTACGGATCGCGTCGCGCAGCAAGACTTCATGGTCACCAAACAGACAGGTACGCAAGCGCCCATCAGCCGTGAGACGCACCCGGTTGCACCGCTCGCAATACGTGTGCGTCATCGGGGTAATCACGCCGACCGTACCCGCCGCATCGGGATAACGGTAATAGACGGCAGGACCGTTCCCGCGCGACGGGCCGGCATCGGGAGCCAACGCATCGACCGCCCGGATGCGCGACAGCACTTCGTCTGTGGGGACGACATGATCGAACGTGAGCTCGCGCAACTCCCCCACCGGCATGAGCTCGATGAACCGCACGTGCCACGGATTGTCCCTTGTCAGCGCGGCGAAGTCGGCGATTTCATCATCGTTAATCCCGCGCATGACCACCACGTTGATCTTGATCGGGCCAAGACCCGCGGCCTGCGCGGCGCGCGCTGAGGCGACTAGATCAAAGTGCAAATCCCGTCGTGCAATCTTCACCACACGCTCAGGACGCAACGAATCGGCGCTGATGTTCACGCGATCGAGACCGGCGTCAGCAAGTTCAGCCGCCATGGAGGGCAGTTTCACGCCATTCGTGGACAGCGCAATATCCTCGATGCCGGGGATGTCACGCAACATTCGCACGAGCGTCGCAAGCTGCGGCCGGATCGTGGGTTCGCCCCCCGTAATGCGAAGCCGTCGGAGACCCATCGGGGCGAGCTGACGCACGACATCCGCGATCTCTTCATATCGCAGAATATCCGCTTTCGGCAGCCAAGGGAGACCCTCCAGCGGCATGCAATACTGACAACGAAAGTTGCAGCGATCGGTCACCGAGATGCGCAGGTACTCGATCTTTCGCCCGAACTGATCGCGCGATTCGCCGAGAACGGGGGCAACGGAAGCGTCGGAGAGTGTCACGCCGTCACCGTGGTCGGATCGATCCATTCGCGATCCCCGCTCACGTAGTGCTCGCGCTTCCAGATCGGCACGCGTCGCTTGAGCGCTTCGATGACATCACGCGCGCCGTCCATGGCCTGTGCACGGTGGGCATGCGCCGCGACGATGGCCACACTGGCCTCACCAATATCGAGCACGCCCACGCGATGCTCGACCACTAGTCGCAATCCAGCGATGCGCCCGCAGGTCTCGTCCGCGATGGCCCGCAGCTCCGACTCGGCCATCGACTCATAGGCTTCGTACTCCATGCCGCTAACCGGTCGCCCGTCATTCAGGTCGCGAACGGTGCCCAGAAACACCGACACCGCGCCCACGCCGGGAGCCTGCGCCCTCGACAACAGCGCGCCGACGTCGATCGGCCCGTTCACGATGGCCACATGCAACACAACGCTCTCGGGCACCGTCATCCCCCCGCCACGGGAGGAATCAGCGCGACCTCGTCACCAACCTGCACGGCGGCACCTTCACGGACCCAGGTGCGGTTTACCGCGACCAGCGGTGCTGTGGGGAGACTATTACCGCCCGGCATCGATCGGATGACACACACGAGATCGGCCACCAGACACGGCGCCTCGAGGGGTACGTCGAGGCAACGAGAGCCGAAGGCGTCGGCGTAGGACGCGAAGAGAAGGACTGGAATGCTCATGTGATATACAAGATAGCCGATCAGATGCCGTTCGGTTCCGTGAGCTATCGTAATATCAACGCCCCGCTCGCGCGGCGCGCGGCGGGGCGTTGCAGTGGGGCGTTGCAGTGGGGCGTTGCAGTGGGGGCAGAATCGAATGGAGACAGACTACGCCTCGTTCATCTCCTCGATGTCGTCATCCTCGAGCATGCTTACATCCACACCTGCTACCATCGCACGCAGCTCCTTGCTGGGCTTGAACACTGGGACGGGACGCGCCGAGACCTCGACAGGCGAGCCCGTCCGCGGATTGCGCGCCATGCGCGTCTTCCGCTGTCGGATCTTGAACGTGCCGAAACCACGCACTTCGATATTCTTTTGCTCCTGAAGGGCTTCCTTGATGGCATCGAGGAAGGCGTCGACTACCCGCGCACAATCCTTTTTGGAGATGGTCGGTCCGGCCGTCTGCGCGATGCGCGCCGTGACGTTCTCAACCAGATCGGCTTTCGTCATGGACTCTACCAAGGGGTCGACGTGCCGGCCCAGCTTCTGGGGGCGTCCGGCACGCATCGAAGATCAAGCGAAGGAACCGAACGTATGACCTTAGTGCTTATCAGTCAAGCGTTTGGGTCACTTCACGGACGACGATTTTTCAGTGCGTCGAGAAACTGATCGAACAGGGGAACCGCGTCGTGCGGTCCCGGCGCTGCTTCCGGATGGTACTGGACAGCGAAGATCGGCAAGGTCCGGTGACGGAGTCCTTCAACGGTGCCATCGTTGAGGTTGACATGGGTAATCGCGAGATCGGGCGCTCCCTCGACCCCGTCAATCGATCCGACCACAGCGAAGCCATGATTCTGCGACGTGATCAACACCTTGCCGGTCGCGAGATCCTTGACCGGCTGGTTTCCGCCCCGATGCCCAAACGGCATCTTTTCGGTGCGCGCTCCGAACGACAGACCGATCAATTGATGACCGAGACATATCCCGAACATCGGCGTCCGGCTCGCGGCGATCTCACGGATGGCGGCCGGCGCGTAGGTCACGGCATCCGGGTCGCCTGGCCCATTCGACAGGAACACCCCATCTGGGTTCATCGCGAGCACGCGATCGGCTGGCGTGTCCGCCGGCACAACGGTCACGCGGCAATCGTGCGCCTCGAACAGCCGAAGAATATTCCGCTTGATCCCGTAATCGTAGGCCACGACGTGATACGTCGCGTCCGACTTACCCCAGGAGTAGGTCTCACGGGTAGACACCACGGTCGCAAGGTCGAGCCCTTCCATGCTCGGGCAGCCTTCGAGCACAGTCAGCGCCTCGCGGGTTGGCGTCTCGCCGAGCCCGATCACGCCGCGCATGACGCCGACAGAGCGGAGGTGCTTGGTCAAGCGACGGGTGTCGACCTCTGTAAGGGCTGGCACCTGATGCTCCTCGAGCCACTCGCGCAAGCCACCGGTGGCTCGCCAGTTCGAATAAGTCGGAGACAGTTCACGCACGACGATGCCGGCAACCTGCGGCCGAGCCGATTCGGGATCCTCAGTATTGACGCCGTAATTGCCGATCTGCGGCGCCGTGAGCACGACAGTCTGGCCGCGATATGAGGGGTCGGTAAAGACCTCCTGATATCCGGTCATGTTGGTGGTAAACACCACTTCGGCCACGGTGGGCGTTGTCGGTCCGACAAGCCGGCCGAGAAAAAGGGTTCCGTCCTCGAGGAGGAGGAACCCCTTGGGAGGCAACGTGCGCACGTATCGGTTACGGCTGCTTGGCGGGCGCTGCCGGCGCGGCCGGGGCCGCAGGCTGCTGAGTAAGGGGGGCGGCCGGAGCCACCCCGCCGGCGGGCGCTGACGACGGCGTCGTGGGTGCCGCCAGCTTGTCGAGCACCGACTTCGGCGCCGAACCACGCGACGACATCACCTGCAGGATGAACGCCAAGCCGAGGAACACGCCACCGCACCACCAGCTCGCCTTGGTGAGCAAGTTGCCGGCCTGACGCGTACCGATCACGGAATCAGACGACGAACTGGCTCCTCCGAAGCTCGCCGCGAGCCCACCGCCCTTACCGGACTGGAGGAGCACGGCGATCGCCAGGACGATCGCGTCGAGGATGAGCAGAGTCAGCAGGAACGTGTACATGTCACGAAGCCGGAATCGAGTGCGGTCAGCATGCGCGAAAATCGCGCCAGCCATAAAACATGGTGGAGGGAATGTGCCGAGGCAAGTCCTTCCCCACCCAACAGTTGCGAGAGAGCGGGTGGGGTGTGGCGCAGGACTAGCTGCGAACGATGCTCGCCCAGCTGTCGGCATCGAGCGACGCACCACCAACAAGCAATCCATCGACGTCCGGTGCCGCGAGCAGGGTGGCGGCGTTCCCGCGGTTCACCGAACCGCCGTACAGAATGGGGACGCCAGCGGCGGCCTTCGCGCCCAGTCGGCTACCAATCGCAGCGCGCAACACACTGTGAATCGCGCTGGCGTCCTCAGGCGTCGCGGTCCGCCCGGTTCCGATGGCCCAGACGGGCTCGTAGGCGAGCATGATCCCACCTGCCTGGCTGTCATCGAGCTCCGCCAACCCCGCCGACAACTGCCGTTCCACGACGGAGGTCGTTGCACCGGCTTCGCGCTCCTCGAGGGTCTCGCCGACGCAGAGCATCGGGACCAGGCGCGCCTGACAGACAAGGGCCATTTTCTTTGTCGTCATCGCATCGGTCTCTCCGAACACGTGCCGTCGCTCTGAGTGTCCCACGAGCACCACCCGCGCTCCCACATCCCGCGCCATCAGCACCGAGTTCTCACCGGTGAAGGCTCCCTGCGCTTCCGAGTGCACGTTCTGGACGCCAACCCAGATGTCCGGACGCTCGCGCAGTCCCTCCACGACTGTCGTCACCGTGATCGCCGACGGGAAGAAGACCAGCGTCCGGTCGTTCATCTTCGGCGCCTGCGCGAGAAACCGCTGCAGGAATGCCTTCGCGTCGGTGGGGCTGTGATTGAGCTTCCAGTTAGCAGCGATGACCGGCTTGTGATGCATGAGAGGCAGATGACCTGTAGTTGAATGAGTGCGCGACGAGCGCCGATCAGCGAAGGTCGAGCGCGGTCACGCCGGGCAGGTCCTTCCCCTCGAGAAACTCGAGCGACGCACCGCCGCCAGTGGACACGTGCGACATCTTTGACTCGAGACCGGCGTCGGTCACGGCAGCGGCCGAATCCCCACCGCCGATGATCGTGGTGGCGCCGCGATCGGTGGCCACGGCCATCGCCTGAGCCACCGCGCGGGTGCCGACGTCGAAGGGCGGTTTTTCGAACACCCCCATCGGTCCGTTCCAGAGCACCGTACGCGCCGACTCGATCAGCCTGCAATAGTGCTCCGTACTGGCTGGCCCGATGTCGAACATGGCCTCACCGGCGACAATCAACTCCCGACCGACCACCCGCGCCGCGCTTCCCGCGTCCATCGACGGCGCGATCACGGCGTCAACGGGAAGCACGAGCGTATTCCCCGCCCGCGCGAGCAGATCCTTCGCCATGTCGAGTCGATCTGGCTCGACGAGTGAGGTGCCCGTTTCAAAACCCATCGCGCGAAAGAACGTGCACGCCATCGCGCCGCCGATCAGCAAATAGTCGACCTTGGGTAGCAGGGCTTCGACCACGTCGATCTTGCCCGAGATTTTGGAGCCGCCGAGGATAGCTACGAACGGACGTTTCGGATCGGCAAGCGCGCCGCCCAAGTACGCCAGCTCCTTTTCCATGAGCAGACCGGCAACGGCCGGTCGGCAGTACTTCGCCACGCCAGCGGTACTGGCGTGCGCCCGGTGCGCCGCACCAAAGGCGTCGTTGACGTACAGATCCCCCAACTCCGCGAGCTGACGCGAGAGCGCATCGTCATTCCGCTCTTCGCCGTCGAGAAAGCGCGTGTTCTCGAGCAACAGGACTTCACCATTGTGCAGTGCATGCGTGGCGGACACAGCGGCGGCTCCAATCGTCTCACCAAGGAACTGCACGGGACGCGGGAGCAGTTGCTTCAATCGCTCGGCAACCGGCGCCAACGAATACTTGGCGTCCGGCGCCCCCTTGGGCCGACCGAAGTGCGCGAGCAACACGACCTTCGCCCCCTGATCGAGCAGCGTCGTGATCGTGGGCAGCGCGGCGGTAATGCGTGTGTCGTCGCTGACCGCACCGGCCTCGTCGAGCGGGACGTTGAAGTCGACGCGAACGAGCGCGCGCTGGCCGGCGAGATCCGCCGCGGAAAGGTCGCGGATGGTGCGAGTGGTCATGGCGAGGAAATACGACGGGAGTGAGACCGCGTGCGACCGGTGCTCCTACGCACGAGCCCCGGCACGCAGGCACCGGGGCTCGTGGAGAAACACGCGAACGGGCGAAGAAACGTCGAAGCGATTAGAGTCGTGCGCCGACAAAACGCAACAGGTCGACACACCGCGACGAGTAGCCCCACTCGTTGTCGTACCAGCCGGAGATTTTCACGAGCGTGCCATCGATGACGATCGTACTGAGCGCATCGAGCGTGCACGAATGCGGATCGCCAACATAATCGATCGACACCAGAGGCACCTCGCTGTAGCCGACGATGCCCACGAGTGACGTCTCCGACGCAGCCTTGAAGGCGGCGTTGACTTCGTCCTTCGTGACCTTGCGTTCGACCACGCAGGTGAGGTCGGTGAGCGAGACATCGGGCGTCGGCACGCGCACCGCAATGCCGTCGATCTTGCCCTTGACTTCCGGAATCACGAGCGCCGTGGCCTTGGCCGCCCCTGTCGTGGTCGGGATCATCGAGACGGCGGCCGCACGCGCGCGACGCAGGTCCTTGTGCGGCAGATCAAGGATCGACTGATCGTTCGTGTAGCTGTGGATCGTGACCATCGAACCGTGCACGAATCCGAAGTTGTCACGAATGATCTTCACCATCGGCACGAGGCAGTTGGTCGTGCACGACGCATTGGAGATGATGTGGTGCGACGCCGGATCGTACTTGTCGCTGTTCACACCCATCACGATCGTGATGTCCTCATTCGTGGCCGGCGCCGAAATGATGACCTTCTTCGCGCCGGCGTCCATGTGCTTCTGCGCATCGGCGGCGACGGTGAAACGGCCAGTCGATTCGAGTACGATATCGACGCCCATTTCGCCCCAGCCGAGCTTGGCCGGGTCGCGCTCGGCGAGAATGCGGATGCGATCGCCGTCGATCGTGATGCTCTCGGCATCATGACTGACCTCGCCGTCGTACCGCCCATGCACCGAGTCGTACTTGAACAGGTGCGCCAACGTGGCGGTATCCGTCAGGTCGTTAATTGCAACGAAGTCGAGGTCAGCGACGCCCTGTTGCTTGGCGGCGCGAAGCACCTGGCGGCCGATGCGGCCGAAGCCGTTGATGCCTACGCGAATAGCCATTCGTGTCAGTTCCGGAGAAAGTCGTAGTCAGAAACGGCGCGGTCGCCCGGTTCAGGCGCCCGTCCGAATGTCACACAGGAGATAATGCGCGCGCCGCCGTCGGCGAGAGCCTGAGCGGACGCGTTGATCGTCGCCGCGGTGGTGATGACATCGTCTACCAGCACGATATGTGCCCCACGGAGACGCGCGTTCGCGCGGCCTGCAACCACGAACGCACCGGAAACGTTGCTCGCCCTCTCCGACGGTGTCAACTGCACCTGCGATCTGGTATTCCGTCGGCGCTCAAGAACGTCGGCCCATACGGGTAGGCGCCAGTGAGCGGACAACGCGCGGGCGAGTTCCTCCGCCTGATTGTAGCCGCGCTCGCGGCGTCGGGTGACTGAGAGCGGAACGGGAACCAGGGCGGTCCGCTCACGGATGACGTCGTCCGGCCATTCAAGGCGGGCCATGCGCCGGGCCATCGGCTCCGCGACGGCATGCCATCCGTCGTACTTGAGCGCGTGCACCAGCGCTGCGCCCGTCCCCTCATCCATGCGACACGCAGAGCGTACGGCGCGGATCGTCGGCGCAAGCCGCGGACACCATCGGCACGGCGGGATCACCCCCGACGGCGTGGCTTCGACCGGCAGGGGAATCGCGACCGACAACCGCGGCTGTCCGCAGCGGCTACACTGGGGCCAGCCTAATTTCACTATCCGCACCAGGCACGCTTGGCAGACAATGCCGTCGGCGTCGGCCCGATGGAGCGCATGACAGATGGCGCACGCGGAGGGGAGCAACAAGTCGACCATCCCGCGCGCCGTTTCGCGCGCGAGTTTGACGACGGTCGCGAACCGGATTTCGGCACGGCCGTACGGGACGTCACGCCGGGTCATCGGCTGTCGTACGTCGTCGGCACCGCGTTGAGCGCACGCCACATAGCCGCCCGTGGGGCCGGCACATCGAACCACGCTTCGAACGCCGCGGCCCCCTGCTCGACCAGCATACGCAGCCCGTCTTCGGCACGCCGACCGGCCTCCCGGCAGGCGGCAATCCACGGCGTCAGCCCGGGGCGATACACCACGTCGAAGGCCGCGCACCCAGCGGGGAGCAAGGTCACCGCCATCGGAAACGCGTCGTCGCGGAGTCCGACCGGCGTCGCATTGATCACGAGTCCCGCCCCGCCGACGACCCGTTCGATCGCATCATACATCACGATCCGCGTCGGAATGGCCAACCGCGCCGACAACGCCTGCGCGCGCGCCGTGCTGCGCGCGACGATCGTGATGTGGTGATATCCCAGGTCGTGCAGCGCAACCAGCGTCGCGGCCGCTGATCCGCCCGCACCGCACAGCACGACTCGCGTGTCGCGCCCGTCCGCGTCGGTACCCGCGACGAGCGCTCGTATCGTCGCGGCCGCACCGTCAACATCGGTGTTGTGGCCGACCAGCGCGCCCTGCTCCGTCCAGAACGTGTTCACCGCGCCCACCCGGCGCGCCGCCGGCGTGCATTGCGTGATCAACGCCGCGGCGGCCTCCTTGTGCGGAATCGTGATGTTCCCACCGGCACCCTCGGCGGCGAGGCGCACGAGGGCGTCGGCTAAATGAGAAGGTGCGATATCCTCGCCATCATACGTGACCGAAATTCCGACGTCACGTAGCGCCGCGCGCTGAAAAACCGGTGACAGCGCATGTGCGACCGGATGTCCGAGAATCACCAGTCGCGACGGTCGCTGTGCTGCACGGTCTACGCGCTCCTGCGGTCGGTTCATGACGGGCGTCAACTCAACGCGTGCTGCGTGAACGATCGACGACGATCCGGTCGAGCGCGGCGTCAATCGCCTGTTCGAGCTCCAGGTACGTAGCGCGGTAGACGTCAAGATCCCCACCAAATGGATCGCTCACCGGGCGAGGCGCGCCCCCTGCATACTCAGTGAGCAGCCAGGATCGGCGCGTGCCCCCGAGCGCCTCCGCACGATCGAGATGGTGCGGGCCCATGGTGAGGATGACCTGTGCGCCGCTAACGAGCTCCTGTGCCAGCGGCCGCGATCGATGATCGCCGAGGTCGATACCGTGTTCGAGCGCGACGAGCAGTGCGCCGTCGGATGCCGGCGCATCGGCCCACGCGCTCGTGCCAGCGCTGCCGACCGTGAGGTAAGGAATCGCACGATCGGCAATCATGCGCCGTGCGATCGCCTCAGCGAGCGGACTGCGGCAGGTATTCCCGGTACAGACGAAGAGCAGATGCATGCGTTGTGCGCCCCTCGGCGTATGCTAGGTATCACCCACGAGATCCGGCACGCACTCGCGCAGCTGGATCGCCGACAACACACCCGGTCGGATGACGCGCGCTCGGCGTCCGGTACAGTCCACCACCGTGGACGATCGGGACGGCGCCAGCCGACCGCCATCAAGCACGTGCAACTGACCGCGATGAATCGCGTCCGGCCACTGTTGTACAATTTCGGCGACTGTCATCGCAGGGGGAACCCCAGGCCGATTCGCACTCGTGCTCGTGATCGGTTCGCCATACGCCGCCAACAGGCGTTGGAGGCCCACGTGCGGCGTCCAACGGACCGCCACGCCGCCCTCGGGGCCGCGGAGTCGCGGCGAGACGCGCTGATCTCCGCCGCGCAACACGAGCGTGAGAGGGCCAGGCCAGAAGCGTGCGGCCAGCGTGGACGCATAGGTGGGCAGATGCAGGTCAAGTCGCGCGATCTGCGCCGGGTCGTTGATCAGTAGCAGGAATGGCTTGCCGGGCGGACGGCCTTTGAGCTGCACCAACGCCTCCACGGAATCGTGATCGACGGCGGTGCCGAATCCGTACACGGTCTCCGTGGGGTACGCGAGCACA
This sequence comes from Gemmatimonas sp., assembly GCF_046594945.1. GTDB lineage: Bacteria > Gemmatimonadota > Gemmatimonadetes > Gemmatimonadales > Gemmatimonadaceae > Gemmatimonas. Next base: position 65,820 of record NZ_JBKJRB010000156.1, on the reverse strand, counting down.
CGCCGCTCACCGAGATGCAGGATCGCCTCGCGCAGTGCTGCCTCGACCTCGACGGGAGACCAGAATGGTATCGTGAGCGCCTCACGATGCAGGGACACGAGCGACTACTCCGGCAGCATGTGGAGGGCGTCAGCACGCGCAAAATCGACATCCTCGGTGATCTTCATGCCGCGTTCGCTTCCGCGCACCACGACCACCGGCAGTCCCAGACGCTCGCACAACCCGGCGTCGTCGGTTGCTCCGATGCCATCGCGCCGCGCGGCGATGTGCGCCTGCTCCAGCATTGTCCGCGGAAACGCCTGCGGTGTCTGTGCGCGCCAGAGATTGGTGCGATCGACCGTGCGTACGATGCGGCCGTCGGCATCGACTTCCTTGAGCGTGTCGACAACCGGTAACGCCGCCACGGCGCCATGCCCCTTGCGGGCCTCATCGATCACCCGATCGATGGTTGCATCGGTCACCAGCGGACGGGCCGCGTCGTGCACGACGGCGATGACCACCTCTTCCGGAAGATCCTCGAGACCGTTCACGACGCTTTCGTGCCGCTCACGCCCTCCCACGGATACCAGCAACCGGTCGACATCGCACTGAAACAACCACGGTGGCGGATCGGCGGCGTACGCCTTGGGCAGGACCACCACGACGATTGCGACGTCGGGGCGAGCCATGAACGCCTGCACACTGTGCAGTAGCGCCGGCTTACCGGCGACCCACCGGAACTGCTTCAGCTCTGCACTCCCGGTGCGCGAGCCGGACCCACCGGCCACGATCACCACGCCGACATCTCGCACAACCCCCACCGGCGCCACGGATTCCTCTCCGCGCGAGGCAATGACCGGCGGTGGAATCACGCGGCGTGGTGGCGCTGGCAACTCACTCATGATGCATCTTTGCCGACGGTTTTTTGTAGCACGTCGGCCAGCGTGCGCACACCGACCAAGGTGATGTCGCCAGGCACGCGTCGCGGAATCGCACGATCTGAGAGATAGGCGCTGGTCATACCGAGCTTGGCCGCTTCGGCAAGGCGTCGCTCAACCTGCGACACCGGACGGACTTCGCCGCCAAGTCCGACTTCGCCGAGGAAGATGGCCTGAGCCGGTAACGGCTTATCGACGACGCTGGAGGCAATGGCGGCAACGATTGCGAGATCGACACTCGGCTCTTGCACCCGCATACCACCGACGATGTTGCAGAACACATCGAGCTGCGCACACGAGAACCCGCCACGCTTGTCGAGCACGGCTAACAGCAGCGCCAGTCGGCGCGCGTCGATCCCGTTGGCCACGCGTTGCGGCGTGCCGAACCCAGCACGCGCGGCGAGCGCCTGCACCTCCACGAGTACGGGTCGCGTGCCTTCCATGAGCGCGCAGACCGCACTGCCGCTGGCCACATCGCGACGGTCACCAAGAAATAACGCCGACGGATTCTCCACGGGAATGAGTCCCGTTCCAACCATGCGAAAAACACCTATCTCATCGACCGAGCCGAAGCGGTTCTTGGTCGCACGCAGCACACGATGATCGAGCGTGCCATCGCCTTCGAAGTACAACACGGTATCGACGATGTGCTCGAGCGTTTTGGGGCCGGCGATACCACCACCCTTCGTAACATGACCAATCACGAACACGGCGGTACCAGTGTCCTTCGCGAATCGCATGAGACGCGCCGCGCACTCCCGGACTTGCCCCACATTGCCCGGTGCACCTTCGAGTAACTCGGTGTGCACGGTCTGAATCGAGTCGACGATCAGCACACTGACGCGCCGGCCATCGGCGGATGGCTGCGCCGCCGTGGCGAGAATCGTTTCGAGCGACGTCTCGGTCAGCAGCTCCACCGATGAGGCATCCTCGGCCAGCCGGTCGGCGCGAAGACGCACCTGCAGCGCACTTTCTTCGCCGGACACATACAACGTGGCCAGTCCGGCCGTTTCGAGCCTGGCCGCCACCTGCAGCAACAAGGTACTCTTGCCGATACCGGGTTCACCGCCCACCAACACCATACTGCCCGGCACGAGGCCGCCACCAAGCACGAAGTCGAACTCATTCAGCTGCGTGATCCACCGCGGCGTGTCGGCCGCCGTGACGCGACCCAACGTGACCGTAGTGGCGGCGATTCCCTGCGCGCTGCGCGCTGCCGTGCGCTTGCTGGTGGGCACCGTCGAGACGCTCTCCTCGCCAAGCGTATTCCAGGCGTCGCAGCTCTCGCAACGACCCGCCCACTTGGGAAACGCCGCGCCGCACTCCGTGCAGCGATAGACGGTCTTCGCCTTGGCCATTAGGTCGCGCTCAGAACGGCGTTCCGCCGAAATCATCGGCGCCCTTCACCAGCTTGGGTCCGCCGAAATCCGACTTCGGTCCGCCATAGTCATTCGGGGCCTGGCGGGCCGAGAAGTTATCGAATCGCGTGTACTGCTTGTGGAAGTACAACCGCGCGCTGCCGATAGGACCGTTCCGTTGCTTACCGATGATGATCTCCGCGCGTCCTTCGAGATCCGGGTCCTTGAGTCGGCCGTTCTCGTCGCGTTCGGCGTACACTTCCTGTCGAAAGATGAACATGATCACGTCGGCGTCCTGCTCGATAGCACCCGATTCGCGAAGGTCGGACAACTGCGGACGTCCCTTGTCGTCGCCGGTCCGTTGCTCCGGCGCACGTGAGAGCTGCGACAGCGCGACGACGGGCACGCCCAACTCTTTCGCGAGCGCCTTGAGGCCGCGCGAAATCTGTGAGACTTCCTGCTGTCGGTTCTCGACGCCGGCGGGGCCGGTCATGAGCTGCAGGTAGTCGACGATGATGAGTCCGAGATCGTGTTCGGACTTGAGTCGACGCGCTTTGGCGCGCATGTCGAGCAGCGTGATGCCGGGCGTGTCGTCGATGAAGATGGGCGCATGGCTCAGGATACCAGCCGCCTGCGCCAAACGTGGCATCGATTCGTCGAGCGCCCTACCGCCTTTACGCAGCGCCTGCGCATCGATGAGCGCTTCCGAGGCGAGCATACGTTGCACCAGCGACTCCTTGCTCATTTCGAGCGAGAAGAACGCGACCGGCACCTTGGCCGTGATCGCCGCGTGCTGCGCAATGTTGAGCGTAAACGCCGTCTTGCCCATGGACGGACGCGCGGCCACGATCACCAGATCGGCCGGCTGAAAGCCCGACGTCATGAAGTCGAGTTCGTTGAATCCGCTGGGCACACCCGTGATCGCCGCTTCGCGCTGGGCGAGCAGCTCCAGCTTCTCCATGGCCGGCCAGAGCAGTTCCTTGATGCGCGAGAATCCGGTGCGCTCGCGCGTTTGCGACAGCGAAAAAATGCGCGACTCCGCCGAGTCGAGCAGGTCCGCTGCGGCCGTGCGTCCCTCGAACGCCTCGGAGACGATTTCGGTGGACACCTCGATGAGGCGGCGCAACAGCGCACGCTCCTTCACGATGCGGGCGTGATACTCCACGTTCGCGACCGTTGGCACCGCATCGAGCAGGAACCCCAGATATTCGCGGCCGCCCGCGTGCTCGAGTTCCCCGCGCCGTTCGAGTTCATCGGCCAGCGTGAGTGGATCGATGACGCCGCCGCGTTCCGTGATCGAAATCATGGCGCGGAAGAGACGGCGATGCCCCTCACGGTAAAACATCGTGTCGTCGACATGCTCCGCGGCGCGCATCACGGCGTCGGCGTCGAGCAACATGGCGCCAAGGACGGCCTGCTCCGCTTCCTCGGACCAGGGTGGCCGGCGTTCCTTGAACGGATCGCGCGTGGCCGGTGCGGCCGCGTTGGGAACGCTAAGACTGGTCATGGTGCCATGGTGTCTGCGCTGGCGGCGCGCGATGCATCGAGAATGCGACGGGCGAGCTTCACATCTTCCCAGGTGGGACGCTTCCACGATTCGTTGCGCAGCAGCGCCGCCGGATGATACGTCACGATGAGCGGCACGCCGTGAAACCGATGGATGCGACCACGCAGTTCACCGATGCCCGTCGTGGTCTGGAGGAGCGTCTGCGCGGCGAAGCGGCCCAGCGCGAGGATGACGCGAGGCCGCACCAATTCGATCTGGCGCAGCAGGTACGGATGGCACGCGACGACTTCATCCGGCGAGGGATCCCGATTCCCCGGCGGCCGATGTTTGAGCACGTTGCAGATGAACACATCCTCGCGCGACAGCTGGATCGCGCTGAGAATCTTGGTGAGCAACTGGCCGGACTCACCGACAAACGCCCGACCTTGCGCGTCCTCGTTGACCCCGGGTGCCTCACCGACACACAGCAGTTCGGCCGTCGGATTCCCTTCGCCCGGCACGTGATGCGTGGCTGACTTGTACAACGCGCATCGGGTGCACCCGGCCACGTGCACGGCCAATTCCTCGAGGGTAGGGAGAGTCGCGACATCCGGCGCGGCGTCGATGACCCGTAGCCGACCGGCCTCGATTCCCAGCGGGAGTTCGAGCGCTGACAGCCATGCCGGCAAATCCCTGACGTCGGCGTCCCCCATCCCGTGGTCGGCGGGGGCAGCGTCGGGCTTGGCGGCATCGGCGGCGGGTGGCGTCGCCCCGGGCGCAGGCGGCCGCGGAGGCGACGCCTCACTTGGCCGCATCGCGCCGGCGTTGCGCAGCGCTTCACGCCAGTCGGTCGTTGCGCCTCGATCGAATCGCACGCCAGGCTCCGGCGGCGGCGCCAGTGGCATCGACAACACGTCGATCGGATCGCCGGTGGGCGGCGCATCAGCATCCCGCGGCGCAGGGGCCGGCTCGCGTGACTTCGCTCGCGGCGCCGCGGGCGCGTCGGGTGCTTTCGACGCTGACGGCTTCGCGCCTACCATTTTCATCACGTCTTCGATGGACAAACTATCGAGCACGAGCTCAGACTCGCCAAGCTCGCGACGCTGTTCGAGATAACGGCGGAGACGATCCCTAGCGTCCATGCAGCAGCACCTCCACACGATCGAGAATCTCATCCGCCACCTGCAGCTTGCGCTGTAGCGGCAAGTGCTCTTCGCGGCCGTCGGCGTGTCTGATCGTCACGCGGTTCGTGTCGACGCCGAAGCCAGCACCCGCTTCGAGTGCATCGTTGGCGACGATAAAGTCGAGTCCCTTGTCCACCAGCTTGCGACCTGCCTCACTGCGCGCGTCGCCCGTTTCCAGCGCAAAGCCGACCGTCACGCACGACGCCGGTCGCGCGGCACGAGTGCTGGCGAGGATGTCGTCCGTGGGCACGAGCGCGAGGGCATGTGCGGCCGCCGCCTTCTTGATCTTGGCGGTCGCTGGTGCGGCGGCGGTGAAATCGGCTGGCGCCGCCGCCATGATCAGTACATCCGCGCCGGGGAGCGCCCGCGCGACCGCATCGCGCATCTGCGAGGTCGTCTCGACCGTCACGACGTGCAGTCCAGGGGGAATCTCCACCTCGAGCGGTCCGGCGATCAGCGTCACATCCGCTCCGCGTCGCCACGCGGCGGCGGCAATCGCCACGCCCATTTTCCCGCTGCTTCGATTCGACAAAAAGCGCACCGGATCGATCGGTTCGCGCGTCGGACCTGCGGTCACCACGATAGAGCGGCCCTTGAGCACGGTCGACGTTTCGAGCAAGCGCGCACAGTACGCCAGAATAGTCTCGGGCTCCGGCATGCGCCCCGGACCACTGCCCTCTCCGACCGCTAGCGCACCGTTGTCAGGCTCGAGGACGTGATAGCCGATTCCACGTGCGGAGTCGGTGTTGCGACGCACCTGTGGATGCGCCCACATCCGATCGTTCATGGCCGGAACCAGCAGCGTTGGTGCGCTCGTGGCGAGCAGGCAGGCGGACAGCAGATCATCGGCGTGACCACCGGCGGCCCGCGCCAAGAAATCAGCGGTCGCGGGCGCGACGACCACGAGCTGCGCCGCGCGGGCCAGGGCGATATGATCGAGCGCATGGCCTGGCGCGATGAGCGCGGTGTAGACCGGACGTCCCGTCAGCGCCTCGAACGTAATCGCGCCGATGAACTCACACGCCGAGCGCGTGAGTACGACGTCCACCTCGGCACCGGCCTGCGTCAGCAGGCGCGCCAGCCACGCGGCCTTGTAGGACGCGATGCCGCCGGTGACCCCGAGCAGAATGCGCTGACGGTCGAAGGGACGCACAGGAGCAGGCGAGGACGCTGAGGGGGGAGAAAAGGCGCCGCGCCGGAACGATCGTCACGGCGCGGCGCAAGGTCCAACAAGCGGTGGGTACTCAGCCCGGACGGCGGCGCGGCACCACGCGGTACTCAATCTCACCGTGGGCGAGCTCTTCGAGCGCACGCGTGGTGAGCTTCTTCTCGTGGGCGGAGCGATCGCGGGGGAACTCGTTGAGCACGCGCGCGAATTTGGCCGCGATCAGCACACTCAGATATTTGTTGGCCGCGTGCTTCGACACGTCGGACGGAGTAAAAACCTGCATGCGTCAGTCGCCTTTGCTGAAAACGTGGATTTCCTCTTCGAGCTGCGCGATGAGCACCTCGACCTGCGCCTCGACCTCATGTACTCGATCGTGCCGCAGTCCTTCCGCATCGATAATAGCACTTACCTGATCCACCGCACGCTCGAGATCATCGTTCACCACCACGTAGTGGTAGCGTCCGACTTCCCCCAGCTCCGCGCGAGCGTTTCGCAGGCGAACGAGCAACCGCTCGCGATTTTCGCTCTTCCGCGCCGAGAGCCGGGACTTCAGCACCTCGCCAGACGGCGGCAGGACAAAAATCAGCACGGTATCGGGAAACGCGACGTGGAACTGTCGTGCTCCCTGCACGTCGATGTCCATCAGCACGTGCTGCCCGGCGTTCAGCACGCGCTGAATTTCGGATCGCATCGTCCCGTAGAAATTGCCGTGCACCTCAGCCCACTCAGCGAACTCCCCCGCGTCACGCGCGCCAGCAAACGCCTCGAGACTCATAAATCGATAGTCCCGACCGTCCACCTCACCATCCCGAGGCAGGCGCGTGGTACAACTCACAGAATAACCCACATCGGCCCGCCGCTCCAGCACGCGACGCGCAATCGTGGTTTTTCCACCCCCGGAGGGAGCGGACAGGATGACCGGAAATGGACTCACTCGAGGTTCTCGACCTGCTCCCGGATGCGCTCCAGCTCTTCCTTCACACCGACCACGTCATGAAGAATCGCGGCGTCGGCCGCTTTGCTTCCGGTGGTATTCGCCTCCCGGAGCATTTCCTGCAGGAGAAAACCCAATCGTTTGCCCACCGGTTCTCCACCTGCATCCGCGAGGACACCGTGGAATGCGGTGATATGCGACCGGAACCGATCGAGCTCCTCGCTGACGTCCATCCGATCAGCCAGAATCGCGATTTCCTGGGCCAGCCGCACTTCGTCCACCGCCAGCCCGTCGGCCAGCTCACGAACGGCCGCCCGCAGGCGATCCCGCTGCACCAGCAGGCGCTCGGGCGCGCGAAGCGCTATCCGCTGCAGCGCCCCGTCCACCATCTCGAGCCGCGCTTGCAAGACTGCGGCGAGACGCGCGCCCTCTTCGACCCGGGCGCGCCCGAGGTGATCGAGCGCACACTCCACGATCGCGATCAGGTCGGCGACCGTGCCCGTGTCTTCCTCCTCACGAGGGGCCGACATCACCTCGGGCATGCGCAACACCGTGGCGAGGTCCACACCACCGGCGAGACCGTGCCGGTCATGCAACTCCCGCAGCTGCGCGACCACGGCCGCGAAACGCTCGTCATCGATGGCGATGGCCTGCGTGGCCAGTCGTTCGCTGCGAGCCGTCAGGGTCACGTGGCCACGACTGACCTTGAGCCGTATCGCCTCACGCACCTCGGTCTCCCAGCGTCCGTATGCACCCGGCAACTTGATGCTCGGCGAGAAAAATCGATGATTGACCGTGCGCACTTCGACCAGCACCCGAGCGGTGCCGACCGTGCCCTCCGCCTGGCCGAAGCCCGTCATTGAACGAATCATGCGATCGGCAATGAAACGTGGGCGCGAGAGTGCGTCAACCGCATCAGTTCCAGAACTCCCAGCGCACGCCGTACATCTGCACTGCCGGCGGCATCGTGATTCCGCGAATCTGCTCGTACGCACCGCCGGTCAGGTTGCGATACTGGTAGAACAACGTCGCGCGCTGAATGCGGAGTTCGAGCAACCCGGTGACGACATTGGCCCGCTCGGTGATGCGGACATCGGGCGTGCTACTCCCCGCCGCGGTGCCATAGTCGAACGGCACACCGTCGCGCAGCTCATGCCAGATGCGGGCGTTGATCGAGAACTCGCCACGCGGGAATTTGCGACGCCAGTCGCTGATCAGCGCGATCTCGGTGCGGACATGCAACTGTGGGCGATTGTACTGCGAACCATCCCACCGGATGGCCTGCACATCGACGCGCACGTCCTTGTACAGTCGGCCCGTCGCCGACACGAGCACGCCTTGCGCAGCAACCGACGACAAGAGCGCGGTGGGTGTGCCGAGAATGACGGGTGACTCGAAACTGGTCGCGTCATCCCGAATCACGCCTCCGCCGAGCCACAGCCGGCCTACCCTGAACGCCGCCTCAGCCCGCAGCGTGCTGCCGCCCACGCGAGCGGTCGCCGAATCCGGCGTGCGCGTGCTTTGAGCGCCGGTGAATATCAGCCACGAAAACGGTTGCGCGCGGGCGGAGAGATCGACGCGACGGGTGGAGTCGGCGCCATTCGCTTCGGCAAAGGCCCCGATCGCGTAGCGCAATCCACCGAATCGTCCGCGCACTGCGGGGGCATGAAAGGCCATGCCGTTGATCGGACGCACGCGATCCGTCATCGACACTGCCCAGCGCGACGTGCGATAGCCTGCGGACAGTACCTGTTGCGTGCGGCCGCGGATCGTGTCCGTCTCGACGATAACCGTCGTATCTGTTTCAGCGGACGGATCGCCAACGCCCTCCAACCGCGTGCGCACGACGCCGATGAGCGCCTGCGACCAGAATCCGCGTAGCGTGTCGCCGTACCCAAGGCGCAGATAGGCATCGCGACGCGAGCCTTTGTACCTGAGGAGGTCCGTGAAGCCTTCGCGCGCGGTATGCGCATCGCGTTCCCGGCCCATGGCGTTCGCGAACAGATCCACGCTGAGTCGACGCTTGGACCATCCGATGCGGGCCATGAAGCCTTGCACAGTGCCATCGCTGCGACCCGTCGAACTCTCAGCGCCGGTGAAGGCATTCACACGGCCACTCTGCGTGGCCACCTGTTGCCCACCAAGCTGCAGCAACACGCCGTTGCGCCAGCGGCGCGCAAAGAGACCGCGGAACGCGTTGGTGTTCAGATCACCGGTGAAAATGTCAGCGCGGGTATACGGCGTGGTGCGCTGCACGGTCCACGTGCGCATCCACACGCGCACCTCACCCGCCGCCCGCTCCACCACCAGTTCGTCGAGCGTCCACAACTGCACATCGGTGAGATCGAGCGTGCCGCCATTGCGCGGCTCGATCGCGTCCATCTCCACGCCATCGACGAACAGGCGCAGGCGACGCGTGTCCCCGGCGAACGCGGCGGCATGTACGCCGGCGATCCATCCGCTGCGATACGTCGTGACACCCGGCACACGATCGAGCAAGTCCGCGAGGTTCACCGCACCCGACGACAGAATCTCCTCGCGCGAAAAACGAAGTCGCGGCGACGACTCGAAATCATCCGGTCGCTCGAATCGCGCGAGCGGTGCCTTGATGGTATCGCCCGCGATGAAGCGCTTGACGCTGTCGGTGCGCGCGACCTCGCGCGCGAAGACGGAGGAATCACTGGCAATCGTGCGCTTGGGAAGCGTGTCGACACCGAGCGGCGGCACCGGCACCGATATCCGCACGGTATCCTTCCGCACGCTGTCCGGACGAACCTGCGCCGATGCGAGCGTCGGCGCCGCGATGGCCGCCAGGAGGCTGGCGACCATAAGCCGAACGGCGCAAATCACCGACGCGCGCGCGCCCGTACGATTTCGACGAAGGTACCCACGGGCGTGCCTGTAGGTCCCTTCGGAATCCAGCCCAGATCGACCTGCGAGTAGGCCGTACCGGCCACGTCCAGATGCACCCACGGATAACCGTCCACGAATTCCTGCAGGAAGAGAGCAGCGGTAATGGACCCCGCCGCGCGACCGCCCGAGTTCTTCAGGTCGGCCACATCGGATTTGATCTGCTCCTTGTACTCATCCCACAGCGGAAGGGGCCATCCTGGTTCGCCTGCGGCAGAACCGGCGGCCAGCACTTCGTCGACCGCCGCCTTGTCGGCGCCGAAGACACCGACGGCGTGTGCGCCGAGGCCGATGACGACGGCACCGGTGAGTGTGGCGGCATCGATGGCGAGGGCGGGATTGAACCGCTTGGCAAACACCAACAGATCGGCCAGCACGAGGCGGCCTTCGGCATCGGTGTTGATGATTTCGATGGTTTTGCCGTTCGACGCCCGAACGACGTCACCAGGCTTCACCGCCGTGCCCGAGGGCATATTCGTGGTCGCTCCGATAATACCGACCACGTTGATGGGGAGCCTGAGACGACCGATGGCTTCCATCGCGCCCATCACGCCACCTGCACCAGACATGTCAAACTTCATCCATTCCATCTCCGGCGCCGGCTTGATCGAGATACCGCCAGTGTCGAAGCAGAGACCCTTGCCGATCAGGACCACAGGCTGCTGATCCGGCGCGCCACCCCGGTACTCGAGGGCAACGAGGCGCGGCTCCTCGGGCGTTCCCTGCGCCACGCAGAGGAACGAGCCCATCTTCTCCAGCTCCATCTCGGCGCGTCCCAGCACCGTGATCGTCATGCCGTGCCGTGCGGCAATCTCGCGCCCCACTTCGACGAACGTCTCCGGCGTGCAGACGTTTCCGGGCATCATTCCCAGGCGCTTTGCAATGGCCTGCCCTTCTGCGACCGCGGCTCCAGCTGCAAAACCGGCACGCACGGCATCCGTGTCGCCACCGAGTACCGTGACCGATTGCAGACGCGCCCGCCGTTCCTTCTCGGGCGGCTGAGTCTGCAGATCGGGATAGGCCCAACTGCCGGCGGCGGCGCCAAGGGCAACCCCTTCGATCGCGTCAGCGTCGGCTCCCGGGAGCACGAGATGCATCGCACCCGTGCCCAGCTTGCCGGCCTGACGGGCGGCGATCGCCGACGCCCGTCGTGCGACCGCGCGCGTGAGCGGAGCCGATCCACGGCCCACGAGGAGCACGCGCTGGGCGCCCGAATCGCCGCCGACGAACAGCATCGTCTCATCCCGGCCGCCACGGAAGTCGCGGCGGGCGATCGACCGCTGGATCGCGCCGGCCAACGGCGTGTCGACGGCGCGCAGGGCGTCGTCGAGCGACGGGTCCTGTGGCAGAACGATCGCCAGCAACGGCGAATCCACCGAAGCGGGGGCAGCGTGACTGAGCTGGAGCGAGAAGGACATGGACGCAATCGGCGCAGAAGGGGACGGCGATGACACGCAGCAACAGAGCATGTGAAGCTAGGCGTCGACCGGCGGGCGCGGCAAGCGAGGCGAGCGCCCGCGCGACGACTTCGCGCGACATAAACACACAACGCCCGGCTTTCCTTTCGGAGAACCGGGCGCTCTATGTTGCAACAACTGGGGCGGTAGGAGTCGAACCTACAACCGCTCGATTAACAGTCGAGTGCTCTGCCATTGAGCTACACCCCATCAAAGGCTGCCTCGTGACGCCTTCGTACCCTCAACATTGCGACACACGACCGACAACTCAACCGCGTCGTTCGAATCGGTTGGCAAATCGTGCACAATGGTACAACACGCTGCCGACATGCCCAGACCGGGGGTCGAACCCGGAAACCCTTGCGAGTGGGGGATTTTGAGTCCCCTGCGTCTGCCAGTTCCGCCATCTAGGCCTACACCACCTACCGTGAGACAAGTGTACACGGTTGGTGAAAGCGACGCCACGGGGGTGCCGAGTCTGGGGTGCCGAGTCGGCGATGCCCGATCACATCGGAGGCGGTGCCGAGCGTCGCCGGAATCCGCGGCTGTTCTTGGGGGAGTCCGAAGAATCGTGGAGACCCATTCGCCCGCGCTGGAGGTCCTGCATGCCACGCCGAAGCTCGTCCTGCAGCCCGAAGTAGCGCGCGCGCTGCGTTGCGGACAGGAATTTCGCCAGCTCGCGCTGTTCGGCCTCCATGAGGTCGAGCTTCCGACGTTCGAGTCGAGGTACTTGCTCGAGCAACTCTCCGACCTTCGATTCGTTTGCCTTATCGCCAGCCTTCATCTCCTCGCGCAACGACGTCCGTAGCTCGAATTCCTCATGCCGCAGCACGCGACGAGATTCTTCCGTGCGTGAGGCCACGTCACGCAGTTTGACCTGCTGTTCGTCCGTCAGGCGCAGCCGCTGCTTCACGATAGCGTCGATCCGCTCCTTGAAGCGCTTCTCGAGCACATCACGCTGCTGATCAGGCATGCGCGAGGTGCCCTGTCGATCGTACCCTCGCGGCGGCGCGCCCTGCGCAACCGCCATGACCGGCGTACCGACCGCCGCGACGAGCGCCGCGGCAAGGAGCCGTCGGAGTCGCGACGTGTTGATGGACATGTTCATGGCGCGGAACCTCCCGAGGTCGACACAACAGGGAGCGTCGGCAGCGGCTCAGAAGAGCTGGTGCCATCCCACTTCTCGAGGCGATCGAGCATGTGCTGCAGCTCGGCCTCCGAATAATTTCCGAGGTCGCCGTACGACACCGACACGCGTGACTCACGAGCCGCACCGGCCATGCTCGACGGCGAATCTAGGACAGCGACCGTCACGGACGGTATCATGCCGGCCGCCCCCGATGTCCCCGACAGCGCGCGCTCGGCGGCTTCCGCCAACTGGGCGTCGCTCGAGCGGGCGCTCGTGAGGCGGTTCGGGCTGTTCCGCGACACCAGAAGAGAGGTGCCGCCGACGATCATCACACCAACGGCCGCGGCCACTTGCCACACGGCGGCCGACCACCGACGACGAGGACGCGCCGCCGTCGTGTACGATGCCGTGACGAGGGCAGCCTCACTGGAGGAGCGTACGAGTCGCAGCGTGGGCGCGGAACGCGGCAGCTTCGCCACAATCTGCGCGACGTCGATCGGTAGGGCCTTCGGGCGAACCGCCCGCGCAAGACGTAGTACGGCGACGTCGTCGCGACACGGGTCGCAGATCGACAGGTGCTGCTCGACCAGCGCGGCGGCCGTCGCGTCGAGCGAAGCCGAAGCGTAGTCGGGCAGCAGGTCCTGCATGTCCGGTGTCCGGCACTCAGTCATCGAGAAACTCCTTCACCGCTCGCATTGCGTTGTGGTAGTGCACCCGCGCGGCGCCCTCGGAACTCTCGAGAATCTCCGCGATCTCTTTGTAACTCCGCCCTTCCTGCACACGCAGTGTGAAGACTTGACGCTGCATGCGTGTCAATCGACCGATCGCCGAGGCCATCCGCTGTGCGGCTTCGTCCGCCACCAAGACATCGAGCGCATCGTACCCCGTGGCGGTGTGTCCATCATCGAGGTCGACCTCGCGACCCCGTCTGGCACTTGATCGTCGCCGGTCGATTACCAGACGGCGTTCGATGGTAAACAGCCACGTCCGAAGCGAACTGTCTGACCGAAACGACTCGAGCGCCGAAAACGCCCGGATGAACGTGTCCTGCACCAACTCGTCGACATCCTCGTCAACGCCCAACCGGAGGGCAAAACGCGCCAGCGCGCCCGCGTGCCGCTCGACGATCGCCGTGGCGGCCCGCTCGTCACCCGCCATCCACCGGGCGATCAGGGCGCCGTCGAGTGACGCGTCGTCGGTCTGTTCGGCATGGATCATACGCTGCAACCCATTGGACGACGCACTGCCGCTATCGTTAAGGTCGCGCCCCACCTTGTACTCGCCACGGCCGCAAACGGCCGCGTGGTCGCCTCGGTTGGCGTGGACGGAGGTCGAACGATCACGACGTGATGGGAAGAGCGGACATGCATATACCAGACATCATCGCGCATCGCGGCTCGTCACGCGAGTGCCTCGAGAATACCCTTGCCGCCTTTTCTCTCGCCCTCGATCAACAGGCGGATGGGATTGAGCTCGACGTGCACGGATCGGCCGACGGCCATCTGGTGGTGCATCACGACGCGGTACTCCGGCTCGATCAGGGCGGCGGTGCGGGAGGGACCACGGCCATCCGTGAGCTCACCTTGACCGAACTGCATGCCGCGCGGCTGCACGGCGGCCATCCCGTGCCGCTGCTCGACGAGGTATTCGATTTGATCGGCTCCCGGGCCGCAGTGTACGTGGAGGTCAAGGCACCCCGCATGGAAGCAGCCCTCGCGGCTCTGCTCAACCGCCACCCCGCGGTGCGCGCGGCCGTGCACTCCTTCGACCACCGCATTCCGGCGACGGTCCGGGCGCTCCGCCCGGGCACAGCCATCGGTTTTCTCTCGGACTCATATCAAATCGAGCCAGCCGGCATGCTTCGGCCGATGGTGCCGGACGCCCTTTGGCAGTACACCGAACTGATCGACGAAGCGCTGGTCACGGCGGCCCATGCACGGGGCGCCAAAGTCATCGCCTGGACCGAAAACGATCCGGTGCGAGCGCGTCAGCTGGCCTCATGGGGGGTGGACGGGCTCTGCACCGACGTGCCCGCCACGATTCGCGCGGCGTTCTCTTCTGTCTGATTTCGTGGAACCCGGGTCCCGCATTGGCTGCAGGACCCGCACGCGCCGACCCCGCTGCCGCCTGCCGCGACGGGCCATTTTAGCCGGCCATTTTAGCTGATTGCATCGGTCGGCGGCGCGGACTGCTGCACGGGTGCAGTGGGTACCGCACTGCCCGGCGCTTCAGGGGCGTCCGTCGTGCCATTGGCCGCGCGAGCGTCCGCGAGCTCTGCCTCCATCCGGCGCGCCTCGACGTCTTGCGCGCGCAAGGCCGCGATGAGCCGGTCACGCGCGTCCGCTGCCAGTTCACTACCAGCATCGGCCGCACGGAACACCGCATACCCCAGTGCTTCCGCGGCCTTGTCGGCCTGTTCACGGGCTCGATAGGAGTCGAGGCGCAGCTTTCCCTCGTCGAAGACGTCCTGCGCCGCCTTGCCAGCCTTATCGATCCCCTGTTTGACCTTGTCCCAGATCGCCATGGCGCCCTTCTCCGCAAAGTGTGAGTGATGCTAAAACGTACGTCGCTCGGCCTCCGGAAGTTACGTGCCGGAACGCACAAAGCCCCCGCGCGAGGCGGAGGCTTCGTAAACAGGCGATGGCGACGATCAGGCCTCGACCGTTTCCTCAGCCGCCACTTCGACGAACTCGACAGGGAGAACGCTGATCTTGTACTTCTTCTTGTTGTGATGCTGGAACTGCACTACACCGTCGACGAGCGAGTAGATCGTGTAATCGGTGCCCATGCCGACATTGCTGCCGGGATGCCACTTCGTGCCGCACTGACGCGCGATGATGTTGCCAGCCGTTACGTACTCACCACCGTACTTCTTGATGCCGCGAAACTTCGGGTTTGAATCGCGACCGTTGCGTGATGAGCCGACGCCTTTCTTATGTGCCATTGCTCTTAGTCCGGAAAAGGAGGCACGCCAGAACGGCGCGCCGCCGGCGATCAGCCGAGGGTGATTTCGTGAATGCGAACTTCCGTGAACTTCTGCCGATGACCCTGCTTACGGGCATAGTTCTTACGGCGCTTGAACTTGAAGACGATGATCTTGTCTTCGAGGCCGTGCTTCACGATCTCGCCCGTGACCTTGGCGCCACTGAGCGTGGGTACGCCCATGCGCACACCGGTGCCGTCGTTGCCGATAAGGACGTCGTTGAACTCGACGGACGTGCCGGCATCGCCCAGGAGCGAGGGAATCCTAAGGGACTTGCCCGGCTCGGCACGGAACTGCTTGCCGCCGGTGCGAATGATCGCGTAGCTCATGGCTCTATCTGTTAAATCGTATTCTGCAGGCTTCAAACGTAGCCTTAAAGCTTATCCGGCTTCGCTTTAGCTGTCAAGCGCCTAAGACCAGCCTCAGGCGCATCGGGGAATGTGGGTTTCCGACCGTTTTCAGGCCAGAGCGTACTGTTGCGTAACATCCCGCTGGGCGCCGCGCATGACGAGCTTGATTTCGTCCGGCCGGAGCAGCGGATCGTCTCGCAACTCCAACGGGAATCCGGCCAGCTTTTCGAGGCGCTTCACGAAGTCGTGCTCCTGCTCTAGCACGTGTAGCGCGACCTCCGGATGGAGACGGAGAATCACCGGCTCCCGGCGTCCCTCGGCCGACATGCGGCGCACGGCCCGCTCGGTGCGCCGGACGATCGTCTCCGGCGTAAATACGCGGCCGGTGCCGCTACAGGTGGGGCATGACTCGGTCATGCTTTGCCAGTGGCTCTGTCGCACGCGCTGTCGCGTCATCTCCACCAGCCCCAAGTCAGACACCGCGTGGGCCTTGGTACGGGCGCGATCACGACTCAGGTGGTTGCGCAATTCGTGAATCACCTTGTCGCGATTCCCCTGCGTTTCCATGTCGATGAAATCGCAGACGATGATGCCGCCGACGTCGCGCAACCGGAGCTGCCGCGCGATTTCACGCGCCGCCTCGGTATTGGTTTTGAATACCGTTTTCTCGGGGTCGCGCTTGCCGGTGTATCGACCTGAGTTCACGTCGATCGACACGAGCGCCTCGGTAGGCTCGATAATCAGGTAGCCGCCGCTCGGCAGGTCGCAACGCCGCTTGAACAAGTCGCGGATCTCCGTCTCGATGTCCGCCTTGTCGAACAACGGCACGATATCCTCGTACAGCTTCACGCGCTCCACGAGCTCGGGCGCGATGCCCGTGAGGTACTCCGTGATCTCGTTGAAGACCTGACGGGAGTCGACGGTGACGCCCTCGACTTTGGCGCTGAAGAGGTCGCGCACGAGGCCGCGCGTAACGTTCGTCTCACGGTGGACCAATGCCGGCGCGCGCGTGAACTGCGTTTTCCGCTTGATCCGCTTCCAGTTATTGATGAGTGTGTTGAGCTCACGCTCGAACACCTCCTTGGTCGCGTCTTCCGAGACGGTGCGGATAATGACGCCACCGACATCGTCCGGGAGCATTTCGGAGACCATCGCTCGGAGGCGCTGCCGCTCGGAGCGCTCGTCGATCTTGCGGCTGACGCCGACCTTCGACGCAAAGGGCATATACACCAGGAACCGGCCAGCGAGAGATACCTGCGCGGTAACGCGAGGTCCTTTCGTGGAGATGGGTTCCTTGGTGATCTGAACGAGGATGTCCTGTCCGCGTTTCAAAAGGTCCTGAATAGGGCGGACCTCGCGGCGACCCCGACGACCTCCGCCGGCGCTGCCGCCGCCGGCATCGTCGCCAGCCTCGTCCTCGTCGTCATCTTCGTCGTCGGCAACCGGCGCATCCTCGACCACCACATCGGCGGCGTGCAGGAATGCGGACTTTTCGGTGCCAATGTTCACGAAGGCGGCCTGAATTCCGGGGAGCACGGCTTCGACCTTCCCGAGATACACGTCGCCAACCATGCGACGGGCATCGGGTCGATCCACCAGCAACTCCACCAACTGGCCGTCCTCGAGAATGGCGACGCGCGTCTCGCGCGGCGTCGCGTTCACCAGGATCTCTCGCTTCATTCTGACGTGCCGCGCGCCTCGGCGGTGGCGACTCCACTGGACCGATGCGGCGACGAACACGGTGATCGAACAGAGACTGCCCGAGCGCGCCAGTCGGCGGCGACACGGACGACGTCACGGGGCTCCCCCAGCCAGCACGACTGATCGGACGGGCGAGTCGCGCCCGAAAACCGCGGACCGTCCCGCGCTTCGGTAGCGGCGGAAGGCGCAGGCCTCAGGACAAACGCGATTACCCGCGATCAACACACAGGGTGTGTCGTGCGGTGGGACGTGTGGAGGGCGTCGGACGGCTGCACGCTGGCGCCGATCCGCCCCCGCCACAAACGCAAACGGCCCGTGAGTCGCACGGGCCGCCGGCGCCGGAAGCGACGGCTACGGAAACTGCGGGGTCCTGCCAAAACGGACTACCAAGGAAGAGTACACGAGACCGAACGTCCCCCGCAATACATGGTTGGCGGTCCGTCCCGGAGACTCACTCCATCAGTCCTTTCAGCAAGTGCCTCGCGATGACCATGCGCTGAATCTCGCTGGTCCCCTCGCCGATCTCGCAGATCTTCGCGTCGCGCATGAAGCGCTCCACCGGGTAGTCTTTCGTGTAGCCGTACCCGCCGTGAATCTGAATGGCCTTGATCGTGGCACGCATCGCGAGCTCCGAGCAGAACAATTTCGCCATCGCAGCTTCCTTGCCGAACGGCTTCCCCTGCTGCGCCAGCCAGGCGGCGTGGTACACCAGATGGCGGCCCGCTTCGATTTCAGTGGCCATATCGGAGAGCTGGAACTGAATGCCCTGGAACGTCGCGATCGCGGCGCCGAATTGCTTCCGGACCGACGCGTACTTGAGTGACTCCTCGAGCGCCCCCTGCGCGATACCGATCGACAGCGACGCGATCCCGATACGGCCGGCATCAAGCGTCTTCATGAAATTGATGAAGCCCAAGCCTTCGGTGCCCAACAAATTCTCGGCCGGCACTTCGACGTTGTCGAACAGCAGTTCGCGAGTGTCCGACGCGCGCCAGCCCAGTTTGTTTTCCTTTTTGCCCGACGTGAATCCCTTCATCGGTGCAAGGGAGTCGTCGTGGCCGATTCCCAACACACGGCACTGTTCAAGATCGCAGCTCTCCTTGTTCAGGATGAACGACGAGATGCCCTTCGTGCCTTTGGAGGGATCGGTTACGGCGGTCACGACGAATACCTCGCCGACACCAGCGTGCGTGATAAACCGCTTCGATCCGTTCAGCAAATAGTAGCCGTCTCTCTTTTCGGCGGTCGTGCGCGTACCACCGGCGTCGCTGCCCGCGCTCTCCTCCGTGAGTCCGAAGCCACCGAGCACCTTGCCACTGGCCAGCAGCGGCACATACTGCTCGATCTGTGCCTTGGTGCCGAAGCTGATGATGGGCGACGTGCCGAGCGTCGTGTGGGCGCTGATCGTAATGGAGTGCGAGGCACACACTTTCGCCAGCTCTTCGATCGCGATCATGAAGCTGATCGTATCGAAGCCGGCGCCACCGACATCTTCAGACCACGGAATGCCAAGGAGTCCGAGTTCTCCCATGGCCTTCACGTTCACCCAGGGGAATGTAGAATCCTCATCGTGTTGCGATGCGACGGGGGCAACCTGCTCTCGCGCAAAGGTGCGGACCATGTCACGCACGGCGAGATGCTGCTCGTTGAAATAAAGACTATCGTCCATGGAAGACGTCGAGGTCAGAGCGGGCGGGACCGGGCACGAACGAACTGTTTCGTGTCGGCCGGTGGAAGGACTTCAGTGGTGCCGAGGCAACGATCGCAGGCAGCGCACTGGGAGCGCACTTCAGGGTCTCCGAAATAGCGCAGGACGAACGCTCTACGGCAATAGCGCGTCTGTGCATATCGCTGCATCGCATCGAGTCGGCCCAGATCAGATTTGCGCCGTCGTTCGATCGCGGGCCAGTCCACCGGCGGCCATTTCGCGTTCCGAGCGCGAGGATCGAGCCGTATGCCGCCGCCGGCGCGTATCCACGTAATGAACTGTTGCGCCTTCAGTCGCTCCAAAACAGGGACGAGCCCCCTCGATCCGCCGAGTTCAGGCGGCAGCCGGTCGAGATCGATCGAGGCACCGAGCTCGAGTTTCCGGCCAACGGCACGCCAGAGAGCCCGCAGAACCTCCCGGTCGAACGCCCGGTCGCCGGTCAACTCGCCGACGATCCGGTCGGATGCCGCGAGCAGGCGGACCGAGACGCGACCCATGGCGGCCGCCTCAGCGGAGCACGCGCCAGCCGCCGTGAGTACGCGAAGCGCCGCACTGACCTTGCGCTCGCCGAGCGTGGCCGGCAACCGGCGCGCGAGGGCATCGACCGTGAGTGCCACATAGCCGTCTCGGTCAGACTGCGCTCGCAGCAACGTCCACACCTGTTCGACCGTGGCACGGTCGGGATGCGCGCTCCCGATGAAAAACTCGTGTGTGAAGCGATCGGGGTATGCATGCAACAACACGCAGGTACTGTGCTTCCCGTCGCGACCAGCGCGACCGGCCTCCTGATAGTACGCCTCGAGGGATCCGGGCATCGCCTGATGGACCACCAGTCGAACATCAGGCTTGTCGATACCCATGCCAAAGGCGCTGGTCGCCACGATCACGCGCGCGCGCTCCTCCATGAACGCATCCTGCGCGCGTTGTCGCAGCACGTCGTCGAGTCCAGCATGATAGGCCACCGCTCTGATCCTGCCGCGCACCAGCACCGACGTGACACGCTCGACGGCTTTACGCGTTGGCGCGTAGACGATGGCCGGACCGTCCGAGGCACGCAGCAACGCGATGGCCGTCCGGTCTTTGTCGGGCTGCGCGCGCGTAGGCATGACGTAGTACGTGAGGTTGATGCGATCAAAGCCCGCCACTACCACTTCGGCATCACGCAGCGCGAGTTGACGCACGATATCGAGCCGGACATCGGGCGTTGCCGTCGCGGTGAGTGCAACGGTTTGCGGTGTCCCGAGTCGCTCACGAATCAGTCCGATCCGTCGATAGCTCGGACGGAAATCGTGTCCCCACTCGCTGATGCAGTGTGCTTCGTCAACCGCAAGGAGGCACACGCCGATCGTCACCAGCTGTTGTAGCGTGCGACCGGCTTCCAGGCGCTCCGGCGCCAGATACAGCATCTTCAGCGAGCCATCGCGGGCACGGGCCATACGATCGGCCACATCACCTACGCTGAGCGTGCTGTTGATGAAGGCGGCCGATACGCCTTTCCGCTGTAGCGCATCGACCTGATCCTTCATCAACGAGATGAGCGGCGAGACTACCACCGTGAGCCCGTCACGAATCAGCGCGGGCACCTGGTAGCAGAGCGACTTGCCACCGCCGGTCGGGAGAACGACCAAGGAGTCACGACCAGAGAGCACCGCCTGTACCGCGCGGATCTGCGGCGGCCGGAAATCTGGATAGCCGAAGGTGTCGCGCAGCGTGGCGCGGGCGAGCTCCAGCGTACCGTCGGGGACGGAAGTCGTGCGAGTGATCGGCATGCCGCACGGTAGCCGAGCGCACCGCCGCAGGCGTCATCCAATCGACGCGCGCGTCATCACACCACCGCCGACTACTGGTCGCCCGTCTGGATACGCTTATTCGTCTCGTACAGCATGTAGGCGACGAACAGCCAGACCAGCACGCTGACGACTTTGAAGGCGCCGCGTCCTGTGCGTCCCGCATGGAATGCCGTTGCCGCATCCATCACGGCCAGTGCCGACAGAACCAAGGGCAGCAGCGGCATCGCCGCGCGAAAGAGACGCTTCATATCAAACCGCTCTCGCGAAATGGCCGCGCGTAAACGCACCATCCAGTAGACGACGGGTCGCCGTCAGCTCCGGGAGCACGTTGCCGGCCAGCGAGTCGAGCATCGTGCGATACGAACGAACAAGCAGTCGCACGGGATCACCGGGAACGTTGAAGACCATCTGATAGCCGCGAACGCCCTGCGCCCACAAGTCTGGCAGGTACTCGGAGCCGTCGATCGGGCGTGAATGCAGCAGCCGGTTTCGACACGCCGAGTCGGTCGCGACGGCGAACGTGTAACCAGCCGGATCGGTGAGCGAGACGTTGGTGTGCTTCTGAACGCAGAGATCGCGGCACGTCGTCGGCTCGCGATCGAACGCCGCCGAGAGCACGCAATGCTCGATCGTCATGCCCTCCGTACGGCCGTACACCAGAACATCAAAATTGCGTCCACGCCACGGATCGGTAAGCTGCCCGAGTTCCTCGGTGGTCAATTCGATCGACGCGACCAGTCGCGACGCGCCGAGTTCGAACAGCAGCTGCGCGGTGTGCTGATTAAACACGTTGGTCGCGTAATCCGCGATGACATCGCGCCCTGCCCCGCCAAACTCCGCCAGCAAGCCCACGTGGCCGGTCAGCAGTGGGAGATCAAGCGCGAGCCACTTGTCAAGGTGGCGGCGCTCCGCGGGCCGTACAATCGTCGGTGTGCGCAACCGGAGGGCGACACCAGCCGCCGCCAGTGCTTCCCTGAGCGCGTGCACGCGCGCCAGCGGTGGCGTCGGGTGGCGCAGGAACGGATCGAGCACGATTTCCGTCGCGCCGCCGGCCGCGGCCTCACGCGCCGTGTCGAGATCACACACGATCGCGCGCAACGCGAACGACGTGTCCACTACCGGCGACGACACGGACGACGCAATCGTGTCGACCACCTCGGCGATGCGCGCGTCGCGAACGGCGAGGTCACTCTGACGCGCCCAGCCGAGCTGCTCGTCGAGTTGTGCGACCGCGTCCTGTCGAATGCGATTGAGTTCGCTCACGGGCAGGAACAGCCCGTCGGAAAGTCCAGCTACGTCGACCGTTCCGAGCTTGAAGGCCGTGCCACCCAGACGTCCCAGCTGCTCGCGCAGCAGTGGCACGTCGAGCGCACGCTTGCTGGCAACACTGAGCGGCACATCGCCGCGCACCGACACTTCCATCTCGCCGGAATTCCAGATTGTCTTGAGCGGACCACCGCTGTGTCCGAACACGCGCACATCAAGGCGCATCGCACCGACGCGTTCGGGAACGACGACATTCGCGAACGACTCCTGCGCCTGACGCAACAACGTGACATCACTGGTGCGCACCACGCGCCATCCCTCGGGCACGTGCGATCGCACGCTACTCAAACGGACACCGACGACCTGCCGATGCGTACCGTGCCGCGTCCACAGGTGGCGGACCGTCTGCACGGTGCCACCCATCGTGGCGGACGACGTCGGCTCTGGCGACTCGAAGCCGAGCCCATCACCGATCACGACCGCATGCGTGGTCTCGACGATCAAGTCGGCGCCCTCGTGGCCCATGACTTTGCCGATGGGCAGTCCCCGATTGTCCGGCTGCGTGCGCGTGATGTACTCGCGTCCTTCCCGTCCACCGTACATCCCGCCGGTGTTTCCACGGCTGAAGATCTGCACTAGCGGTTCGATCTCTTCGATCGACGGCGCGAGTCCGCGTTCGCCGCGTGCCAAGGCGTCGAGCCATCCACGATAGGCCTTCGTAACGGTCGCGACGTACTCCGGTTTCTTCTTGCGCCCTTCGACTTTGAGACATCCGATCCCGAGCTCGGCGAGCTGCTCGAGGTGATCATGCGCCGCGAGATCTTTGGCCGAGATCAGATACCCGCTGTCGAGCGTCGCGCCGCTCGATGTATCGGTCAGCGTGTAGTCCTTGCGACAGGACTGTGCGCACGATCCGCGATTGGCGGAGCGCTCGCTGATCATGCCCGACATGAAGCACTGTCCAGAGTACGCGATGCACAGCGCGCCGTGGACAAAGGTCTCGAGACCAAGCTCCGGTACCGCGTCGCGGATCGCGCGAATGTCTTCCAGCGTGTTCTCGCGCGCCAGCACTACGCGCTCCACTCCGAGCCGCTGCATGACGCGCGCGCCGGCCGCATCGTGCACCGTCATCTGCGTCGAGCCGTGGACCTCGAGCTGGGGATACACCTGCTGGATGAGTCGTACGACGCCGAGGTCCTGAACAATCGCCGCATCGATGCCGCGATCGACACACTCGCCAAGATACGCGAGCGCTTCGCCCAGTTCTTCTGGCTTGATGAGCACGTTGAACGTGAGGTACACGCGGGCGCCGCGGGCATGCGCCAAGGCGCACGCCTGGGCGAGTTCATCCAGGGAAAGCTGGGCGCCTTCATCGCGAGCGTTATACATCGACGCGCCCAGGTAGACCGCGTTGGCGCCATTGGCGACCGCCGCGCGCACGGCGTCGAGTGTGCCGGCCGGGGCCAGGAGTTCAGGAACGGGGTAGCGAGACATTCCGGTAAGCTAACCGGAGCCGCGGTTGCAACCGAGTGACTTCATTCCGGAAGCGGTTCGGTCAGGAAGGTATGGGCGGCTAGGGGACGTACCACAGGGGCGGGGCTCGCCGTGGAGGCAAACGAGGCGACGGACTTCTGTGCACTGCGATCCCGCAGGCCAACGTTGCTCTAGCACGTCACGTCTCGGCCCGGCACTCCCATCCGCCCCACACACCTTGCTTCCCAAACGGCCTACAGGTGTGACATCAAACGGCTACGACCGCGGCCCTCGGAGTCGCTCGACGAGCCGAATGATCAGCGCTCCGACTAGGCAGCCGATGCCGACCCAACGGACCCACTCGGTGCCCGTGCGCAGGGCGACGATGAACGCCATGATACCGGCACCGATCAAAGCCAGACGCAGGGCAATCATGCGGAGGCTGGAAGCCCTGCGGCGGTGGCCTCGGCGTCGGGCACGTCAATAATCATGCGCAGAAGGGCGGTGGAATAGACCTTACCCTGCGCGTCAGTCTTGAGCGACAACGTCCCGCCGCCGTCGAGCGCCCCGTGCAGCAGGAAGTTGAGTGCATGGAGGTTGGGCAGTTCGAAGCGATCCACGCCGCCGTGGATCTGGCCGGCGAAGTGCTGCGCGACGCGATCGCGCGTCACGTGGGCTACGAGCACCGGATACCACTCCGGCTTGAGCGCGATCACGCCGACGTTGGCTGTGTCACCTTTGTCGCCACTGCGGGCGTGTGCGATATCGAGCAAACGAATGTGCATAGCCGTTACTCCATGATGCTGACGGCGGTCGACACGGCTCGCTTGTCGAGCAGCGCAGGCCAGTACGCCACGATCTCTTCCACCTTGGGGCGACCACCGGCGAACCCAGTGACACTCGGCGGGCCGTTCAACACGAGTGGCACGATCTCGCGCGTGAACCGCTCGACGGCGGCGCGGTCGTCCCCACGCACGCCGATGCGGAACATGACTTCGGGCGCCTCATGGCCATCGCCCGCCAGCGATCCGTGCGTCGCCGTAGCGCCGACGAACTCCGAGAGCACCTGGTCGAATGAGAGACCGAGATTGTCGAGACGCTGGCGAAGGATACGATCCGCCATCTGCGCCTTTTCCATCGCGTCGGGCCACGAGTACACGAGCGATCCCACCGCCTTGTACCCGGCGCGATAGGCGATCGAGACCTTGAGAAACGGCGTCGGTGGACCGCCGGTGATACCGTGCACCCGCACGCGATTCTCACCGTCGGGTGCGAGCTGAATACTGGTGAAGTCGGCGACCACGTCGGGCGTGATGTAGGCGTGCGGGTCGCCCATCTCATACACCAACTGTTCGGAGACACTCGGCACGCTTACGCGACCGCCCGTGCCCTCGTGCTTGGTGATGATGAACGTGCCATCGTCGGAGGCTTCGGCGATCGGGTAACCGACATTCGCCATGTCGGGAATCGTGCGCCAGTCGTGCATGCAGTTGCCGCCTGATGACTGCGCGCCGCACTCCAAGATGTGGCCAGCGATAATGCCTGAGGCCATCTTGTTCCAGTCGTCCGCCGCCCACCCGAATTCATGCCGCAGTGGGGCCATCGTGAGGGCGGTGTCGGTGCTACGGCCGATCACGACGACATTGGCTCCAAGGGCGAGCGCTTCGACGATCGGCTCAGACCCAATGTACGCGTTCGCCGACATCACACGGTCGCGAATCGTCGACAGCGGCGCGCCTGTGTCCATGTTCTTGAGTTCATGGCCGGCGGCCAACAAATCGTCGAGCCGTGCGAGAATGTCATCGCCCGTCACCACGCCGATACGGATCTTGCCGCGCACGCCGTGCTTGGAAGCCGCGTCGAGCAGGGCCTCTGCGCACGCCACCGGATTCACGCCGCCGGCGTTGGCGATCACCTTGACGCCGCGTTCAGCGACCGCCGGGAAGACACTTTCCATCGCCCCGATGAAGTCGCGCGCGTAGCCCATGCGCGGATCGCGTTCCTTCTGCTTCTGCAGAATCGACATCGTGACTTCGGCGAGGTAGTCGAGCATCAGGTAATCCACCTGACCACCTTCCACCTGACGACGCGGCGCTTCGAGCCAGTCACCCCAGAATCCCTGACCGCTGGCGACGCGCACCACGCGCGATGAATCGGACATCAGTACTCCGTGCCGGGACCCGGCGCGCCGAAGGTCGGCATGGTGGGCAAAACGAAGGCACCGAGATGCGGACCCGGATTCTGGGCCGCCGCACGCAGCGCAAGCGCCAGCATCGTGCGAGTGTCTTCGGGATAGCAGATCGCGTCGACGAAACCGCGGGCCGCGGCGTAACGGGCGTCGAGCTGTGTCTCGTAATCGGCGCGCATTTGCGCCGCCGACTCGAGCACCTCGGGCGACGGATCGACTCCGGCCTTTTTCGCCGCGTCCAGTGACGGACCGTGCACCGCGCCAACGGCCGCTTCCCCTTCCATCACGGCCATGCGGCCGGTGGGCCAGCTGAAAATGAAGTCGGGGTCGAAGCCCTGCCCGGCCATGGCATAATACCCGGCACCACTCGCGTGGTTGACCGTGAGCACGATTTTCGGAACACGCGCGCACGCCATCGCTTCCACAAAGCGCGCGCCCGCGCGAATGATGCCTTCATGTTCGGCGTCGGGACCAACCATGAACCCTGACACATCCTGCACGAAGACAATGGGCAATCCCTGACGGTCGCACCGCTCGATGAAGTACGCGACCTTCTCCGCGCTTTCGGCGTAGATGATCCCGCCGAAACGCGGACGTTCACCGGCGCGACCCTTGATCAAGCCACGTTGGTTGGCCACGATGCCAACGGGAATGCCTTCGATGCGCGCATCACCGCAAATCATTTCCTTGGCGAGATTCGGCTGGAACTCATCGACGACGCCGTCGTCGAGCACCGCCTTGAGCACCGCGTGCATGTCGTACGACATGCGATGGTCGGCAGGCAACACGTCGTACAACGCCGACGGCGGCACGGCGGGCGGACGAAAGGTCGAGGGCACCGTGCGGACGGGCTTCGGCAACCGGGCGACGAGCTCGCGCAATTTGTCGAGGCACTGCGCGTCGTCGTCGAGCGCGTAATGCGCCACGCCGGACACTTCGGTATGTGTGATCGCACCGCCCAACGTCTCGCCATCCACGGTCTGTCCCGTGGCGCCCTTCACCAAATTTGGGCCACCCAACCCCATGAACGACGTGCCCTTTACCATCAGGATCACATCGCTCAACGCGGGCAGGTAGGCACCGCCGGCGACGCACTGACCCATGACCGCGGAGAACTGCGGAATTCGCAGATACCGACGCATAATCGAGTTGTAGTAAAAAATGCGCGCCGCGCCGAACTGACCAGGAAACACGCCGCCCTGGTAAGGAAGGTTCACACCGGCCGAGTCGACGAGATAGATGATCGGGAGTCGGCATCGCATTGCGACTTCCTGCGCGCGCAGGATCTTCGTGATCGTCTCGGGCCACCACGAGCCGGCTTTCACCGTCGCATCATTGGCGACGACGACCACTTCGCGACCGTCGACGATGGCGATGCCGGTGATCACACCGGCGCCCGGCGCTTGGCCGTCGTAGAGATCGTAGGCCACGAGCAGGCCGATTTCGAGGAACGGCATCCCCGGATCAGCCAAGCGCTCCACGCGCTCACGGGCGGTCAGCTTTCCCTGTTGGTGCTGCTTCTCGATCTTATCCGGTCCCCCTCCAAGTCGGAGGCGGGCTTCCAGCGCGCGAACGTCGTGAGCGAGCTGGCGAAGCCTCCCGCTCACGCGTCCTGCTGTTGACGGGACGCGAACCAGCCGCGGATATACTCCACGAGATCCTGCGTGCTCGTGCCCGGTCCGAACAGGCGGGCGACCCCGCGCTGCTGAAGGGCATCCATGTCTTCTTTCGGTATAATGCCACCGCCAGTGAGCAGAATGTCGTCGCGCCCTGCCTCGACCAGGAGATCCCGAACCCGCGGGAAGAGGGTCATATGGGCGCCGCTTAGAATCGAGAGGCCCACCACGTCGACGTCTTCCTGAATGGCCGCCGAAGCGATCATTTCAGGGGTCTGGTGCAAACCGGTGTAGATCACTTCCATGCCGGCGTCACGGAGCGCGGCAGCCACCACTTTGGCGCCGCGATCATGGCCGTCGAGGCCAGGTTTGGCCACGAGCACGCGAATCGGTCGAGTCATCGGAGGGCAAACGGGAAAGGACCCGGGGTCGGGCGCCGCCAACGCGAGGATTCCGCGCGGCAGCCCTTCAAGCTACTCACCCATCCTTACGCGCCACCAGCAGCATTTCGCTGGATTTGCGCGTGAGTGGGCGTTCGGTCCAAGCATCGAAGGCCTGCTCGACCACCAGACCAACCTCTTGCATGCGCGCGGCCAACTCGGATGCCGAGTACAGACGGATGCGGTGGGTCCGCTCACCCTCTCCCTTCGGCCCCCGCCACGTGGAGGTGATCTCGAGGAAGCCCGACAGTGGGTCGAAGCGACGCTCCTGTCCGAAAACAGTCCCGTCCTCGGTGCTCCACCAGTCACGGGCGAGAAAGCGTGCCATGACGCCATCCCGGCTGCCGCCATGCCAGATCAGTAGGCCGCCGGGCTTGAGCACGCGCGCAAACTGGGCCAGCACCTTCCGATCGTCATACGGATCGTCGAAAAACCCGAACGACGTAAACAGGTTGACGACGGCATCGAAACGCCCGGTCCACTTTGTCGGCAGCTTCCGCATGTCTCCTTGCGTGTACCGCAGCGTCTTGCCGGTTCCCCGGCGTTTCGCCACGTCGAGGAGGGGCGTCGAGTAGTCGAGCCCGCTCACCTCGAAACCGGCTTCGGCCAACAGATGCGCATGGCGCCCCTGGCCACAGGGACAATCGAGAATCCGAGCGCCTGACGGCAACTCGAGGACGTCGAGAAGTCGGGCCACCTCGCGACGATCCTGCACGAGACTGAACAGGGGCTCATACTCGTGGAGATACTGGGCGTCGAAGTGGGTGGCCCACCAAGGACTGGTCGTCTTCATTCGAACACGCTAGATACTCCCGTGGTCGCACACAAGTCGCCAACGTACCCGCGTCAGGGTCGCCAGCGCTCAGGTAGGAGTTCGTACGTCAACGGGAGCGCCATGCACACGATCCGATTGCTCTACTCGAGCGATGCACTGGAAGGCCTGCGCTACCGCGACTTCTTGACGATTATGGAAAAAGCGGCCGAGACAAATCGCGAACGCGCCATCACGGGGATGCTCTGCTACGGTGGTGGCCAGTTCCTTCAAGCGCTCGAGGGTGAACGACTCACGGTGAACGCACTTTATCACCATATCGCCAAGGATCCACGCCACTCGAATTGCCAACTGCTGAGTGTCGAGGAGATCGGTGCGCGCGACTTCGCCGAATGGTCCATGAAGATCATCGACTGGAACGATGCCGTCACCGCTGCCCGACAGGCGCTGCTCCTCAAACACTCTGGCTCGCGTCAGTTCAATCCGAGCCAGATGACCGCGCAGCAGGCCACCGTATTTTTGCGCGATCTGGCGGCCATGGAGCGCCTGCTCACGGAGTAACGCGTCCTAGAAGAAGACGGGCTCGCGGTACGCGCCGAACACGTCTTCCAACGCGGCACGGATTTCAAACAAGGTGCAGTACGCGCGCGCGCAATCGAGAATGCGGGGCACCACGTTTTCGGTGCCCCGTGCTGCGTTCCGGAGGGCGTCGAGCCGTTCGGCAACGAGCGTGTTGTCGCGCGATGCACGCAACGCGACCAGGCGCTCGCGCTGTTCCGTCTCGGCATACTCGCCAATGCGCAGAATCGGAATCGTGAGTTCGGGTTCGTCGGTGACGAACCCATTGACGCCGACGACGAGCTTGCGGCGCTGCTCGATCTCCCACTGCTGCCGCGAGGCGCTCTCGGCGATCTTCTTCTGGAACCAGCCTTCTTCCAGCCCCTTCACGACACCGCCGAACTCGTCGATCTGTGCGAAGAGTGCTTCGGCTTCCTGCTCCATCTGATCGGTCAGCGCTTCCACGTAGTACGATCCGCCCAGCGGATCCATCACGTTCGGCACGCCGGTTTCATAGGCCAAAATCTGCTGCGTACGCAACGCGACCTGCACGGCTTCCTCAGTCGGTAGCGACAGCGTCTCGTCCATCGAGTTCGTGTGCAACGACTGCGTGCCGCCAAGCACCGCCGCCATGGCCTGATAGGCCACGCGCACGACGTTGTTGGTGGGCTGCTGCGCGGTGAGCGTGACGCCAGCCGTTTGCGAATGAAACCGCATCATCCACGAGCGCGGGTTCTTTGCACCGAACCGTTCCTTGAGATGACGCGCCCAAATACGTCGCGCCGCACGTAACTTCGCAATCTCCTCGAAGAAGTCGTTGTGGATGTCCCAGAAGAACGACAGGCGCGGTGCGAATTCATCGACGTCGAGCCCACGCGCCACGCCACGTTCCACGTACGTGAAGCCGTCGGCAAGGGTGAACGCGAGCTCCTGCGCCGCGGTGGCGCCCGCTTCGCGGATGTGGTAGCCGGAGATCGAGATCGTGTTCCAGTTCGGCGTGTGCTTCGCGCACCAATCGAACCCATCGACGATCAGGCGCAGCGCTGGCTCGATCGGGAAGCACCAGGCGTGCTGCGCCATGTACTCCTTCAGGATGTCGTTCTGCACCGTGCCCTGCAGCTTTTCGGCGCTCACGCCCTGCTTCTCCGCCGCGGCAATGTAGAAGCACAGCAGAATGATCGCCGGCCCGTTGATCGTCATCGACGTGGACACCTTGTCGAGGGGAATGCCCTCGAACAGCGTTTCCATGTCGGCCATCGACGAGATCGATACGCCGCACTTGCCCACTTCGCCTTCCGAGCGCGCATGGTCGGCGTCGTAGCCCATCAACGTGGGAAAGTCGAACGCCACCGACAGGCCGGTTTGTCCTTGCGAGAGCAAGAACTTGTACCGCTGATTGGTCTCTCGCGCCGTGCCGAATCCAGCAAATTGGCGCATCGTCCAGAGTTTGCCGCGATAGCCGGTGGGATGAATGCCACGCGTGAACGGCCACTGCCCCGGCAACTCAAAGGCCGAGCCGGCGGTGTCCTCAAGATCGAGTGCGGTATACAGTGGCGGCACCTCGTTCGCCGAATTCGTAAACGCGATCTCGCGCTTCCGACCGGCGTCGTACTGCCGCCGCCACTGACCGACTTCATGGCGCAGTCCGTCGAGCTCTTCCTGCTGCTGGCGGACTACATCCTCGAGTTCCTGAATGGTCGTCATACGCTCATCCATCCTGAAGCGGCGCGTATTCGGCGCCGGTGAGAAGTACTGCACTGCGGGCCCGCAGGGCGTCAGCAACGGCGAAAGGCACCTGGGTGCCGGCCTCGAGCGCATCGAGTCGTTCGTCCACCCACGTCAGTGTGTCCTGATCCTGCCACAGACGCCGACGGATCTGCTGATCCACCACCTCCATTACCCGCTCCCGCAGGCGAGCCCGTCGCCGCGACCGTAGATCTCCGCTGGCTTGAAGATAACGGAGGTGTCGATCGAGCGCGTCGACGACCTCATCAACCCCTTCGTTCTGGGCGGCGATTACTCGTAAGACTGGTGGGGTCCACTGCACGGGCTCGGCTTCCAAGGCGGCGGCGCGTGCCGCCCGCGCCGGATTCATGGCGTCGCGAAGGGCATCACGGTCCGGCAGATTCCGAAGGTCTACGCCATGGTGGGCCGGAACGTTCGGCATCGTGGCACCGGCACGCAGACCGAGCATGAGTTCGATGTCGTTGCGCAGACGATCCGCACCGGGGCGATCTGCCTTGTTCACGGCGAAGACGTCCGCAATCTCCATCACGCCTGCCTTGAGCGTCTGAATCGAGTCGCCGGATTCCGGGACGAGCACCACCAACGTGGTATCAGCGGCCCTCGAGATATCGAGCTCGCTCTGTCCCACGCCCACGGTTTCGAGCAAAATGATGTCCATCCCGAACCCGTCGAGTACGTCGCACACCTCGCGCGTGGCCGTGGCCAGTCCACCCAACGATCCGCGGGTCGCCATCGAGCGGATAAAGACGCCCGGATCGAGCGCAACCTCCTCCATCCGGATCCGATCCCCAAGAAGCGCCCCACCGGTGAACGGCGACGTGGGATCGACGGCCACGATACCAACGCGCAGATCGGCATCGCGATACCGCCGCGCTAGACGTGTGGTGAGTGTACTCTTGCCCGCGCCCGGTGGGCCGGTGATCCCGATGCGACGCGCGCGGCCAAGCGTGGGATGTACGGCGGAGAGAATCTGCTCGAAGCCCGGACGGTGATTCTCCACGATGCTGACAGCCCGCGCCAACGCGGCTGGCTTACCAGCACGAAATTGCTCCAACAGTCGAGACATCGCGTCAGTCATCGTCACTCGTCGTCGTGTTCATCGCGGATGTCGCCCACCAATTCTTCGAGCAGGTCTTCGAGCGTCACCAGCCCAACGACCGTTGCGTCGTCCTGAACAATCGCCAACTGTCGGCGCGCGCGCAGCAGCTCAAAGAGCAACTCTTTGGCGGATTTCGCTGACGTGGTCACCGTTACCGGACGGATAGCTGGTAGCGTCTCACCACTGCGGACGAACACATCGAACACATGAACCATACCGATGATCTGGTCCGGTGAGTCTCGATACACCGGAACGCGGCTGTAGCCGGCATGGGCCACCCGTAGCGCGAGATCCGCCGCCGGCAAACCGTCTGGCAAGGCAAAGATCTTCGCGCGCGGTGTCATGACGTCGTGCACAACCTTGTCGCCGAACTGCACCACACCGGAAATGATCGCCATCTCTTCCGTCGTGCTGAGATCGTCGAACGCGCCGTCCCGGAGCAGCTCCTCGAGCCCTTCGCGAGTATCATCGTCCACGCCGGATACCGTACCGGACGCCATCAGACGGCGCACGAGATCGGCAACCACGTGAAAGGGCGTCAGCAGCAGATCCACGAGGCGCAGCAGCGGCACGAGCACGGGAACGAGTTGCGGTGCCCAGCGACGTCCCACCGCGCGCGGTAACAACTGGCCAACCAGCACCAGCAGCGTGAGGTACAGCAGCACATCGACCAGAAACTCCCATGCGCGCAGACCATCGGCCATCGCGATCATCGACCCGGTGGCAAACACGGTCAGCATGCTCGCCGTGGCCGCCGCGTGCAGTAAACGCGCCGGACGCTCCAGATACCGCGTCATCGCACCGGTGCCGCCGT
This sequence comes from Gemmatimonas sp., assembly GCF_046594945.1. Lineage (GTDB taxonomy): Bacteria > Gemmatimonadota > Gemmatimonadetes > Gemmatimonadales > Gemmatimonadaceae > Gemmatimonas. The sequence goes on along the minus strand of NZ_JBKJRB010000156.1, from coordinate 32,773 downwards.
GACGACGTTCGATCCAGTGTCGCAACCATAATCGGCTCACCGCGCGCACCGCCGACGCGGCGAGCGTGAGCGTCCCCACGATCGCGACCGAGAGCAGCGTTAGCAATAACGGCATCAGCTCTCCCCGGTCGCAAAGCCGTCGAGCGGCTGCGCCCGTTCGAGATACACGCGCTCGATCTTACGGCGAACGACGCGCTCCACGATCACCTTGAACGGTCCGATCGCCAGCGTTTCGCCGGCGCGCGGTACGCGCCCAAGCAACTCGAGCACCAATCCGCCAACCGTCGACACGTCGTCGCGACGGAAGTCGTGCGACAAGGCCTCCGACAGATCATCGAGTGTCAGCTGTCCGGAGACCCAGAAGCGGCCCCCCGCTTCGCTCTCGACCGGCCGTTCTTCTTCGTCGTACTCGTCGCGAATCTCACCGACCAATTCCTCGAGCACGTCCTCGATGGTCACGAGTCCCGCCGTGCCACCATACTCGTCGGCCACCACCGCGATGTGCCGACCGGCCACGCGAAATTCGCGAAGTAAATCAGCAATGCGCTTCGATGGCGGAATGAACACCGGCGGACGCAGCAGCGTCTGCCATCCGCCCTCCGGTTCATCGTCCGCCAACACGGACGGCAGCAGATCCTTCACGTACAGGATGCCCACGATCTCGTCGATTGTGTCCTCGAAGATCGGCACCCGCGAATGCTGTGCACTCCGCACGCGATCAAGCATCTCCGACCACGGCGTCTCCTGCTCGATGCCGACGATGTCGACGCGCGGCACCATTACCTCTTCCACGGTGGTCTCACCAAATTCAAATACGCCTAGCAACAGGTCGCGTTCGTCGCGAGAAACATCTGCTTCGCTGGTGATCACTTCGCGAAACTGCGCCGCCGCCTCTTCACGACGTTCGATGGTCGCGTCGGCATCGGAGATCACTTCGGCGAATGCCGCTTCGACCCAATTGCCCAGCCGCACCATCGGCGCAAACAGCTTCTCCGCACCCGTCGAGAACCACGCCAGACGCGCTTCGGCATCTTCGCCGAGGGCATCACCGACCACGCGCGCCGTGGTCTCGGCGGCGAGTACGACCGCCAGTCCAAGGCCGAACAGTAAGGCGACCGTGGAGAGGGTCGCCCGTCCGGAGAGGCCTAAACCGACGGCAATACCAGAACCGGCGGCGAGGTGACCGAGGACGCGAGCAAAGGCCAGCGCGCGGTGCGTTCGTTCCCGCGCGGGCACAGGGCGCGGCACCACCGGTGCCGGCGGTGCGAGCGTAGAGCGGTCAGCGGGAATCGACGAAAGGGGCGGTTCGGACAACAGCGCACCTTCGGCGACGGCGGCGAGCGCGGCCACAATAGCTCCACCGGTCGCCAGCCCCCACGCAACAGCACTCATGCGGTGCGGGGCGGCGTGATCCAGAAGCGGTGTAGCAACTGCTCCTGACGTCGCCACATCGGCGACGTGATCCGTTCGTCATCGTCGGGATGTTCCCACCCGCAGGCGTGCAGCATTCCGTGCACCACAAGGCGCGCGAGCTCTTCACGAACTCCGACACCGAATTCTTTCGCCTGACGGCGAGCGACGTCGAGGCAAATGTAGATGTCCGCAATGACGGTGCCGGTCGGATCGGCCCCGAGCGCGAACGTGATCACATCGGTAGGCCCGCGATGGCCGAGATGCCGACGATTCAGCGTCGCGCTGGTGCGCGACGAGACGAACGTCACGCTGATCATGGCCCGCGGCACCTTGAGCGCGCGAAGCACATGGCGCGAGAGGTCGATGAGCCGGTCGGCCGCAAGCGGCACGCGAATACCGTCGGCCTGCACGGACACCGCGCGTGGATTTTCACGCATGGTGCTCATGCGCCAGCCGCATCGGCATTGTAAGCGCGAATGATATCGCGCACCAAGCGATGGCGAACCACATCGGCATCGGTGAAGTAGTGAAACGAGATCCCTTCGATACCGTGCAGGATGCGCTCGATCTGCATCAGTCCCGAGTCTTCACGACGCGGCAGGTCGACCTGCGTCTTGTCACCGGTGATCACGATCTTCGAGTTCACGCCCAGACGCGTAAGAAACATCTTCATCTGTAGTCCGGTCGCGTTTTGCGCCTCGTCGAGAATCACGAATGAATCGCTGAGCGTACGGCCACGCATGAAGGCCAGCGGCGCCACCTCGATGGTGCGCGTTTCGATGAGCTTCTGGAGGCGCTCGACCGGAATGAGGTCATCGAGCGCATCGTACAGCGGGCGAAGATACGGATCGATCTTGGCCTGCATGTCGCCCGGCAAAAAGCCGAGGCTCTCCCCCGCCTCGACGGCAGGCCGCGCCAGTACGATGCGCCGGACGCGCTTACGCATCAGCGCATCGACGGCGGCGGCGACGGCGAGATACGTCTTGCCCGTGCCTGCGGGTCCGACGCCAACCACGATGTCGTGTTCGCCGATCTGTTTGAGGTACTCCGCCTGTCCCGGCGTTTTGGGCTGGACCGCACGCCGCGCGCCTGGCAGCACCAGCGCACCGTTGGTCGCAGCCGGCGCCTCGGCCGGACGTGCCGTGAGCGACAAGCGGAGCACGTCGTCGGCACTCAGCGTCTTCCCCTCGCGCACAAGCAGTACCATCGCGGTGGCGATGGACTCGGCACGCGTCACGTTGTCGGTATCACCGGTGATCGTGAGACTATCGCCGCGAAGCGCGACGCGGGTGCCGGTGGCGCGGCCGAGCTCAACGAGGTTGCCGTCGTTCGCGCCGGCGAGCATCTGCATGTCTGCCCCTTCGACTGAGACGCGCGTGGTCACGGGCTCTGGTGCGCGATCGTTGCCATTCACGCGTTGATCCCAGTAACGGTGAGATGCAGCTCGGACAGGTCGTCATCGGGCACCGCGACCGGCGCCCCTTCGAAGAGCGAGCGGGCGGCGGTTGTTTTCGGAAAGGCAATCACGTCGCGCAACGAGGGCGCGCCTGAAAGCAGCATCGCAATGCGGTCGAACCCGAACGCGATGCCACCGTGCGGTGGAGCGCCAGCGCGGAGTCCTTCCAGCAGGAAGCCGAACCGACGCTCCTGATCGGCCACATCACCAATCCCGAGCAGCGAGAACATCCGCGACTGCATGGCCGGATCGCTGATGCGAATGCTCCCACCACCGAGCTCCGTCCCATTCAGCACGACGTCGTAGGCCAAGGCACGCCAACGCGCTGGCTGGTCGGGGAACGCCTGCATGTCTTCGGGATGCGGCGCCGTGAACGGATGATGCACCGCGGCGAGCGCGCCGGTGGTCGGATCTTCGTCGAACATGGGGAAGTCCATCACTACAACGAATCGCTGCAACGTGTCGTCGATGAGATCGAGCCGACGTGCACATTCCTGGCGCACGCGATCGAGCGCCGGGTTGGAAACGCGATCAGGAGCCGCGACGAACAACGCGAGGTCTCCGTCAGCCAGCGCGAACGCCGTGCGCGCGTTGTCCGTCAGGAACTTGGCCAACGGGCCATCATACGCACCGTCGGCGTGTCGCAGGCGCAGCAGTCCGCCGGCCCCAGCGCTCTTCGCCAAGGCTTCCAGCTCGTCCACCTGTTTGCGGCTCCACGCCGCACCACCCGGTACAACCAGTCCGCGCACGCGCGACCCGTTTTCGATGGCGCTCGTTGTGACCGCGAAATCGAGCGCGGCGAATACCGCCGTGTAGTCGGCGAGCGGCAGTTCGTACCGCAGGTCGGGGCGATCGCACCCGTAGCACTCCATCGCATCGTGGTAGCTCATGCGATTGAATCGCGCCGGGATGGTGTGACCGGCCTCGGTCCAGAGCGCGCCGATGAGTTCTTCCGCGAGCGCCAAAATATCCTCACGCCCGATGAACGACGCTTCAATATCGATCTGGGTGAATTCCGGTTGCCGGTCGGCACGCAGGTCTTCATCGCGGAAGCAACGTGCAATCTGAAAATAGCGATCGAACCCGCAGCACATGAACAGCTGTTTGTAAATCTGCGGCGACTGTGGCAGCGCGTAGAATTCGCCCGGATGCACGCGGCTCGGCACGAGGTAATCGCGCGCGCCTTCCGGCGTCGGCTTCGTGAGAATCGGCGTCTCGAGTTCGAGGTATCCACGATCGCTGAGAAAGCGACGGGAGACCTGCAACAAGCGATGCCGCAACACCAGATTCTCCTGCAGCTCCGGACGACGGAGATCGAGATGGCGATGGCGCAGGCGCAGCTCTTCGGCCGCCAGCTTCTCTCCGCGTCCCCGCGCCACCGGCAGCGCCGGCGTGACCGCTGGGCCGACCACCCGCACCGACGTGACGCGCACTTCAATCGCGCCGGTCTGCATATCCGCATTCTGTCGCTCCGGTTCGCGCGCGACGATTTCGCCTTCGCACAACACCACCGACTCGACACCAACGGCGGCGGCAATACGCAGCGTCTCCGCATCGCTCCAGGTCGGCCCGAACGCCAACTGCACCAGCCCCGTGCGGTCGCGCAGGTCGATGAATACGAGGCCTCCCAAATCGCGACTGCGGTGCACCCATCCGCCAAGGCGAACGGTGCGCCCGACATCGATGGGGCGAAGAAGGCCGCACGTGTCAGTACGAAGCGAAGTGGCGAGCACGGACTGCTCTGGCGAAGACAACATTACGCGCGGCGCTCCGAACGGGGCGAATCAGGGAAGTACACGGACCGGTGAACGGCCGCAACCGATGAAAGTTAAACGATTTACGCTGATCTCGGTAGCGATGGCGGGGGGCATTCGCTTGACCCGCCAAGGCGGTGACCGTTAGTGTCCGCTATGCGCCCTATGCTCATCGGCGGGATCGCCGTGTTTTTCTCGGCCCGCGGGCTCGTCGCGCAGCCGGTGCCTGCGCGCGATCTCTGGGAGTTTCCACTCGGCGCCGTTCTCGAGCCTGCCGCGTTGGCGACCCAGCCCGGCGCTGGATTGTGGAATCCGGCGGTGTCTGCGCTCCGGCCAGGCGAGCGCATCCGCCTCGGCGTGGCGTCGTTGTCGACGGGAGCGCAACAGGGTGTTGACGGGCAGCTGCTGTCCGCGTCGTATCGCCGCGCCTCGGGCACCACGCTGGGCCTGTCGGTGGCGCGAAGTTCGGTCGCCGGCCTTGTGCGCACCGACAGCGACCCGCAGAGCATCGGTGACATCAGCTACGCGAGCGTCTTGGTAAGCGCGACCGCCGCGCGCACCCTTGTGCCGCACGTTACGGCCGGAGTGGCGATACGGTGGCGCGAAGGCCGGGCCGATCGGGAGGTGAACTCCGCCGTCGCGGCGGACCTCGGAGTGGTGTTGCACGATCTCCCGTGGCAGAACGCCAGGATCGCGCTCTCCAGTTTTCTCTGGCGACCGGGGCGTGAAGTCGAGGATCGGCCGGCGTTCGTGGCCGCCATCGACGCTCGAGTCGTCGGCGATTCGGCCTCGCGCGAGCTTCGCCTCGGCGTCAGTCAGAACAACGTCAATCGCGGCGCGACTGAGCGCGGACCCTTTCTCTCGGGTCGACTGGATCGGCTGGAAGCCCGGGCCGCGATCGTCCGGGCATCAGCGGGGGCCACCAGCGTGATGCGTATCCGCTCTGGGCTTGCCGTGTACTATGCGCGGTACGTGGTCGGTGTGGCGCGCGAGGAAGGCATCTCGGGGCTCGGACCCGTTTATCAGTTCACGCTCAGTTCGATTCTCAAGGAATAATGTCAAACACGATACCGACCGAAAACCTGCTCGATCTCGCGCCGGATGCTGCCATGTTGCGACTCCTCGCGTGGCTCACGGCGCGTGGCGAGCCGTCGTATCGTGCGGCGCAGATCTTTGCCCGACTCTGGCAGCGGCCGGTTCGTGCGTTCGACGAGATCACCGAATTGCCGAAAGCGCTCCGCGAGGCGCTCGCGCAGTCGTTTCACCTTCCTCGCCTCGAGCTTTCCACCCGCCAGACGTCGACCGACGGCACCGAGAAGTTTCTCTTCCGGATGGCCGACGGGCAGCTGATCGAAACTGTGTCGATTCCTGACGGCGACCGGATCACCTTGTGCATTTCGTCGCAGGCGGGATGCGCACTCCAGTGCGCGTTCTGCGCCACCGGCGCGATGGGTTTTCAACGCAACTTGACACCGTCTGAAATCGCCGGACAGGTGCGCGAGCTTCGCCTGCTGTCGCCGCCGATCCTCCCCACGAACATCGTATTCATGGGCATGGGCGAACCGATGATGAACTGGAAGGCGGTGGATGCCACGCTGTCGCTCCTGAACGATGCACGCGCGCTGGGAATCGGAGCGCGACATATCACCATATCTACGGTCGGCGTACTGCCGGGTATTGTGGCGCTGTCCGAGCGCCCCGAACAGTTTCGCCTGGCCATCTCGATTCATGCGCCAAGCGATGACTTGCGAGAATCGTTGATGCCGGTCAACACGAAATATCCGCTGGCTGACGTGATCGCGGCGGCGGCGCAATTCGATCGCCGCGTCACGTTCGAGTATGTTATGTTGGGCGGCGTCAACGACCAGCCGGCGCATGCCTTGCAGCTGGCGCAATTGGCTCGCGAGTGCCGCGCTTTCGTGAATCTAATTCCGCTGCACCCCGGCGGCACGATGGGCTTCGTCCCGTCGCCGGGATCAGTGATCGCCTCGTTCTCGCGCGCGCTCCGCGCTCGTGGGGTAGAGACGGCGGTGCGTCGCAGCCGTGGGCTCGACATTGCCGCGGCGTGTGGTCAGTTACGGACGGAGCGCCTCGGTCGCCGGCTTCCAGTCGCGACCCACGTAGACGGTGAGATCGACGAAGCGTAGCGAGTCGGCACGCGCCTCGATGGTGCCGGTCCCGAACGCGCGCCGCAGCCGGTCGGCCCAGTCATTATGACCGGTGTGTGATACGATCACCGTCCCGCTGCGCGCCTGTCCTTGCTCGGTTTCATACTCCACCACGTCGAACCCGCGATCCCGCAACTCGAGCGTGGCGCGGCGGGCATAGCCGCGGGTGCCGGATGCGTTGAGCACCCGCACGCGCACTCGACTGTCACTCGGTGCTCGGGCGAGCGAATCATCGACCGCAGCCATCGTGCCCCGGGCGACGCGGACCGCAGGCGTGCCACGCGTGCGCCACCACGCCGCGCCGGCGCCGAGCAGTACCACCGCCAGCAACGCGACGATCACCCAACCACGACGCTTACGTTGCGGTAACTCCGCTGTCGGCATCGACGGCCAGCCCGGCGCGGACCTCATCGCACACTATCCCACAACGCCACAGTTTCCGGCGCGAGCCCTTTTCCTTCGCGAATCGCCCACTCTATTCGCAGACGAACAACTTGGCGAAAAACCTGATCGAACGCGAGTGGAACAGTGCTGGCGAGAAAGGCGCGATCGGCCTGCATGAACGAACGCCCCGGCTCGAGAAAGTCCGCCATGTAGAGTGCCTGCCCTACGCGCGACCAACTCGTCTGCCCGACCGTGTGCCAGCGGATGGCGTCGAGCACATCCTGACGCGTTTCTCCGAACGCAACGAGACGGATCGCCGCCGCCGGGCCGTGCAACAGACCGATCGGGCGTGTGAGATCGCCCGTTTCAGTACGCAGCCTCGGCTCGTCGGCGTCGCGCAACGCATCGTGCCACGCTCCCGCATCCATCCAGGCGTGCGCTTCTGTCGACGACAGCGCGAGCGCGTGAGCCCAAGTGCGCAACAAGCCCACGACGCGCGCGATGTGGGCGCGCCGCTTGTCGGTCACGATCGACCATGACGGCAGCTCGAGACGCGGCTGGTCGCTGAGCATCTCGGGTGTCATGGGATTCGTCAGATCTCGTCGATCGCCGCGCGCAGGGCCGCCGTGAGTTCGATCGCCTCCTGCACGGAGCGACCGGCGGCCCGCACTAGGGCGCTCCCCACGACCACGCCATCGCCCAGCTGTGCCGCTGCTTTGGCCTGCGCCGGCGTGGAAATCCCGAAGCCGATGCAGATCGGCAGTGACGTTGACGAGCGTAGCCGTGCCACCGTGTCGGGAAGATCGGGGGGCAGCTCAGCGCGTTCCCCGGTGACCCCCAGTCGGCTAATGAGATACACGAATCCGCCACCGTGACGCGCGATCTCCGCCATGCGTGGGGCCGGTGTCGTCGGCGCCACCAAGCGCACGAAATCGAGGCCACTCGCGCCGAACCACGCTTCGCGCGTCGGATCGGCACCGACCGGCAAGTCGGTCACGAGCACGCCATCGACACCGGCGGCGCGGGCCCGCGCTAACACGTCGGGACCGCCGGCGATGATCGGGTTGAGGTAACTGAACAACACCACCGGCACGTCAAGCGCGGCGTCACGCACAATGTGCAGGGTCCTCTCGAGGCTCACCCCATGGTCGAGGGCGATCTGAGAACTCTGCTGGATGACCGGACCGTCGGCCATCGGATCGGAGAACGGCACGCCGACTTCGATCACGTCGGCGCCCGCCGCCGCGATTCCACGCAGCAGCGTCACGCTCTGCTCAGGATCGGGATGCCCCGCCGTGACATAGCACACGAGCGCCCGACGGCCTTCCGCCGCCAGCGCGGCGAAGCGCGCGGAGAGCCGGGAGGCCTTGGGGGCGGAGACGTCAGGCGAAGTACTCACCGATGTTGATACCATAGCGTTGTGGGTCCTCGGTCCGGATGATGGTGTGTTCAAATTGGCCGGATACGTGGCAGGATGTCAGGTCATACACCTGCAAATCGCTGAGCCGGTTCCCTTGGGCGTCCGTGATCATGCGTACCAGGGGACGCGACAGCGCGCCGGGATCCGGATTGGCGGCAACGACCATCGCGAGCGCGAAGGAATCGAGCACCACCAGCGTGCCGACCGGATAGATGCCCGTGAGGTTGATGAATGCCTTCACGACGACCGGATCCAGTCCGAGCCGCGCGTTGTCGCGCATGCCGCGCAGCACATCCGCCGGTGTCCACGGTGCGTCCTGATACACGCGTGTTGTGGTCGCCGCATCGAATCCGTCGGCCACCGCGATGATCTTGCTGTACAACGTGAGGCGACGCGGCCGCAGTGGCTTGGGATACCCCGTCAGATCGATGCGCATGTGATGCTCGTAGGCCGTCGTCATGGCGCGCCATGGGCGGGCCGAGCCGGTCGGCATCGCAAACATCGAAAGCACGCCTTGCCACGGGTGCGTCTGCAGGATTGCCCGTTCACGATCGTCGAGCGAGCCTCGCTTGTTCAGCAGATCGAGCGGGACCCGGGATTTACCGATGTCGTGCAGCAACGCCGCAAGGCCAAGGTCGAGCAACTGCGGCTTGGTCAGCCCGAGCCGACGTCCCAGTGCCACGGAAAGGATGCTCACGTTCACACTGTGCACGAACGTGTATTCGTCGAACTCGCGCAACGTCGTCAGACCGATCAGCGAAGCGGCATCGGTGAGGATGGCGTCCACGATGCCCTGCACCGCCCGCTTGACCCGCTTGAGTCCCGCGCTCCGCCCGAGACGGGCCGACGACATGACTTCACGGGTCACATCAAGCGAGCGCACGTACGTTTGTCGCGCTCGCTCCTTTGCATCCAGCACCGTTTCGTGCTGATCAGACTCGTCGACCGGTGGATAGAACTCGAAGCAAACGACCCCCGACTGCCGGACGCGAGCCGAGAGCTGGTCGAGTCGCTCGTCTTCGGGATACTCCATGGGCGGTGCCTGGAGGAACGCGAGCAACACGACCCAGACACGCGGCGAAGTGGGAGCGATCACCGCGAAACCGCCAAGCCCCGCTTCGCGCAGAAGACCCAACACGTAGGCCACGGCGGCGTAATTGTCGAGTGTGAGTCGAAGGCGCGTCTCGTTGACGAATACGTAGTCACCGACCCGCCGCAAACGGCACTGGCCGTCGGCCAACTCCACGCGTTCGACCGCATGCCCCAGCTCGGCGATCGCCTTCTGCACCGCGCTGTTCTCGACCGGATAGAGCCGCACCGCACGAACGGCGCCGTGCAGCGCAACGACGAATCCGCGCGCCGTGCGCTGCGCCTGGGGATCACCCGACGGCATGCCCACTGCGGACGTATGCGGCACGCTCACGCGTTCCCTCGCATCGCGCGCGCGACGGCGCTGCGCACGACGACATCTTTCGTGTCGGCCGCGCGCTGTAGCGCGGCAATCGCGAGCGGCGAGGCGACCATGCCGAGGGCGCGGGCGGCACACGCGCGAAGCGCCGCCGGTTCACGCGCCCCCAGGAGGCTTCGCGCATTGAGCAGCGTATCGAGTTCGGCAACGCCGACGTCGCCGCACATACTGCCGAACGCTTCGAAGAGCGCCATCTTCTCGCTCAGGTCCGCCGAACGCAATTCTTTGCGCCGCACCGCATCGAGTAATCGCGGCAGCGCCGCCGCATGCAAGCGGGTGGCGATCACCCGAAACGCCGCGACTCGCACGTCGCGATCACTGTCGTCGATACCGCGTTCGACCGCCTGGAGCGCCGCCGGTGACGCAATCTCGCCTAGCACGTTGAGCGCCTCGACCCGCAACTTCACATCGCCACCACGCAGCAGGCGGGCAAGCCCGGGCACGGCGGCCGGCGTCGCCAGCTGGGCAGCGAGTCGCAACGCCCCACGCACAACGAACTCACTGGCATGCTCAAGCAACTGCGCCAACGCCGCCGTGTGCGCACCGGCTAAACGCGCCGAGGCGCGCTCAATGGCGGCGCGCGCGGGTGAGGCGGTCGCCATACCGATCCATGCTACGAGCGGTTCAAGGGCCGACGCCCGCAGCTCCACGAACAGTTCCTCGAGCAGCGACGCCACCGGGGTGCGCGCGCTCTCGTCGAGGGCCTGCAACAGCTGCGATATCACCGCTGGTTCGCTGAGCCGCGCCGGGAGGTCGCGCAACGCCGCCATGACACGTTCATCGGCGACCAACCGTCGCGACGTGACCGACGCCTCCCGCAGCGACAACGCCACGAGTTCGTAGTCGCCGAGCGTGAGAAAATCGACCAGCAGCTGATCCACCGTGCGCAGGGCTTCGAGCTGCGCTTCGGGAACCGACTGCCCTTCGATCACGTCGAACAAACTGCCCACCACCAGCTTGCGATGATCCTCGGCGTACTCGCGCTTGAGTTCCTCCTGCAGATACGTCGTTTCCCGCGTATCGAGGAAATACAGGGTGCTGTCGAAGTCCTCTACCCGTATCATGCCGGGCGGGGGGCCTTCACCTGGTGGCGAAGACTCCATCGCGGGCACCCCCAGTGGCGCGACGCCCGGCGCAAACACCGCCACGCCGGGACGGTCGGCACCACCGACTACGGGCATGTCGCCGACCGCATCGTGCTCGACGTGGCGGTACGCGAGCGTCGCGAGGTCGGCCACCCAGAGTAACGTCACCAGATCGTCGTCATCCGGCGCGGCGGTGCGCGTTTTGTGCAGAATGGCAAGGAACGCGTCGAGATCCGTGGTCTCGAAGCCGCTGTGCACGGCCAACGACCGCAGTCCATCACGATACAGCAGCCACGGCAAGCCGTCTGTGCCGCGCTCCGCGTCGAGATACACGGTCCTCCCCTCCCACTCGAACGATGCTTCCTTGATCTGGATCTCGAGCGGATTCGCGACGCGCCAGACGGCGCCGAACGCGCCACGCACCCGTTCGATGGCGGCCGCCCGCGTCGGATTGTTCGGCAAATACAACTGAATGGCACGAAGCGCCTTCGCGAAGGCGCGCAGCGCGTCCTCGATCGCCGCCACCGCTTGCGGCGACGCGGTCGCCTCGTGCCCCGTCGTGATCATACCTCGGGCAGCGTGTACTGATTGATCGTACCGATGTCTTTGTCGCCGCGGCCGCTGACACACAGCAGGATCGGCTCCTGATCCGACCAGCGTCCCGCTTCACGCTCGATCCACGCAACCGCATGCGCAGTCTCGAGCGCCGGGATGATGCCCTCGAGCCGACTCAGCAAGGCCACACCACGAAGCGCCTCGGTGTCGTCGACCGACACGTACTCGGCGCGACCGGTGTCGTGCATCCACGCGTGCTCCGGGCCGACGCCGGGGTAATCCAACCCGGCGGAAATGCTGTGTGCCGGATGTACCTGTCCGTTGGCATCCTGCAGCAGATAGCTGAGCGACCCATGCAGCACACCGGGCGTCCCGCGCGTGATGGACGCGCTATGCCGTTCGGTATGGAGGCCTTCGCCGGCCGCTTCGACACCGACGAGTTCCACGCCGGTATCGTTCACGAATCCAGCGAAGATACCCATCGCATTCGATCCGCCACCAACACACGCCACGACCGTCTTCGGCAGCGCGCCGGCGCGCACCAACATCTGCGCGCGCGCTTCACGCCCGATGACCGATTGAAACTCGCGCACCATGCGCGGATACGGTGCCGGCCCCACCACCGATCCGATAATGTAGTGGCTGTCGTTCACGGACCCGACCCAGTCACGAATCGCCTCCGTCGTCGCATCCTTGAGCGTGCGAGTCCCTGACAATACGGGAACGACGGTCGCGCCCAGGAGGCGCATGCGGAACACGTTCAGCGCCTGACGCTGCATGTCCTCTTCGCCCATGTACACAACGCACTCGAGGTCGAAGCGCGCGCAAATCGTCGCCGTCGCCACGCCGTGCTGGCCGGCGCCGGTTTCGGCGATGATGCGGCGCTTCCCCATCCGACGCGCCAGCATCGCTTGTCCTACCGTGTTGTTGATCTTGTGCGCACCGGTGTGACACAGATCTTCGCGCTTCATCCATACCGGTGCGCCGATACGCGCGCTCAACCGCGGCGCGAAGGAAAGCGCTGTCGGGCGTCCGACGTATTCTTGGAGCAGCGCGGCGAGCTCCGCCTGAAACGCGACATCGCGACGCGTCTCCTCAAACGCCGCTGCGAGTGCATCGAGCGCTGGGATCAGCGTTTCCGGAACATACCGTCCACCGAACGGGCCAAAACGATCCTGCGACGCGATCGCGTCATTCGCTGTCTCCACCATGGTCATCGCTGCATCCCTGCGGCCGAGTGAACGGCCGCGACGAACTGTTCGACTAACACCGGATCCTTGACACCCGTCTCGGATTCCACTCCTGAAGATACGTCTACGACGTCAGGAGAAAGCAATCGGATCGCCTCGATCACATTCGCCGGACGCAAGCCGCCCGCGAGGATGATACGGACCCCCGGTACCGACGCCCGAAGCGCCCTGACGGCCGCCTGAAGTCCAGACCAGTCCAACGCGACACCGGTTCCTCCCAACTGCCCCACCACGTGCGCGTCAAGCACCACGGCCCCGGCCGCGGCGGCGAGCGCAGCGGCGCCGTCGGGCAACGTGGTTCCGGCGACGCGGAGGACCGGCCACACGGTCCGCCCGGTTTCACGACGTATGATTTCGATGGCGTCGGGCGTGCACGTGCCGTGCAACTGCGCGATGTCGAGATCGAGCGCTCTCACCGTGACGATTACCTCGTCGGGATGTTGCTCGCCGAACACGACGACTCGCTGCAGATCATGACGGCGCGGGCCAAGCACCGCACGGGCCCGATCCCACCTGAGCAGCCGCGGACCGCCCGCCATGATTGCACCCAGATACGCCGCTCCGACGTGCGCCGCGTGCGCCGCATCGCCGACGCGCGTGAGCCCGCAAATCTTGACCGCGATGGACACCGAGCGCGAACGGTCGGACTCGGCTGCTGGCATCAACGCCGGGCCGTGGTCGACCGCGCGATCCCAGACAAGGCGCGCACCGCCGCCGTCGGATCGGCCGACGCGGAAATGGCACTACCAACGAGAATCGCATCGGCACCCGCCAGAGCGGACGGCGTGACATCATGGGCGTGCTGCAGGCCGCTTTCGGCCACCGCCACACAGTGCACGGGAATGTGTGGAATCAGCGCGGGCGCGGTGGCGGGGTCGATCGTGAGCGTTTCGAGGTTTCGATTGTTCACCCCGATCACAGTGGCCCCAACCGCGAGTGCGCGTTCGAGCTCCGCTTCGTCCCGCACTTCCACGAGCGTCGCCAGACCGCATTCGCGGGCGGCGTCCATCAGCATCGCCAATTCGTCTGGCGAGAGGGCGCGTACGATCAAGAGCGCGGCGGTGGCGCCGCGCACCCGCGCCTCCCAGAGCTGGACGGGATGAACGAGGAAGTCTTTTCGAATGGCTGGCACTCCCACCCGTGCCGCCACCGCCGAGAGGTCGTCGAGTGACCCACCGAAGCGCGTGGGTTCGGTCAGGACGGAGATGGCGGCCGCGCCTCCGGCGACATAGTGCGCGGCCTGCGACGCCGCGTTGATGCTGGCGTTGATCGCTCCCTTCGAAGGCGAAGCCCGCTTGACCTCGGCGATCACGCGAATCGCCGCGCCGCGAAGCGCGGCGGCAAAGTCTGCCACTGTGGGCGCGGGCGGAAGATCGCGGGCCGCGCGCCGCAGTTCTGGCAACGTGGCACTGACGAGGCCCGCCCGTTCATGAGAGGCGCGGGTGAGGTCGCCGAGGGTCCCGGACGGGAAGGTCCACTCCGGTCGTGAAGAAAATGCTTGCACTTCGGCCTGTGTTCGGTTAGCGTGGCGATTGGTGGATTCGGCCTGCATTCGGGAGCCGACTCTGTAGGTCCCCTTTCGTGGAGCAACCATGCCGCTCACCAAGCGACAGCGGGAAATCCTGTCCTTTCTCTCCGACTACAACGAAGAGAACGGATACGCCCCGAGTTTCGAAGAGATCGCGTCGCGATTCAACTATAACTCGCTGGCAACCGTGCACGAGCATCTCACCAACCTCGAACGCAAGAACTACATCAAGCGTTCGTACAATGAGAGTCGTGCCATCGAGATCCTACCATCCGATTTGTTTCAACGCTCCGTGGAGCTCCCGTTGCTCGGCTCCGTGGCGGCCGGTGCGCCCATCGAGCAGATGCATACGGGTGAAACAATGTCGGTGCCAGATGGTTTCCTTCGGCGCAGCGGCAGTCACTACGTCTTGAAGGTGCGCGGTGACTCGATGATTGAGGAACAGATCAAGGACGGCGATTACGTGGTCATCAACGATCGCAGCGCTGCCGACAACGGCGAAATGGTGATCGCGATGCTCGACGGTTCCGGTGCCACCGTCAAGCGCTATTATCGCGAGCGCGACGGACGCATTCGCCTCCAGCCAGCCAACGAGAGCATGTCCCCGCTGTTCGTACACGAAGACGACGTGCGCATTCAGGGTATCGTCGTCGGCGTGTTGCGCCGCTACTGAGCCGTGCGCCCGGATTCGCGTCGGGGCGCGTTGGAGGCGACACGTAGTCGTTGCAGTGCGGCGAGGCCGACCCCGTCGGCCATCGCCCGCCGCGTCATGTCGACCGCGTCCGCGTAGCTCCCGTCGTCGCGGCTCACGTACAGCGCCGCCGCGGCGTTCAGCAATACGGCCGCCTGCGCACCTACCGAGCCACCACCACGCAGCACCTCCTCGATCAGCGAAGCATTCTGCGCTGGATCGCCGCCGACCAGATCGTCGAGCGAAATTCCCGAAATGCCGTGCGCGGATGGATTGATCGTCCATGACGCCGTCCGGCCATCGCGCACCTCCATCACATGCGTCAAGCCGAGGGGCGAGATTTCGTCCAGTCCCGGCTCCCCATGCACCACCATCGCCCGAATTGCCCCCAATTCCAAGAGTGCATCGGCGAGGAGTTCGAGGCGCGCGCGTTCGGCCACACCAACCACCTGACGCCCCGCGCGCGCCGGGTTGGCCAGCGGTCCGACGATGTTCATCACCGTCGGCACCGCGAGTTCACGGCGCACCGGACCGACGTGGCGAAGTGCGGGGTGCATGAGCGGGGCGAACATGAACACGATGCCGGCGTCAGCCAGCGTGGCCGCCATCGCCGGAGGCGTCGTATCGATCAATACGCCCAGCGCCTCGAGGACGTCGGCACTACCCGACCGTGAGGTGAACGACCGATTGCCATGCTTGGCAACGCGCACCCCCATGCCGGCGGCGACCAGTGCGGCTGCCGTCGAGATGTTGAACGTGGTCAGCGAACCGCCGCCGGTTCCGCAGGTATCGACTAGCTCGTCGGGACGGTCGGCCGACAGCACGATCATCGCTTCACGGAGCGCCCCGACCACCCCGGCCACTTCAGCCGGCGTCTCTCCCTTCACCCGAAGCGCCATCAGGAGCGCCGCGACCTGCACTGGCGTGCCCTCGCCGCGCATGATGACGCCGAACGCGCGCCGCACATGGTCCGCGTCGAGCGACTCATGAGCCGCCAACCGCCGGATCGCCTCGCTCAACGACTCACTGGACATGAATCGCCTCGAGCAGGCGATCCGGCAGCGCGTTCCTCGTCATAATGAGCGAAATCACGAGACCGAGCAGCCGCACGCGCTCCACGTCCTCATCGGTATAGACGCCGCGCTGCGCCCGGTTGGTGAGATTGAGCACGCCAACCAACTCGTCGTGATAGACGAGCGGGAAACTGATGAAGCTCCCGGTCGTGAAATATTGGTCACGAAGCAGCGGGTGCTGCGAGGCTTCCCGAACATCCTGAACGAGGAGCGGCTCGCGAGCGGCCGCCACTCGCCCCGCCACGCCTTCGCCAATGCGAATGCGCATGCCCTCGACAATATTCGGCGCGATACCGCGAGCGGCCGCCAGGTACAGGTAGTCGGGCTCCGGCGCTCGCAGCATGAGGGAACACCGCTGTGCTTGCATGTCATCGCCGACCAACGCCAGCAAACCGTCCACCAGCTTCCGGGCGTCGGTCGTCGCCGCATCCAGCGAGAGCGCGCGATCGAGCAGGTACAGGGTGCGCGTGCGCTGCCGCAGGGCTTCACTGCGGCGATGGAGCTCGACATGGGCCTGCTCGAGCTGTCCGACCGCCGACGTGAGTTGTTGGTCGGCGAGCTCCGCTCGGCGCTGTGCCCGTCGGGCTTCCTCGCCGGACCGTGCCGCGTCGGCCTGAATCGCAATCGCCTCCGCCGGATTGAGCGCGGTGATGTTCCGTGGCGTGTTCCGCACCTCGCGCAGCTCGGCCTCCAGCGCCGTCAGCTTCCGCACGTATTCCCCGTGCACGCGCTGGGTGACGTCTTCGAGCGTGCGCACGGCCTCTTCGCGGGCGTCCCGCTCGGCGAGGCGCACATAGGCCAGGTCGAAAAGCGCGACGGCCGGCGCCAGCCGCTCGGTGGTGCGGGTGCCGAAAATCTTGCGGGGCTCGTACAAGGCCAGAACGGCACCCAGCAGCCCTTCCACCTTGAGTCCGCGCACGGCCAGAATCCCACCGTCGAGCGCCGCCGTGAAGCCGCACAGCCGTGCGTAGTCGGCCGATCGGTCGCTCACGTCAAAGAAGGGGCCACCCGCCAGAATCTTGACACGAGCCGTCTCTGGCAGATGATCGAAAGTCGTCTCCATTGACGTTCTGACGACCTGCGCGCCAACCGGTGTGAGCCGATCCCGAAGCATGTCGCGCCGGGCATCGTACTGGAGAAGCGCGACCGCCGCGCCGCGGTCCAACTCGGCGAGGCACTCACCTAGGGCGATGAGTGCGCCGTCGAGATCGGAGGTGGCGGACAGCGCGTGCGCCAACGAGGCAAGTGAGCGAGGAGGCATGGCGACTGGAGGAAACGTCGGCGGGCGCGACAGCGCAATAGTCGAGCGCCATTGAACTCAGATCAGTTGAAGCGAACGCGTCTGGTGCCTAGCTTCTTCCATGTCATGGACCCGCGACCGATCCTCCTGGTAACGCAGTATGACGGGGGGCGCTTCGCCGGTTGGCAGCGTCAGCCCGTCGTCCGAACCGTGCAAGGCGACATGGAGGTGGCGCTCGCCCGCCTGTGCGCGAGTGCCGTGCCAGCCATTGGTGCTGGCCGTACCGACGCGGGAGTCCATGCGCACGGCCAGGGCGTTGGGGTGCGGGTGCCGGAGCGCTGGAATCCGACCACGCTCCGCCGGGCCATGAACGCCATTCTCCCCACTGACATTTGGATCGCGGAAGCGCATCGGATGGCACCGGAATTCCACGCACGGCGGAGCGCCATCGCGCGCCGCTACGGTTATCTTATCGGGGTGGACGAGGCGGCACGTTCCCCGTTCCGTCGGCGGTACGAGTGGGCGGTGAGCCACCCGCTCGATCCGGCGGCGCTTCAAGGTGAAGCCGACAGTGTGTTGGGTGAACACACTTTCCGTGCCTTTGCCGTTGCCCACACGGCGCCGGTCGACGATCACCACCGCTGCATCATTGAGCGTGCACAGTGGATCGAGCGCGACGGCGGCTGGGTGTTCGACGTTGCGGCAAACCGTTTTCTCCATCACATGGTGCGTTTTCTCGTTGGGACGATGGTTGAAGTGGCACAAGGGCGGCGTCCGCGCGGTACGATCGCGCGGCTACTCGTGGCACCTGACAATTCCGGCACCTCCGCACCGGCGCCGGCCCATGGCCTCTCGCTGCGCGAGGTGACGTATCCGGCCGAGCTCTACACCGATGCCTCGTGACACCGGCATCCCGTTGATGGGCCAGCGCTCCACGCTCACGCTGCTGGTCGCTCTGGCGCTCATCGGCTGTGAGGGGGCCAACCCCAGTACGTCGAATGCGCAGGCCCGCACGTTACCGCCCGCGCCCACCAAGCCGGTCGGACCGGTCGCCGCGCCGTCGATCGATGCCTCGCGGCGAACCGCCATCACGGCGGCCGTCGAACGGGTGGCGCCGGCGGTCGTCACCGTGCAGACGGAAACGGTACAGAAGGTCCCGGTCGACTTCTTTGAGTACTTTATGGGCGGCCGTACGGGCGAGCGCCGCAACGCGGGCATCGGATCCGGCTTCGTCGTGCGGAGTGATGGCATCATCGTGACCAATGCGCACGTGATCTCGGGCGCCACGAAGGTGTCGATCGGCATGCGCGACGGCACCTCGTACGAGGCCACGGTGGTCGGCATTGACGAAACGAACGATCTCGCGGTAGTGCGCATCAAGGCGAAGGACTTACCGGTTGCTCCGCTGGGGAGTTCGTCGACCTTAATCGTTGGCGAGTGGTCGATCGCGATCGGCAACCCGTTCGGATTCGTCCTCGGAAACAGTGAGCCTAGCGTCTCGGTCGGCGTGGTCAGCGCAGTGGGCCGCAATCTCGCCGGTCGCGGCGACGGTGGCGGCGTCTACGTCGACATGATTCAGACCGACGCGGCCATCAACCCAGGGAATTCCGGCGGGCCGCTGGTCAACGCGTCGGGCGAAGTGGTCGGCGTGAACAGCTCGATCTACTCACCGAGTGGTGGATCCGTCGGCCTTGGCTTCGCGATTCCGATCGATCGCACCAAACGCATCGTGGAAGACCTGCTCGATCATGGCTCCGTGCGTCAGCCGTGGGTCGGGATTCGCTTGCAGACGCCCAATGTACAGAGTGCGCGCGAAGCGGCAGCGGTCGGCGCGATTGTCGCCCGGGTGGTGCCGGGCTCGCCGGCAGATCGGGCCGGTGTGCGCGCGGGTGACCAGGTCGTCGCCGCTGGTACGCGCTCTGTCAAGAATCCGTTCGACTGGGAAGCCCGCCTGCTCGACCTGCGAGTTGGTGAGCAGCTGCCGGTGACGGTGCGCCGCGGCGGCAGTGAGATGCGTTTCTCCCTGCAGGTGGCCGACGCCCCGGAAGTGAGCGCGCCGAAGGTCACGGTGCTGCGCGAGCTGCAACTCGTCTCACTCACCGACGTGATCCGGCAAGAACGGGGCGTTGCCTCGAACGCCGGCGCGCTGGTCTACCGCGTATCCGATCGCATTCGCGACGAGATCGGCCTGCAGGACGGCGACGTGATCGTGCAAGTGGGACAGTCGCGAGTGAATTCGGCCGAGGCGGCGTCTGCTGCCATCGACCGGTACGGCGCTCGCGGTCCCGTGTCCGTGGTATTCGAGCGCAATCGACAGTACCTCCAAACGTCGTTCTCTCTCCGCTGATTCCGTGACCGCACCAGACCGCACTTCCTACGCCTCTCCGCTTGCCGACCGCTATGCGTCGCGCGCCATGCTCACGCTGTGGGGCCCGCAGATGCGGTACGGTCTTTGGCGACGACTCTGGCTCGCTCTCGCGGAAGCGCAGCAGAGTCTGGGTATGGCCATTCCCGACACCGCGATCGAGGAGATGCGGGCGCATCTCGACGACATCGATTTCGACGCGGTCGCGGTGTACGAGAAAAAGTTCCGCCACGACGTCATGGCGCACGTGCACGCGTTCGGCGATGTCGCGCCGGCGGCACGAAAATTTGTGCACCTCGGTGCGACGAGTTGTTACGTCACCGATAACGCCGAGTTGATTCTCATGCGACGCGGGTTGCACCTGCTCCGGGAGAAATTGCTCGACTCGCTTGAAGCACTGAGCGTGTTTGCGCGCGAGTGGAAGGATGAACCGGCCCTTGGCTACACGCATCTACAGCCGGCGCAGCTGACGACGGTCGGCAAGCGCGCGACGTTGTGGATGCAGGATATTCTGCTCGATCTGGAAGATCTCGAATACCGCGTCGCTCAATTGCCATTTCGTGGTGTGAAGGGCACGACCGGAACGCAGGCGAGCTTTCTGTCGCTATTCGACGGTGATCACGCAAAGGTCCGCGAGCTCGATCGGCTCGTGACGACGCAGATGGGATTCACGGCGTCGATCCCCGTAAGTGGCCAGACGTACTCCCGAAAAGTGGATGCGCAGGTGTTGAGCGTGGTTGCCGGTATCGCGGCCACCGCGTCGAAGTTCTCAGGGGACATCCGAATGCTGCAGGCATTCGGCGAGATCGAAGAGCCATTTGAAAAGAATCAGATCGGGTCATCCGCCATGGCGTACAAGCGGAATCCGATGCGTTCAGAGCGGATTGCGTCGCTCGCGCGGTTCGTGCTCTCGCTGGAGCCAAATGCAAATCAAACACATGCGGTGCAGTACTTCGAGCGCACGCTCGACGACTCCGCGAACCGACGTCTGGTGATCCCCGAATCGTTTCTCGCCACGGACGCGATTCTCGTGTTGATGCAGAACGTGGTGCGTGGGCTCGAGGTGCATCCAGCCCGAATTCGCCGACGCGTCGAGGACGAACTGCCGTTCATGGCGACCGAAGAGATCATCGTGCGGTTCGTGCGCGCCGGGGGTGATCGCCAGGAAGCCCACGAGCTCATTCGTGGGCACAGCATCGAGGCCGCGCGTGCCGTGAAGGATGGTGCGCCACGAAACGACATGCTGGAACGGCTCGCCGCCGATCCCGCCTTCGGCATCCCGCTGGAAGACCTGCAGGCGGTGATCGAACCGACGCGTTTTGTCGGTCGTTCGCCTGAGCAGGTGGTGGAGTTCCTCGACGAGCACGTTGCCTCGTGGCTCGCGCGCGCGCGCACCGGTGTGGACGTGGAAGAGGTGCGCGTATGATCACGGGCCTCCCCCCGGCGATGATCGAGACGTCGCTGCCGCTGCCGCTGGTTCGTCGCGGGAAAGTGCGCGACGTGTACGCCGTGGATGACGACCGGCTGCTGCTGGTGACCACGGACCGCATCAGCGCGTTCGATGTCGTGATGAAGGAGGCGATTCCGTACAAGGGTGCGGTGCTCACGCAACTCACCGCATGGTGGCTATCGCAATTATCGGGCGCGGTCGAGCATCATCTGCTCTCCGCCGACACCGACGAGATTGTGCGCGAGGTCCCGGCTCTGGCGCCATTTCACGAGGCGCTCGCCGGCCGCACCATGCTGTGCCTGCGCGCCGACGTGATACCAATCGAGTGCGTGATCCGCGGCTACATCACGGGCTCGGCGTGGAAAGAGTATCAGGCGCACGGTACGCTGGCTGGCGAAGCGTTAGTCGTTGGACTGCGTGAGAGCGATCGCCTCGATCCACCAATGTTCAGCCCCGCCACCAAGGCAGAGACTGGCCATGATGAAAACATCCCGATCTCGAGCGTCATTGCATCGGTGGGTTCCGATACCGCCGCCACGCTCGAGCGACTGGCGCGTACGGTGTACGAATTCGGTCGCGTTACTGCCGAGCCGCGTGGCATCATCGTGGCCGACACCAAGTTCGAGTTCGGCTGGCGTGACGGACGACTGCTGTTGATCGATGAAGTCCTCACCCCGGACAGTTCCCGCTTTTGGCCGGCTGCCAGCTACACGCCAGGACAGGGTCAGCCGAGCTTCGACAAACAGCCGCTGCGGGACTGGCTTGAGGTGGAACGGCGAGCGGGTCGATGGAATGGTGAAGCGCCAGCTCCGACGCTGCCGGACGAGGTTATTTGGGCGACCAGCCATCGCTATCGCGATGCCTTTACGCGTCTCACCGGAGCGCCGATGGAGTTGGCGCACTTGGGACGTTCTGTGGATACCGTTTGATGTTTACGCGTGAGGGTTATCCGTTGCTGCTCGGCGCTGCCGGACTGGCCGTGCTCACGTTCGCGGCCGCTCTGCGATTCCGCTCGTGGCCGTTATGGTTGGCCGGATTCGTTCTCACGCTCGTCGCCCTTTCCGTTGCGTGGGTCTATCGTACTCCTCTCGGAATGCCCACATGAGCGGTCCGGATACACGCGAGACCGGCGCCGACGGCGTGGAGCGTCCGCGCCGCAAGCGCCCCCGCGCCGCGGTTGCCCTGCCCAACGGCTTCACGCTGGCGAACCTGTTCTTTGGCATCTTCGCAATCGTCGCGGCATCGCGTGGCGATTTTGATGCGGCCGCCCGCTTCATCGTGTTCGGCGCGATCGCCGATACCCTCGATGGTCGGATTGCGCGGGCGACGAAGTCCGGCACCCGATTCGGCGAGGAACTCGACTCGCTCGTCGACGCGATTTCATTCGGCACGGCGCCCGCCTTGATCATGTACTTCGCCGTGTTCCAGAGCACACGGTGGGAGTGGATCTTCTGCTTTTTCTTCACGGCCTGCGCGGTGATGCGTCTGGCGCGCTTCAACGTGGAGCAGGCCGGCACGAAAAACACGCATTTCACGGGGTTGCCCAGTCCAGCCGCCGGCATGACGCTCGCGACGTATTACTGGTTTAGTCAGACGCCGCTGTACACCGAAACGATGATTGGTGATCTGCCTTGGCATCAGATGCTGCGGTGGGTGATGCTCGGACTGGGCATGCTGATGATCAGCAATGTGCAGTACGCGAAAGTCCCGACGGTGAATTTCCGCACGCTCAATGGCATCCTCGGATTCCTGTTGGTCGTGGGCACCTTCGTGGGGGTCATTTTCCTGCCCAAGAAGTTCTTCTTCCCCGCCCTCATGGCCTATGTGCTGTACGGCATCGGCCGCACCGTCTTTCTTGGGTTGCTCGATCGCATTCCCGGCGCGCGTGATGACGACGCGACCGAGAACGAGCGCGACGCCCCCCTCGACCGCCGACGCCGCAGTCGACGCCGTCTTCCTTCACGACAGAATATCGCGCCGGACTCCGGTCGCGAGGAGCCTTTGGCATGACCCGTTTCCGCTGCGCCATCCACATCGTTCCACGTCGCGGGATCCTCGATCCCCAGGGCAAGGCGGTTGCCGACGCACTCCACTCGCTCGGCTTCGCCGACGTCAGTGACGTGCGCGTCGGACGCCACGTGATCGTGGAGACCGAAGCAACGAGCGCCGACGCCGCGCGCGCGCGCGTCACGGCCATGTGCGAGAAGCTACTGGCCAACCCGGTCACGGAAGACTTCGAGATTGCCTCGGTGGAGCACGCGTGAAGGCCGGAATCGTGCGCTTTCCCGGTTCGAATTGTGACGAGGATGCCTTCCACGCGATCGCCGATCACCTCGGTCAGAACGCCGTCTATCTGTGGCACAAGGATCACGATCTGCAGAACGTGGACCTCGTCATCCTGCCCGGTGGATTCAGCTACGGTGACTACCTGCGAGCCGGCGCCATTGCTCGCTTCAGCCCGATCATGCAGGAGGTCATCGCGTACGCCAAGCGCGGTGGGCCGGTGCTTGGCATCTGCAACGGATTTCAGATCGC
The DNA here is from genome assembly GCF_046594945.1 of Gemmatimonas sp. Classification (GTDB taxonomy): domain Bacteria; phylum Gemmatimonadota; class Gemmatimonadetes; order Gemmatimonadales; family Gemmatimonadaceae; genus Gemmatimonas. Next base: position 8,938 of record NZ_JBKJRB010000156.1, on the reverse strand, counting down.
GTGCGAAGCGGGACTGCTCCCAGGTGCGCTTCTGCGGAACGCGAGCCTGCGATTCGTGAGTGCACCGACGCAACTGCGCGTCGACTCGATCGCGACCCGCTTTACGTCGCAGTATCACATCGGTCAGGTCATCTCCATGCCCGTGGCCCATGGCGACGGTCGCTATACCGCGGATGCCGACACGCTGGCCCGTCTCGAAGGTGAAGGGCAAGTCGTGTTCCGCTACGTCAACGCCGACGGTGAGGCCTCCGCATCGGCAAATCCGAACGGATCGCTGCGGAACATCGCCGGCATCGTCAACGCCGAGGGGAACGTGCTTGGAATGATGCCGCATCCGGAGCGAGCACTCGACATGACGCTCGGGTCAACCGACGGCGAACCCTTGTTCGCGTCGATCCTGGAATCGATGCTCGCTGAGGTGAAGGCATGACCACCGCGTCCAACGCACGTCCCGTGGAATCACGTCCGGGCGATCCGGTGATCACGCCAGCGATGGTTGCCGAACACGGTATCACCGAGTTCGAGTACGAGCGCCTCCTTGCGATGCTCGGCCGCACTCCGACGTTCACCGAGCTTGGGATCGTGAGCGCGCTGTGGAGCGAGCATTGCTCCTATAAGCACTCGCGCCCGCTGCTCAAGACCCTGCCGACCACGGCGCCGTGGGTTCTGCAGGGGCCGGGCGAGAATGCCGGCGTCATTTCCGTCGGCGATGGATGGGCCGTCGCGTTCAAGATCGAATCGCACAATCACCCATCTGCCATCGAGCCGTATCAAGGTGCGGCCACCGGCGTCGGCGGCATTCTGCGTGACGTGTTCACGATGGGCGCGCGGCCCATCGCGCTGCTCAACTCGCTGCGTTTCGGACCGCTCACGTCGAGCCGCGTGCGGTGGCTGTTCGCCGGCGTGGTGAAAGGCATCGGCGACTACGGCAATTGTGTCGGGGTACCGACCGTTGGTGGCGAGGTCGTATTTGACCCATCGTACGAAGGCAATCCGCTGGTGAATGCGATGTGCGTCGGCCTCATGCGCGAGGACGAGTTGATCACCGCGGTGGCGTCAGGGGTCGGCAATCCGATCATGGCAGTTGGTGCGCGCACCGGTCGCGATGGCATACATGGCGCATCATTTGCCTCCGAGGATCTCTCGGCCTCCAGCGAGGCCAAGCGCCCCATGGTGCAGGTCGGCGATCCGTTCACCGAGAAGTTGTTGCTGGAAGCGTCGCTCGAGCTGATTCGCAGCGGCCACATTGTCGCGATTCAGGACATGGGCGCGGCCGGCCTCACGTCGTCGTCAGCCGAGATGGCCGAACGCGGCGAGGTGGGCGTCACGATCGATGTCACGAAGGTGCCGGTGCGCGAACAGGGTATGACGCCGTACGAGATTCTGTTATCGGAATCGCAGGAGCGGATGCTCGTCGTCGCGAAGCTCGGGCATGAAGACGATGTGCGGGCAATCCTCGCTAAGTGGGATCTCGAGGCCGCGGTGATCGGGGAGGTGATCGAGGAACCGGTGTATCGAGTGACCGAGGGCGAGCGCGTGGTGGCGGAGTTCCCCGGGTCGCGTCTGGTGACCGAGTGCCCGCAGTACGTACTCGAGCCGAAGGAGAGCGACGCGCTGAAAGCGGCGCGGGCGCGCTCGGCGCACGCCGTCGTCGCGCTTGACGAGGAACGCGATCATGCGTGGACGCTCGAGCGCCTGCTGTCGTCGCCGACGATCGCGAGCAAGAAGTGGGTGTGGCAGCAGTACGACTCCACGGTACGTACCAGCACGATGCGCGGCCCGGGTAGCGATGCCGCCGTGGTGAAGCTCCGCGGCACCGACAAGGCGATCGCGCTCTGCATCGATGGCAACGGCCGCCACGTGGCGCTGTCGCCACGCAACGGCGGGCGGGCGGCCGTCTCCGAGGCCGCGCGCAATGTCGCGTGCACTGGAGCGCGTCCGATGGCCATTACCAACAACCTCAACTTCGGTAATCCAAAGAAGCCGGAAGTGTACTTCCAGCTGAGCGAAGCGATCGCCGGTATGGGCGAGGCCTGCACCGTGCTCGAAACGCCGGTAACCGGCGGCAACGTGTCGCTGTATAACGAGAATCCGCAGGGTGCGATTCACCCAACCCCGACGATCGGTATGGTGGGGCTTATCGAGTCGCTCTCGCATGTCACGCCGTCGGGATTCCAGACGACTGGCGATGACATCGTGTTGCTGGGCGACTGCACCGATGAACTCGGGGCCAGTGAGTACCTGCTGGAAATTCACGGGCTGACGATCGGCGAACCGCCAGTCTGTCATCCGAGGCGCGAACGCGCACTCATCGACGCACTACTGGAATCCATCCGCAGCGGTGTAGTGCGCTCGGCGCATGATTGCAGCGATGGTGGGCTGGCGGTGGCCCTTGCCGAGTGCGCGATGGCAGATCGCGACCGGATGTTCGGCTTCCTCGTCGACCTCTCGGCGTGGGCGACTCTCCCACACCGGGCGCTTCTGTTCGGTGAGGCCCACGGGCGCGTCGTGGTATCCACGGCGGACAGCGCCGCCGTCCTGCAGATCGCGCAACGCCACGGCGTACCGGCCCGTGTGATCGGCACCGTCACCGCCGCTGACAACGGCGCGCACTTCACGATGTCGGACGACACCTTCTCGGCGCCGATCGCTTGGCTCGCGAAGGCGTTTCATGAGGCGATTCCGCTTGCCATGGATGGCGAGACGCCGGCTGAGCATGCGGTGACCTCATCGCACGCTCCTACCAACGACTGATCGGGAGTTTTCCCATGTGTGGTATTTTCGGCGTCTACGGAGTACGGGACGCAGCAGCACTAACGCAGCTCGGGTTGTACTCGCTGCAGCATCGCGGTCAGGAGTCGGCGGGTATCGTTGCCGTCGATGACGCGCAGCATGCGCGCGTCAGCCGTGCGATGGGACTCGTCTCGGAAGGATTCGGCGACGAGGAGATGGAGGCGCTGCGTGGACCGATCGCGATCGGCCACACGCGGTACAGTACGGCCGGCGCGTCGGCGATCGAGAACGCGCAGCCGATTCTCGCCCGCGTGCGCCGCGGCCATATCGCCTTGGCGCACAACGGCAATCTGACGAACGCGGTGGAACTACGCCGAGATCTGGAAGACGGGGGCGCGATCTTCTCGTCGACCATGGACTCCGAGGTGATCGTGCACCGGATTGCCCGTTCCCACGGTGGGACACCGGAGTCCCGCGTGGCGGAAGCGCTGCAAGGCGTCGAAGGCGCGTACTGCCTCTTGATCGTACTCGACGACACCGTGCTCGTTGCACGTGATCCGCACGGCTGGCGTCCGCTCGTAATCGGGCGGCTCGGCGACGGGTGGGTGTTCGCGTCGGAGACGTGCGCACTGGACATCGTCGGTGCCGTCTACGAACGCGAAGTGCAGCCGGGTGAGATCATTGCCGTCGATGCGACCGGACTTCGATCGGTGCATGAGCTGCCGTCGGCCCCGATCAATCGCTGCGTGTTCGAGCATGTGTACTTCGCGCGTCCCGACAGCGCCGTGTTCAGCGGCTCCGTTGACCGGTCCCGCCGCGCGCTCGGTCGGCAGTTGGCGCGTGAATGCCCGGCGCCGGGTGCCGACATCGTGTTCGCAGTACCCGACTCCTCGAACTCGGCCGCCCTCGGCTTCGCCGACGAGTCGGGGACATCGTACGAATTGGCGCTGATCCGTAATCACTACATCGGTCGTACCTTTATCCAACCGACACAAGCCGGACGCGTTGCGAAAGTCAAGGTGAAGTACAATCCGGTGCGTGAACTGCTGGAGGGTCAGAGCGTAGTGATGGTTGACGACTCGATCGTGCGAGGCACGACGACGCGCGGGTTAGTCTCGTTGGTGCGCGCAGCAGGTGCGCGCGAGGTGCACATGCGCGTGTCAAGCGCTCCGATCATCAGCCCCTGCTACTACGGCATCGATACGCCGCGTCGCGAGGAGCTCATCGCCGCGCAGATGACGCACGATGAACTGGTGCGGCACCTCGGCGTGGACTCCCTCGGCTATCTGTCCATCGATGGCATGTTGTCTGCAATGCCTGAGGGGCCGGATGGCTATTGCCACGCCTGCTTCTCGGGCAAGTACCCGACCCCGACGCCGAGCGAACCGGAACTGTTGCGGGCCGGCAGCGCCGCGGGTATTCCCGTAGGAATCCCCTGATCCTCGTGTCTCACACTGCAAGGGAGAACTGAATGACCCGCTCCGTCTATTTCTTCGGAAACGGTAGTGCCGACGGTACGCGGGAAATGAAAGCGGTCTTGGGTGGAAAAGGCGCGAATCTCGCCGAGATGACGAATCTCGGCGTTCCCGTTCCACCCGGCTTTACGATTGCCGCCCATCGGTGCGTCTCGTATCTCGCCGATGGGTTGGTGGATGACGCGTTTCGCGAGGACGTGACTCGCGCGCTGACCCGTCTCGAGGAGGTGAGCGGCAAGCGCTTCGGCGACGCGTCGAATCCACTGCTCGTCTCGGTCCGCTCGGGTGCCGCCGTCTCGATGCCGGGCATGATGGAGACCATCCTCAACCTCGGTCTCAACGACGACACGGTCGAAGGGTTGGCGAAGGCGAGCGGCAGTGCACGCTTTGCCTATGATTCGTACCGCCGCTTTCTTCAGATGTATGCCGATGTCGTGCTTGGCGTGCCGATTGCCAAGTTCGAGCAGTTGCTTGGCAGCAAGCGCGTCACCAACGGTGTCACAACAGACAGCGAGCTCAGCGCCGACGCGTTGCGCACGCTTGTGCACGAATACCAGCAACTGATCCGGTTCACCACCGGACAGGACTTCCCGAACGATCCGCAGGTGCAGCTGTGGGGCGCGATCGAAGCCGTGTGGAAGTCGTGGACACTGAAGAAGGCCATCGACTACCGGCGCGTGAACGGCATCTCGCACACGCTCGGTACCGGTGTCAATATCGTGTCGATGGTGTTCGGCAATATGGGAGAGGACTCCGGCACCGGGGTCGCATTCACCCGTGATCCGTCCACCGGCGAGCGCCGCTTCTATGGCGAGTTTCTGGTAAATGCGCAGGGCGAAGATGTGGTGGCCGGTATTCGCACGCCGCTGCACATCGACGACATGGCCACCATGCTACCCGGCGCGTATACCGCCTTGATGGCCACGCAGGATCGCCTCGAGCAGCATTTCCGCGACATGCAGGACATCGAGTTTACCGTTGAGCGCGGTACGCTGTATCTGCTGCAGACACGGACCGGCAAGCGCACGACGGCCGCCGCCCTGCGCATCGCGCTCGACATGGTGAACGAAGGATTGATCACGCAGCGCGAAGCCGTGCTTCGCATGCAACCCAATCAGCTCGATCAGCTACTGCATCCGGTGATCAGCTCGGATGTACGCGCCACGGCCCTCGCGGTCGGCTTGCCGGCCAGTCCCGGTGCCGCCAGCGGCATCGTGGTGTTCGATCCCGATGTAGCCGAGCGTCGTCACGCCGCTGGTGAGCAGGTGATCCTGGTGCGCGAAGAAACCACGCCAGAAGATTTCCATGGCATCGTCGCGGCGCGCGCGGTGCTTACCGCCCGCGGTGGCATGACCAGTCACGCCGCTGTCGTTGCGCGCGGCATGGGCAAGTGCGCGATCGTGGGCTGTACTGCACTGGAGATCTCGCACGAGCAGCGTCTGATGCGAATTGGTGAGCACGTGATCACCGAGGGTGAGTGGATCACGCTCGACGGCGGGACCGGTCGGGTGTTCGCTGGGGACTTGCCAACGCAACCGAGCGAAGTGATGCGCGTGAGCAATGGCGTACTCGCCGCGGCCGACGCGCCCACGTATCTCGGGTTTGCGAAGCTGATGGGATGGGCAGACGAAGATCGTCGGCTTCGTGTGCGCGCCAATGCTGATACCCCGCGCGATGCCCGTGTGGCGCGCAACTTCGGCGCGGAAGGCATCGGTCTGTGCCGCACGGAACACATGTTCTTCGAAGGAGAACGGATCACGGCAATGCGCGAGATGATCGTCGCGCGTGACTTGGGCGGACGTCGTCGCGCGCTCGAGAAGCTGCTGCCGATGCAGCGTGCCGACTTCGAGGGAATCTTTCAGGCGATGGACGGCTTTCCCGTCACGATCCGCCTGCTCGATCCACCGCTTCACGAATTTCTTCCGCATGGCGGCGAAGAGTCGACCATGCTGGCGCAATCGTTGGGACTGTCACGTCCCGAATTGGCCCGCATCGTGGCCGCGCTGCATGAGACCAATCCGATGCTCGGACATCGCGGCTGCCGACTGGGCATCGTGTACCCCGAGATCACGGAGATGCAGGCGCGCGCCATCTTTGAGGCGGCGGTGCGTGCGCATCGCCGCGGCGTCGACGTGCGGCCGGAAATCATGGTCCCGTTGGTCTCCGACGTGTCCGAACTCCGCCATCAGCGAGAGATCATCGAGCGCGCGGCAGACCAGGTAATGGGTGTGATGGGCGAACGCGTGCCGTATCTCATCGGCACGATGATCGAATTGCCACGTGCGGCGCTAACGGCAGACGAGATCGCCACCGAAGCGGATTTCTTCTCGTTCGGCACCAACGATCTCACGCAGACCACATTCGGCCTGAGCCGCGACGACGCCGGCCGCTTCCTGCCGTATTACATCGAGAAGGGCCTGCTGGCCGAGGATCCATTTCAGGTGCTCGACCGTAAAGGGGTGGGGAAACTGATTTCATGGGCCGTGCGCGACGGTCGCGCCACGCGCGCCGATCTTAAGGTCGGTATCTGTGGCGAGCACGGCGGTGAACCGCAAAGTGTCGCGTTCTGCCATCAAGTCGGATTCGACTACGTGTCCTGCTCGCCGTATCGCGTGCCGGTTGCCCGACTCGCGGCGGCGCACGCCGCACTCGCCTGACCATGTTGCCGCCGAGCGCACGCATCGCGGTGATCGGTGCCGGTCCATCCGGCATTGCGGCGGTGAAGAATCTGCTCGATGCCGGATTCACCGACGTCGTCTGCTTCGACCGGAACGATGCAGTGGGCGGCAACTGGTTATTCCGACTCGAGTCGTCGCATTCGAGCGTGTTCGAGACGACGCACATCATCAGTTCGAAATCGTTGTCGCAGTACCACGATTTTCCCATGCCGTCGTGGTACCCGGATTATCCGTCGCACGAACAGCTTGCTCGATATTTCCAGAGTTACGCCGACTTTTTCGGCGTCACGGAGCATGTGCGCTTCGGCACCGATGTGTTGCGCCTGGAGCCGCGCGCCGACGCCCGATGGTCGATTACGGTCCGCACGGACGAGCACGAGACCACCGAGTCGTTTGAAGCCGTAGTGGTAGCGAACGGGCATCATTGGCGCCCGCGCATGCCGTCATATCCCGGGGTGTTCAGCGGCACGATGTTGCACTCGCACGACTTCAAGCGGGCCGCACCGTTTATGGGCCAGCGCGTGCTGGTGATCGGTGGCGGCAATTCGGCGTGCGATGTCGCAGTGGAAACAGCGCGCGTGTCTGCCTCGACGGACATGTCGTGGCGCCGAGGCTACTGGATCGTGCCCAAGTTTCTTTTCGGACAACCGAGCGATGTGGTTGGGCAACGCACGCAGTGGATGCCGCGCGCCGTGCGCACGAAGGTCAATCAGTTTCTGTTGCGTCTCCTGCAGGGTTCCAATCGTGACTACGGCCTTCCTGAACCCGATCATGCATTCGGTGCCACGCATCCCACCGTCAACTCCGAGCTGTTCTACGCGCTGCGCCACGGCCACATCATACCGCGCCCGGACATTGCGCGCTTCGACGGACAGACCGTGCACTTCACCGATGAGACGCGTGCAGAGTACGACGTGATCGTGGCCTGTACCGGCTATTGGATCGCCCATCCGTTTCTGGCACCCGACGTCGCGGACTTTTCGAGCGGTTCGGTGCCGCTGTATTTGCGCATGTTTCCCGCTCGGTATCCGACGCTGTCGTTCGTGGGGCTCTTCCAGCCGCTGGGTTGTATCTGGCCGGCGGCCGAGCTGCAGGCGAAGGTACTGGCGAGGCGTCTGTCCGGGGCGTGGAAGCCCCCGAGTGACCTCGACGCGGAAATCGCTAAGGAACTGGCCAATCCCGACTATCCGCAGCTTGATACGCCGCGTCACACAATCACGGTGGATTACCACAAGTTCAAGGCGCGGCTGCTGAAGCAACTGCCGGTGAACTGGCGCTCCGATGGCACCGGCGCGGCGGTGCCGTAAACAAAAGCGCCCCACCGCGATTGCGGTGAGGCGCCCAAGTGGAGGTGAGGGGAATCGAACCCCTGTCCGAGACTGAATCGACCCCAGCGTCTACGTGCGTATTCTGTTGATTGAGGTCTCCGTCCGCTGGCCAACAGAAAGCCCACGTCCGAACAAGCCTGCTAAAGTTTTGCCCTACGCCCGCCGGCGTGACGTAGAACTAGCCCAGATTTGCGATACTCACATGCCGCCCCGGGCGGGCTGCCTTGTGAGCACTGCCGGTAACCCGAAGGTTAGGCGGCGAGCGCGAGGTTGTTGTTCGCGATTGGAATTTTCCCGAGTGTTTTACCAGGTGCTCGAGGACCTGGGCACGCAACCAGAGCTTCACCAACCCCGTCGAAGCCAGTCACCCCCGGCTAACGGTCCTGCACTACACTGTACACTAGGGGAGCACGGTCGGTTCCCGCAACTCCCCGCAACTCCCCGCACAGCCTGGCGCCTTTACGCCGCCTCGCAGGTGAGGTCCGAGACATCCGGATCAATGGCCGCGAGTCGCTGCGCCCGATACTCCTCGTAATGCAGCAGGTAGTTCGAGAAGATCTCCTCCACTTCACTGAAGTCGCGCACCTGGTGCAGCAACTTCCGAAGATCGGCCGAATTCGGGAGACCCTTCACGTACCACCCAAGATGCTTTCGGAATTCGAGCGCCGCGCCGACGGCATCGATTTCGTAGCCCTGCACCAAGCGGGCGTGGTCGAGCGCGATC
>NZ_JBKJRB010000012.1:0-24391 GCF_046594945.1 Gemmatimonas sp. | reverse complement strand
AGCTTGCCCTCCGTACCCACTTCCTTCGCCACGCGCGTCACTTCGTCGGCAAACACGCGAAGCTTCTCCACCATCGTGTTGACGGTGTTCTTGAGCTCGAGAATCTCGCCGCGCACTTCGACGGTGATCTTCTGCGACAAGTCTCCCTTTGCGACCGCCGTCGTGACGAGCGCGATGTTTCGGATCTGACTCGTCAGGTTGCCAGCCAGCGTGTTAACATTGTCGGTGAGATCCTTCCACGTACCGGCCACGCCCGGCACCTGGGCCTGCCCGCCAAGCTTTCCGTCGGTGCCGACTTCGCGGGCCACCCGCGTTACCTCGCCGGCAAAGCCGTTCAGCTGGTCCACCATGGTGTTGAGGGTGTCCTTGAGCTCCAGAATTTCGCCCTTCACGTCGACGGTGATCTTCTTCGACAGGTCGCCGCGCGCCACGGCGGTTGCCACTTCGGCGATATTGCGCACCTGACCCGTGAGATTCGAGGCCATGAAATTCACGTTGTCCGTGAGGCCTTTCCACGTGCCGGCCACGCCCGGCACCTGCGCCTGACCGCCGAGCTTTCCTTCGGTGCCGACTTCTCGCGCAACACGGGTGACTTCGGACGCGAACGCATTGAGCTGCACCACCATGGTGTTGAGCGTGTCCTTCAGTTCGAGAATCTCACCGGACACGTCAACCGTGATCTTCTTCGACAAGTCACCGTTGGCGATCGCCGTGGCCACTTCAGCGATGTTTCGTACCTGCGCGGTGAGGTTCGACGCCATGAAGTTCACGGAGTCGGTGAGGTCCTTCCACGTTCCACCAACACCCGGCACCACGGCTTGTCCGCCGAGTCGTCCGTCGGTTCCGACTTCGCGGGCAACGCGCGTCACTTCCGAGGCGAAACCGTTCAATTGGTCAACCATCGTGTTGATCGTGTCCTTCAGCTCCAGGATCTCGCCCTTGACGTCCACCGTGATCTTGCGCGAGAGGTCGCCTCGCGCCACGGCGGTCGTGACCTCGGCGATGTTACGCACCTGACCGGTGAGATTGGACGCCATGGAATTCACCGAGTCGGTGAGATCCTTCCAGGTGCCGGCCACGCCGAGCACTTGGGCCTGACCACCGAGTTTGCCTTCCGTTCCGACTTCGCGTGCCACGCGCGTCACTTCGGCGGCGAAGGCGTTGAGCTGGTCGACCATCGTATTGATGGTGACCTTGAGCTCGAGGACCTCGCCACGTACCTCGACGGTGATCTTTCGTGACAGGTCGCCTCGGGCAACAGCCGTGGTCACTTCGGCAATGTTCCGCACCTGCGTGGTGAGATTCGCGGCAAGCAGGTTCACGTTGTCATTCAGGTCCTTCTCGTGCCGGCGACGCCGGGCACCGCGGCCTGCCCACCGAGGCGACCTTCGGTGCCGACTTCGCGGGCCACGCGTGTGACTTCCGATGCAAAGCCGTTCAGCTGATCTACCATGGTGTTGAGCGTTTCCTTGAGCTGCAGGATCTCGCCCGACACGTTCACCGTGATCTTCTTCGACAAGTCGCCGCGTGCGATGGCGGTGGCCACTTCGGCGATGTTTCGCACCTGCGCGGTGAGGTTGGACGCCATGAAGTTGACGTTGTCCGTGAGGTCCTTCCACGTGCCGCCTACACCCGGCACCTGCGCCTGGCCGCCCAGCTTGCCTTCCGTGCCGACCTCGCGGGCCACGCGCGTGACTTCGCCGGCGAAGGCATTGAGTTGGTCGACCATCGTATTGATGGTGTCCTTGAGCTCCAGAATTTCGCCGGACACGTTCACCGTGATCTTGCGCGAGAGGTCGCCGCGCGCCACCGCCGTCGTGACTTCGGCGATGTTTCGTACCTGCGCCGTGAGGTTACCCGCCATCGCGTTCACCGAATCGGTGAGGTCGCGCCATGTTCCGGCCACGCCGGGCACGACGGCCTGGCCGCCCAATTTCCCCTCCGTTCCGACTTCGCGCGCCACGCGCGTCACTTCCGATGCAAACGAGCGCAGCTGATCGACCATCGTGTTGATGGCTTCCTTGAGCTGCAGAATTTCACCGCGCACGTCCACGGTGATTTTGCGTGACAAGTCGCCCGATGCCACAGCGATCGTGACTTCCGAGATGTTCCGCACCTGCGCAGTAAGGTTGGACGCCATCGAGTTCACCGAGTCGGTGAGGTCCTTCCATACACCGGATACGCCCGGCACCTGCGCCTGTCCACCCAGCTTGCCGTCCGACCCGACTTCGCGCGCCACGCGCGTGACTTCCGATGTGAACACGCCCAGCTGCTGAATCATCGTGTTCACGATCGTGGCCGACCGCAGGAACTCCCCTTCGAGCGGACGTCCGTCGACGTCGAGCCGCATCGTCTGATTCAGATGACCCTGCGCGACAGCGGCAATCGCACCGGTGACCTCTGTGGTCGGTCGGAGCAAGTCGTCGACGAGAGTATTGACGGAGTCCTCCATTTCGCCCCAGGCACCGCGCTTGAGGTCGAAGCGCGCGCGTTCGCGCGTTTTGCCTTCCTTCCCGACCACCTGGCCAATTCGACGTAACTCGAACGCCATCTTTTCATTGGCGGCGACGATCTCGTTCAACGTATCGGCGATCTTGCCGTCAAGCCCCGACCAGTCGCCCGGCAGCTGGACGGTGAAATCGCCGGCCCGCACGCGCTGCAGCGCGAGCAACAACTGGCCGCGATCGAGTCCGACCGACGAAGTCGCGTCGACCCCCGACCTGCCCGGCATTGCGATCGCGACGGCCTCGAATGCGTCCGGGTGCGAGTGCGCCAACGTGGCGGGTATTCGTTCAGCCGACGACGGCTCCCGCGGCGGGTCTTCGGTTGCCTGCAGGTCGGCCCCACCCGCGCTCTTGCCATTTCTCTTGCCGCGCGCGCCCTTCGCCGAGCGCACTTTCGCGCCTGCCACGCCGTCGCGCGGCGTGCCGTCTCCATCAGAACTGCCGTTCGTCGAGGATCGCGTCATCAGAATGTTCAGCCCAGGGGAAGTGGCAGGGAATGGCGGGAACGGGGGGATCAAACGGAAGTGGCGGCGCGGCTTGACACTTGAGTCTGGACTCATTCGAGACCGAATTCAAGCGTGACGGCGCAAGAGTTCTCGCGCGTCGACAGGACGAGCCCAAGGGGGCGCAGCCGATGGAGTGCACGCATTTCGGTGAGACCCGGTGACGGCAATCCAAAATTCTGACCACACCTTTCGAGTGGTCGAATGCACGAAGGGATAGCTCGCGGCTTGGATCGTGGCCTACCAGACAGCATCGTATCCCGTTCGTATACCGTCGGTGCTGTACTGCCGGGAGCGCGAACTGAGAGGCATAATTCCCCGGCGGTTCGAACGAACTTGAGTATCAGGTACCGGCTCTACCTCATTCTTTCGCGATTTCATGGCGAGATTCGTACTCCCCTCGGCTGTACAGCAGCTCGTCTGGCGCAACCTCCCTTCCATCGATCACGTCGCCGTCTTGCTCGCGATGCGATCGGCCGCGCTCGAGGGGAGACCTGGTTCCAACGGTTCGAACGACGTGGGGATGCAGCTAGGTGAGGTCGCCGAGCGCGCCGCTGTCTCGGAGGCGGTGGCCGGCGAGGTACTCGCCGACCTGCACACGGTCGGCCTACTCCAGCGGCACGGGCTCTCATTCGTCTACGCACCGTCGCCGGACGTCCGCGAGACGGTGAACCTACTTGCGGAGATGTACAACACCCGTCCGGTCACGCTCGTTCGCGCTATCTACGATCGTCCCGCCACGTCGGTGCAACAGTTCGCCGACGCCTTCCGACTCCGCAATCGCGAGGACTCGTGATCTCCCTCCTCATTTACACCCTTTGTGTTCTTACGAGTGCAACGTGCAGCTGGCTACTGCTGCGCGGATATCGACGCACCGGAGCACGCTTGCTCCTCTGGAGCGGACTCTGTTTCTGCGGTCTCGCACTCAACAACCTTCTTCTCATTGTGGACGTTCATGTGCTACCCGACGTCAACCTCGCGATCGTGCGCACGCTCCCCGCGGTGATCGGCATCTCACTATTGCTGTTCGGCCTCATCTGGGATACCACACGATGAACAGCGCACTCATCGAGAGCTTCATCTCCGGCTACCTGTCGCTCGGCTACGCGATTGTGGCGCTGTTCTTTCTACGGTTCTGGCGTGAGAGCGGCGACCGACTATTCGCACTGTTCGCCGCGGCATTCGCCCTGTTGATCGTGCAGCGCGTCGCGCTGTCCGCGAGCTTCGCCCTCGATTACGAACCGTCATGGGCCTACGTTCTGCGCCTGCTTGCGTTCGTGCTCATCATCATCGCCGTGATCGACAAGAACCGAACGGTTCTTAGCGCGCCGCGCTGAACGACGCCGCAACGCGCGCCGCAACGCGCGCCGCTCTGATCCGGTCGCGCTGCGGGTCCGCTCAACCGTCACATTTTTCACATCCGCCAGCGTTTTCACTTCCAAGCCGTTGCGAATTGGAGCCGGACGGCGGCGGAGCTCGTGGCATCGAGCGACGCGACATCGGTAACGGCAAAGCGATGTTCGTCATTCGCACGCCGCCGAACAGCGCGACACCCTCCCCTCCTCAGCGTCCGAGCGGATTGCGCACCACACCCGTGAACAGCACGGTCCCACTCAACCGTTCGCGAATCAGAAAGAGAAATGGGCGATCGATGTCGACGCCGAGCGGCAACGATACCAGGACCACACCCACCACCGTGACCGCTGCCGCACGCGTCCCCTTTTCATCCACCTCGACTTTCACGTTGTGCTGCACGAAGGAAAGCTTCGTGGACTCGTTCGCCACCAATCGTGGAAACTGGGCACCATTGGTAAACGCGCGCGGCATCCCGAGGGCACGCAGGTCGGGGGAGAGTTCCAGTGACCCCTCGAGCGTAAACTTCGGGAAGCGAAGCCGCTCGTCGCCGCGCGCCGCGCGAAGCCCCTGACTCACCTGCGCCAGCCGGGCCGTATCGAGCGTGGCCACGAACGAGCCAACCGGGTCCTTGGTGGGCATCAACACGAGCATGGAATAGGCTGCGTTGCCATACGGCAGCTCCACGGCCACCAGCCGGTCGTCGCGCCAGCTACGAAAGCCGCCCTCACGAGTCATCATGGGCACCACGGCCGTCGCACCGCCCTCGAGTTGGAAGGAGCCAGGGCTCGTTTTCGCAGGATCGAAGCGCTCGCGCCACGTGCCGGCGAAATACACGGCGTTGGCCAGCAGCATTACCAGGTCCCGCGGCGGCTCGTCACGCAGCACCTTGGGGATCATGCCACGGGTTTCACGATCGCCCCAGGCATTCACGGCGTCGAACATCGCTCGTGGCGACGCCTCGCTCGTGACGGGTGCATTGAAGAATTGGCGTGCCTCGCTGGTGAAGGCTGCATCGGGGACCATTGGCCGAAGCATCCAGATGCCATTCGCCAGCCGCACCGTCACGCTGGGGTCGAGGCTTGGCAGCATGGTCATGAGGTCACGATACGCCACGTTGATAGCGGCGCGGTTCGTAGCGCCCCAACCGAGGGTGCGCTGCATCTCGCTCAGCGTCTCGTCGGCAGCGCCGTTCATGGTCATGCCGAGTGCCAGCGAGACCGAGAGCGGTGAAAGCAGCACGTTGCCGGTCTCGTGGGCCGTCGTGCGCTGCAGCAGCCGCAACGCGAAATCGTTGCTGGCGGTAATAGCCAGACGCTCGGCGGCGGTCAGCGCGCGCGGCAGCGCCGTGAGCGAGTCGGCGGCGGCGTTGTCAGGACCGGTGCCGCTCCCGGCGCAGGCGGTGGCGAAAACGGCAATCGCCGCGATCAGACACGGGGAAGTGCAGCGTCGGAGGCGCATGGGTCCAGGGTCAGAGGAGCCGGGAGGTCTTTCCATGGATAACCCATGACCAGCGAGTGAGGTCACCGCTCATCCGTCTGATTCTGGCGCTCATCGGCGCTCACTCCCGCGGATGTCACGAAAGCGGACAAGGCGCTCATCGAAGTAGTCGGAGACGTCGGTGTCGGGCGGGTTCTTGAGCTGCTCATCGTCCATGCCGACAACCGTGCGCAGAAGTGCTTCCACGTGCGCGTTGGTCCACTGAAGCCACAAACCCCTGCAAGCGGCTACAGGCTTACAGGGGTTCATGTTTTCCAGTAGCAGGAGAGAGACTCGAACTCTCGACCTCACGATTATGAGTCGTGCGCTCTAGCCAGCTGAGCTACCCTGCCCCTCTTCGCAAAACTTCTCACTATCCCAGCCTGATCGCAAACCCAAAAACTCGAGTGCCGGGACGCAAACGGCCGGCCCTTGCGGACCGGCCGAGTGCAGATGGCGGGGGCGGGATTTGAACCCGCGACCTTCGGGTTATGAGCCCGACGAGCTACCAGGCTGCTCCACCCCGCGTCAGAAGGAGTAAGCTAGCGCGAGCACACCGAGAGTCAACCCCGATCACGCGATTTATGGCGCCCGGAATGGGGTCGAGCGCACCCGGTACAGCAACTCTTTCTCACCCCGTACCATGCCCCACTCTTCGCGCGCCATGCGCTCGAGTCGAACGGGATCGTTCGTGACCGCTTTCAACTCGGCGCGCATCGAGTCGACGTCCAACTCGAGGTCCATAACGTTCTGCGCCAGCGCGGCCTTGCGGTCGCGTTGCGTAAGCAGGTCGGAGGTGCCGTACTCACCGCCCTCGATCGTGTACACGAGAACGGTCAGCGCCCCGACGGCCCACGCCACTTGCTTCATCAGGGGCGACATGCCTCGTTAGAGACCGAAGATCGCGCCACCCGGATACTCCGCGTAGCCTTCCAGCTGTTCTTCGATACGCAGCAGTTGGTTGTACTTCGCCACCCGATCGCTGCGCGACGGCGCGCCGGTCTTGATCTGCCCCGCCTGCGTCGCCACCGCGAGATCGGCGATGAACGTGTCTTCGGTTTCACCACTGCGATGCGAGATGATCGCGTTGTAGCCGGCCGCGCGCGCCAACTCGATCGCTTCGAACGTTTCCGTGAGCGTGCCGATCTGGTTCACCTTCACCAGGATCGCATTCGCCACTTCGGCTTCGATGCCCTTGGCCAGGATCTCGCTGTTCGTACAGAACAGGTCGTCGCCCACGAGCTGGCAACGATCACCCACGAGCTCCGTGAGATACTTCCAGCCATCCCAATCGTTTTCGGCCATGCCGTCTTCGATCGACACGATCGGATAATTCTCGAGCCAGCCGGCGTACTTGTCGGCGAGCGCCTGCGGGCTCAGCGACTTGGCCCCGCTCTTTTTGAAGTGATACTGGCCCCCCTGGAACAGCTCGCTGGCCGCTACGTCGAGCGCGAGCGCGATGTCGTGCCCGGGACGGAAACCGGCCGCCTGAATCGCTTCGATGATCACCGTGAGCGCTTCTTCGTCGCTGGCGAGATTCGGCGCGAAGCCGCCTTCGTCACCGACCCCGGTGGCCAGCTTGCGCGCCACCAGCACCTGCTTGAGTGCGTGAAAGACCTGGGTGCCCATACGCAGACCGTCGCTGAACGACTCGGCGCCGACCGGCACGATCATGAACTCCTGAAAGTCGACGGTATTGGTCGCGTGTGCGCCACCGTTCAGGATGTTCATCATCGGTACCGGCAACGTGCGCGCCATCGGGCCACCGAGATAGCGATACAACGGCAAGCCGACTTCGAGCGCGGCGGCGCGTGCCACGGCCATCGACACGCCCAGCAGCGCGTTGGCGCCCAACCGGCCCTTGTTCTCGGTGCCGTCGAGATCTATCAGCGCGCGGTCGATCGCGATCTGATCGATCGCGTCCATGTCTTCGAGCGCTTCGCTGATCTCGGTGTTCACGTTATTCACCGCCGTGAGCACGCCCTTGCCCCCGTAGCGTTCCGGATCACCGTCACGCAGCTCCACCGCTTCACGCTCGCCCGTGCTGGCGCCGCTCGGTACGGCGGCCCGACCGGCGCTTCCCGTCTCGAGAATCACGTCTACTTCAACAGTAGGATTGCCGCGGCTGTCGAGAATCTCGCGCGCGCTGATGGAAACGATGGAGGCCATATGATAAAAGCGAAGTAAGGAGTAGGGAGTAGGGACTACGGAGCCAACAACGTGCAACCGCTACGCGGAGACTTGTTCAGGCTTGAGTGCCGACGCTCGACGCGATGGTTCGATCGCCGGATTTACCCCGTAATGTGCACGTAAACAGTCGGCCATGCGCTGTCGGACGCGCTCGGCAAGCTCGTCGCGATCGGCGTACGTGAGGCCGTCGGTGGGGATCGGCTCCAGCAGGTGCACGTGCACCGTGCCCGGTGACGCCCGGAATTCGGTGCGTGGGTTCACCGCAATGGTGCCGTACACGACCACCGGCACGATCGGCGCGCCCGAGCCGATGGCCAGCACGAACGGGCCTTTCTTGAAGGGGCGCAGCGCGTAGCTGTAACCGCGCGTTCCCTCAGGATACACCAGCACCGAGTGCCCGGCACGAATCTTTGACGCCGCGTCGTCGTAGGCGCTGAAGGCGGCCTTCCGATTCTCGCGATCAATGTAGATCACCCCGACCGCGCGGGCGGCGGCGCCGAAGAGCGGGATCCGCTCGATCTCCCGTTTGGCGACGAAACCGTAGTGCGGGAGCGCGAAGATCATGGAGGGGATGTCGAACCAGCTCACGTGATTCGCCATGAATACCCGCGACGCGCCCTCGGGAAGGTCGTGTTCACCACCATGCACGACCACCCTCACGCCAGCCGCGCCCAACAGCCACGATGCCCACCAGCGGGGCGTCTTCGTGTAAATGCTGTCGGGGCCGTGGGCACGTCCCAACAATTCGGCCAACAACGTGAGGCTGCCGAAGAGGACCGTTCCAACCAACAGGGCCAACGCCGTGAATGCGGTGCGCATCATTGCAAGCTCGCCCAGTCCGAACCCGAATTCAACGCGAGCTTTTGCCCAAGAGGAAATGGTCAAAGCCGTGGGCCGGCGGCGCCTTTGCTGAGTTCGACTGAGAGTCGGAGTCCGCGTCCGCGTCGCGGACTACCCCGACCACCGTGAGCCGCACCACGCTAATCGCCGCCCACCGAGCGGCCAGCGCTTCATATTCCGCTGCGGGCACACACGCCAACAACTCGTACTCCTCCCCGCTCCGCAGGGCCGCCTCCGCTGAAATCCCGGGACCAGCGGGCACCAGCGCGGCGTCGAGCTCGAGTCGCACGCCGCTGGCCGCCGCCACGTGCCGCGCGTCGCCGGCAAGTCCGTCGCTGACGTCGATCATGGCAGTGGCACCCGCCAGCGCCAGCGCCTCTCCTTCGGCCCAGCGGGGCGCTGGAGCCGCGAAACGCTCCCGCGACCATCCCGTTGGGCTCCCGCCCGCATCCCAGGCCTCTATGGCTGCGCCAGGGCCGCCCAGCAGGCCGGTCACGACCACCAGATCGCCGGCGCGCGCTCCACTGCGGGGCACGACGCGCGGCGCGCGACCGATCACCGTGGTCGTAATCGAGAACACGGCCCCGTGGCTGAGATTTCCCCCCACAATGCGCGCCCCGGCTTCGCGAATCGCCGCACCCATGCCGTCGGCCACCTCGCTGAGCTGCTCGCGCCACCCCTCGGGGATCACGAACGCGATCAAGACGTACTCGGCACGCGCACCCATCGCCGCCAGGTCACTCAGGGCCGCCACCGCGGCCCGTACGCCAACTTCGCGCGCCGTAATCCAGGCGCGGCGAAAGTGCACGTCTTCCACGCAGGCGTCGATGCTGACCACGCGCGTGCCGTGTGTGGCCGGCGCCAACACGGCGGCGTCATCGCCGATATCGACGGCGAGATCACCCCACCGCGCCATCAGGGCACGGATCGTGTCGAACTCCGCCCCTTCACGCATGGCCTGGTGCGCACGCGGTTCCAAACTCATACGAAACTCATATCAAAATCATGGCAGTCCGCCATCACCGCGGCGACGTAGGCGAATCAGTCCTTGCGGGGTACCGAACCACAGGTAGTCGCGATTCAGGGCGACATCGAGCACGGGCCCGGGCAGATCACTGGGCACGCGCAGCACACGCGTCGCGCCGTCACGACGCGACACGAGGACCACGCCATCGGTGCCTGCCAACAACATCGTGCGGTCGTCGATGGCCACCTTGGTCACACGCCCTACCTGTCGCACGTCGAGCGCGTCGACCCGCACCGGCTCCACTCCACCACGCGGCGCAAGCCGCAACACGGCATCGTCGGTGGCGGCCAGGAGCACGGTATCGCTCCACGCCAGCGCGCGCACTGCGCGACGCAGCGCCTGATCGCTTCCCAAGGGACGTGACAGCACACCACCCACGCCGCCGTTTGGCGACGCGATGGCCATCAGCCCCGCGTCGGTTCCGATCCACAGCGTGTCGCCGGTGAACTGCAGCGCATGCACCGGCATGTTGTCGAGCATACGCACCCCGAGACCGCGCGTGCGCACGTTGCGCGTGTCGCTGCTGTCGCTCACATACACGAGTCCGCGCGCCGTACCGGCCCACACGCCGTCGTCTCGCGTGGCGACCGACAGCACGCGTTCGTCGGGCAGGCCATCCAGCACGCCCCACGACTGCATGGCCTGCGTGCCGTCGAGCCGCACCCGAACGAGCCCGCGATCAGTGCCCAACCAAGCCCGCGACGCGCGCGTCACGAGCGAGCGTCCACGCACGCCCACGAGTGGCACTGCGATCGTGCCATCGATCCAGCGGAACCGTTGCAAATCACTGCCCACGAATGACAGGCCGCCGCGATCAAACGACTGTCCAAGTCCCGCCGCCCACACCCCATCGGCCGCCAACGCGAGCGCGCCGACGCCCGGCTCCATGAGCCCGTATGGCAGCGGCGTGGATTGCATGAACGCCGGATCGAGCCGGAACAGTCCGTCACCGGCCGTGCCAAGCCACACTTCACTCGCGCGTTCGGGGGACGCGGCACCACTGATGATCTGCACATTGCGCACCGGCCGATCACTCTGCTGACTGCGCAGTAACAGCGACGGCTGGGTGCGTAGTGTCGGGAACTGCGCGTACAGGTCGTTGAGCGTGCGTGGCAGGATCAGCACACTCGCCGATGGCGGCCGCATCATCGGCGTGGCCATGCCCACGCGAGAGATGCGCGTCCATTCACCACCGGCGCGAATGATCGCGTCGCCGGTGCCCGTGCGATCGAAGGCAATCAGCTCCGGCACACCGGTCACGATCGTGCGCTGCAACTGTTCGGTGAGCGGGCGATACATGATGACGCCGCCAGGCACGCCAAGCCACAGTGCGTCTTCCACCGGGTCCCCGGCGAGCACGGTGATCTGCTGATCGGACAGCCCCTCGTCACGCGTGAGCGGCGGCAACCAACTGTTCATCACGCGGTCGTAGATCGCGATGCCGCTGCTCCCAGCCGCGAACACGTAGCGCCGCGATACTGCTACCGCCTGCACGTTGCTGAAGCTTCCGATGCGCTGCCGTTCGTCACGTTTGCCAAAACCACCCGGCGCTCCCGCCGACGGGCCCGTGCTCGCGCCGCCGTTCGCGCCGCCGTTCGCGCCGCTCACGGCGCATGATGACCATGACAGTACACCGACGGCGAGCGCGGCCAGTACAGCAGTGAGGCGATGAGAGCGCACAATCACGCGGGCGAGGGAAGTTCTACGAGCACACCGGGAGGAAAGGTGACGGGATCCTCGAGCAGGCGCCACGCTGACGGTAACGATTCGAATACGGTCTCGAGGGTACCACCGCGAGGACCACCCTGTCGTGCCGTCGCCAACTCCGCCGCCCGCCCATGCACGGTCGCCGCGCACACCGCCGCTTCCTTCGGCGCGAGTCCCTGCCCCAAGAGGGCGACGATCACGCCGCTCAGCATATCACCACTGCCACCGGTGGCGAGCAACGGCGTCCCGTGCGGCACCACCGTGATCGGACCACCGTCGGGTGTGGCCACGAGCGTGGGGGTGCCCTTCAACAGCATCGTCACACCGCTGCGCACCGCGAACTGCCGTAGTGCGTCAGCGCGTTTATCCCATTCCGGTGGCACCGCGGCGCCGAGCAACCGTGCGAACTCGCCCTCGTGGGGCGTACACACTACGGCGCGCGAATGGCGTGTCCAGTGCCGCAGGTGCGCCGCGGCGTCGGTGCCCAGCGTGTTGGCCACTTCGGCCACGAGCCAGAGGGCATCGGCATCGAGCACGAGCGGTCGATCACGAAGCTCGTTCACCATGCGCTCGAGCAGCTGCGACGATCGCGCGCTGCGGCCAAGCCCTGGGCCGATGGCGAGCGCATCACAGCGATCCAGCGTGCCCGGCTCGGCCCCCACCTCCGCGCCTGGCTCCGCGAGCTCCGCCGCCTGCTCCGGCCAGCGCTCGGCCAACGCCTGCGGCACCGTGAGTTGCACCGCCATCACGCTCGGCGCGTCAACGATCGCGTGGGCGAGTCCGGCGCCGGCGGCCAGTGCGGCGCGCGTCGCGAGAATCACCGCGCCAGCCATGCCTTCATGCCCTCCGACAATCGCGACACGGCCACGCCGACCTTTGTGCGCGTTCCAGGCCATCGGCGGCAACCATCGCGCGAAGTCGGCGGCGTTCGCCAGATGCCACGCGCCATCCTCACGATCGACCGCACCCGCGAGCCCGATATCAAGCAGTACGATGCGCCCAGCGTGGCCGCGCGCGAGCAGGAGTCCACGCTTGACCGTGCCGAAACAGAGCGTGGCATGCGCCGCCGTGCTTCCGTCGGCGATCTCACCGGTGGTCGCGTCGAGTCCGCTAGGGACATCGAGCGCGACGATCGTGGAACCGCCGTCGCGCGCGAGCGATACGCGCCGGCAGGCGGCCAACACGGGCTCCCGGAGCGCACCGCGATGCCCGGTGCCGAGCAATCCGTCCACGACCACGCGTTCATGACCGCCGGGGGGGCCGAACACCAGTGCCGGCGCCGCCAGCCGCATGGCGCGCACGGCATCAGCGGTGCGCGGCGGCGCGGCGGCATGCAGGCGCACCGAAACGCCGACGCGTGCCAACTGCGCGGCCACGACGTAGGCATCACCGCCGTTGTTGCCACTACCGGCGAACAGCGCCACACCGTGGGAGAGCTGCGCCGCGTAATCGCGCAGGATGAGCGCGGCGGCCGTCGTGCCGGCCTGCAACATGAGATCGAACGACGCGACGCCGGCGGTGATCGCCGCATGGTCGCGCGCCGCGGCTTCGGCGGCGCTGGTGACGCGCCAAGCGCTCACCGTCGTGTCATCGCGTGAGCGCGCCGTCGATCAGACGTGCGCGGTGCTCCACGGATACTCGCGACCGAACGCATCCTCGAAACTGTACACGCCGTAAAAATCATGACGCGAGTCCTGCGGCTGGCTGATCAGCAAGCCCATGTCGACGAGCGTGAAGACGATGTCGCCGATGTCACTGGTGCCCTTGAGGCCCCAGTGTTCGAGCACGATGCCCGCCATGACACCGAAGCGCTGCAACGCGAGTTCACGACAGGCGTGCGCGAGCTCGGGGCCAGCGATGTGGCGACGCTCCGTCAGACGCGCCTGACTGTGCTCGAGCGACGCGAGCACGAACAGGTACGCGCGCTCGTCGAACCGCTGCTCGCGCAGCCGGATCTGATCCATGATGCCTTCACGGAACGCCAACTCAGTCACTGCTACTGCTCCTGAACGTGTCTGTGCGTGGGACGCGTAGCCGGCGCGAGGTGCAACGGATGCACGACGCGGATCGGCTAAAATGCAGCGGGCCTCCAGTGCAAGAATACTGGAGGCCCGGGCACCACCTGACAACTCCTTGCGAACCGCGCCGCGGCTCGTCCTAAACCGGCGACACCGAGCGGTACAGCGGATACGTGTCGGCCAGCGCCTTCACGTCGACCTTCACTGCTGCGATCGTGTCGCGATCGTCGGGCGCCGAGAGCACGCGGTCGATCAGGCCCGCGATCTCGCGCATCGCTTCCCGTCCCATGCCTCGGGTCGTCACGGCCGGCGTGCCGAGGCGGATACCGCTGGTCACGAACGGTGACTGCGTTTCCTTCGGCACGGTGTTCTTGTTGACCGT
Source organism: Gemmatimonas sp. (assembly GCF_046594945.1). Classification (GTDB taxonomy): domain Bacteria; phylum Gemmatimonadota; class Gemmatimonadetes; order Gemmatimonadales; family Gemmatimonadaceae; genus Gemmatimonas. The sequence continues at coordinate 10,388 of NZ_JBKJRB010000012.1, read as the reverse complement.
AATACCGGCTTCGTCCAGCACCTTTTCCGCGACCTTTCCCGTGAGACCCTTACTGCGCAGATCGACGAGCATGAGGTGGTTGTCGGTGCCGCCGGACACAATGTGATATCCGCGCTCCATGAGCGCCTCGGCCAACACCTTCGCGTTTTCCACTACCTGACGGCAGTACGCCGTGAACGACGGCTGCAACGCTTCGTGGAACGCGACCGCCTTTCCGGCGATCACATGCTCGAGCGGACCGCCCTGCATGCCGGGAAATATCGCCTTGTCGATCGCCTTGGCGTGTTCGGCCCGGCAGAGAATGATGCCACCGCGCGGACCACGCAGCGTTTTATGCGTGGTGCTGGTCACTACATCGGCGAACGGCACGGGCGACGGATACACTCCCGTGGCAGCGAGCCCGGCGAAGTGCGCCATGTCGACCATGAAGATCGCTCCGACTTCCGTGGCGACATCGGCAAAGGCCTGCCAGTCGATCGTACGCGAGTACGCACTGTAGCCGGCAATGATCATCTTCGGCTTGTGCTCGCGCGCGCGCGCCCGCATCTGCTCGTAATCGATGATGCCGTCTTCGGTCACGCCGTACGACACGGCGTGGTACAGCAACCCGGAGAAGTTCACCGGTGAGCCGTGCGTGAGGTGCCCGCCCTGAGACAGATCCATCCCGAGGAACGTGTCGCCGGGCTTGAGGAACGCGAGGAACACCGCCGCGTTTGCCGACGCACCGCTGTGCGGCTGCACGTTGGCGTGAGCGGCACCGAACAGTTGCTTGAGGCGGTCGATCGCCAACTGCTCGATCTTGTCAACGACGTCACATCCGCCGTAGTAGCGCTTGCCCGGCAAGCCTTCGGCATACTTGTTCGTGAGCGTCGAACCGACCGCTTCCATCACCGCCGGTGACACGAAATTCTCGCTGGCGATCAGCTCGAGGCCATCGCTCTGCCGCTGCGTTTCCTCATCGATCAGATGCGCGATCTCCGGATCCGCCTGCAACAGGGCATCCCCCGGCGGCAAGCGATCCCACTGCGACCAGTTCGCGCTGGCTCCATCACTCATGTCGTGCTCCCCGAGGCGTCGGCCTCACTGTCGTCCCGTTCGATCTTTGCCACGCGACCTTGGTGGCGCCCCCCTTCGAACGGCGTGTCGAGCCAAGCGTGCAAAATCGCCAAGGCATCCTCGTCGGACACGAAGCGTGCCGGCAACACCAGCACGTTGGCGTCGTTGTGTTTACGAGCGAGCACCGCCACCTCCGGGTTCCAGGCCACGGCGGCGCGCACTCCCGGATACCGGTTCGCGACATACGACATCCCAAGCCCCGTCCCGCACAAGAGGATGCCACGGGCGGCCTGCCCGTCGGACACCTCCTGCGCCAGTGGATGAGCGTAGTCAGGATAATCCGTGCTCGCGGTGCTGTGCGTGCCGATGTCCTCGACCGCATATCCCATCTCGCCGAGGGCCAGACGCAGACGCTCCTTCAATTCGAAGCCTGCGTGGTCGGACGCGATGGGGATTCGCTCCCCCGGCTTTGCCACATCCACCATGGTCAGATTGCTCCGTTGACTGCTCAGGATTCCTTATTGGGATACTGCGGCCACGTCTTGATCATACCGCGAACGGCGTGGATGCGCTGCTCGGCGACCCGATCGGCGGCCTTGTAGGTGGGAAGGCCCGTGTCTTTCGCCAGCCGGAAGACGCTCAGCACGGTCTGATAGATCTCGTCGGCCTTCCGCAGCGACCGCTCCCTGCTCCAGCCGGTGAGTTCGCTGTACACGTTGATCACGCCGCCGGCGTTCGCGACGTAGTCGGGCGCATACAGAATGCCGCGGGCTTCCAAGGCGTCGCCATGACGGTCTTCGAGCAGCTGATTGTTGGCCGCACCCGCCACGATCTCCACGCTGAGCTGCGGGATGGTCTCATCGTTGATGACGCCGCCGAGCGCGCAGGGGGTGAAAATGTCGGCCTTCGCTCGGTAGATGTCGTCCAGCGCGACCGCCGTGGCTCCCATCTCATCGACCACACGCTTGATGCGGCCCGCATCGATGTCGGTGACCACGAGCGTTGCCCCTGCCGCGTGCAACTCCTTGGCGAGGTAGTAGCCGACATGCCCCAATCCCTGGATCGCAATCGTGCGACCGTCCAGACTGTCGCTGCCCCACTTCTGACAGGCCGACGCCTGAATAGCCCGAAACACGCCGTGCGCCGTGACGCTCGACGGGTCGCCCGACTTGGAGCCGATGCCGGTGACATGCTTCGTTTCCATGTGGACGAAATCCATGTCTTCCACCGTCGTGCCCACGTCTTCCGCGGTGACGTAGCGGCCGCCGAGGGAATCCACGAAGCGACCATGGGCGCGGAAGAGCATCTCACGATTGGTCGTCGTGTTGTCACCGATGATGACCGACTTGCCGCCGCCAAGATTCAGCCCAGCGACGGCGTTCTTGTAGGTCATACCGCGCGAGAGACGCAGTGCATCGACGACCGCCGCTTCCTCGGATGCGTAGTTCCAGAAACGGCAGCCGCCGAGCGCGGGGCCGAGGGTCGTGTCATGGATCGCGATGATACCGCGATAGCCGGAGGCCTTGTCATGGCAGAAGACCACCTGCTCATGTCCCATCTCGGCAATCGTTTCGAAGTAATGCATAGGTAGGAACCGGAAGATCAGTCGGGAAGAGATCCGTCGCTCGCGGCCGCCGCGGCCAGCGTTTCGCGGGCGATCACGATGCGCTGAATCTCGGACGTGCCTTCGTAGATTTCAGTCACTTTCGCGTCGCGGAAATAGCGTTCGACGGGGTAGTCGGTCACGTAGCCATAGCCGCCGAACACCTGCACGGCCTGCGTGGTGACCCACATGGCGGTCTCGCTTGCAAAGAGCTTCGCCATGCTGCTGAAGCGCGTGATTTTCTCACCGCGCTGCTTGGCCGCCGCCGCCGCATGCAACAGCGTGCGGGCGGCGGTGATCCGTGTCGCCATGTCGGCGAGCTTGAACTGAATCGCCTGAAATTCGGCGATCGGCTGGTTGAACTGCTTGCGCTCGCCCGCATAGCGCACGGCCGCTTCCAGCGCGGCGCGGGCGATACCGATAGCCTGCGCGGCGATACCGAGTCGTCCGTGATCGAGCGATCCGAGGGCGTACACGAAGCCCTGCCCTTCTTCGCCCAGCAACCGGTCACCCGGCACGCGGCAATTGTCGAGATTGATCTGCAGTGTCGGTGACGCGCGCAGCCCCATCTTGTTCTCCTTTTTGGCCAGATGGAAGCCGGGCAGATCGGGCGTGAGGATAAACGTCGAGATCCCCTTGCTGCCCTTGCGCGCGTCAGGCGTGTCGGTGCGCGCCATGCACAGGATCACGCCCGCTTCGCTGCCGTGCGACACCCAGGCCTTGGTGCCGCTCAGCAGCCAGTCATCGCCATCGCGCACCGCCTGGCAGCGCAACGCAGCGGCATCGGATCCGGCCTCCGGCTCCGACAGCGCGAAGGCGCCGAGCAGTTCACCCCGCGCCATCGGCGGCAAATAACGCTGCTGCTGGGTTTCGGTGCCGAAGTTCAAAATCATCTGCGTGGGCAGCGAATTGTGCACGCTGAGCAGCACCGCCGCCGAGGCGTCGGCCACCGCGATCTCTTCGAGCGCGAGCAGATAGCTCTGCGCATCGAGATCGAGTCCGTCGAAGCGTTCCGGCGTGAGCATGCCGAAGAACCCCAGCTCGGCCATCTGCGTGACCATCTCGCGGTCGAAGCGCGATTCCTGATCGCGCTCACCGGCAAGATGCACGAGTTCACGCTGCGCATACGCGCGGGCGAGCGCCTGGATTTCCTTCTGCGTTTCGTTGAGGTCGAGGAGCGACATGATGGGTCAGTACTGGTAAAAGCCACGGCCGGACTTGCGTCCGTACCAACCGGCCGCGACGTACTTGCGGAGCAGCGGGCACGGACGGTACTTGGGGTCGCCAAGGCCGTTGTGCAGCACTTCGAGAATGGCGAGGCAGGTATCGAGGCCGATGAAGTCGGCGAGCGTGAGCGGTCCCATGGGATGATTCATGCCGAGCTTCATTACCGTGTCGATGGCCTCGGGCGTTCCCACGCCCTCCATCACGCAGTAGATGGCCTCGTTAATCATCGGCATCAGGATGCGATTCGCCACGAAACCCGGAAAGTCGTTCACTTCCACCGGCGTCTTGCCAAGCCCGGTAGCGAGGCTCATGACCTTCTCCGTGGTGGCGTCGCTGGTGGCGAGGCCGCGAATGACCTCCACCAACTGCATAACTGGCACCGGGTTCATGAAGTGCATGCCGATGACCTGCTCGGGGCGCTTCGTACGGGCGGCAATCTCGGTGATGGAGATCGAACTGGTGTTGCTGGCGAGGATCGCACCAGGCGGAGCGAGACGGTCGAGATCTTCGAAGATGCGGAACTTGAGATCGGTGCGTTCGGTGGCCGCTTCCACGATGATCGCGGCATTGGACACGGCATCGAGCGACGTGGACGTCGCGATGCGCGCGAGCGCGGCCTCAGCGGCACTCACCTCGATCGCGCCTTTCTTGACCTGCCGGTCGAGATTTTTCGCGATCGTCTCGCGACCCTTCGCCAGCGCGTCGGCGTTCACGTCGATCAACGTCACGGCATGTCCGCTGGTCGCGAACACATGCGCGATGCCGTTGCCCATCTGCCCCGCGCCGACGACGGCGGCGCGATGTAAAGCTACCTGTACAGGATCCTGCATATCGTTTCGACTCCGAAAAGTTAAGTCTGCGCCGGTGATTCGCGGCGCCGAAGTCCGACGGCCAGCGATCCACCCAGCACCAACATCGCCACCAGTCCGCCTTCGGGGCCCCAGGCTCCGCCGGTAATCCAGTCCGAACCGCGCAGGGTGGCGCGATAGCCCGGTGTCGCAAACGGCAACCCGCTCACGGGGACGTGCAACACCGCGGCCATCACCCAATTCCATGCGAGGTGCGCGCTCCACGCCGCCGGCAGACTGCCGGTGCGTTCACGCACGAGGCAGAGACAAAGTCCGGCGAGCATCACCACCACCGTGGTGCGCACATTCGCTCCGGGATTCATCAGGTGCACCGCCCCGAACGCGACGCTCGAACTCAACCGGGCAACCCAACGGCCCGCAGCCTCGTCGGCCACGGCGTAGAGGTATCCCCGAAATACCAGCTCTTCCCACAGCGCGGCCGGCCCCAGCAACAGCAGGAGCCGAAGCGCGGTCCCACCCCACCCGTCTTCCACCACCGCGGCACCATCGATGCCGCGAGTCGGCATGTCTTCGAAACGCAGGGCGCCGACTACCCACAGAATGGCCGCCGTACCGAGAATCGCCGCCGTGCCCACCAGCGCACCACCGGCCAGCCGCCGCCACTGCCACGCTCCCTCGCCCAACGCCAGCACCGACCACGGCCCATCGTCCACGAAGCGCAGCGCCACGTAACACGCCGCCGTCACCCCGATGAGCGAACTCCACGGGTACACCGGCACCGACTCGCCGACGCCACGCGAGATGACACCGAAGAGTGGCCCGAGGACCGATTCCGCAATGCCCTGCGCCAAGATCCAGGCGACGCCGAAGCTCAGGAGACGCCAAGGAACCCGCAGTGCCCTGTTCATGAACCGTACATGCGACAACGCCGGTTAGTCGACGCGCTCCACCGACAACGCGACGGCGTCACCACCACCCAGACAGAGCGTGGCGATACCCGTCTTCTTGCCACGATCGGCCAGCGCATGCAGCAGCGTGACGAGCACCCGCGCACCGCTTGCCCCGATCGGATGGCCGAGGGCGATTGCACCACCGTTCACATTCACGCGGGCATCGTCCCACGAGAGACCGAGGCCGTCGGCGAGTGCCTGCGAGGCGAACGCTTCGTTGGCTTCGATGAGGTCGTAGTCGGCGATGGTGGTGCCCGACTTCGCCAGCAGATTCTTCACTGCCGTGATCGGCGCGAAGAACAGATCCTGCGGCTCGCCGGCGCCCGTCGCGTAGGCGGTGATGCGGGCTAGAATCGTGAGGCCGTGCTCGCGGGCGTACGCTTCCGACGTGACGACGACGGCAGCCGCGCCATCGTTCAGCGACGACGCATTGCCGGCGGTGACGCTGAGGGCGCTGTTGTCACCCTTGCTCGGGAACGCCGGACGCAGGCCGGCGAGCGAGGCTTCGGTGGTGTCGGCGCGCGGGCCTTCGTCGACCGAGATGACGGTCGGTCCCTTTCGGCCGGGAATTTCCACCGGCACGATTTCGGCCATGAACTTGCCGGCCTGCTGCGCGCCGACCGCCTTGGCGTGCGAGCCGGCGGCAAAGGCATCCTGTTGCGCCCGCGTGACGCCGGCCTTGGTGGCCGTGTACTCGGCATGCACCCCCATGTGCACGTTGCACGTGGGGCACCACAGACCGTCCTTGATCATGCCGTCGACCATCGTCTGGTCGCCCAGCTTCACACCGCCACGCATGCCGATCACGTAGTGCGGCGCGTTGCTCATGCTTTCCTGGCCACCGGCCACGATCACCTGCGCGTCACCGGCCTTGATGGCCTGCGCGGCGAGCATGACGGCCTTAAGTCCGGAGCCGCAGACCATGTTGATCGTGAGGGCCGACGCCGTGGCGGGCACGCCCGCTTTGAGCATGGCCTGACGTCCGGGAGCCTGACCCGTGCCGCCCTGCAGCACGTGACCCATGATGACTTCCTGCACCGCGTCGGGTGCAACACCGCTTCGTTGGAGCGCGGCTCGGATCGCGATGGCGCCAAGTTCCGGCGCGGAAAGGGGCGAGAGGCCCCCGAGATACCGCCCGATCGGAGTGCGCGCGGCACCCACGATGACAGGCTGGCGAGTTAGGTCGCTCATGTAAGACAGGGATGACGGGAACGTGCCGGTGCCGGTGCAGCCCCTAAAATTAACCGACCGCACAGCGAAATCGGCGAAATCCGGAGCCACGAAGACGCTGGATTTCGCCGATCGCGATTCGTCCCAGGCTATCGGCCGGTCATCCCTTTGATCTGCTTCACCGCATAGTCGACCTTCATCTCGAAAAGCTTCTTGCCGAGTTCCTTGCTGGCTTTCCGGCCGTCGCCGGTAATGCCGTTGTTCTTGCGAGGCGGCGCATTGGGGTCGGGGGCGGCACCACGCGGGCCGGTCGGCGCGGGATCGCCGAGGGCATTGGGGAGCTGATCGAGTCGGACCCAGGTCCCATCGCCGAGGTACAGCATGGTCGAGGTGTCGGGAATGCCCGCGTGCGAGCTGGAGGGGAAGCCGTTGGCCTTGAGATAGGCGTCGAAGTCGGCGTTGGCGGTGGAGTACACGGCGTCGCAGTACAGCACCCGGATGCCCTGTGGCGTGTACTTGTCACTGAGCGACTTGGCGACGTCGGCATAGACGTTGGGTTGGCCACCGCCATGATCTCCCATCAGCACGACGGTCTTGAAGCCCGTGGCGATCGCCTGCTCGGCGAGGCGCTCCAGGATGCCTTTCAGCAGCTCCGGGGTGAGGCCGATCGTGCCGGGCAGCGTGGCGCTGGCGTTGTTCGGCGTGTAGGGCAACACCGGCATGGCGATGGCATCACCGAGCTTCTCAGCAATGGTGCGCACGATGACCCGTCCCATGAGATTGTGGCCGCCGTTCACGTTCTGCGGACCACGTTGCTCGGTGCCACCGGTGTAGAACAACGCGGTGGTCTTGCCGGCGGCGAGCGCGTCCTTCACCTCGGGCCAGGTCATCATCTCGAATTCCACGAGTGGCTTGCGCGGCTGCGCCGGCGCGGCGGTAACGGGCGAGATCAGTGCGGCAGCGAGCAGCGCGGCCAAAGTGAGGCGACGGGTCATGGAGAGTTTCGCGGAGGGGAGCGTGGCAGGGGACTACCGGTATGCTACGCTCTCAAGGCCCGCTTTGCTGCCCGCGTGGGAGGGGGCCCTGCGGCCGGCATGCGGGTCGGGCCGAGTTCTCCCCTTCGCGGCTTTTCTGCGGCGGGATGGCCGCGCGCGTCGCTCCGCTCCGGCGCCGGCCCCTCCTTCGCAGAGAGCCGCTGTGGGGAGACTCGGCCCTCGCCGCGGCCGGGCGAGTTTGGGGGAGTCGCGCACGGAACCGCGCTGTTGCGACCGGACGAGATCGCGAGAATAGATCGCGCCCTAGACCACGCGGAGCAGTGTGCACTAAGTTCTGCCGCGTGGAGTCGCTCACGATCGGAGCACCAATCCCATCCGGTGCGAGCGGCGGCCCTCGGGTAATTCGTACCAATCACGAGAACTGACAATGTCTTCGCACGGACGCGGAATCGACGAGCGGTCCAGCCAGCTCGGGCGGGCAACAGCTACAGGCCGCCGCTTTCGCTCGGTACTTGATGGATGGGTGGTGGCACTCGTGCTCGTGCCCACGGGCTTTGCGTTGCTGATGGTCCTGCTGGAGGCCGGCCTCACGTCGCGACGCGCGCTGGTGGCCGCGGCCCTCGTGCTTGGAGGTGGGGTGCTCCTCCCCGCAGTGCTATACGCTGTCACCGTGTACCATCTCACCGACAGCGAGTTGCTGGTTCGCGTGGGACCGTTCACGACCCGCGTTCCGTATGCGTCCATACGGACGATCGAACCGTCGAGGGACATGACGTCTGCTCCAGCATTTTCTCTCGACCGCTTGCGGGTTGAGTACGGTGACGGCCAGCACGTGCTGATCTCCCCAATGCAAAGGGAGTCATTTCTTGAGTTGCTCGCGACGCATCGACGCGCGACCGCTTCGATGCGACGTTCAACCTGACCGGAGGTACGGAATGCAGAATCACCAATGGATCTTGACTGGTTAAGTGCGGACATACGTTGGCGCCGCAGTGCTCGGCGCGTTGACGATGTGGCGTTCAACAGCGGGGAGTGCGCAGGCGCGACCTTTGAACGCGAGCAGTCAGGGGCCATCGATCGCGGGCGACTGGTCGGCGCCCATGCTGACTAACGGTATACGCGTGCATTTCGTGTTCACGCTTCGTGATAGCACGCCGGAGCAGATGGTCGGGACCGTGGTTGTCCCCGAGTCGCCATCGCCGCGAGCGCCGGTGACGGTTTTGCTTCGCGGCGACTCCGTGATCATCGCAGGACCACGCGGACTGCGCTTTGCTGGCGTGCGCAGCGCGGTGCCCGATAGCATCATCGGCTCCATGGGGCTTGGCGGCGCGATGATGCCCACGTCGATGGTGCGCCTGCAGCGCCCGCAGCGGGTGACGATGCCGGTGCCCTATCGCACTCGCGAGCTTACCGTTGAAGCCTCGGACAGCGTCCGCCTCTCGGCGACACTGTCCCTTCCCGCGGGCCGCGGCCCTTTCCCGGCCGTCGTCTTGATCTCCGGGTCAGGTCCGCAAGACCGTCATTCGACGATCTTCGTGCACGAGCCCTTCGCGCTCATTGCCGACCACCTTGCGCGCAATGGGATCGCCACGCTTCGCTATGACGAGCGCGGCGTGGGCACCTCGACCGGTCGCTACGCTACAGCCACCGTAAGTGACCTCGCCGCCGACGCGGAGGCCGTGTTCCGCAAGTTGCGGTCAACGCCAGAGATCGACAAAGCGCGAGTCGGTCTGCTGGGGCACTCCGAAGGCGGCATCATTGCACCACAGATCGCCGTACGTTCGCGGGACGTTGCATTTCTCGTGCTGCTCGCAGCGCCTGCCGTTCGTGGGGACTCTGTGAGCCTGCTGCAGACGCGTGCGCTGGCGGCCTCCTCCGGCTATCAAGCGTATGTCGGTTCACGTCAGGACTCCCTGAACTGGGCGCTCTATCAGGCGCTCCGCGGGGCAACGGACTCCACGAGCGAATCGGCGGCCGTCGAACGATACGTCGACGCGATCCTCATTGACGTGCCGATCGCGCAGAAGCCTGCCCTGCGCGCTCAGCTGGAGCCGCAGGCGCGCGGTGTGCTTCAGCCGGAGATGCTGAGCCTGCTGCGTTCCGATGCACAGACCACGCTGCGGCAGGTGCGCGTCCCCGTGCTCGCGCTCTTCGGCGCGAAGGATTTTCAGGTACCGGCGCAGGCGAATCACGCGGCCATGACCGCTGCCTTTCTCGCCGGCGGCAATGCGCGATTGGACGCGCGCATCGTACCTCGATTGAACCACCTCTTTCAGCCGGCGCAATCCGGATTGCTGAATGAGTATTTCACGATCACCACAACGATGGACCCTGCGGTCCTCGCGGCGATAACAGCGTGGATCGCCGGGCTAAAGCGATAGCTCATCGCCACCGCGGCGCTGTTTCCCCGCGTCGAGTGCGAGGCCCGGCACCGATCTCTCGCTCCCCCCACTGCAGCGGCGACACCCGCCTCCGTGTCAGCCGGTCGGGCCGGGTGGTCCCTGCAGCCGCCTCTGCGAAGGAGGGGCCGGCGCCTCCGGCGCGCGGCCATCCCGCCGCAGAAAGCGGCGAAAGGGAT
>NZ_JBKJRB010000174.1:0-12603 GCF_046594945.1 Gemmatimonas sp. | reverse complement strand
GTTGCGGCGTGGACACCAAATTCCCCTGCGTGTCAGCGAGGCGACGCATGCGCTGGACGGCCGCCATCACGTCGCTCGACTGATAGGCGTAGGCGCGGCCCAACGTCGCAGTCCAGTCGCCCTTATCGGCCATCATGTTCAATGCCGACGGATAATGCGCCACGGATTTGACGCTCACGTCCCATGACTGCTCGTCGATTCCACCCGTGCCGTACGCACGCACCCAGCGCGCCGCGTCGTCCACCTGATCGGGGAACGTGGCCGCCACCAGCACCTGCGCCAACAGCGCATCAGGGTACAGCGCGATCGGACCGACCAGATTGTCGAGCTCGTTCTCGGAGTACCGCGTGACATCCTCGTCGGCGCGCACAGCGGCGGTGCGCACAGCGGCGGTGCGCGGCGATATGACCACCTGCGCCGCGAGCGGGACCAATGGAGCGGCGGTAGAGAGCGCGAACACGGGCGTGCGGGCCAACACACACGCCAACAATCGCGCCAACGGGACAATCGAAGCACGGGACATGCGCCGCTCCGGCAGGGGACACTCGAGACGATCTCACTAGGGCGCTGCCGCATAATCCATACCCCTTTTGCAATGGCGCGCAGTGCGTTGCGTCACAACAACTTGACGTTTCTGGCGGGCGTTGTGACACCCCGCATCATCCGCTATTGAGGACACGTGACTCGCCGATAGTGGACAGACGGGATGCCCGCACGGACATCCAGCGGGGGTGCCGACCAGCGTGTAGCGTAGTCGCCGACGGTACCACACTGGCCGTCGATGCTGGCACGGCGGCGATCAGCGCCGCCCGTTCTCCCGGTATACGCGATGAACGCGAACGAACGCGAACGAACGGAAAGCGCTGCTGACCACCCTTCAGATGCGATTCAAAGGCAATAGGCCCCGCCATACCGGACTGACATGGGCGGTGGTCCGTGCGAAGCTCATGGCAATCCGGCCGCGCTGCGATCGCCTCGCAACAGGGAAGCAACCGACGATGAGCCGGACGTGATCAGCCACCAAGGGAACGCCGCCACGTCATTTTCTGCGATCGCGCCGCGTGTGCTTCAGCTCGGGCACGGACGGAGTCGACCGTCGTCGCCGAGGTTGATCCGAGCGGATCAGTTGAGTCGTAGCGTTCGTGCCGAATCGAAATACCACGTTCGACCGACGCGCGTTCATGCTGACGTCGGTGCCAGACGCTTCTTTGATCGCCACACGCCACACGCCACACGCCCATCGCGCCCCCGCCATTACCGGCGACACGATATCGTGTGCCGGATCAGTGATGCAGAGGCAGTACGGCGAATCGAAAGCAATTTATTGCGGCGCGAGCGAATTCGGAGGAGAGACGGCTCGCCTAACCTACGGGCATGTCGGCCGGTTGCGCGATCACACCGCCCAACGCGCCGCGATGCTCACGGGTATGCGCCCAGTCGCTATCGGATTCTGGCACGAAAAAGGATCCAGTGCGGCGATCCTGAAGCAGCGCCCCGGGCTCACGGTGCGTGTTCGCCGCGATGAAGACATCCGTGCTCTCGACCATGCGGCGAAAATGTTGCGCGGCCTCTTCGACGCGGTAGACGCCGGTGAAGCGGAGATACGCCGCGTCCTCGGGCGTGATGGTGCGACGGCGGAACTGCTCGAGGTACGACGAAGGATTGAGCCCGGGATTCTTGTCGACCACGGCCCACACCAACGCTGGAAATGCAAGGATGTGCGTGTCCGCGAAAATGGCATCGACCAGATCCCGTGGCTCACGGCGGTTGGCGAGCGCCACCAGCTTGTTGATCGCGAGGTCGATGGGGTGAAGCATCACACCGCCACCAGTCATGGCCACGAGCGGGAGAAAGCGCCACGCCGATTCATGCGCCCAATCGAGGACCGTGGCGTCGCCGTCACGGCGCGTGGCGGCGCTTACAAACCCGCGATACTCGGCCAGAACCGTGACCTCATAGCCGGCCGCGCGCAACACGAGCGCGTCGGCCGCAAACGTCTGATTCGCCGCGTCGGCCGCGTTGTGAAAAAAATCGAGATCGTTGCTGAAGCGCTCACCGGTCGGACCCATGTGAAGCGCGGCGGCGCCCGCCAAATACGACACGTCGGAGCGAGTGGGCGCCAGCAGGGAGAGGACGGATGCCTGAAACGGAGTAAGCGGCATGGCGCGTTGGCGGTGCTTAGGCCGACAGCGACCGCAACTGCTCGAGCCGCGCCGCCGCGCGCCAAGCGTCACGCCCACCGTGTTTACGCAGGCCGTCGGCCACCCACGCGACATCTTGCGTTCGAACAACAAGGTCGGCTCGCGCCCACCAGAAACAGGTGAGATAGTGCGCGCGGTATGCCTTGCGCGCCTCACGAACGCTCACCATGGCACGGGCACTTTCGGCGCTCAGATGGCGTCGACTTCGCCGACCGCCAAGGCGGCCTGCTTCAGCAGTGGACATGGCACGCGGCATACTTCAATAATAAGCGCTTATGATCTTAAGTGCAACTCACACAACATTTTAGCCGTTGGCGCCGGACCGGTCACAGTGGCCACTCCGCCGCGTGCAGCAGCGCGGCATACGCCGAGGCTAACATCGATGGCGTCGGCCTCCGTAACCCAACCTGCACCGCGCTTACCGCACCTTCGCTTCAAGCCTCGCGAGGTTGGCTTTGGCCTGCGCCAGATCAGGCTGCAGCGATGGTTCCGCATTGGCGCGCAACGCGACGTACATGCGCCACGCGTCGATGGCTTCGTGTGGACGTCCGAGACGTTCCAGTAAACGCGCCTCGCGGCGAACGCGGGTAGAGGACAATCGCCCCCAGTCCATCGCCCGTTCGAAACGACGACCAGCGGCCAAGGCGCGTGAAGGATCGTCGATGCGCTCCCACAGGTCGGCCAACTGCGAGCTCAACGTCGTCCGTACTGTGCCTGCGATCCCTGGCGCGTCGATGACGATCGAGTCGAGTTGTGCCAGTCGCGCGCGCGTATCGCTGCTCTTCCGTGCAACCGCGAGATACGCGCCGAGCATTTGCTCGTAGGCGCTACTCAGATTTCGCAACCACGGCATGACCGTGGGGGGCTTGAGTGCGGCCAATGATTGACGGGCGCGCATGACAGTCGCCGTATCGCCACGATTGAAGGCCCAGAGCCCTCCATAATACAGCGCACTCGCTCGATCAGGCGTGAGCGAGTCACTCGGATGCGCACGCAACCACTCGGCAAGCCCGGTGGCGCTTCGCTGCGCGATCGCGGCGTCTCCTTCCCACATCAATCCGGCCAGCACCTCGTCGCTCATCGATTCGGGCGTGCTCCGTTCTTCTCGCAGCTTAGCGGCGCGCGACGGGCGCCCGGCACTCCATGCCAGCTGGCGTTCGAAAGACGGCACCACGGCGCCGGCTCGGCGCGCGCGCGCGGAGAGAGAGTCGGCGAGCGCAATATCTGGGAAGAAAAGAAACTCCGCATCGGCGCCGCTGACCCAGATCGCCATCGCGGAGAGCTGACTATGCGGAAACGCATCGAGCATGGCCTCCGGCACCGGGCGACCCGTGCTCGCGGCCGCCAAGAGCGCGGTGACGCGGTAGAAGTCGCCAGTCGAATCGACCCGCGCTTGCCGCTGCAGCGCAGCCATTGCCGCCGCCGAGTCCTTTAGCGCTTGGTACACCGCCCACTGATGTTCCAGTGCTGGCGCGAAACTCGAATCAATCGCTTCGGCCTGTTGAAAGGCTTTCAGGGAGCGCTCCACCACGTTGGGCTCGGCCGCAGCGCCCCCGTAGTGCACCAACTGGTCACCGTACTGAAACCAGATCTCGGCACTGTTCGCTCGCGTGGCCAACTCACCCAGCTCGCGAAAGCGATCATGTCGGGCCATGGGCACCGGATAGGTCGATCCGGTGGTTGCGCTCAACAGCAGGGAGTCCGCGCCCGTCAATCGGTCGCGATGGCGCCACGCACGATCGATCCAGTCCCCAGGAATTGGATTTGTGGAAGTCCATCCGTTGCTGCTGGACACGCGAAGTGCCGCGAGCGCGAATGTGGTATCGGTGGCATAGGCGTCGGCAAAGGCCTTGGCGGCCGCGGCATAGCGGCCGCGCCGATACTCACCTTCGCCGGTGAGGTACGCGGTCAACGCTTCCGGACGCATGGTCAACACGGTGCGGACGCGATCGCGTGTGGCGCCATCGCGCAGCGCCAGCAGTTCGGTCGTCAGTCGTGCGGCCGACGACACGAGACTGTCGGCCGGACCGGTGACCTGTGATCTGGCAATCTGGTTCCCGTTTGCCACATCGAGCAATCGCGCGGTAATCGTGAGACGCTCGGCACTGCCGACCGCGTCGCCGATGATCAGCTGCCCAGCACCGGCGTCTTTCGCGACCCGCAGGGCGCCGGCGTCGTCGAGATCGGTATCGGCGGAACCCGCCGCGCGCCGCCAGCGATCGAGTACGAGGCGGACGCCCAACACGCGCGTGCCGGGTACGCTCTGGATCTGCGGCACCATGAGGTCGGCCAATCCCTCGCGTACGTACTTCACCGAGGGAGCGGCACCGCCCACGCGAAACGGCGCGATGGCGATGGCGCGTTGATCAACGACCGCGCCTGCACTGCTGCCGCGCCACATGAAGGCCGCGATGGCCACGACCACGACCGCCGCGGCGATGCCGCCGAACAGGCGGCCTCTCGCGTTGCTCCCCGCGCGTGCAGTTGGCGTCGCGTCCAGCATGCCGTTCGCCGCGACTTGCGACCCGCTAAGCGACTCCATCACCGCGACCACGTCATCCGCGCGTGGTGGTCGGTCGGCCGGGTTCTTGGCGAGACACTGCATGACGACGGTCGACAGCGCGGCCGGCACACTTGGTGCAACGCTACTGAGCGACGGCGGCATCGTCCCGATCTGTGCCGCGATCAGCGCCGATCCACTTATGCCCTCAAACGCGCGCTGGCCCGAGAGCGTCTCGTACGCCACCAATCCCCAGGCGTACAGATCGGCGCGATGATCCAGCCTTGGATCGGCCGCGATCTGCTCGGGTGCCATGTAGGCCGGCGTGCCGATGGCCATGCCTACACCAGTCAGTCCATCGGCCAGATCGCCGTTCTGCGTGGCCTCCGACAATGCCTTAGCCACACCAAAATCGGTCACCACGGCCGCGCCGCGCGCGAGCAGAATGTTTTCCGGTTTGATGTCCCGGTGCGCGATCCCATGCGCGTGTGCATCGGCGAGCGCGCGCGCCACGTCGCGCAGCACCGCCACCGCCGCACCTAACGGCATCGGGCCGCGCTGCAGTTGCTCGCGCAACGAGGCACCCTCCACCCACGGCATCGAGAACCACGGCACACCTCCCGCATCACCGGCGGCCAGCACGGGCACGATATTGGGATGCGACAGCCGCGCCGCCGTCAGAATTTCCCGACGAAACCGTTCAGCGGCTGCCGCCGACAGCATGTCGCCCGGGACCGTCTTGATGACGACCCGCCGGTCCAACGCGTTCTCGGTGGCGAGAAACACGCGCGACATACCGCCCCCGCCCAATTCGCGCTCGAGGGAGAAGGTGGCTTGGAGATTGGCCTGCAATTGCGCGCGGAAGTCGGCTGCCACTGGGTCCGTGGGAAGAGTCGGTGGAAGTTACGATGTCGGCTCCAGCGAGGGAATGCTCACCATGTGCGGCCACGCCGCTGACCGCTAGGCTACTCCGTGCACGGCAATGAACCCGACCATCGCCTCGCGCACCTCGCGCTCACACTCCACGTGTGGCGCATGCGCGCACTCAGGGATGAGCATCAGTTCCACCGGCCCCGTTACCTGGCGTGAAATGGCGTCCACCTGTGCCATGGTCCCGTAGGGATCATCGAGGCCTTGGATGAGCAGGACGGGACAGCGCACCCCCGGCAATCGCGCCTCGATGTTCCACGCCCGAAACGCCGGGCGCAACCACGTCTCGGCCCATCCGTTGAACATCGTATCGACATCGCGGTGGTACTTGCCGAGCTTCCGTCGAAGGTCGCCCTCGCGATAGGCGTCGCGCGCCCGCACGATCCCCATCAGTCCCGTATCCTCCACGAACACGTGCGGCGCTTCGATGATAACCGCGCGCGTGGTCCACCGAGGGTCCGACGCATAGAGCAGTGCAATCGTCGCGCCGTCGCTGTGTCCGATAAAAATCGGATCGACGATGCCGCGCGCCGCGAGGACCGCCGGCAGCGCCACGAGCGCTTCGTGCGAGTGGTAGTCGACGTCTCGAGGTTCGGTCAACGGATCCGACTGACCGAAGCCGTAGCGCGAGTAGATGAAGGTGCCACAGCCCGTCGCCGCAGCGACGGTATCGGGGAACGCTTTCCATTGCGCGATCGAACCGAGCCCTTCATGCAGGAACACGAGGGTGGGCCGGTCCGGTGCGGTGGGCGCAATCCATCGATACTCGAGTTGGCGACCCACGGCGGTCAGGAATCCGACCTGCTCGCGCACGTTCACAACCGCACCCTCATGCGAGTTTGCTCATACGAGTACGCTCATACGAGTACGCTCATACGAGAACGCTCACGCAATGGCGTCCGCCGAATGGGCGCGCTCACGCAGCACGTATTTCTGAATCTTGCCGGTCGACGTTTTGGGCAGTGGACCGAACACGACAGCCGTCGGCGCCTTGAAGTGCGCGAGATGGGCTCGGCAGTGATCGATCAACTCGCGCTCCGTGACAGCCAGCCCCGGCTTGAGCTCGACGTACGCGCACGGTGTCTCGCCCCACTTGGCATCGGGACGCGCGACCACCGCCGCGGCAAACACAGCAGGATGCCGATGCAGCGCGTCCTCCACCTCGAGTGAGCTGATGTTCTCGCCGCCGGAGATGATGATGTCCTTGCCACGATCCTTCACCTTAAGGTACCCATCGGGGTGAATGACCGCGAGATCGCCCGAGTGAAACCATCCGCCGTCAAACGCGGCCGCCGTGGCGGCAGGATTCTTGAGATAGCCCTTCATGGTGATGTTGCCGCGAAAGACGATCTCGCCCATTGTCTCGCCGTCGTGGGGGACCGGTAGCATCGTGTCGGGGTCCACCACATCCACTCCCTCTTCCACCTGAAAGCGCACGCCTTGGCGTCCGTTGTGCATGGCGCGCTCGCTTTGAGCGAGCGATTCCCATTCAGGCTGCTTCACGCAGATGGTGGCGGGTCCGTACACCTCGGTGAGACCGTACACGTGTGTGAGCTCGACGCCGCGGCGCTCCATCGCTTCAATCGTCGACGCCGGCGGCGCCGCACCAGCGATGTACCCTTTAAGGCCAGGCGGCACGCCCAGCCACTGTTCATCCGGCGCGGCCAGCATGGTGTTGTGCACGATCGGTGCGCCGCCGTAATGCGTGACGCCGTGCGCCTTGATGAGCGCGAAAATGGCCGACGTCTCGACCTTTCGCAAACAGACGTTGGTGCCGGCCAGCGCCGCCACGGCCCAAGTCAGGCACCAGCCGTTACAGTGAAACATCGGCACGGTCCAGAGATACACCGCGTACCGCGGCATCCCCCAGGCCACGATCTCTCCCAGCGCGTTGAGATACGCGCCGCGATGATGATACACCACGCCCTTGGGGTCACCGGTGGTGCCGCTCGTGTAGTTGAGGGCGATCGCATCCCATTCGTCGTGTGGTACGCGCCACGCGTAGTTCGGGTCGCCACTATCTAGAAACGCTTCGTACTCGATGTCGCCGAGCCGATCGCCAGCACCGGTATACTCCGTGTCCATCACGTCGATCACGAGCGGACTCACCGTGCAGCGGGACAGCGCATCGGCAATGACCCCCGAAAACTCACGATCCGTGATCAGCACCTTCGCCTCACCGTGATCGAGCATGAACGCAAGCGTCGCCGCATCGAGTCGCACATTCAGGCAATTAAGGACGGCGCCACACATGGGCACGCCAAACTGACATTCGTACATCTCCGGCGTATTCAGCAGCAGCACCGCCACGGTGTCGTTGCGGCCGATCCCGTGCGCGGCAAGCGCCGAGGCGAGTCGGCGGCATCGCGCGTAGGTCTCACGCCAACGGAAGCGACGAACGCCATGAATGACCGCGGTGCGCTCGGGGCACGCGGTGGCGGCCCAGTCGATCAACGTCAACGGCGTCAGGGCGGCGTAGTTCGCCGCATTCCTCTCGAGTCCCGTGTCGTATGAACTGGCTGCGGAGATCGACATCCTGGAGGATCGGTGACAGGGGTGAGAAGGCGCCGTTTCAACTGGCGACGCGAGAGGAGCTCCGTACGTACTGCGACAGCCCGGTCACCGGCGCCACGCAGATGCTGCGCTGCGGTCTTGCAACGTGACGTACAACGGTGTGGCGTGCATCGGGAAATTGCGCCCGTTGAGGTCGTGTGGGAGCAGCGCATCGTCACACGAATGGGCATTGCTGCGCGCGCGTACGACGGCGTGTTCTAGTTGAAATCTACGCGCCAGCGTCGCGCCTCGCTGGTGCCGGAGCGGTGATGTCGTCGAGACGCGCTGCACAGCCGATGCAAGCGCGTGCCAGGCCTACCCGCGAGCGCCGAACCCCGCCCTTCCCGCTTCTGGGCCCAACACGTAACATCACCCGATGCACATCCTCGAACGGCTCACCAGCGCGCTCGCCGACCGCTATCGCGTGGAGCGCGAGATCGGCGCCGGCGGCATGGCCACGGTGTATCTCGCGCACGACCTCCGACATGATCGCGAGGTCGCCATCAAGGTGCTGCATCCCGACCTCGGGGCGGCGCTCGGCGGCGAGCGGTTCCTGAGCGAGATCCGCACCACGGCGCGGCTGCAGCATCCGCACATTCTGCCTCTGTTGGACAGCGGCGAGGCGGACACGCTGCTGTACTACGTCATGCCGCTCGTGACCGGCGAGACGTTGCGCGCGCGCATCGAACGCGAACGGCAATTGCCGATTGCCACCGCCGTGCAGATCGCGCGTGAAGTAGCCAGTGCGCTCGAACACGCGCACAAGCAAGGGATCATTCATCGCGACATCAAACCCGAAAACATCCTGCTGCAGGACGGCTCGGCGTTGGTGGCAGACTTCGGCATCGCGCTGGCCGTCCGGAGCGCCGGTGGACAACGCCTCACGCAAACGGGCTTGAGTCTGGGAACGCCCCAGTACATGAGCCCCGAGCAGGCCATGGGCGAACGCGTGATCGACGCCCGCAGCGACGTGTATGCGTTAGCGGCGATCCTGTACGAAATGCTGACCGGCGACCCGCCATTCACCGGGTCGAGCGTGCAGGCCGTGGTCGCGAAGGTGATGAGCGCCGAACCGGAACGCCTCACGCTCACGCGAAAAACCATTCCCCTCGCGATCGAGCGCGCCGTACTCACGGGACTGGCAAAACTGCCGGCCGATCGACAGGAAAGCGCGGCCGCATTTGGCGCCGCATTGCGCGATGCGTCACCTGAGACGGTGTCGGCGACGACACTGGCAGGGGCTCCGACCGCCAACGCGATACCAGCTTCGGATCGTGTTACGCCGTGGAAAGTCGGCGTGGCCGGTCTCGCGGTGGGCATGGCGATCATGGCCGCAGCCTTGTGGCCGCGCGGGGCGACGCGCAACGGCACCAACGCCATGGGCTTCGCGCGCACCCAGATGACGTTCACCGGGAAGGGGGCCTTGCCGGCGATCACGCCCAACGGTGACGTGATTGCCTATGTCGAAAGCGACTGCGAGCAACAGGGATACGACGCGTTCAGGATAGCACGCTCGGCCGACGCTTCGGTGCCCTGTGTCCAGTCACTCATGGTGCAGGACACGGGATCATCGACCGCCGTACGGGTCATGACTCGGGTGCCGTCAATTCGCGCCGTCCGATGGCTGGCCAGCGCGACCAGTCTGGTTATCGACGCTACACTGGACTCGCTCCGCAGCGGGATCTTTCTGGTTCCACGTCTCGGCGGGGCCACGCGACGCGTGGCCGAGCCGGGGCCGTTCGATGTGCACGCCACCGGTGATACGATACTCGTGTTGCCACTCGCGTCGGCGAATGCAACGCACGCGCAGATTGTTGTCGCCGCCACGGGAGCTGTGGCGGACAGCTTCTCCGTGCCGCCCCGCGACTTTGTCGGGATCGCGTGGTCTCCCAACGGAGACCGCATTGCACTCATCGATGAGTCGCTCATTCTGCTTATAGCGCGCGACGGCACCGTGTTGGACTCACTCCCGCTGCGTATGCGGCGCACGATTCATTGGGCACCCGACGGATCGGCCTTGTTCGCCTTCTTGCCGGCGCCGGCCCGCGACGACGAGTTCGTGCGAATCGACGTCGATCGAAGCGGTCGCCTGGCACGGCTGCCCGTTTCCGTGATGCCACGCGTGCCCACGCTCTATCGCGGCGAGTTCGACATTGCCGCACGCACCGGCAGGCTCTTGTTCATCTCGGGCGAGGCACGACAGGACCAGTGGATATTCGACGTCGGCGCGGGGAATACCGCGCCGCGCGCGGTGACCACAGGGACGTCGTGGTACGGCAATGCCGCGATCGCTCCCGATGGACAAACGTTGTACTACGTTCGTGGCAATACCGCCGGCGACAACCTCTATCGCCTGGAACTCAATGGAGCGCCGAACAGCGTGCAGGACGACGAGGCGCTCACGAACAGCAGTGGCCCGGGCTATGAGCTCGTGAGCCTCTCGCAAGATGGGCGTCGCGTGACGTTTACGAAATCAGAAGGCGACACCACTTTCGCATACGAGTTTCATACCGGTGAGCGCCGTGTCCTCCGGAGATCGCCCCAGCCGTCGGGACAAGAGGCGCGGTTGCCTCGCGCTAGCGGTGGTGTGGTGACGGTCGGAGTTTTGGGTCACGATATCGTCTTGACCGACAGCACGAGCAGCGCGATCACACGCCTGCCCATACCCGACTCTTTGCAACTACTCCGCGGAGGAACACTCAGTCCAAACGAGCAGGAACTCGCCGTTACGGTAAGGACGCCGGCGGGCTTCGTGCTCGGTGCCGTATCGCTTGCCTCCGGGCGTTTTCGCTCGCTGACGCCGATTCCTCCCGCGTTGCAGTCGAGTCAACTCTCGTGGTCACGGGATGGTTCTATCTACTTCGGCGCCTGGGAATCAGGAGCACGGGCGCCGTCGCTGCTACGGGTGAACGGCGCGGCGGGTGGCGCACCGCAGCGCGTCATGACTCTGCCGGCGCACTGCGCGATATCGAGCATTTCTATCGCGACGGCGGCGCGGCGCGGCGTCTGTATGGCCGAGGACTATCGTGGAGATGTGTATCTGGCCTCGATTCCGGGCGTGATGCGATAGGGTGCATCGGCGCGTCGCTGAAAAGACCCGTCACGGTTTGTCCTCGGCACTTTTCATCGTCGCCAGTAGTGCTTTGAATCGTGGATCACGCTTCACGGTAAGAGTTTTGAAGTTCAACGACAGCCCCACCATCCAGATCGCATGCGCGTTGTAGGCGCGATCCAGATCGCGAAACGGGCCGTCCAAGTCGCCCGCCTTCATGCGCTACTTCGCTGCTTCATGCGGCAGGTCGAGGCTGTCGAACGCAGCGATCTGCGCGCTGATCACGGCCTCGGGTCCGCCGGACTGCCACGCGCGGCGCAACGCCGCCATCGATGCGCCGGCAATGCCGGAACGTGACACGAAGCGCGCGTGCATGACAAGGAATCGGGCGGAGTCGCCGCGGGCGAAGAGCAGGCTGGTGACTTGTCGCAGCGCTTGCGGCTGCGTGGGATCCAGATCCAGCGACTGATCGAGCAGACGGCGTGCCTCGGCTTCTTAGGCAACTCCGTCAAGCAGCAGAGACCCAGCCAACGCCGGCTTCACGCCCCGATCCCACGCCTCGAGCAGCCGCGCGACTTCGGCATCTCGACGGAATGCGTCGAGAAAGACCCCCGTGCCCATCCACAAGCTGAACGGCGGCGTCACTTCCTCCACCGCGAGTGCGAGCTCGCACCGCACGTCGATCACGTCACCAAGCCCGACGTGAATCTGGAGCCGCGAGAAGGCGGGCACGTACTCGCCGCGCGCCGCACGTTCATCGAGTTCGCCGAGGACGCACCGCACGCCGTCAACGCGACCGGCTCGGGCGAGCGCAAAAGCGCACGCGCCGAGATAGAACGGCGCCCGCGACACCGCGATCGACTTGCTGAGCACCTCGATCGCCTCCTCGTGCCGCTCGAGTGCTGACAAGACCAGTCCGTGTGTCCAGAGTCCGAGCATATGATCCGACTGCAGTTCGCGCGCGCGCCTCGCCAAGCGCTCGGCCTCCACGTGGTTCCCCATCATGAAGTACGCGCACGACGAAAGCCCGTGGACGAACGGCGAGAGTGGATCGGCCTCGCACGCAAGCTGAACGTGCCCCCGCACCGCCGCGTGCTCACGCGCGATCGCAAAGAAGAGCGCCGAATAGATTTGGATGAGCGAGTTGCGCGGCGCGTGCTCGCGAGCCCGCGCGAAGTGCGGCGCCGCCGTTCGCCAATCTCGTACAAAGTAGAGCTGGAAGAATCCCTTCGAGAAGTTTGCCTCGGCCATGTCCGGTGCCAGTGCCATCGCTTTGGCGACGGCCTCGGCTGCCTGCGCATGGTTGTCCGCATGGCGCGTCCAGCCGTACACGCGGAGGATGCCGTAGCAGTCCGCGAGTCCGCAGT
>NZ_JBKJRB010000005.1:0-20510 GCF_046594945.1 Gemmatimonas sp. | reverse complement strand
CACGCGACGCGCCGCCAAGGTGGCGTCGTAGTTATTGAGATGCTGATCGACTTCCGCTTCCACACGCGTGAGGCGCGACAGGATCCAGCGATCCAGCGCCGGACGGTCGGCCACCGCCGGATCGTTCGCGCTCGGCGTCCATCCGAAATTCGCGTACTGCGCAAAGATGCCGTTGTAGACGTTGCGGAACGTGACCAGGAACCGCCCCGCCGTTTCGCGGATCGCGTTCTCGTCGAAGCGGCGCGGCACCCACACTTGGCTGGTGGCGACGAGGAACAGACGCACCGCATCGGCGCCATGACGCTCCAGCACCTGCCACGGATCGACCGTGTTGCCCTTGCTTTTGGACATTTTCTGTCCTTGTGCATCGAGCACGAGGTCGTTCACGACCACATGCCGATACGGCGCCGCGGTGCGATCGGTGTTGTTGGGCAGCGCATCGCCCAGCCCCGTCGCGATCGCCAGCAGCGAGTAGAACCAGCCGCGCGTCTGATCAACGCCCTCGCAGATGAAGTCGGCCGGAAACTGCGCCTCCACCTTGTCGTGGTTCTCGAACGGATAGTGCCACTGCGCGAACGGCATTGCGCCCGAGTCGAACCAGGTGTCGATCACTTCGGGCACGCGACGCATGGTGCCCTTCCCCGACGGGGCCGGCCACGTGTACTGGTCGATGTGCGGCTTGTGCGGATCGAAGTCCTCTGGTAGCGGCCGGCCGATGCGCGTGGCGAGATCGGCATAGCTGCCGATCACGTCGATTTCGGTGGCGTCGTCGTCGTTGACCCACACCGGAAGCGGTGTGCCCCAGTAGCGGTCGCGCGAGATCGCCCAGTCGACGTTGTTGACCAACCACTCACCGAAGCGGCCGGTGCCAACTTCGCTGGGATGCCAATCCACGGCGGCGTTGCGCGCCATCAGACTGTCACGCACCGCCGTCGTGCGCACGAACCACGACCCGCGGGCGTAGTACAGCAGCGGGGTGCCGCAGCGCCAACAATGGGGATACGAATGGGTGAAGGTGGAGGCCTTCCAGAGAACGTCGCGCTCGCGCAGCACTTCGATGATGCGCGCATCGGCCTTCTTCACGAACACGCCGCCCACTTCCGGCACATCGTCGGTAAACTCGCCGCGCGCCGTCACCGGCTGCAGGAACGCGAGTCCATGACGCTGACCGGCCGCGTAGTCGTCGGCACCGAAAGCCGGCGCCATATGCACCACGCCGCTGCCGTCTTCCGCGCTCACGAAATCTTCCGTCACGATCACTTCATGGCGGCCCTCGTCGGGATACGGCACCCAGTCCAACGGACGGCGATAGCGCATACCCGACAACTCCGCGCCGGTCATCTGTCCGGTCACGTCCCAGCGATCGACCCAATCGGTGCCAAGCACGCCCGGCACCCGCGCTTCGGCCAGAATGATCGTCCACTCGGCGCCCGTCTTCTTGCGTAGCTCGACATACGTGAGCGTGGGATGCACCGCCAGCGCCGTGTTCGACACCAGCGTCCAGGGCGTGGTCGTCCATACCAGCATGCGACGACGCTGCGCGGGCGCGTTGCCTTGCTCGTCGAGCAGATCGAGCGCCACATACACACTCGGATCGTCGACGTCGTCATATCCCTGCGCGACTTCATGGCTGGAGAGCGCCGTGCCACAGCGCGCACAGTACGGTAGGATCTTGTGACCGCGCACCAGCAGCGACTTCTCATGCAGTGTGCGCAGGGCCCACCACACCGACTCCACGAAGTTGTGCGAGTAGGTGACGTAGGGATCGTGGTAGTCGAGCCAATACGCCGTGCGCTGCGACAGCTTTTCCCAGTCGCCCCGGTACCTGAACACGCTCTCGCGACAGCGACGGTTGAACTCCGCCACGCCGGTCTGCTCGATCAGCTGTTTGCCGCCAAGCTTCGCGATCTCTGACGGATCGACGCCCTGACGTGCGGCTTCCTCACGCTGCAGCTCCTTCTCGACTTCGATTTCCACCGGCAGGCCGTGCGTATCCCACCCGGCCTTCCGCGGCACGAAGAACCCTTGCATCGCGCGGTGGCGGCAGAACAGGTCCTTGATCGTGCGTGAGAACACATGATGAATACCCGGACGGCCGTTGGCCGTGGGCGGCCCCTCATAGAACACGAACGGCGTGGCGCCGGCCCGCGCGGCCTGCACCTGCTCGAACAGCTGCTCGGCGTCCCAGCGCGCAAGCAGTGCCTGCTCGAAGGCATCAGCGCCCGAGTCGGGGAGGAGCGGATACGAAACGGTGTCCTGCGGAGCAGTCATGAGAGCGGTGTAATTCGGAGCGTTCAGGCAGGCGGAGAAACGATGGTGGAGCGGCGGCGCGGTGTTACATCCGCGCGATCACGCCCTTCACGACGGCAGCAAGCTGTGGTTCAGCGGAACGGGCCACGTCAACGATCTGGGCCAGACTGGCCGGCTCGAGCGCATCGGGCAGACACTTATCAGTAATGATGGAAAGCCCCAACACGCGCATGCCACCGTGAATCGCCACGATGACTTCGGGCACGGTGCTCATGCCCACCACATCGGCGCCGATGCCACGCAGAAAACGATACTCGGAGCGCGTTTCCAGATTCGGCCCCTGCACCGCCACGTACACCCCTTCTCGCAACGTGATGCCGTTCTGCGCCGCCACCTCGCGCGCGAGCGCTCGCAAAGTGGGGTCGTATGGCTCTGACATGTCGGGGAAGCGCGCGCCGAGCGTGTCGTCGTTGGGGCCGATGAGGGGATTGTCGCCCAGCAGGTTGATGTGATCGGAGATCAGCATCAGGTCGCCAGTCTGCCACAACGGATGCATCCCCCCACACGCGTTACTCACGATCAGCGTCTCCGCCCCCAGCGCGCGCAGCACGCGCACCGGGAACGTGACCTGCTGCAACGAATAGCCTTCGTAGCGATGGAAGCGGCCTTGCATGGCCACGACCGTCTTCCCACCAAGCGTGCCGCAGAGCAATCGGCCCCTGTGCGATTCGACCGTGGACAGCGGAAAATTGGGAAGATCCTTGTACTCGATCGTCTGCTCGACGTCGATCTCGTTGGCTAGGCCACCCAGTCCGGTGCCAAGGATGATCGCGGTATCGACCGCGCGCGGAAAGCGCGCGCGCACGGCCTGGGCACATGCCTCGATGCGTTCACGAGCGTGCAGACCGAGGGCCGGATGCGACAGGCCGACGGCCGTGTGCTCCTGCGTGTATTGCAGCTGCGGACGGGAATTCTGTGAGGCGCTCATGCGTCATCCTCGACGATATCGAGCCACGACGGCGTGGGAGCCGTTGGGCGTGGGGGCAACTGGCGGATCTCTTGCACCACTGATGGTTCCGCACGCACCGCGGACATGGTGCGCGGTGTGGTGAAGTCGGGGATCGGTTCGGATTCCGCCGCGTTCAATTCCGTGAGTTGACGTTCGAGATGATGACGCAGCTGCGCGAGATAGCTGCGACGCGTGCGCCAGAGCGCTTGCACCTCTTCTTCGGCGCGACGCAGTTCATCGCGCACGCCCTGCAGCAGCTTGTCGGCTTCGGCCTGCGCTTCACGCAGGATCAGCTGCGCCTCGCGCTCGGCCTGCTCCTTGATGTCGCCGCGTAACTGCTGGGCGCTCACGAGCGCTTCGTTGATCGCCTTGTCGCGATCGCGAAACGACTTCAGCTGCTCGTGGAAGTTACGCGCCTTCTGATCGAGCTCCTGATTGGCCCGCGACAAGCGCTCCAGTTCCTCGGCGACCTGCTCGCGGAACTGGTCCACGCGTGCGCGGTCGTAGCCACGCAGTGCGTTGCCGAAATCGAAGCGCCGCGCATCGAGCGCGGTGAGATGAAAGCCGTCGTCCGCCATGCGAATTCCCGGATGAATCAGGTCCGACTGCCGAACAGCACTGTGCCCAGCCGTACGTGCGTTGCGCCTTCTTCGATCGCGACTTCGTAGTCGCCCGACATACCCATGCTCAGCCACTCGGCCTCGAACCCCGCCGCTTGCAGCTGTGCCCGCGCGTCCCGCGCGCCACGGAAAACGCTGCGCAATACCGATTCATCGGCATCGAACGGCGCCATCGTCATGACTCCCCGGACCCGCAGATTGCTGCATGCGTGGAGGTGCTCAGCGACGGTCGGCAGGTCGCGCAGCGCGAACCCACTCTTGGTGGACTCCCCGCTCACGTTGACCTGCACCAGCACCTCGAGCACCCGCTGCGCCTCGCTCGCCGCGCCGTCGAGGGCGAGGGCAAGCCGCTCACTATCGAGACTGTGGACGAGGTCGAACCTCGCGGCGTTCTTGGCCTTGTTGCGCTGCAGGTGACCAATCAAATGCCAGCGGACCGGCACCGTCACCTGATCCCGCTTTGATTCGGCTTCCTGCACTTTATTCTCGCCCACATCGCGGACGCCCGCGTTCCAGGCCGCCAGCACGGCGTCCGGGCCATGGGTTTTCGTGACCGCGATCAGGGTGACGTCCTGCCCGTGTCCTCCCCGCTGGCGTGCCGCAGCGATGCGCTCACGAACCTCCGCCACCATCGTTGCGACATGGTCCGAAATTGGCATAGCACATAAGGTTAGGGAGCATTGCACGACGACACAAGTAACGGATCGTCGATGCGGACCACTTGCGTACAGCGGAGCAGCGCCTGCATCTGGGCCACGGCCGGATCGGCGCCAGCCGGAATAGGCGCGAGCACCGAGAGAGGCACCGTCTCCCGAGACCGCGCCAACGCGGCCGCATCAAGCGTAATCGAACGAGGCGCGGTACTCGCCGAGGGCGCGTACACCAGCCCCTGCAGCGCCCAACCCTGCGTCCGGTCAATACGATCGCGATCGGCGCGCGTCAGCAAGGTGCTGACCCGCACGTCGCGCCCGTCTTCGGTGGCGTGGATCATGACCGACCGCAGCGCGGCCTCGAGCCCTGGCCAACGGCGCACCGCCTCGGGCGGTAGCAACCGACGCGCGGCGAGCGACTCTCGGTACCATGTGGCGCCCAGCAGCGGAACGGTCACCACTGTGACATCCGACCGATAGTCCTCCACCTGCTGCAGATACCAGAGCGGGAAGGTGTCGTTGTCACCGCCGGCGAGCAGCACGCCGCGCTGCGGAATGGCGTCGAGCAGCAGCCTGGCATAGGTACGTGGCATCATCGCAATCGGCTCGCGCGTGCGATCCATCACACTCCGATTGGCCACCAACGGTACCGCGCCGAGGAGCAATGGCAGGGCGGCGATCGGCGCCGGCAGCCGCTTGGCAAACGCCGCAGCAATCGCCGAGAGGCCAGCCCCCGCCAACAGTCCCCAGCTCCAGAAGCCAAGCACAAAGAAATAGTCACGCTCGCGCGCCTCATGGACGGTCCCGACCGGGAGAAAGCTGCCGCCAAAGGTGGGACCGGCACGCATGTTCAGCCAGAAGGCCACTCCCACCGTACCCGACAGGAGCAGCACCAGCATGGCCCGTCCCGCGCGGGCTTCATGCCGCCACACCGTGCGCAGGCCGAGCACCGCCAACCACACGAACGCGAGCGTCAGCAGCGTGCGCGGCACCGACGGCGTGGGAAACGGATGCACCCCGAACGCCACCTGCCAGTCGGCCCACTCGAACACGTTCCCCAGCTGCAGCCAGAGCGGAGCCATGCGAGGAAGCAGTCCGGCGACTTCGTACTGTTCGCGGCGCAGTACGGCCACGAGCGCTCGGAGCGAATCCGGATGGCCCGACGCCAGGTCGGGCCCCGCGGCATACAGTAAGGGGAGTACGGCCACTGCCGACACCCCGAGCAGACTGAGGGCACCCCAACCGACCACATCGACCACGCGCACACGCGGTCCGTTCCACGCGAATACCAGCGCGGCCGGGAGTGCCACCAGCACACTCAAGTGCAACGGCACCGCGATCGCCGCCATGAACACGATGAGAGCGCGCGCACGGCGTCGCGCGTGGTCTGACACGCCCGGTCGACCGGCATACTCGCCGGCCGCCAGCATGAGCGCCGAGACAAGCAGGGACACCGCATACACTTCGGTCTCGGTGGCATTGCTCCACACCGTCGTCATCGTGCCGGCGATCACGGCGCCAACCACAGCACCCCGCGAACCAATCCATCGTCGCAGCATCGATGCCCCGACGCCGCCCACCAGTGCACTTGCCAGCACCGACAGCATGGTCACGGCCCGCGCTGGTCCGGAATTCGAGAACACGGTCGAAATCACGTGCGCCATGAGCACCCACAGCGGCGTGCCGGGCGGGTGCGGAATACCGAGCGTGCGCGCCGCCGTCACGAGCTCCGTGGCATCCCAGAACGTGAGATCCGGGGCGGCGGTGGCGAGATACGCCGACAATAACACCACGATCGCGACCACCGGGGCGATGATCGACGACGGCAGCCGAAAACGGTCGCGCGGCGACGTGCGTGCTTGGGTCATGCCGTCGACTTGACGGTCCGACCGGCCAGCAGATCGCGCACTTGCACCGGCGAGAGACGCACCTGCAAGGCGCCGTCGCGTGCCACCGACACGACGGCTGTTTCTTCGGAGACCACGATCACGATGGCGTCGGTTTCTTCGGCGAGCCCCAACGCGGCACGGTGTCGCGTGCCCAACGAGCGATGTCCCACGGCACCCTGCGACAGCGGTAGAATACAACCGGCGCCCACGATGGTGTCACCGCGAATGATCACCGCGCCGTCGTGCAGCGGCGAGTACGGCGTGAAGATCGTGGTGAGCAGATCGGCCGATACCTTCGCCTGCAGCGACGACCCGCTATCGATGAAATCCGCGAGCGGAACATCGCGTTCGATGGCGATGATCGCTCCGACGCCGGAGCGCGAGAGGCGGTCGATCGCATCCGCGATTTCATCTTCCACGGGCCCCTGCTCCGCGCGACGGAAGAGCCGTGTAACGGGCGTCTGTCCGAGGTGGGCAAGCGCGACCCGCAGCTCGGGCTGGAAGATGATGAGCAGCGCGAACACGCCGTAAGTGAACACCAACCCCAGGAGGTAGGTGATCATGGTGAGCTGCAACAGCGATGCGATGGCGTACGCTGCCACCAGCACAACCACCCCGCCCAGAATCTGCAGGGCGCGCGTGCCGTGAATGAGCAGCAGGATGCGATAGAACACCAGCGCGACGACCCCGATTTCGAGGCCGTCGCGCCATGTGAATTGCAGTACCTGCACGTTGCCAAGGCCCGTCACGCCGGACCCACGCCGCGGTTACGCAGGGGCGATTTCCGGACCGCCCAGCATCGGCGGCGTGATCGGACGGGCCACCGGCGCGGCCGGCGTCGCCAGCGTTTGCGGCACCATCGGCATGTCAGGGGGCAGGCGCGGCGGCAACTCTTTGCCGGCCTTGAGCAGCAGGATGTCGTCACGCGTGAGCGTCTCGCGCTCGAGCAGCTGCGTGGCCACAATGTCGAGCAGCGCACGATGCTCGGTGAGCACGGCGACGGCCCGGGCATGCGCCTCGAACGCCACGCGCTTCACTTCGGAATCGACCAGCTGCGCGGTCTGCTCGGAGACTTCGCGACGGGTCTGAATATCGCGGCCGAGAAAGAGCTCCTGCTCGACGTCACCAACAAGGATCGGTCCGATGGTGTCGGAAAGTCCCCACTGCGTGACGTAGCGACGGGCGATGCTCGTAGCCTGCTGAATATCGCTGGCCGCACCGGTGGTGACGCGGTTGCGGCCGAACACGATTTCTTCGGCGGCACGACCCCCGTACGCCATCACGAGCTTCGCTTCGAGCTGCTCGCGGGTGACCGACACCCGATCATCCTCGGGGAGCGTGAAGGCGATACCGAGCGCGCGACCACGCGGCACGATGGTGACCTTGTGCAACGGATCGTTGCCGTAAACCATCATCGCACACACCGCATGTCCGGCTTCGTGGAACGCCGTGAGACGACGCTCATCATCCTTCATGACGAGCGACTTGCGCTCGGCGCCCAGCATGACGCGATCCTTTGCCTCCTCGAGATCGCTCATGTAGATCTTGTCGTGACCCTTCCGGGCCGCGAGCAACGCGCCTTCGTTCACGAGATTCGCGAGGTCGGCCCCGGCCATGCCCGGGGTACCACGCGCCAGCAAATGCACACTCACGTCGTCCGCCTGCGGCTTGTTGCGCAGGTGAACCTTGAGAATGCCTTCACGACCGCGGAGATCCGGCAAGTCGACCACGATCTGCCGATCGAAGCGGCCCGGGCGCAGGAGCGCCGGGTCGAGCACATCGGGGCGATTCGTGGCGGCGATCAGGATCACGCCATCGTTCGATTCGAAGCCGTCCATTTCCACGAGCAGCTGATTGAGCGTCTGCTCGCGCTCGTCATGACCGCCACCCATGCCGGAGCCGCGATGGCGACCGACGGCATCGATTTCGTCGATGAAGATGATGCACGGCGCATGTGCTTTGCCCTGCTCGAACAGATCGCGCACGCGCGATGCGCCCACGCCGACGAACATTTCCACGAAGTCGGAGCCCGACATCGAGAAGAACGGACGCGCGGCTTCGCCGGCCACCGCCTTGGCGAGCAGCGTTTTACCGGTACCCGGAGGACCGACCAAGAGGGCACCCTTTGGCAGACGGCCGCCAAGCTTGGTGAACTTCTGTGGGTCCTTCAGGAACTCGATGATTTCCTGCAGTTCGACCTTCGCCTCGTCGGCACCGGCGACGTCGGCAAAGGTGATCTTGGGCGTGTCGCCGCTGAGCAGCTTCGCCTTGCTCTTGCCGAACGAGAACGCCTTGTTGCCACCGGCCTGCATCTGGCGGAACAGGAAGATCCAGAAGCCAATCAGCAGAAGGTACGGCAACATGGTAATGAGCAGGCTGCCGAAGTTCGCCCTCGGCTCGCTGGCGTTCGTGCGCACCCCACGCTCGAACAGGCGCGCCTGTTCCTTTTCCGCGGAGCCGGGCACGAGTCGCGTCGCGAACTTCCGTGCCTCGCGGTTATTCACGCGCACTGGCTGATTGAACTGTCCGGCCAAGACGTTGTCAGTCTGGAACGTGGCCGTTTTAATGTTGCCAACCTCCAGCTGCTGTCGATACGCGTTGTAATCGAGCTCCGGCGCCTGCGATTCGCGACCGTTTCCATAGGTCAGGAAAGCGATCGGAATCAGGATCACGAGGATCCAGAACGACAGCGTTTTGGAGAAGCGTCCCCAGTTGAACGGCTTCTTCGGCGAGGGCGTCATGTTTGGTGCCATAGGTTGACCGCCTTACTGCAGGCTGGCGACATACGGGAGGTGCCGAAAATTCTCGGCATGGTCTAGCCCGTAGCCAACCAGAAATTCGTGCGGCGCATCGAACCCGATGAACCGCGTGGGATGATGAAGCTCTGTCGCGATGTGTTTGTGCAGCAGCGCGCAGATTTCGAGCGAACGCGGCCTCCGGTCACCCAGCAGTTCGATGAGCCGATTGAGGGTACGACCAGAATCCACGATGTCTTCGACTAATAGAATGTGTTTCCCCTCCAGTTCCGTTTCCGGATCGTAGAGAAGACGCACCACGCCGCTCGATTCCATCGCGTCGCCGTAGGACGACGCCACGAGGAAATCGACTTGCAACGGGCGTGCAATATGGCGGACAAGATCGCTGAGAAAGATAAAACTGCCCTTCAGCAGTCCCAACACCAGCAAGTCCCCGTCGGGATACGCCGCCGTGATGTCCGCGCCCAGTTCCGTTACGCGCGCTTCGATCGTGTCGGCGTCGTACACAATACGCCGGACGGCACGTCCGTCGAGACGGGGGTCTTCCGCAAGGGGTTCGCTCTGCTCAGTCAAACTCGGGCTCACACCGGTACCAGATCAACTCCGACCGACCGGGCCGGGACGGTGCCGCGAGACTACGGCAAACCCCAGGAACCCACACCGGCTCGTTGTCCACGAGCACGACCGGCCACGACGGCCGATCCAATGCGGGTACATGGGCTTCTGAAAAGTACCGCGTCACACGCCTCCCTGCTGGGGCACCAACGGTTCGGATGCGATCTCCTGCGGTCCAGACGCGCAGCGCGACCTGTTCGCCACGCGAGAATCCCATCGTCCACAGGTCCGGCTCCGAATGCGCGTCTGGTGTCGGCGCCGTGAGCAGCCGTCGCCACCGAAAGCCTCCGAATCGTGGCGGCACCGTTTCCGAGACACCGGCCCACGCCGGTGCGCCGTCGCGCCGGCGCGGCGTGGGCACCCGTCGCACTTCGAACTGATCGCCGGCAGGTTCACCCGCGGCGGCTCCCCGTCGCAGCACGATCGCCCCCCCGGACACGCGAATACTCGAACCACGTCGACCTGCCGTGGTAAACTTCACGAGCTCGCGAGTTCCTTTGGCATTGAGCGTCACACCGGCGCGGGCGCAAACCGCGGGCCAGAGCACCGCGCGCCCGTCGCAGGACGTACTCTCGAGCGCCACCGCAGGACAGGACGCACGCTCACGCGACGCTGATACCACGAGGCCGAACGCATCGACGTACTGTTCGACCTCGCGTCGCCACACCGCCGCCTGATCGGCGATGGCGAGAATCTGGTCGGAGAACCCCGGCGTCGCGGTCTCCAGCGCCGGTAGCAGCTCGTGCCGCACCCGTCCGCGCAAGAAGGCGCGCGAGACGTTCATCGGATCCTCCAGATACGCGACCGTCTCCAACGTGGCCCAGCGCGCCAGCTCGGCGCGCGACACCCCGAGCCATGGGCGCACCACGCGCGACGGCGCGGCCAATGCCGCCAGTCCACGCGCCCCCGCTCCACGCATGATACGCATCACCACGGTCTCGAGCTGATCATCGCGGGTATGCGCCGTAACCACCTGCGCCTTGAAGGCGCGGGCGATCCGGCCGAGAAAGTCCCATCGAGCCGTGCGCCACGCCGCTTCGCTGTGCCCTGGCGTACGCGATCGCTCGCGCACCACGGTGAGCCCCAAACGGCGCGATTCTGCTGCCACGAGCGAGGACGCGTCGGTCGCATAGCGACCGGTGCCATGGTCAAAGGTAGCCACCGCCGCGATGCGCTCAGGGGCCCACCGCGCCATGGCTTGCAGCAGCACCATGGAGTCACGCCCCCCGGAGACCGCCAGCACCAGCGGTCCGACGACGGGCGCCAGAGCCACCTCAAGCGACGCCCGCAGCAGCGCGTCGGGCGGGAAGTTCGTCAGTTCGGACATGGTGGACTGATCGCCCATAGGCGTCGACGCGTCAACCACCCCCTACCTTCCGGCAGCCGACTCGCTTACTCTTTTGTGCACTTGCCGGACACACGCAGCTGTGCGCCCGACACTAATCGACTCCGGAGACAGACAGTGGAATCACACGGAACGTTGGGAACCATCTGGGCCTCATTGGGGATGACCGCCTATTACATGGCGCTCATCTGGATCAACGTTCTGCTCGGACTCTTCCTGTCTCCGCTGTTCATGATCCCGCTTACCTGGCTGCAGGATCGAAAGCAGGCCTGACGCTGGTTGGGGAGTACGGAAAGGGGCGCTCACCTGATGGTGAGCGCCCCTTTCCGTTTGTGGACTCGAAACGGCCAACTGCCTTCGAGGCGGTGCGGAGGGGGAAGGAGGCAGGGAGCGGGTAATGGCTGTGCAGTTGCTGCTTCCTGCCTCCGTCACCCTCCCCCCTGCACACTAAGCAGTTGGCCGTTTCCCTCCGCATTCCGCGCCACCGCGCCACCGCAACTCGCTGAAGACCGCACTACCGCATCTCCCAGCGCCGTTCGCCGACCGGTCAAGTCACTCAAGTCGCGGCCGTGATAGGCTTCCCTACCGTGTTTAGCGAGGTCGATGCCGTGCACTTCCGCGTCCACCCGAAGGCGCAGCGGCAGGGCCAGCTTGAGTGCGGACAAAATGCCGAAGCTGGCCGTGCCGGCGAAGGCGATAGTGGCGACGACGGCGAGCACCTGCATGCCCACCAGTCACGGGTTTCCACGCAGCAGACCGTCGGCACCGATGGGGTTCACATCCTTAATGACGCGAAGACGCCCGTGAGCACCGCACCCATGATACCGGCTACGCCGTGGCAAGCGAACACGTCGTGCGTGTCGTCGAGCGATGTTCTCGCGCGATAGTGCAGCACGAAGACCGACACCGGTGCCGCGAGCGCGGAACCGGCGTTGAATCCACACCAGCCGAACCAGAGCATGCCGGCGCCCAGGAGGGCGAACGGCACGTTGTGCGGCACCGTCGGGATGCACGTGAAGTCGCGTCGCGGCCCGAGCTCTTTCGCCAGCACCAGCGCCGTGATGCCTGCCCTGATGTGCACGACCGTGCCGCCGGCGGAGTCGAGCGCGCCGAGCGTGCGCAGCCAGCCGCCGTCGCTTCTCAGGGCGGATGAGGCGACAATTAACTACATGTTGTGTGGGGCGCAGGGCGGCCGGTCGCGGTACGATCCCCGTGAGGAACAGCACGCCACGGGGGAGCGTTTCCGGCTTCGCCCTATCTGACACCCGGGCACACCATCTTGCTGGCGTTGGCCACGTGCCGCCGCTTTCCCGAATCTGAGATTCGCCATGTCCACACTCGGCACGATCGCCATTCTCGTCGGACCCGATTACGAAGACCTCGAGGTCTGGTATCCGAAGCTCCGACTGGAAGAGGCGGGCTACCACACGCCGCTGATCGGCACCGGCGACGCGAGCTATCGGGGCAAGTGGGGCTACCCCGCCACGATGGACGGTCAGGTCGCCGACGTGGAGCCGGCCACACTGCGCGGCATCGTGGCGCCCGGCGGATGGGCGCCCGACAAGCTGCGACGCGATCCGTCGGTGCTCTCGCTGGTGCGGAGCGTGTACGAACAGGGGGGCGTCGTGGGCACCATCTGCCACGGCCCCTGGATTCTGATTTCGGCCGGCATTGTGCGCGGGAAACGCATGACCTCATCGCTGGGTATTCGGGACGACCTCACCAACGCCGGCGCGCTGTGGGTCGACGAGCCGGCCGTTGTCGACGGCACCATCATCAGCGCTCGCGTGCCGAAGGACCTGCCGGCGTTCGCACGGGCGATGCTGCGCGTATTGGGAGAAACGCGCTAGCCGATCGCCACCACCTGGCGACGAGCGAGAAGCGGAACCAGCGCCGCTTTCGGCTCGAGCATATCGGCCAGAGTCTGCTGATCGAGAACGGCGAGAAACGCGTTGAGCGCGTCGTCCACGACGCTCGCCATCCGACAGGCCGACGCGATCGGACAGGTGTTGTGCTCGGGATCAAAGCACTCCACCAGCGCGAGATTTTCTTCGGTCTGTCGAACCACCGTGCCGAGTGAAATATCGACGGCGGGCTTGCCCAGTCGCACCCCACCGTGCCGTCCGCGCACGGTCTCGACATAGCCCAGCTCGGAGAGTCGGTGCACGATTTTCACGAGATGTTCGTACGACATGTTCATGCGTTCGGCAATCTCGTGTACGGTAATGCAGCGCTCAGGCTCGAGGCCCAGCAGCAGCAGACATCGCAACGCATTGTCGGTGAATCGTGTGAGGCGCATGCCGTGAATCTGACAACGACGTGCGATGAGCATGTCAGGGTTTCCCTTGAATAGCGGGGGGCTTCTCCGACTTTCTACACGCATATGACATCCGAGATTGTGCTTCAGCGACACGTCGGCCACCGCAGGCCGCGCGCCGCACTCTTCATCTCCCAATCTCGGGGTCTCCCTATGTCTCTCTCTCGCCGCACGGGTTGGCTCGTGGCGACTGCGACCGTCGCCACCACCATGGTATACGGGTTTGCATGTGCGCCCGCCAATCGCCCCGCCGGCTCGGTTGGCAGTGCCGACGCCGCCAGCAAGGTCTACGTTGCTCCTGGTCAGCACGACGAGTTCTATGCGTTCATGTCCGGTGGTTTCAATGGACAGATCGGTGTGTACGGACTGCCGTCGGGCCGCCTGCTCAAGATCATTCCCGTCTTCTCGCAGTTTCCTGAAAACGGCTGGGGCTACTCGGAAGAGACCAAGCCGATGCTGGAGACGACCTTCGGCAACATCCCGTGGGATGACCTTCACCATACCGCGCTGTCTCAGACGGCTGGTGAGGACGATGGCCGTTGGATCTTCGTCAACGCGAACAACACGCCGCGAGTGGCGCGCGTCGACCTGAAAACATTCGAAGCGACGGAGATCCTGCAGATCCCGAATTCGGGTGGCAATCATGGGTCGCCGTTCCTGACGTCGAACACCGAGTACGTGATCGCCTCCACGCGATTCTCGTTGCCGATTCCGCAGGCCGACGTGCCGATCAGCGACTACAAGAAGGCGTTCAAGGGTACGATCAGTTTTATCAGCGCGAACGAAGAGGGCAAGATGGACGTCGCCTTCCAGCTGCTGGTGCCGGGCTATAACTACGACCTGGCGCGCGCCGGCAAGGGCCCGTCCAAGGACTGGGTGTTCTTCACGTCGTACAATTCGGAGCAGGCGTACGAGAAGTTGGAGATCAACGCGTCCAAAGCCGACAAGGACTTCATCGCCGCGATCAACTGGAAGAACCTCGAAACCTGCGTGAAGGGTGGCAAAGCGGAGAACTGGCCCGTCGACTACGTGCACAACGTGATGGACGAGTTCACGCGTACGGCCCGCTCGGAAACCAAGAAGAGCGTGAAAATGCTCACGCCGCAGTCGTGCCCGAACTCGATCTATTTCCTGCCCACGCCGAAGTCGCCACACGGCGCCGACGTGGACCCGACCGGCGAATACATCGTGGCGGGTGGCAAGCTCGCGACGGTGATCCCCGTGCACTCGTTCACCAAACTGCAGCAGGCGATCAAGGACCAAGCGTTCGAGACGACCATCGAAGGGATCCCTGTGCTCAAGTATGACGCGATCCTCGCGGGCGAAGTGAAGGATCCGGGACTTGGTCCGCTGCACACGGAGTTCGACGGCAAAGGCTACGCCTACACCTCCGTCTTCATCTCGTCGGAAATCGTGAAGTGGAAACTCGGCACGTGGGAAGTCGTGGATCGCACGCCGACCTACTACTCGGTCGGTCACCTCATGATTCCTGGTGGCGCCACCACGAAGCCAGCCGGTAAGTATGCAGTCGCGCTCAACAAGATCACGAAGGACCGGTACCTGCCCACCGGTCCCGAGCTCACCCAGTCGGCGCAGCTGTACGACATCTCGGGCGAGAAGATGAAGCTCATTCTCGATTTCCCGACCACCGGTGAGCCGCACTACGCGAATGCGATCGCGGCGTCGAAGATCGAGAAGCAGCAGAAGAAATATTACTCGCTCGCCGAGAACCGGCACGCGCAGGTCGCGAAGTCGGAGCGTGAAGCGGGCATCGAGCGCAAGGGGAAAGTGGTGCACGTGCGCATGACGGCGATCCGCTCGCACTTCGCGCCAGACAATATCGAAGGCGTGCAAGTGGGCGATACGGTGCTCTTCCACATCACGAACCTCGAGCAGGACTGGGACATTCCACACGGCTTCGCCATTCAGGGTGCGATCAACTCTGAACTGTTGGTGATGCCCGGCGAAACGCGCACCTTGAAGTGGATCCCGAAGTCGGTTGGTGTCTTTCCGATGTATTGCACCGACTTCTGCTCGGCGCTGCACCAGGAAATGTCGGGATACGTCCGCGTATCGCCGGTAGGATCGAGCGTACCCCTGATGGCGAACACCCTCAAGGCCAAGGGTCAGGTGGCTCGCGCCGCACAACGTGGGATCACCCTCCCGACCCCGCCGCAGTCCCGTACGGGATCGCGCTGATGTTTGCCTCACGGCGTGCCCGGATCATGGTGGCGGCGGCAGCCGTCGCCTTGGTCAGCGCGCTCTTCTTCCCCCTGTGGCGCGTGTCGTTGACCGCGCCACAGTACCCCGAGGGTTTGGGGATGCACATCTGGGCCCACACGGTGACCGGGGTGGAGCCCAACGACCTGCAGAACATCAACGGGTTGAACCACTACATCGGCATGAAAACCATCGTTCCGGAGACCATCCCTGAGCTGCAGTTCATGCCAGCGGGGATCATCGCGATGAGCGTCGCCGGACTGCTGGTCGCCGCCATGGGACGCCGTCGATGGATCCTGGTGTGGAGCGGCGCGTTGCTGCTCTCGGCGGTGGTCGGTCTCGTCGACTTCTGGCGGTGGGAGTACGACTACGGTCACAACCTCGATCTCGAGCACGCACCGATCCAAGTGCCCGGTATGTCGTATCAACCGCCACTTATCGGTAGCAAGAAGTTGCTCAACTTCACGGCCACGTCCCTTCCGGCCACTGGCGGACTGCTGGCCATCGCCAGTGTCATGCTCGCCGTCGCCGCGCCGCTGATGGCGCGCCGCGACGGTGCCCGGAGCGTGTCATGACGCGTTCACTCACTTCCCTTGCGGTGCTGGTGTTGGCTCTCTCGGCCAGCGCCTGCGGCTCCGGTCCACGTGCCCTCGTGGTCGGCGAGGACTCCTGCCGGTACTGTCGCATGACCATCGACGATCCGCGCTTCGGCGCCATGGTGCTGACGGCCCGCGGACGCCTCGAGACGTTCGACTCCATCGAATGTCTGGCGGGCTACGTGTCGTCGCTCGCATCCACGTCGACGCCGCGCGCCATCTGGGTGGCGGACGTGGAAAACCCTTCCCGTTGGCTCGACGTGGCGCACGCGCGGTTCCTGTACGGCGGCGCAATGCACTCGCCGATGGGCCGTCGGCTGGCGGCCCTCGACTCGGCCGCCGAGGTCGACGCCGTGCGGCACCGACTCGGCGGTGAGCTGATGTCGTGGCCGCAGGTGCTGACGCTGGTGAAGAATCAAGCCGTGCCAACCGCAGCGCCCGCCCCGTCCGCCCCGTCCGCCACGACGTTACAATGATTGCCGCGCTCGCGCTTCTCGCGCTGGTGTCGACACCGCTCGTGGACACCGCGACGCACACCGCGACGCACGCCGTGAGGGACACCGTGAGGGACACCGTGTTCGTCACGCCGTCGGGAACCGCGTCGGCGACGTCCGTGCGCACGGTGACCGAGGCGCTCCGCGTGGTGGCGCGAAACGGCGTGGTTCGTGTGCGGGCCGGTGTCTATATCGAGCCGACGCTGGTTGTCCGACAGCCGCTTACGTTGGAGGGCGAGCGCGGCGCAATCCTCGACGGCGGCGGCCTGCGCGAGATTCTCGTGGTCGGCGCCGATTCGGTGACCGTGCGCGGTATGACGTTTCGCAATACCGGCAGCAGCCAGGCCACCGACCGCGCGGCGTTACGCGTAGTGGAAGCAGCGGGCTGCCTGATCGAAGGCAACAGGTTCACGAACACCCTGTTCGGCATTTATCTGCAGCGAGCCAGCGCCTGTCTGGTTCGTGGGAACACCCTCGATGGTATGGCCGGCTCTCAGACGGTGACGGGCAACGGCCTGCACCTCTGGTCGAGCCGCGACATCGTGCTCGAAGACAATGTGATCCGCGGTCACCGCGATGGGATCTACTTCGAGTTCGTCACCAACAGCCGGGTGCGGCGCAACGTCACTACCGGGAGTCATCGGTACGGATTGCACTTCATGTTCTCCGACTCGTGCCGGTACGAAGACAACACCTTTCGGGCCAATGAATCGGGTGTTGCGGTCATGTATTCGAAGCGCGTACACATCACCGGCAATACGTTTGAGCGCAATCGTGGCAGCGCCGCGTACGGCCTGCTCCTCAAGGAAATCACGGACAGCGAAGTGCGCGGCAACCGGTTCATCGAGAACTCGGTCGCGCTCCATATGGAAGGTGCGAGCCGCAACGACGTGATCGACAACGACTTCGTGCGCAACGGCTGGGCAGTGCGCGTGCTGGCTGATGCGCAGGATAATGTGCTGCGTGGCAATGCGTTCTCGGGAAACGTGTTCGACGTCGGCACCAACAGCCGGCGCAACTACAGCACCTTTACCGGGAACTGGTGGGATCGCTATGCCGGGTACGATCTCGACCATGATGGCCGCGGTGATGTGTCGCATGCGCCCGTGCGCTTGTTCGCCCTGCTGGTCGAGCAGTCACCGGCCGCGCTGGTGCTCACCAGAAGTTTACTGGTCGATCTGCTGGACATCGCGGAGCGTGTCGTCCCGGCGCTGACGCCGGAAACATTGCGTGACGCGGCACCGCTCATGCATGCCCCACGGAAACTGCCATGACGACCGCGCTCTTGCGTTCCCCACCCCGCGAGGTTCGTACGACCACCACACCGATCATGCCGCTGCCCCGCCTCGCCTCGCCGCTCGTCGAGATCCGGAACCTGGTGAAATCGTACGGTCGCCGCCGCGTGCTCGATGCGGTAAATCTCGACATCGCCCGTGGCGCCGTGACGGCGATCATCGGCCCGAACGGCGCGGGCAAAACGACATTGAACAAGCTGCTGCTCGGGCTCGTGCACGCCGACTCCGGCCGCATGTCGTTCGACGGCATCGAGATGGCGGGACAGATCGCTCATCGGGCCCGCATCGGCTACATGCCACAGGCCGCGCGATTTCCCGAGAGCTACACGGGCCAGGATGTGCTCGACTTGTTACGCGACCTGCGCGGTGGCGCAACCCCGCCTGACGAGTCGCTGCTGCAGCGGCTCGGCGTGGCGGCGTTTCTCGAGCAGCCAGTGCGGACACTCTCCGGTGGACAGCGCCAGCGGCTCAACGCCGTGGCCGCATTTCTCTTCTCGCCCGACCTGCTCCTGCTTGACGAGCCGACGGCCGGACTCGATCCGATTGCCAGTGGTACGCTCAAGGACAAGATCCGGGCGGTCCGCGACGAGGGACGCGCGGTAATCATCTCGTCACATATACTGAGCGAACTGCAGGAGATCAGTGACACGGTGGTGTTTCTGCACGAGGGACGCGTACGCTGGTCGGGCCCACTGGCCGATCTGCTGAACGTCACGCACGCCGATTCGCTCGAGCGCGCCATCGCGCACTTGATGCAACCGGAGCACGGCGGGATCGGAGTCAAGCCATGAGCGCCGCACAGGGGTCGACGATCACCACCGTACTCCGGCACGAAGCGCGCGCGGTGCTCAAGAATCGCGGCGTCCTGTTGTTTGGCGGCGGCATACTGCTGCTCACTGAAACGATGCTGCGACTCACGGGCAGCGGTCCACGCGCGCTGTCATCGCTGCTTGGCGTGGTGTTGCTGGTGGTCCCGCTGGTCACCATGCTGTTCGGCGTGATCACCTGGCATGCGTCGCGTGAATTCAACGAGCTGCTCCTGGCGCAGCCGATCCGTCGTACGGCGCTGTTCAGCGGACTGTATCTAGGCCTCGTGTTGCCGCTGGCCACGGCGTTCGCGCTCGGCCTCCTGCTCCCCTTCGCGCTCCACCGCGCGCTGGGCCGCGACGCACTACCGTTGCTGGCGGCGACACTGGCGGGCGGTGTCGCCCTGACGTTCGTGTTCGCCGGACTCGCGCTGCTGATCGGCGTGGCCATCGAGGATCGACTGCGCGGCGTAGGCACCGCGATCGCGGTGTGGATGCTGCTCACCATCGGCTACGACGGGCTCATGCTGTTGGTCGCCACGACGTTCACCGATTACCCACTGGAGAAGCCGATGCTGGCGCTCACCCTTGCCAACCCGGTCGATCTGGCGCGCACGATGATTGTGATGCAAAGCGACGCGGCAGCCCTCATGGGCTACACCGGCGCCCTGATGCATCGCTTCCTCGGCAGCATGCTGGGGTCGATGGCGGCCATCGTCGGGTTG
Source organism: Gemmatimonas sp. (assembly GCF_046594945.1). Classification (GTDB taxonomy): domain Bacteria; phylum Gemmatimonadota; class Gemmatimonadetes; order Gemmatimonadales; family Gemmatimonadaceae; genus Gemmatimonas. Next base: position 923 of record NZ_JBKJRB010000005.1, on the reverse strand, counting down.
CTCCTCTGGATCCTGGCCCCCGCCTGGGCAGGACGGCGCGCCTTCGAGCGCCGCGATTTCTGACCGACTTCCGTACCACCGTTCCTTCAACACCGCGTTACTCACTCCTCCGGACCTTGCTGATGTCTACTCGTACTCTTGTCGCCCGATTCGCCTGTGCCGCCGCTACCCTGTTGCTCGTCGCCTGCGGCGGAGAGAAGGCCGCGTCAACCGATAGCGCCGACGGCGGCGCGCCGAGCCCCACAGCCTCGCCGACAAACACCCCAAAGCCGACGGGCACGGTCATCACGATCGAAATGATCACCGACGAATCCGGCAATTACTTCAAGCCGAAAGACATCGAGGCCAAGCCGGGCGACGTGCTCAAGTTCGTTCTGGTGACCGGCGTACACAACGTGCACTTCCTCGCCGACTCCAACCCCGGCGTACCGAATCTGCCGCCGATGTCCACGTTCGCGCAGCTCCCGGGCCAGGAGCTCCTCGTGCCGGTGAACTTCGAAGCGGGCAAGAGCTACTACTTCCAGTGCGATCCACACGCGCTCTTGGGTATGGTCGGCAAGCTCACAGTCGAGAACTAGCAGGAACCGCTCCGGCTGCAAGACGAAGTAACAGCGACAAGCAACAGCGACAAGCAACAGCGACAAGTAACAGCGACAAGCAACAGCGACAAGCAACAGCGACAAGCAACAGCGACAAGCAACAGCGAGAAGCAACAGCGACAAGCAACAACTGGAACACGGAAACCGCGGATGGACGGAAAGGCACACGATAAGATGAAAGCGCGACGGCGCTTCATCGCGTATCGGTGCTATTCCGTAAAATCAGCCGTTTCCGTGTTCCTGTTGCTGTTGCCGTCGTTGCCGTCGTTGCCGTCGTTGCCGTCGTTGCCGTCGTTGCCGTCGTTGCCGTCGTTGCCGTCGTTG
>NZ_JBKJRB010000149.1:0-13769 GCF_046594945.1 Gemmatimonas sp. | reverse complement strand
GCGCGCCCCCGCGGGCCCGCCCCCGCCGCTGATCCTGCGTTACGCCTGAGGCGTAGGGGACAGGACGCGGAACTCCAGTTTCTCCTTCTCGGTGGTGGAGACCGCCACTTCGATCTCATCCCCCTTCGAGAACTCGCCCAGCAGAATCTTCTCGGACAGCGGATCCTCGATATATCGCTGAATCGCCCGCTTGAGCGGTCGAGCGCCGTAGTGCTCGTCGTGCCCGTGGTCGACCAGGAACTCCGTCGCCGCGTCGGTGAGCTTGATCGTGATCTCCTCCTCGGCCAGACGCTTCTGCACGTCGGCGAACAGGATCGACACGATCTTGGAGATATGCTCTTTTCCGAGCGGGTGGAACACGATCACCTCGTCGAGACGATTGAGGAACTCGGGGTTGAAGACGCGCCCCATCTCCTCCTTCACCTTCTCCGAAATGCGCTCGAAATCCCCGCGCGCATCGTTGCCGGCGAAGCCCAAGGACTTACCGCGCGTGATGTCTTTCGCGCCCACGTTCGACGTCATGATCACGACCGTGTTCTTGAAGTCGATCACCCGGCCGTAGTTGTCGGTGAGATGACCCTCATCGAGCACCTGCAGCAGGATGTTGAACACGTCCGGGTGCGCCTTTTCGATTTCGTCCAACAGGACCACCGAGTATGGCTTGCGCCGCACGGCCTTCGTGAGCGTGCCGGAGTCTTCGTAGCCCACGTACCCCGGCGGCGCACCGATGAGCCTCGACACCGAGAACTTCTCCATGTACTCGCTCATGTCGACGCGAATGAGGGCCGAGGTGTCGGCAAACAGGAACTTGGCCAGCGACCGCGCGAGCTCGGTTTTACCGACGCCGGTGGGCCCCGAGAAGATGAACGAGCCGATCGGTCGACGCGGATCCTTCAAGCCGGCGCGGCTTCGGCGGATTGAGCGGGCAAGCGCCTTGATGGCCTCGTCCTGACCAACCACCGACTCATGTAGCTCGTCTTCCATTCGGAGCAGACGCGCCGTCTCGGCTTCCTGCAGCCGCGTGACGGGGATGCCCGTCCAACGGCTCACGATGAAGGCGATCTCTTCCTCGCCGAGCGTGGGTCGATGCGACTGACGCCGCTGTTCCCAGTCCTCTTGTTTGCGGCGGATCTGCGCCTGCAGATCACGCTCGTTGTCCCGCAACGACGCCGCCCGCTCGAAGTTTTGATCGCGCACCGCCGCTTCCTTGTCGGCGTTGATCGCTTCGAGCTGCTCCTTGAGCTCAGCCACCTCGGCCGGCGGCACCTGCGCCGCCAGACGTGCGCGAGCGCCCGCCTCGTCGATCACGTCGATCGCCTTATCCGGCAGGAAACGGTCGGTGATGTACCGCTCCGACAGCTTCGCCGCCGCGACCAATGTCTCGTCGGGGATATTCACACGGTGATGGTCCTCGTACTTCTTGCGCAACCCCTGCAGGATCTGCACGGTCTCATCGATCGAGGGCGGCTCGACGACGACCGTCTGGAATCGACGCTCGAGGGCTCCATCCTTTTCGATGTACTTGCGATACTCGTTCAGCGTGGACGCACCAACGCACTGCAGTTCGCCGCGCGCGAGTGCGGGCTTGAGCATGTTGCTGGCGTCGATGGCGCCTTCCGCCGCGCCAGCGCCGACGAGCGTATGCAACTCGTCGATGAACAGAATGACTTGCTTGTTCTGCGCGATCTCGTTCATGACCGCCTTGAGGCGCTCCTCGAACTGACCGCGGTATTTCGTACCGGCAATGACGGCCGCCATATCGAGCGAAAGCACGCGGTTGTCACGGAGCGAATCCGGACAGTCGCCGTTGGCGATCAACTGCGCGAGTCCTTCCACGATCGCTGTCTTGCCCACACCAGGTTCACCGATCAGCACCGGGTTGTTCTTTTTACGCCGTGTAAGCACCTCCATCACGCGCTCGATTTCCTTCGCGCGTCCGATGGTCGGATCGAGCTGGCCTTCGGCAGCAAGCTGCGTCAGGTCGCGACAGAAATGATCGAGGGCCGGCGTCTTCGACTTCTTGTCGCCCTTGGCTGGCGCAGCCGTCGGCGGGATGCTCCCAGCCTTCTCGGCCTGCGGCGCCTGTCCACCCTGCGGCATTTCCGTGCCGAGCAAACGGAGCGTTTCCGCTCGCGCCGCTTCGAGATTGACGCCTGCGTCGGTTAGCACCTGCGCGGCAATCCCCTTCTCTTCACGAAGGAGGCCCAGCAGCAGATGTTCGGTGCCGACGTAGCTGTGATTGAGATCGCGGGCTTCCGCCATCGCGAGCTCGAGCACCTTTTTCGCACGAGAAGTATACGGCAGATCAGGTCCGGTGGCCTGGGCCGCTTTCCCCTTCTTGACCGTGTCCTCGATCTTTTGGGTGACGTCGTCGAGATCCACGTTGAGGTTTTGCAGCACCGCCGCCGCAACGCCCTCCCCCTCGCGGATCAGGCCGAGCAGGATATGCTCGGTGCCCACATACTCGTGGTGCAGGCGTGCCGCTTCCTCGCGTGCCATCGCGAGAACCTTTCGCACCCGCTCGGTGAAGTTGTAGCCGTTCATCGTCCCCTCAGGGTCGTAGGGAAGCGGATCATTCGACGCCGCTGCCTTCGCTCACCAATACGTGCCGCACGTATTTGGCGCGCGCCAGATTAGTCTCGCTTTCCGTCAACACACGCTGCTCGAGATGAGCGAGATGCGCCGACTGGGCAAAGATCAGAAGCTTGTTGAGCGTGTATACACTAAGCCCAGTGATCAGTTTCAGGCCCACCGCCAGCCGTACTCCACTCAGGTAGTTCATGGCTTCGTCGAAGGTCAGACTGCGGGCATACCGCAGCGTCCCGTACGCGCGCCACAACTTGTCCTCGATAATATAGCCAGCGTCACGGACGAGGACACGACGCGCCTCCTCTTCGCGTTCGATCACGTGCCGAACGACGCGAACCAGCAGGTCCTGCAGCTCGTCCTCCGATCGTCCGAGCGTCGTCTGATTCGAGAGCTGGAAGAAATTCCCTACGACCTCACTCCCCTCGCCGTAGAGCCCGCGATACGTGAGCCCCATCTGCTGCAACCCGGCCAGCACTTTACCGATTTCCTTGGTGAGCACCAGCCCCGGCAGGTGAATCAGGACCGAGGCGCGAAGCCCCGTGCCGGCGTTCGTGGGACAGGCCGTCAGGAAGCCGAACTCGCGATGAAACGCGTACGGCACCTGTGAGCCAAGCTCGCGATCCAGACGATGCACGGACTCGAACGCCTGCGGAACGGCAAAACCGGACCGGAGTGACTGGAGCCGGAGATGGTCTTCCTCGTTCACGAGCAAGCCTACTGATTCACCCAGAAATACGGCAGCTCCCGACCGGATGGGATGCTGCGGATCGAGTCCCGCGAGCTCCTTGCTGACCAGATGGCGCTCGTGAAGCAACTGCCGGTCGACCGTCGCCAGCTCCTCGAGCCGAACCAACAAGCTGCCACTCAACGACGGTACGGCGCCAAGCGAGTCGCGGACCTGGGCCAGCATCCGCAGCCGCTCGCCGTCGCGGGCGCGGCCGGTGAAAGCGTATCCCGAGACGTTGCGGGCCAGTCGCATCCGGGTCGAGATGACGACGTCCGCGTTCGGACCGGACGCGTCTAGCCACCGAACTCCGCCGTCGGGCAGCAGCGACAGGTCCAAGGCCGGGCGTGGGGGAGTCATTCGATCACCTTGATGCGGTCGCGCAGCTCCGCGGCCAGTTCGAACTGCTCGGTGTCCACCGCCCGCTGGAGGCGATCCCGCAGATCGTGAATCGAGTCAGGCTTTGGCGTCGCGACATGGGTGACCGGTGCATCGTACCGCTCGCCTACATGCCGCGAACTGCCGTGCAATCGACGCAAGAGCTCGCGGAGGCTCTTCTCCATCGCGTCATAGCAGTGCGGACAACCCAGGCGCCCCGTGGCCCGGAAATCACGCGCCGTGGCCCCGCAGAACGAGCACGTAGCAGCGTCTTCACTGGTCGTGGACGCCTGTTGCTGCACGGCCTGCAAAATGTCTCCGAGCGGGTGCTGCGTGACGGCGACTGTGGTCTCCACGCCCTTTGCCGCTGCGCACTTCTCACAGAGATGGAGCTGCGTGACGGCGTTGTCCACAATGCGGGTCAGATGAACGACGGCGTCGTGCTCTTGGCAGTTATCGCAGATCATCAGCCCTCCGTTCCGAGACCGTTCGTCACCACCAACCGTCCTCCTTCCAACAAGAGCGCCCGATCGGCCCGGGCAGCCAGCGACTGATTGTGGGTCACGACGACCAGACCCAACGAGAGATCACGTGCGAGTTCCGAGAAGAGATCATGAAGTCGCTCCGCATTGTGCAGATCGAGATTGCCACTGGGCTCATCGGCCAGCAGGAGCGCGGGCTCGGCGGCCAACGCGCGCGCCACGGCGGTGCGCTGCTGCTCGCCACCCGACATCGCCCCCGGCCGGTGATGACGCCGCGCCGTGAGTCCTACCCGTTCCAACAAATGCTCGGCCCGCTGCCGGGCGACGCCGTCGGCGACCCCCGCAATGCGCAACGGCATCATCACGTTCTCAAGCGCAGAAAACTCGCGCAGCAGATGATGAAATTGAAACACGAACCCGACCGCGCGGTTCCTGAGCTTGGCAACCGACTCGTCGTCAAGACCCCCCACGCTCTGCCCAGCGAGTTCGATGCGACCAGCCGACGGCCGCTCCAATGCACCGAGCACGTGCAGCAGGGTGCTTTTCCCCGCCCCGCTCGCCCCCACCACGGCCACCATCTCGCCGCGTTTCACCGTGAGAGAAACCTCGTCGAGAATTCGGATTACGCCGCCATCCCCACCGAGAAATTCCTTGACGAGCCCCACCGCATGAACAACCGGTGGTTGGTCGGACATCGCGCTGTCGGCGCTGGCGGACTCCGCCGAAATCAGATCACTCATGGCGAATCGCGTCCACCGGGTACAGCCGTGCCGCCTGCGCCGCAGGATACAGCGTAGCGAGCGCCGTGATCACGAGACTCGAAACGATGATCAGCAACACATCAGGAATCTGGATGGCCACCGGCAGATGATCGATGAAGTACACCGACGGGTCCAGCGAAATGAGTTGGTACTTCTCGAGTAGCAGTGACAGGAACAACCCGATCGCCACTCCACCACCCGTGCCCACTGCACCTACAACGATTCCCTGATACAGAAAGATCCGACGAATCGACTTCGCCGGCATCCCCATCGCCCGGAGGATGCCGATTTCACGGGTCTTGTCGGAGACTACCATCGTGAGCGTACTCACGATGTTGAAGGCCGCCACGACGACGATGAGCAAAAGGATTACACCCATGCCAAGGCGCTCGAGCTTGAGTGCCTGAAACAGCGAGCGGTTCTGCTCTTGCCAATCGATCGCGCGCACCGGGGCCTTCAGGGTCGCGCGGAGCGAATCGGCCACCGACGGTGCTTGCCACCGGTCGACGGCGCGCACTTCGATGCCGGTCACGTCGTCGCCGAGTCCGGCGAAGCGCTGTGCCGCGGACAGTTCGAGATACAGATAGGCGTTGTCATACTCGTACATCCCTGTTTCGAAAACGCCCGAGACCACCGCGCTGTCGAGGCGAGGAACGAGTGCTCCCGTGGAGGCATTCATGTCGAGCCCCGCCGCCCCGACGAGCACAATCGTATCGCCCGGAAACGCATTCAGCTTGGAGGCCAACAGCTTGCCAAGCACCGCGCCCGGCAGTGATATGCCACTCCGCTTGAAACTGAAGTCACCGAGGATCGCGTGCGAGCGGATCGTGGTGACGTCCGCTCCCGGCACTCCCGCGGCCTCAATGCCCATCACCTGTGTGCCGGTCATGTAGCTGGACAGATTCCTGACCAATCCCTGCGTACTCACGAACGGGGCCGCCCGCACCACGCCCGGCGTCGCCGCAACCGCCTCGCGCGTCTCACGCCAGTTGGTCATCCGCATCCCATCGCCGTACGGCAACACGTGGACGTCGGGACTGCCCACCAGAATCTTTTCGCGCAGGTCGCGCTGCAGTCCGTTCATGACCCCCATGATGACGATGAGCGCGCTGACGCCGACCAGTACGCCGCCGATGGCGATGACACTGATCAGCGACAGCACGCGCGATCCACGGCGACTCCGCAGATAACGCCATGCGATCGACAACTCGAGGCGGGTCACGTCGTGGCTACTCGGGGCGCATGGTGGGGAACAGAATCACGTCGCGGATGTTCTGCGTGTCCGTGAGATACATGAACAGACGATCAATTCCGATACCGACACCACCGGTAGGTGGCATGCCGTACTCCATGGCACGCAGATAATCGTCGTCCACCCCGGACGCTTCGTCGTCACCCGCATCACGGAGTCGCGCCTGCGCCTCAAAGCGCTCACGCTGATCGATCGGATCGTTCAACTCGGAGAACGCGTTCGCCAGTTCCTTGCCACGCGCGAACAGCTCGAAGCGCTCGGTAAGACCGGCGGGCCCTCCACGCTTGGGCTTCGCCAGCGGCGACAGTTCGATCGGGTAGTCCACCACAAACGTCGGCGTCTCGATCTTGGACTCCACGAGCTCCTGAAACATCTCATCGAGCACTTTGGGTCTGCTCAGCGTGGCGACCTTCGGCACCCCGATGCGCTCGGCCGCCTGTCGCAGCGTGGCATCGTCCGCCGCCATCACATCGATGCCGACCGCTTGTGACAGCGAGGGCACCCATTCGACGCGCGGAAACGGCGTTACCAGTACCGGCACTTTTTCGCCCACGATCGGGATCGAGCGAATCGCATCGGCCGCCGCGACCATCAGCGTCTCGACGCGCGCCATCATCGTGCTGTAGTCGGCGAACGCCTCGTAGAACTCGAGCATCGTGAACTCCGGATTGTGCGTCCGGTCGATACCCTCGTTGCGGAAGTCGTGCCCGATCTCGTACACGCGTTCGAATCCGCCCACGATCAAGCGCTTGAGATACAGCTCGTCCGCGATGCGCAGATAGAGCGGCATGTCGAGCGTGTTGTGGTGCGTGATGAACGGACGCGCCGAGGCGCCGCCATACAGCGGCTGCAACACGGGCGTTTCCACTTCGAGATAGTTCAACCCATCTAAGTGCGACCGGATGCTGCGTGTCAGCACCGAGCGCGCACGGAACAGCGCGCGTACTTCCGGATGCACGGCAAGATCCGCGTATCGTTGACGCGCGCGTTGTTCGGTGTCCGAGAAGCCCGAGTAGCGCACCATCTGTCCATCGACCAGCTGCTCCTTGCCGAACGGCAGGGGCCGGAGCGACTTGGAGAGGAGCGTGGCCTCTCTGACCTTGACCGTCGCTTCGCCAGTCTTCGTGCGCATCATTGCGCCGCCTACCCCAACCCAATCGCCGAGGTCCCACGCGTTAAGTAGGGCCCATGTCGCCTCGCCCACTTCGTCGCGACGGAAGTACAGCTGCACCCGTCCGTCCATGTCAGCGAGATGCGCGAAGGCCGTCTTGCCCTGACTCCGCCACGACGTGAGACGACCAGCCACCGTGACGTCGGGGCCTGCGTCGGACGTGCCCAGTGCGGCGACCGCCTCCGTGGCAGTGTGCGACCGATCAAACGAGTATGCGAACGGTTCAATGCCGGCCGCCCGCAGCGTGTCGAGCTTGTCACGACGCGCCTTCATCAGAAAGTTCAGATCCTCGCTCACAGCGGGCGACCCTCCGCCTGCTGTTCGCTCTCCTGCTTCAAGTACGCCTGAATAAACGGATCGATTCCCCCGTCCATGACCTTCTGGACGTCGGCGATCTTGAGCTCGGTGCGGTGATCGTTGACCATCGTGTACGGTTGAAAGACGTAGCTGCGGATCTGGCTGCCGAAGGACACGTCCTGCTTGTCGGCATCGAGGAGGGCCTTGGCGGCGGCCAGCTTGTCAGACTCGCGCTGATACAGCTTGTTCTTGAGCTGCTTCATCGCGGTCGCCTTGTTCTTGAACTGCGAACGCTCAGCCTGCGACGCGCACACGAGACCCGTGGGCATGTGCGTTATGCGCACGGCGGACGAGGTCTTGTTGACGTGCTGACCGCCCGCGCCGGACGCGCGGTACACATCGATGCGCAGATCCTCGTCGCGAATCTCGATGTTGATTTCTTCGTTCACCACCGGATACACGAATACCGACGCGAAGCTGGTATGGCGTCGAGCCTGCGAGTCGAATGGCGAAATACGCACGAGACGGTGCACACCTGATTCAGGACGCAGGAAGCCATAGGCATACTGCCCCTTGATCTCGATGACGGCGCCCTTGATGCCCGCCTCTTCGCCCTCGCTGAGGTCGAGCATCTCGAGCTCGAACCCCTTGCGCTCCGCCCACCGTGTGTACATGCGCATGATCATCTCGGCCCAATCCTGCGCCTCGGTCCCGCCGGCGCCGGCGCTGATTTCTATCTGCGCATCACGGAAGTCATCGCGTCCGCGGAGCAGCGACTTCAGCTCGAACGCGTCGAGCTCTTCGACGATACGCTCGGTCTCGGTATCGAGATCCTTCGACATCGCGCTGTCCGGCTCGAGCGCGAGTAGTTCGTCGATCTCGCGCGAGGATTCGATACGCGCACTCAGCGAGTCGATCGGCTCAATCCACCCCTTGAGCACCTTGACCTGTTGCACGATGTCCCTGGCGTGCTCCTGATCGTTCCAGAAGGCTCCGTCGGACATCTCATTCTCATACGCGTTCAGCGTCGAGCGCTTGACGTCGACGTCAAAGATACCTCCGCATGTCCACCAGCCGCTCTTCCGATCGTGTCAAAACCTTCAGGCGTTCCCCGTCCTGCATGCCGTGCCTCCACGTACGACGCGAGCCGCCCTCCGCGCAGGAGAGCGGCCCGTAGTGTCACCAGCTGTTACCAGCATTCGAGTGACAGGGAAGGTACCTGGAGACCGCACCGGCTTCCAGCGGCAGAATCAGAACAGGCGACGACCACCCGCAAGAATGTCGTTCAGCGCTTCCTGAAAGTACGGCGAGTGCTCGGCGACATCCCGCCCAACCTGCTCGACGTACTCCTCGTAGCTCTTCTTGATCTCCTCGCGGAAGAGCTGGCGCAGCGTGCCATCGCGAAGACCCTCATCCCGCTTCTGGGGGTGATACGCCACCAGATCGGAGACGAGCGCTCGCGCGAGGCGTCGGGCGCGCTGCGCCGGATCGGCGCGCAGAAACGGATTGATCGGGCGCTTGCCGGCGGTGGGTGTCGCCGTTGCGGCCGACGATATCGGGGGCACTGACGGCGCCGTCACGGCCGTCGATGCGGCCGCCGTCTGGTACGCCGGCGACGACACGGCGGAAAGCGCCGGTGGTGTCATGACACTCGCCGACGATGGCCGCGTCGCGGTGGACGGCGCGCTGGAAACCGGGGTGGCGCGCGACTGACCAGAACCGAACGGCGCCACCGCCGCCGCGGAGGACGAGGGCGTCACCGAAACCGGCAGGGACCCGCCACCGATGGCAATCACACCACCGCACACCGAGCACCGCGCACGTACGCCTGTGGCCGGCACCTTCGCCGGGTCGACGCGAAACACTGACTTGCAGTCCGGACACGAAACCGTCATCACGCTCCCCCTGCACTGCGAATGCCCTGACGTGCCCGAAGCGCATCGATCGACGCGCCCGCCGACGCCGGTGCCGCCGGGTCGTCCCGGCGACGATCAACCGCCCACACGGAGCCCGATAGTGTCTTCGCGTAACTCTTCATTTCCGTCGCCAACTCGCTGACCTCGATGCCCCGTGTGAAATGCCGGCGCTGATTGGTGACGACGCCGACGGACAGCGTCATCAGCGGAACGCGATGCAACTGTCCGCGCCGATCCTTGCCGAAGAAATATCCCACACGACGGTCCTGCTCGGAATACTGCCACGGAATCAGTTCATCGAATACTCGGATGACTTCGTCGCAAACCCGGGGGACGGCCGCCAAGGGGATGGTGTACAGGAAGTCGTCGCCCCCAATGTGCCCAACGAAGCCCTCTTCGACGCATAATCCCGTGACAACGTCGTGGAGAATCCTGGCGAGCAGCCGAATCACCTGATCGCCGTGATGATACCCGTAGCGGTCGTTGAACTCCTTGAAGTGGTCGAGGTCGGCGTAACATGCCGCGAACTTTTCGCCGGTCGCGACGCGCCGGGCCAACTCCGCCGCGATCTCTCGCGTACCGGGCAAACGAGTGGATGGATGCACATCCGTGTCGCGATCGCTCCGTCGCAGCATCGCGGACAGCCGGGCGATAGCTTCCTGATCGCTGACATCCGCACGAAGGACCTCGTCCGCCCCCGCGTCAAAGGCGTCGGCGAGGCGCTCGGCCGGCACGATCACGAGCACCGGCACGATCGCGGTGTACGCGTCGCGCTTGAGGCGCCGGCACGTGCCGACGGCGCGTGCTTCCCAGTCGGCATCGCCACGCGCATCGATGAGAATGAGTCGGGGACGCGATTTCATCGCTTGTGGGCATACGCCGTCAGGATCGAGCGTCTGCTGCCGCGGGATCCGCGTCGATTCCCACCACGCTGTCAACCACGACGGTTCGTCCTGACCGAGGGTCAGATGAACCGCGACGTGTTCGTTGAAGCCCGGAGTGCTCATCGTCGAAGCGTGGATCGGGAGTGAAGAGGGCCGGTAGCACCCAAATACCAGGATCGGATGCCATCACGGGAGCTGACTGAAACGCGGCCAGCCACGGCCCCGGGAGCGAACAGGAGGGTGGCAACCCGCCGAACAGCAGACGATCACCTGCCAGTGATCGGCACGATGTGTCGACCATCACATCTACTGTCGCAAAACGAAAAATCAGGGCGGTGCGCCGCTCTGAGCGGCTAGTGCGGCGTTGGGACCAGACGAATGGCTGCGCGCACCTGCCGCCTGCCCTCGCGAGGGTCGCCCACCAGTTCGACCAGCGTGTGAATGCCGTCGACGCTCACGCCGGCCCCACCAAAGCGTCGCACGCGCACACTCACGTAGGCGTCGATCAGGCTCACCAAGTGGTTGGCGCCGACCAGTCCGACGTAGTTGACCGCTCGCTGCACGCTACGGTTGGCGCTCGCAATCGTCTGACCGTATACATCCTTCTCGAGCTGCGCGTCGCGCCAGCTCCACTGGTACGCGGTCGGCACGGCGCGTGACTGGTAAAAAGCAAGCGCACGTTGATACTCTGGGCTCGAACGCGCTGGCGCAACATCAGCGTTCACCCAGTACGTCTCGCGTGCCAGCAACCAGCGCGCGCCGTTGTAGGTCGTTTCGTCAGTTTCTGGATCGACGGCACCACCGGGATCACGATCGAACGCTCCGCTCTCGAGGAACTTCTCCATCGATTCGTAATAGTCCCAACTGCCACGGGGACGCTCCCCACCGAACGGCTGTCGCGCCACGTTGAACGCCAATGCGCGATACGCGTCGCGATCCCGATTTGCATCGCGTCGGGCACGTACCTGTTGCAGCAGGAGGTAGCCCTCGGCCACCAGATATCCGACGCCGCGCTGCTGTCCCATCATGAACTGGCCGGAGCCGGGCACGACCCCTGAAATCACCGGCGCCCACCACGGCGCGCGCTGGTCGCGTGACGGGCTTGACGCGCTTCCGGATGCACGAGTGGTCACGCTGCTCGATGCACGGGCGAATTCCACCGGCTGGTCGTGCTGCGCGGTCGCTGTGGCCACGGCTGTCGTGGTGCGAAGCGCCACGGGCATTCCGCCTTGGGCCAGCGCCGACGCCGCCGCCAGCATGGTGAGCAGAGCGCTCGCTATCGAGAGCCGTCCGCGCCGCATCAAAAGCGTGCCCGAAGTGAGACGTAGGTTGGCGGTTCACCGAGCTGCGCCGAGGCGGCGTCGAACCGGCGAGACAAATCCAGCGCAAAGCCCCCGCGCTGGAAGCCGAAGCCAATTGACGGGCCCTTGGCGTCACCGGGTTGGAGCTTGTAGCCACCCCTCAGGAACGCGACCTCCCGATACCCCAAGATGACACCAAGCCCACCAGCCGCGCCATTCAAAGCCGGGGCGCTCTGCACATCGAGCGTCACATCAAGCGACGCACCTGCGGCGGCGAGCGACGACACCGGCAGGCGTGCCATGCCACCGATTTGAATGATGCGAGGAAGCGGATCCGCCTGTTCGGCATCCTTCACTTGCAATGCGGGACCGAGATTGCGCACGGAGGATCCGATGGTAATCGGCAGCGTCGTGGGCAGCACGTACTGCACGCCGAGATCCAGAGCGCTCGTTGAGCCCGAGATAACGGGGACGTTTCCGCAGATGCCGGTGCACTGGAAGCGCAGCATGATGAACTTATACGTTACGCCCGCGCTGAGACGCTTCCCAACGGGCGTCGCGTAAGACAGCGCGAGTTGATAATTGCGATTGGTGATCGTGCCAATCTCCGAACCGTTGACCGGGTCGGTGGCCGCCTGATCGCCATAGTTCACCAGATACGCCGACGCCGCCACCGTTCCTAGCACGCGTGATGGGATCGCGAACGTGAGCATGTCGCTGGTGGCGATCAGGGTTTGCGAATGGTGCACGGCCAATTCCTTCTTCCCGATGCGCGCGAGGGCGGCAGCATTCCACCACATGGCTTCGGTGCCCAAGGTGGAATCGGCCACGACAGCCTCGCCTTGGGCGACGGCATGTGCTCCGAACGGGACCAGTAGGAAGAGCCCACCATTCTGTGCGCGCGCGATCGTCGCCGTGCTGACACTGAGCGCGATCACGACGGCGGCACGAACGCACCGTCCAAGCCACGACCGTCCGTGCGTCACGTCTTTTCGTTCGGGTCGCCGTATCCCAAGCGCAGCACCGCATTCCGATTGCGGCGCCAGTTGGGGAGCACTTTCACCCAGAGATCGAGATACACGGGTTGCCCCACGAAGCGCTCGATTTTCTCTCGCGCTACGCGACCAAGCTTCTTGATCTGCTGTCCGTTGGCTCCGATCACAATCCGTTTCTGGCTGTCGCGTTCGACGTGCAGGACCGCCCGAATGTACAGCGGCGTCGATCCTTCGCGAAACTCCTCAATTTCACAGGCGATCGCGTGCGGCAATTCATCGCCGAGTTGTTCGAGTGCCGTTTCACGGACGAACTCTGCGCAGAAGAACTTGACGGGCTGGGTCGAGAGTTCGTCGGCGGGATAGAGGAGAGGACTCTCAGGAAGCATCTGCGTTATCGCGTCGACCAGGCGATCCATGCCATCACCAGTGTGTGCGGACAACAGCACGGCATCCGGATAATGTTCGAGCAGCGCAAACTTCCTCGGCTCGTCGATCAAGTCGATCTTGTTGAGCGCGAGGAGGAGCTTGGCGCGGGGCGCGCGCTCCAGACCGGCAGCCGTGGCGAAATCGCTGGGAATGGTCGCGGTGGCGTCGACGACGTGAACCAAGACATCGGCGTCGCGCACGGCGGCGAGGGCGGCGTTTCGCATCGCGCTGTGCAGTGTATCTCTGGGTTCGAGCAGCCCTGGTGTATCGAGAATGACCATTTGCGTGTCATTCTCCGTCCGCAAGCCGAGTATGCGGTGACGGGTACTCTGTGCTTTGCTCGAGGTGATCGCGAGCTTCTCACCGACGAGTCGGTTAAGCAGGGTGGATTTGCCGGCGTTGGGGAAACCGGCGACCGTAACGATACCAGCCCGTGTCATGAACTCGGAATTGGGGGAATGTAGCCTGAGCGTGAAGGGTAGTGGTACACAGAAGCCCCCGCCACCGGGATCCTGAGGGATCGGTGACGGGGGCTTCCCAAGGTGCCGGCATCGGCCTACTCTCCCGCGGTCTCACGACCGGAGTACCATCGG
>NZ_JBKJRB010000013.1:0-3737 GCF_046594945.1 Gemmatimonas sp. | reverse complement strand
GGAACTGGCCGCGCGAGCGACGGGCGCGCGTCGCTCGACCGGCCGCCCCGCCCTATCGCTGACCGGTATCACCTCGAGGTCGACCTCGAGCTCGCGACCGGCGAGCGCACGGCCCTCAGGTGTTGCCGCTCACGCTGGATGATGTCTTCGAGGACTGGTTGGCTGATGGCCATCGCGACGATGACACCTGTTGCGCATTGGCGTGATGGGCATCGCGGAGGTGACTCGCTGCGTGCAGTCGCGTGATGTCCATCACGTCATGACAGGCCATGAGCGGCGCGACGATGGTCTTCGCCGGGGTGCTCATGGCCGTTCATCTCGACGATGGTGAGCCCTCAGAAGTGCGTTGTGTCGTCGAACGGGGACGGCTCGCCTGAGTCGGGTTCGTCCTCGGTCGGCTCGACCGCTTCGAGGCCGTAGGCCTGCCATATAGCTGTGGCCACGTTGTCGAGGAAGCGGACGACCGCGAGCGCTTCGTTGGGCGTCCAGTCGGGGGGAAGTTCAATCAGGATCATGTCGTTCCTTCCTCGAATGTCGAAGTGGTGTCGACGGCTCGGCAGATGATGTCGCGTTCGACCCTCTTCTTGGCGAGTCGCGCGGCCTCCCTGAGTGACCATGTGGCGATGCGGTCGACCTCGCGCAGAGACCCTCGGGTGGCTTCGTGCAGGAGGCCGATGGCGTCGCTGGCGAAGAGCTCCTTCTCATTGCCAGCGCGTCGGAGCCGCACCCGGAGATAGTCGTGGGTGTCGTCGATGGTCAGAGGGTCTACGCGAAAGCGCCGGTGAATCCGCTGGAACAGGGAGCGATTGCGCCTCAGCGCGAGCCGGTCCTCGAGCTCGGGCAGACCGACCAGAACCAGCGACAGGAGCGCGCGACTGTCCCATTCATAGTTGAGCAGGATGTGCAGATGGTCGAGCGTGTCCTGATGCAGCAGGTGCGCCTCGTCGAGGAGAAACACCGGGTGCATGTGGTCCCTGCCGAGGTCCTGCACATGCGTGCTGACCGCATAGAACAAAGCTGCAGCGGTGGCCGACGGCGCCAGGCCGAGCGCGTGACACAGCTGCCGATAGAAGTCGCGGCGACCCAGCGTGGCATTATGACAATAGGTCAGTCGGCACCCCTGCGCGGGAATGCGGGCACGCACCGCGCGCAAGACACACGTCTTGCCGACCCCAGGCTCACCCGTGAGCAGCACCGAGTCATGGTCGGCGATCGCCTCGCAGAGGTCGTCGATGAGGGCCTTCTTCGTGGGTGGGATCCACAGCTCGGCGTCACCGAGTTCCTTTGAGAACGGCTTCGTGCTGAAGTTGAAGTGGTCAAGATACTTGATGGTCAAGACAATTTCTCCGGAGTCTGCAGGGGTTCGGCCAGCAGCGCGCCTGCGGGGTCGAACGGGGTCGTGGGCTTGGCCTCGGCCACGCGTGGTTCGCGGCGGCGGCGGGCGTTCTTCGTGGGGTCGACGCGGTGGAGCATGAGGCGCTTGCCCTCGTGTTCGACCCAGGGGGCAGGTGGTCTATCGAGGAGGCAGCGACCGACAGTGACGAGGCGGCCGGAGAGGAAGCCCTGGTCGATTTCCCAGTCGATGCCGTCGACCGCGACGGTCGAGTCCTTGCGAACGCGGCGCTTGTCGCGCGCGGTGAACGCGTCGCGCAGCTTCGTGTCGTCGAGGTCGCGGACGTGCGTGGCTCTGCTCCAGATCGTGTCGGGCGATTGCCCCATGAGTGAGGCGTGCGGCGCGGCGTGATAGTGCCGTTCGAGGAACGCCGCGAGGCGCGCGTTGACGTCGGTGAGCGAGGCGAGCGAGCCTGCCGCATGCAGGAAGTCGAGGCAGCCTTCGCGCAGCGTGCGCCAGAATCGCTCCATTTTGCCGCGTGCTTGCGGGTCGTAGGGCTTCGCATGCAAGAGGTTGATACCGAGCCGCGCGCAGGCGGTCTGCAGGGCCTCGCCGCGATAGGTCGAGCCGTTGTCG
This sequence comes from Gemmatimonas sp., assembly GCF_046594945.1. Lineage (GTDB taxonomy): Bacteria > Gemmatimonadota > Gemmatimonadetes > Gemmatimonadales > Gemmatimonadaceae > Gemmatimonas. Next base: position 1,768 of record NZ_JBKJRB010000013.1, on the reverse strand, counting down.
AGGTAGAGTGCGGACGGTCGGCCGTGGCGTCTCAGCGCGGCCACGAAGAGCTCGAGCATGTCGGTTTCGCGCTCGGTGTGGTGGGCTTCGAGAGCGACGATATAGCGCGAGCAGTCGTCGAGGAGTCCGTGAATGCGAAGCGGGCGCGATATGCCATCGACCATGATCGCCGGGCCGTGGCAGACGTCGCCGTGCCATAGCGCGCCGGGTCGCTCGGCTTGCCAGCGTAGGCGCGGAGCCCCGCCCGCGGCCGCTCGCAGCGATTGTTTGTCGACTCCCTGCTCGTGGTAGAGGCGCCGCACCGTCGCGGGTGAGACGGCGTTTGCAGCGAGGCGTCCGTCGGCCACGAGTGTCCGCTGGATGAGTGTCACTGATGCGTGCGGATGTTCGCGCCGGATGTCGAGGAGCAGTGTGCGCTGCTCGGGCGTAAGGTTCTTGGCGCGCCCGCGGTCACTGCGAGGGCGCGGCCGGAGCGCGTCGAGGCCGCCGTGTCGATAGCGGTAGAGCCAACGCTCGAGTGTCGGCACCGAGAACGTGCGCGTCACATCGCCGTCGGGCGGGCGATAGCGCTGACGGCTGAGGCGGCGCAGCTCGGCCTGGAGCTCGCCGCGCGTGAGCTCGCGGTGGGTGATGGTGCCGATGACCTGACTTCGGAAGATCGCCACTTCTTCCGAGTGATCGGAGGGCGTGAGAGCGGGCATGAGTCTCCTTGGGGGCCGCAGCAGCGAGCGACAGTGCTCGGTCGGGTCGGCCTTTGGGGTCATGCAGGGTCTCGGTCCGGGGCGCTCCGATCTGGGATGGTGGGGAGCTCGGGGCCGCCTCTGGTGCGGTCGGGGACATCACGCAGCGTGCGCACCTCCGACGTAGAGCAGGCCCTCCGTGGTGAGGTGCCGATCGCCGGGCGGGGCGAAGCCGATGAGGGCGGTGGCGAGGCGGCGTGCCGTGACGCGGTGGTCCTCGTCGGCGATGACTGAGAGCCGTGAGAAGAGGCGGCCTGCGGCGCCTGCGACGGCCCAGCGCCGCAGCGTCACCCAGTGGTGGCGGGCGGCATCGCCGATCACGGAGTTCGGCGAGACCTGGGTGCGCACCGCGGGCGACGAGAGGCCAAGGAGGCCCCAGAGGCCCAGCGCCAGGCTGATCGCGGCTGCGGCATATAGGCGACGGCGGATGACACCTCGCGGCACGACAGTGATGACCGCGCCACACGCCTGGCACAGGTAGCGGCGCACGAGGATGACGGTGACCTCGCTGTTGCCCTGCGACGCGAGCGGTCCAAGCTGCAGGCGTTCCCGAGACCCGTGTCCATGAATCGCCAGCGCGCCACCCGCCGGGCGGCTCGCCACCGCGCAGGCCGGACAACGTCCTGGCCTAATCGCCGACACCGACGGCAGGTTCGCAACCCAGGCCTTGACGTCGAGGTCGACTCGTACGATTCGATTTGTGCTTCGCTCCAACACGTTCGAGGCACGGCGGGAGGGGCGATCGTCGGCTAAAACAGTGGCCCCTCCCGCCACCCACTCGGGCCGGCCGCCGCCGAAGCCTCCCTCCCGGCGCGTGGACTACATCAACGGTCGCGATCGCGCGCGTACCATCTCCACGATGGCCCCCGCTCCCCGTCAACGACGGTCGACATCACGCAGTCGGGTCAGTTGCGGTCCCAAACAGATCATTCTCGGTGCTCAGGAACACAACACGGTCGCCGTGCCACTCCCAAGGTGTCCATTGTGCCAAATGCGAGGAGTATTGCCCGCGAATGCTGTTCAGCCGG
>NZ_JBKJRB010000080.1:0-130658 GCF_046594945.1 Gemmatimonas sp. | reverse complement strand
GTCGGACAAGCTGCCGTTCGACTGGAAGCGTATCACCGACGACGACAAGACCAAGCTGGTGGATTCGCTGCAGACGCTGGCCAAGGCCGCCACCGAACGCGCCGCTGGCAACGCGGGCGGCGGCGGTGGGTTCCGTATGTCCTTCGAGCCGGTGGCCGCTGAGAAGCTGCCCGACTACTACCCGCCCATCCGCGCCGGCACCACGCTGGCTGACTTCGAGGGCAACCTGTGGGTGTTGCCCGCCACGTCGAACTTGTCGGCGCAGCTGGCCACACAGTTCATGGGTGGCGGTGGCATGGGTGGTCGTGGAGGCCCTGGTGGCGCTCCGGGTGCTCCAGGAGCCGCTGGTGGTGCTCGCGGTGCTGGTACAGGGGCCGCTGGCGCCCCGGGCGCTCCCGGCGCTCCGCGCGCCGCTGGTGACACCACGCGTGGCAGCATGCCTGCCGCCGCGATGGGCATGATGGCGGCCATGATGAACCAGCCACCGCTCGTGTACGACATCATCAGCCCGGCCGGCAAGATGATCGAACGCGTGAAGCTGCCCGCCGGTCGTCAGCTCCTCGGCTTCGGCCCCAACGGCGCCATCTTCCTCGGCGCCCGAGACGGCCGTCAGCTCATTGTCGAAAAGGTTGTGCGCAAGGAGTAGGGGTTAGCTCCGCTCGATCGTTGGAACCGCAAGCCGCCCCGGCGCTTCGAGCACCGGGGCGGTTTTTGCATTCTGTCCGCGTGAATCCGCGGTAAAGCAATTCCTTGCTATGCAATGCAGCAAATGCAAACCGCCCCGAAAAGTCTAGGCTCCGGGGCGGCTGTGAACATCGGCGGCCGTGTCGACGCGACACCGCGGAGCGTTCAGCCCTTCGGACCTGCGCCCAGAATCACCGGTGAAACCGCCGAACCAAACTTCGTGATGTTCTCACGGAACATACCGGCCAACTTGCTCGCCTGCGCATCGTACGCCGCACCGTCAGCCCACGTGCGACGCGGCTCGAGCACGTCACTCGGTACACCGTCGATCGCGTGCGGCAGATGCAAACCGAAGATCGGGTCGGCGGCAAACGTCGCATTGGCCAGCGAGCCGTTGAGTGCCGCGCGCACCATCGTGCGCGTGTAGCTCAACTTCATGCGCGAGCCCACGCCGTACGCGCCGCCGCTCCAACCGGTGTTCACCAGCCACACCTGCGAGCCGTGCGTGCGGAGCAGTTCGCCCAACATCTCGGCGTACTTGGTGGGATGCCACACCAAAAACACCGCGCCGAAGCAGGCCGAGAACGTGGCCTGCGGCTCGGTGACGCCGCGCTCGGTGCCGGCCACCTTGGCCGTGTAGCCAGACAGGAAATAGTACATCGCCTGTTCCGGCGTGAGCTTGGCGATCGGCGGCAACACACCGAACGCGTCGGCGGTGAGGAACACCACGTTCTTCGGGTGTCCACCGCGGCCGCTCGGCACGTGGTTCTTGATGTAGTGCAGCGGATACGAGGCGCGCGTGTTCTCGGTGATCGACTGGTTGGCGAAGTCCACCGAACGAGACGGCTCGTTGAGCACGACGTTCTCGAGCACTGTGCCGAACATCTGCGTGGTCTGATAGATGTCGGGCTCGTTCTCGGGCGACAGGTTGATCACCTTCGCGTAGCAGCCACCCTCGAAGTTGAACGTGCCCTCAGGTGACCAGCCGTGTTCGTCGTCGCCGATGAGGCCGCGTGTGGGGTCGGCCGAGAGCGTCGTCTTGCCGGTTCCCGACAGCCCGAAGAACAACGCCGTGTCGCCCGCAGGGCCGATGTTGGCGGAGCAGTGCATCGAGAGAATGCCCTGCTTCGGTAGCAGATAGTTCATCACCGTGAACATCGACTTCTTCAGCTCACCGGCGTAGCGTGTGCCACCAATCAGAATGGTGCGCTCGGCGATGTTGAGCACGATGAACGTGGTCGTGCGCGTGCCGTGCTTTGCCGGGTCGGCCTGGAATTCCGGTGCGTGATACACCGTGAAATTCGGCGCAAACGTGGCCAGCTCCTCGACCGCCGGGCGAATGAACATGTTGCGCACGAACGACGCATGCCACGCATTGGGCAACACGTAGCGCACACTCAAGCGCGTGGATGGATCGGCGCCGCAATACAGGTCTTGCACGAACAGCTCGGGCAACGTGTTCAGATACTGCTTCACGTCGGCTTTGAGCGCTTCGTAGTGCGCCTGAGCCATCGGCTGGTTGACCTTGCCCCAGTCCACATCAGCCTCGCTCGACGACTCCTGCACCACGAACTTGTCGTTCGGCGAGCGGCCCGTGTGCGGCGACGTGACCGCGACGAACGGCCCCATCTCGGCCAACCGACCTTCGTCGCGGCGGATAGCCGCTTCGACGAGTTCGGGAGCGACAAAGTTCCAGTGAACCTCTCCGCTCGGTTTCAGGCCCTGGGGAGCGAGGCCGTCAAGGCTCTCACGGCGAACGGCGGCGGACGGAGTGACCTGTGTCGCCATGGTGCGACCCTCACGGAAAACGTACGGCGGGACAGGCGCAGTCGAGCGCGCACGGTGCGGCGCTTGGCCTGTCCTGCAGAGAATGTGCTTTGCGTTCGGTTTTCATTCGGTGATGCACTGAACCGAATGTGAAACATGACCGAGCGGGCCCCGTCGCTCAAGCGGAGGTTCCCCTTTTCCTGCATGAATTCTCAGTACAAGTGCATGAGGAATGACGGACTCAGAGCGTAATATCGGCCGCCCGCCCCAGAAGGTTGCGCAGCGTGTTGCGATCCCGTTCGGTCGGCGTGCTCACCGTAGGACGCGTAAACATCACATCGCTCGCCTGCGGACTGTGACCGCCGATCCCTACCGCGTGTCCTATCTCGTGTGCCACCAGCGCGTCGAGCGCGGACTGCGTGGCCGTCGTCGTCATGTCCACCCGAATCACGATCGCCGCGGTCAGTACCGTGGCTGCGATGGGTCGCAGCCGCTCGGCGCGGCCATTCAGCGGACAGAAATACGTGTAGCCGGCCGCCCCGGAGGGATTGAACGGACAGGATCCCGTTGCGACCGGCTGTGCGACGGAGCGGTCGTACACGATCACATCGGCCACATCGCGGTTCGATGCCACGTCGAGCGTGAACTCGCGCCCCTGCGGCACGGCATTCCACGACTGCACGGCGCGCTGCACTGCCACGGCCAAGTCGGCACTCCCTGCCGCCATCGGCTCCACGAACACACGGACCTTGGCGCCGGTGGACCACCGATAGAGCAATCCGCCCGTGAGCGCGGTGGGATCGTACGCGAAATCGGGTCGCACCACGGTGGGATTGTCGCACGCCCACGTAAGGAGCATGGCGGCCATCACCATTGGGCAGGCGTGACGCCACGTCGCGCGCGCTGCAAATCGGGTGGGAAAGCGGAACATTTGTGAAAGGTGTCTGTCATGCCCCCGATCTTCCATAGGCCTGTTGCGTCATTTCCCCGAAATCGACACGTTACAGCGATGGCACGCACGCGCTCCCTACTTCTCACGCGCTTCCTCTTCCTGTTGGCCTGGTTTCAGGTCCTGGGGCCGGCGGTGTCGTCGGTGGCGGATGCGTGGCGTCTCGACCAGCGCGAAGCGTATCTGCACATGGAGTCGGAGACTGGGCCGGGCTGTGTGCCGGTGCACAGTCACGACTGCGTGTTGTGCAGCGTTGCCACGGGGCCGAACGGCAGTGCCCACGAGCAGTCGCGCTCACCGGTCGAGGCCGAGCCTGACATCGCGCCGACGTGCGTGCAGGTCACGAGCCGTGCGAGTGCCAGCCGTGGAACCGCCTCGCAGCGTGCTCCTCCGAAGATGTCGGTCTGAGTTGTCGGCCATGCCTCGCGCATGGCCCCGGACCACGCGATCGCGTCAGCTTGGCGCATCGCGCACATCACTTTCTGGAGTTGTCATGCTTCCGAACTTTTTGCGCCGCGCTGGTGCGCGTCGTCCGGTCGTGGGCCGACGTACCTGCCTGCGAACCGTTTTGTCGATGTCCACCCCCATGGTTGTGGCGGCGCTCGCGCTCGCGAGTTCCCCCACGCTTAGTGCGGCTGCCTCCCGTGCGGTGGCGGCGTCGGCGCCGACCGCGGCACTGCAGGCCGGAGTGACCGGTACCGTCAAAGACACGGCGGGTGCGCCGTTGTCGAATGTGCAAGTGGTGGTCAGCGGCGCCAATCGCAGTGCGCTCACCGACGACCGCGGCCAATTTTCCATCGAAGGAGTTCCGCCCGGCGTGTATCACCTCGACTTCATCCGGATCGGCTATTTTGCTGCGCACGAAGTCGTGACCGTGACAGCCGCGGGTACCCCGGTGCGGGTCACGGTGACCATGAAGGTCGCCACGGTGCGCCTCTCGAGCGTGAACGTGACGGCCACACCGACGGGAACCGACCCGCTCAACGTCACGCAGGCCACCGTCCAACTGTCGGGCAAAGAGTTACAGCGCGCCCTGAGCACGTCGCTCGGCCAGACGCTGTCGAAGGAGCCCGGCATGTCCACGCGCTTCAACGGACCGATGGCGTCAACGCCGGTCATTCGTGGCCTCACCGGCGAGCGTGTACTGGTGTTGCAGGACGGCGAGCGCGCCGGTGATCTCTCGGCCGGTGCCGCCGACCACATGAACGCGGTGGATCCGAGTACCGCCGAGCGGATTGAGGTGATTCGTGGTCCAGCCTCGCTGCTATACGGCAACAATGCCATCGGCGGTGTGGTCAACGTGATCTCGTCGGACATTCCCACCAGTATTCCCGGGCGCGCCACTGGCTATGTGCTGGGGCAGGGCGAGAGCGTCACCCCCGGCGGCGTGGCGAGTGCAGGCATTACGGTACCGGTCGGAAAGCAGCTCGCCATTACGGTACGGGGCGGATTCCGTGAGTTCGAGAACATGCGCGTGGGCGGCGGTGCGGCCCAGCCGAACACGAACGGCGCGACAAAGCAGTTTGCCTTGGGTGCCGGAACCGTTGGCGGTCGCGGGTCGGTCGGTGTGGTGTATCGCCAGATGGGCTTCGAATACGGATTGCCGCACCCCGCGGGCGACGCAGGCATTCGGATCGACGGTGTCCGGCGCATGGCGGCGCTACAGTCCACGATCAGCACCGGCTACGCACCCGTCGCCACGCTGCGCGTTGATGGCACGTCGCAGTGGTACTCGCACAACGAGATCGAGCCCAGTGGCGCGATCGGCACGCAGTTCAAGCTCAACACGCAGACCGTGAACGTGACCGGACGCACACAGATCGGCCGGATGACGGGTGCCGTTGGTGTGCAAGGCCTCTTCCGGGAATACCGACCGGCCGGTGACGAAGCGTTCGTGCCGGGCTCCACCAACAACAACGTAGCCGCGTTCGTCTTTCAGGAGCTCCCCCTCGGCATGGGCGCTTCCGAGGATCACACGCCGCGCGTGCAGATCGGTGCGCGGTACGACCGCTTTTCGATTGCAACCGATCCCGGCAAGGAAGCCGCCCGCTTTGGGGATGCGCAGTCCCGCACGTTCGAGAACATGGCCGCCTCGCTCGGACTGAGCGTGCCGGTGACTACCGACGTGTCTTTCACCGCGAACATGTCGCGCGGCTTTCGCGCGCCGGCGGTCGAAGAGCTGTTCGCGAATGGCTACCACGCCGCCGTCGGCACCTTCGACGTGGGAAATGCCGCACTCAGGCCGGAGCAGAGCACGGGGTTCGAAGCGGGATTGCGCGCTCAGACGCCCCGCACGTTCGCGCAGTTCAGCACGTACTACAACCTGATCAACAAGTATATCGTGCCGACGGCCACCGGCACGCGGGACGTCGACGGCACCGACGTGCCGCTGGTGAATTTCCGGCAGCGCGATGCCACTCTGTACGGCGTGGAAGGGCAGCTCGAAACGAAGCTGGTACGTCGTTGGGTGGGCGGCGTAATGGGTGACTACGTGCGCGCCAAGATTCGAAATAGCGACGACAACCTCCCGTACATTCCCGCCGGACGACTCGGCGCGTCACTGCGCTACGACAACGGCCGCATTTCGGCCGGCGGCGACGTACGCCGCGTATTCGCGCAGGAGAAGGTGAGCGGCGACAACCTCGATGTCGCAACCGACGCCTACACGCTGCTGGACTTGAGTGCCACCTGGCTGTTCACCGTGAAAGGAAGCCAAGTCCACTCGGTCACAATGCGCGTCGACAATGCGTTGGACGAGCAGTACCGCGACGCGACCAGCCGGATCAAGAGTTACGCGTACAATCCGGGCAGAAATTTGAGCGTGGTGTACAAGTTGTTGTTCTAGAAAACTGCCAACTGCTCAGGGGGCAGGAGGAGGGTGCCAGGGGGAGGGAGCAGCAACACCGCGCAACTCACTGCATCCTCCAGCCTGAGACCCTCCCCACGCTCCCTAAGCAGTTGGCCGATCACCCCGCCGCGTACGCCCGCAACAACCGCAGCATTCGTCCATCCGTCTCCGCCGGCGTATCGCCTTTTGGCGTCTCGATGACCTTCGGGATCCGGGCCATCCGTTCGTCCGTCATGATGCGCCGGAATGCCTGTTCGCCGATCGTGCCTTCGGCGATCAGTTCATGACGATCGAGGTGCGACGCGAGCTTGGCTTTTGAGTCGTTCAGGTGCAGGCAGCCGAGTGACTCGAAGCCGATGAGGTCGCTGAACTTCGCGAACACGCCGTCGTAGTCGGTGACCAGATCGTATCCGGCGGCCCAAATGTGCGCCGTATCGAGGCAGACACCGACGCGTCGTCGCAGTGCGGACGGAATACGCGAGAGCAGATCGGCCATCTCCTCGAACGTCGAGCCCAGCACCGTACCTTGGCCGGCCGTGAGCTCCATCAGCAGGCGCGTGGGGCCAACCTCTGCTTCCAGGGCGGCGGTGATGCCGTCGGCGTTCCGGGCGATGCCACTCTCGCGGTCGTCCATGAAATTGCCGGGATGCGACACCAGCGCGTCGAGTCCCAGCGCATGGCAGCGACGCAACTCGGCGCTGAAGCTCTCAATCGATCGCGCGCGCAACGTGTCGTCGGGCGACGCGAGGTTGATGAGATACGAATCGTGCGCGCAGGTCCAGCGCACCTTCGTTTCCTGCATCGCCGTGTGGTAGCGCACGGACTCGGCGTCGTCGATATCGCGCTCGAGCCACCGGTTCGCCTGCTTCGTGAAGATCTGCGAGCCGGTCGCGCTGATCTCGCGGGCTCGAGCGGCCGATTCCCACGTTCCGCCGGCAATCGACACATGCGCACCAAGCGGTGCGCGATCTGCCGTGCAGTCTCCCGCATCGACCACGATGGGAGCGGCGATGGACGGGGCAGGCGGCGACGGCGCCTTGCGGGTGGAGACCTTCTTCGCGGGGACCGCGCTGGTGTCTTTCTTGGCAGGCATAACACAGTGTATCACCGCGACGCCGCCACCTCCACACCTACCCGCTACACCTACTCCCTACTCCCTACTCGTCCTCGCAGCCACTCCAACGGATCCACCGAGCGTCCCTTGGGACGGATTTCGAAGTGCAAGTGCGGCGGCAGATCGGGATCCGTCGCGCCGACCGTACCGATCGTCTGTCCTTTCGGGATCTGTTGTCCCTTCCGTACATCGATGCGGGCTAGCGACCCGTACACCGAGTAGTCGCCACCACCGTGCTGGACGATTACGGTTGGACCGTAAGTCCCCACGTTGTCGGCCAGTACGACCTCACCCGCGGCAATCGACTTCACCGCCGTACCGACCGACGCGCCGATACCGATGCCGTTCCAGCGCGTGGTGGTGTTGTTCGGATTGATCACGCGGCCGAAGCGGTACAGAATGGTCCCGTCCACTGGCCAATCGAGCTTGCCGAGGTCCGACGTGCGGATACTCGACGGCGCGGCGGGTCGCGCGTTCGGCGACATCTCGGCTCGGCGACGTACCGTTTCCAACGAGGCGATCACGCCTGCCACTTTGGCTTCGTCGCGCGCCAACTGCGTGAGGCGCGCGCGCGTTTGCGTCGCGCTGCGCTGCACGGTGGTGAGATTGCGTTGGCGCCGCGATTCGAGGTCAGCCAGCCTGCGGGCTTCGCGATCTTTCTCGGAGCGGTTGCGCGCGACTTCATCCTGCAAGCGCACCAGCAGCAAGCGCTGAGAAATGATTTGATCGCGCAGCCCTTCTACACGGCGCACGAGTCCGCGGTCATGCAGCGCCAGTTCGTGCAGGTACTTGTAGCGGGCCACCAGTCCGGCAAACGACTGCGCGGACAGCATCGCTTCCACGTCGTACAGGCTGCCGCGCTTGTAGATCTCGACCATGCGTCGCTGCAGTGCCGACCGCTTGTTCACGAGTTCACTCTCGGCCGTCACGAGACCCGAGCCCGCTTTGATCACTTCGGTGTTGATGGTCTCGAGTTGCTGATCGAGCGCGCCCACGAGTCGCGCCGTCGCCTTCCGCTGCGCTTCGAGATTGTTCACTTCGTCGGCCAACGTGCGCGCACTGCGCTGCAAATCGGCCATCTTCGACTCGAGATCGGCGCGCTCTTTGCGCAGCTTGTCGAGTTCGTTCTGTTGTTGACGCAGGCGCTGTTCCGGCGCGCCAGTGGCCTGAGCCGACACGACCGCCGGCACGACCGCCGGCACGGCCAATAGCGTGACTACACCGACTGTCGTCATCGCGCCAGCGCGTAGGGTGCGTCGCACGACGTTCGCCAGCAATGCCGCGACGGAGCGCAGGCGTGCGGAACACACTAAGCGTGCGAAGCGCACTAGGCGTGCGAAGCGCACTAGGCGTCGCGCCACACGCGGCGGAGGTGACGACCCACCGACAGCCAGCTGCCCACGAGACCCAGCGCGCCGCCAGCCGCGATACCAAGCAGCACCTGTTCGGCATTGAAGAACTGTGCGGCCATGAGGTTCTTGGAGACCAGCTGCACGGTGGCCCAGGCCAGCAGCGCGGCAATCGCTCCGCCGGCAAGTCCCTTGAGCGTCCCGTCGATCAGGTAGGGCAGACGCACGAAATTGTTCGTGGCGCCCACCAGACGCATGATCTCGATTTCCTTGGTGCGGGCGAGGATCGCCATCCGGATCGTGGATCCGATAATGATGATGGCCACGAGCGCAAATACGCTCCCGAGCACCGAGCCGGCAACGCCGGCGATGTTCCGGATGCGATACAGCTTTTCCACCCACTCGCGTCCGTAGCGCACTTCTTCCACCACCGGGTAGGTCTGCAGCCGACGCGAAATGGCCTGCACCGTCTCGGGATCACGTGCGCCTTCCTTCAAGCGCAGCTCCACCGATCCGGGCAGCATCGCGCCCTCCATCACGTCACGAAACTCTTCGAGCTCCGCGCGTGCCCGCTGCAGTGCCGAATCGGGGCTCACGTAGCCGACATCGGCGATTTGCGGAATCTTGTTGATGCCCTGCATCAGCTCTTCTACCTGCGAGTCCTTCGCTCCGTCCATCAGGAACGCGCGGATCTCCACGCGATCTTCGATTTCAAGTAGCGCCGCCTTGATGTTGATCGCGACCAAGCCGAACAGGCCGAAGGCGAACAGCGAAAACGCAATCGTCGTGACACCAAGCATGGCCAGCAGCGGCGCGCGCTTGAACGCCAGGAATACTTCGCGGAGGGCCAGTCTCATCGGCGACCTCGCATGTCGGCCACAAGGCGCGCCACATCGGTGCCATCGTGTACCAGCTCGCCGTGGTCGAGCTCCAGAAAGCGCAAGGTCGAGCGCTGAATCATCGCCACATCGTGTGTGGCCATCAGCACGGCGGTGCCCTGCGTGTTGATCTCGCGCAACAGAAGGAAGATCGCGTGCGTGGCACGGTCGTCAAGATTCCCCGTTGGCTCGTCGGCCAGCAGCACAAAGGGATCGTTCGCCAGCGCGCGCGCAATTGCCACGCGCTGCTGCTCGCCTCCGGACAGTTCGTGCGGAAATGCCGTTGCCTTCGAGGCCAGGCCGACCTGCGTGAGCAACCGCGCCACCTTCGGACGGATTTGCGCATGCGGTGCGCCCGTGACTTCCAACGCGAACGCCACGTTCTGCTCCGCGGTACGATCGGGAAGCAACCGGAAATCCTGAAACACGATGCCAAGCCGACGACGCAGGATCGGAATCTCGCGGTGTTTGATTGACAGGCTGGAAAAGCCGGAGATACGCAACTCGCCCGTGGTGGGGCGCTCCGCCATCGACAACAGTTTCAACAGTGTGCTCTTTCCTGCCCCACTATGCCCCACCAGAAACACGAACTCTCCTTTGCGCATCTCGAACGAGATGTCGCGGAGGGCTGCGCCTGAGCGTGGGTACTCTTTGCTGACGTTCGTCAAGCGTAAAATACCGGACACCAACTACTCCAATGCCTGAGTGAGATCGCCGATCAAGACCGGCGCATCGTCGAGTCCGATGTTGAGACGGACCGATCCGTCGGCGAACGCGCTGGCCACCGACTCCACGCCGCCGAGCCGCGCCGCGCTCTCGGCGTCACGAACGCGGAAATGCTGCAGGCGGCCGAGCAACTCCCCAACGGCGATCTCGCCACCACGCAGAGCCAGCGCAATCAGATTGCCGTACCCGGAGAGGCACTCCGTGGCCACCACATGATCCTGATGGGCGGCCAAACCGGGATAGGACACCGCGCGCACGGCGCCGTCCGGGGTTGATTGTGAAGCGACCCACTGCGCCACGGCCATCGCCGTCGCGTTCTGCTTGGCCACGCGGACGCCGAGTGTCTTGAGTCCACGGGCCAACTGCGCCACCGCCGCCGGGTGCGGCTCGGCGCCCCATGAACGCATCTTGACGCGGACCTCGTCCACCACCGCTTCGCTACCGCACACCACGCCAGCGAAACCATGCCCGTGGCCGTCCAAAAACACACTGGCCGCATGTAGCACCACGTCCGCGCCGTGCTCCACGGGACGGAAGTTAATGGGACTGGCGAGCGTGGCGTCGACCACCAACGCGATGCCGAGCTCCTGCGCAAGGGTGCGCACTGGGCGCATGTCGACCACACGGGTCGTTGGATCGACCGGAGACTCGAGGTATACCAGCCGTGTGGTACGGCTGAGCGCGCGACGCCAGCCTCGTGTTTCGGTGGGGTCGACAAAGCTCACCTGCACACCGAGCGCCGGGAGCTCATGCTCGAAAAACCGGCGCGTCTCCGGGCGAAGCCAGCGACTCGCGAGCAGGTGATCGCCGGGGCGAAGCAGCGACACCATGGTGCAGGCGACGGCGGCCATCCCGCTCGCCAGCACAAGTGCCGATTCGGTGCGATCCAGCTGCGCCAACTGCCGCGCGACTGAGCTGTCGGCGAGACCCTCCGCACGCGCTCGCGGTGCCCCGGACGGAAGCCCGTCTGCGGCACCGACGGGCAGCCCGTCAAGCGGCATGGGGGGCATCGCGTCGATGTCACTCATGTCAGGCACGGCGGCATGGAGGCAGAGTTAATCGGCGTGGCGCCGGACGAGGTCAGACGCGGGTCCGGGAGTCGGTATCCAACTTCACCACGCGCACGAGTTCAGACGGAGCCGCCCCGACGACGTCCCGCAGGACACACCCGCCGCGAGGTAGCGTGTCGTCAATCTGCAGCTCAGCCAGTTCAGAGCGCCGGTCAGATACCACACGCACCAGCTCGTGTCCCGTCACGAGACGCACCAGCGCGTCATCTGAGCGCAGCCGAATCATCGGCCCACGTTCGGCGTCGCCGGGACGACTGCTGATGAACCCCACCACTTGCAGGACCGGGGAAAATCCACTGAATAACCCCAGTTTTCGGGCTTTGGCCTTCTCTTCCTCGTTCATGTTCCCCTCGCCACCGTGCCGGGCACCGTGAAACCGTCGTCCCGACGCATGATGAGCCGACGACTCCGAAGCCGGTCCAGCTGATTGGCCGCAAACGCCTCGCTTACGGACAGGATCGGCGCGAGCGACTCGGCCCAAACCGGTCCATGGTCGCGCACCGCCTCCCAATGCGACCGTTCGTCGTCGTCCACATAACCGAACAGCTCGGCCGCCCCCTCATGCCATGATACCAACGCCAGTGCATGACGTTCGAGGACCGTCTCGATCGGATCGATATGGCCTTCGTGAATTCCTCGGAAGGTAAGGAAACCCGGGAGGCCGTCGTCGCTCGCATAGCGCAGCAGCAATTTGGCCACGATCTCGTCGGCGCACGAGAAATCCAGCAGGTTGACCTGCGAAAAGTCGATCGTGGTCACGACGGAGGCGCCCACTTCGATGACTTGCTGTTCGATCGCCGTACGCACGGCGGCGCCGGTAGGGCGCGTGACCAGATTCGAATACAGGTCGCACACCGTGCCGCGCAACACGGTCCCGACATCGATGTTGACCGTCATCGGGCCTTCATGAGCTGGGCGCTCACAGCGTGCCCCGCGCGCGGGCCCGGGACGCGCCCGCACTCCGCGCGCGAACGGGCGCGTCGCCGAGCCGTTCGGGAATCGTGACCTGCATCTGTGCACCGGGAAAGAAGGGAAGCCCTTCGGTCATCGGTACATCTTCATCCCATTCGGGTGTGATGGCAATGCGTGCCGTACCACTGCGTACCGACAACTTGCCATCCCACCGTCCCACGAACCGACGGATGCCGGCCAGACCCTGCCCGCGACCTTTGTCACCATGACGGAAACGACTCACGGCGCGGAGGACCGCATCTTCGAGCGCCATCGCGTCATCCCACCGATCACTGCGGCGATGTCCCGGCGAACTCTCGAGGGACTTCCGGAAGCCCACGCCGGCGTCGCAGACGGCGATGACGACCACACGACGACCAAGACGACGGGAATATTTGTAGGTCTGCACGGCCACCCATCCGCCAAGTCCCGCGTGCTCCACGATGTTCTGACACGATTCGCTCAACGTCATGCCGAACGCGCCGGTAATGGCCGTGTCGAGATTGAGCTGACCATGCAGAATATCGGCAGCCTTCTGCTGAATGCGGCCCACGACGCCGTGCACGTCGTCGCTCTTTGTGATTGACGTGATCTCGAGTAGCACGTCCGACTCGAGCGCGTCACGCGCGCGCGGCACCGCGCCGTGCATGTCGTATAACTCGGCCGCATGTCGGAAGAATCCGGTGCGTGACCAGTATGACACCGTGTCGGCGTGCTCCGGTACTGCGAAACTCATCCGGTCGGGACGCGACTGCGCGACGCACAGCAGTGCGGTCAACCCGTACGGTGAGGCCCATCGCGCATGACGCGCGTCGACGAGGATCTTCGCGTCTTCGGGTACCAACGCCAACTGCTCGAAGACCTGTTCGAAGCTGTGCTCATCGAGAGATGGCGGCACGCTGATGACAGACGTCACGAAAGGCTCAGCTCTCCGCGGAGATGATTCGCAAGACCGGAGGCCCCACGATGCTCGACGTTGCGCGAAGCGGCGTTGTTCGCCGTCGCAATCGCATCAGTCAACATATCACCGGCAAGTAGCCGCGAGAAATGGGTCGCGCCCCATACATCGCCACATCCCGTGGGATCGCCGGGGCCGTCGACCCGCGGTGGAACACTCGGCACCAGCCCCGTGCGCAGCGCGCCCAGTGCGCCACTTCCCCCACGCGGTGATGTGGACAGCGCAGATGTGTGACCTCGCGCCGGCGGTAAGTCGGTGAGTCGCTCAAATCCTGGTGCGGCCACGTAGACCGCGCCGCGCTTGCCGAGCGTGACGCAGAGGCACGACACACCCGCCGCCATGGCCGTCGCGGCCAGTGCCATCGAGTCAGGCGCCATCATCTGCATCTCGTCTTCGTTCACCTGCAGTACGTCGAAACACTCGCACCACGCGGCCACGTTGGGCAGCGGTTGCGCCACCCGCAGGCCGTCGGGTAGCACGGCCATGATCTTCATGTGCAAGTCGCAGTAGATTGGACCGCTAAAGTGCGCCCGCACCAATTGCGTGGTCTCGAGGTCGAGCTCCCACCCACTGAGGAAGTTGATGTAGAGCGCGTCCAGTCGAGCGGCATCGAGCACGGGCTTGAGGCCCATCCATGTCCACGCCGGCACACCTCCCGACAAATGCTCGGTGCGACGTTCGTCATCGAGATAGCGCAGCTCTACCCGATTGTTCGGATAGGGGACGCCGATGATCTCCGCATCGGGCGCTAGGTGTCGCAGCGAATGGCAGAACAGCCGCGCGCGATCCACCAAGTCGTCGCCGACGCGCGCCAGCGGCACGATCTCCCAGTCATCGGGCAGCGCCGCGTCGAGCGCCGAGAGCGAGTACGTGATGCCGCCCCACTCCTCGACGGCCACACTGCGTTTGTCGCGACCATACAACACGTCCCATACGAACGAGCCGATCACGCCCACACGCTTCTTTCGCGACCCGGTAGGAGTCGACGCCGCCAGCGGCGTCACGCGGGTGGTCGACCGGTGTGCTGCGCGATGAACGTGGCGACCGCGCCTACGACACCGGCGGTGCCGGGCAGCGTGCCGGGCACGATCCGGCAAGCATCGACCGCCGGCTTGAACGCGCGACGTCGCACTTCCTGGCGCAGCGGCCCGAACAACGCCTCTCCCGCCTGCGTGACCCCACCGGCGATAACCACGCAATCAGGGTTGAACACGTTCAGTAGATTCGCGATACCGGTGCCCAAAAAGCGCGCCGTGTCGCGCACGATCTCGAGGGCCACGGCATCGCTCTGTGCCGCCGCGGCATACACCGTGGCCGCTGTAATCTGGGAGATGTCACCGTCCACCAACTCGGGAAGAATGGACGGCTGTTCAAACGACAGCGCTTCTCGCGCTCGCTCGGCGATGGCCGTACCCGAGGCGTAGGCCTCGAGACAGCCGTAGTTGCCGCAGCCGCACCGGCGCCCCGTTTGGTCGATAGTAGTGTGGCCGATCTCACCAGCCACGTCACTCGAGCCGTGATAGAGCCGACCGTCGAGGATGATGCCGCCACCGATGCCGGTGCCGATAGTCATCCCAATCACATTCGTCGCGCCCTTGGCCGCCCCTACCCACCACTCGCCGTAGGTCGCGCAGTTGGCATCGTTGTCGAGTGCCGCCGGCAAGCCGGTGAGCTCCGTCATCCGATCGCGCAGCGGGATGTTGTGCCAGTTCAGATTCGGCGCCACGAGCACGATCCCGAGCTTGCGATCGAGCGGCCCGGGCGCACCCACACCCACGCCAAGAAACGCCTCGCGTGCCACCCCGGCTTCGCGCATTGTTGCTGATACCGCGTCGTTGACCATGCGCGCCATGCGCCCGATCACACCGTCGGCGCCTTCCTGCGCCGCGGTGGGTTCGGAGCGGAGTCCATATTGGCGCGAGCCATCGGCGGACATCGCGCAGACGACAATGTTGGTGCCACCAAGATCGACACCGACAATGAACTGGTTGGCTGGGAGGGCAGTCATAAGGCGAAAAGATAACGCGGCTGCCTAGTGCCAGCGTCTCCGGAACTGCAACGGATCGGCCCGTGCTCAGGACGGTCGGGACATCCGTGCCATCGCCTCGCCCACCGCGTGGGCACGTAGGTCGCGCATACAGCGCCAATGCCCCAACGGACACGCCTGCCCGCCGTGTGCACTGCACGGGCGACAGGTGAGCTCATCGCGTCCCAGTGTCACGCGCTGATCGGCCAACGGTCCGAATCCCATGCTCGGTACGGTGGGCCCGAACAGCGCAATCGTGGGCGTGTTCATCGCGGAGGCCAGGTGTAACGGCGCCGAGTCATTGGTCACCAGCACGGCGCACCGCGAGAGCAGGGCCGCCGACCCGAGCAACGACAGTTTGCCGGTGGCATCGACCACCGGCGGGCCACCACGCCGGTGCACGGCCACGCTGATGGCGGCGGCCAGTGGCGCATCGCCGGACGCGCCCAGCACCACGATACGGGAATGAGGGAGTCGCGCTGTGAGCTCACCGGCCAGCGCGTCGTACGACGGCCAGCGTTTGGTAGCCCACACACTACCTGGCGCCATCGCGATGAGCGCCTCACCGGCGCCGATGCCGGCCGCCTCGAGCAGCGCGGTCACCCGCGCGTTGTCGTCGGCTCCCGGATACAGCGACGGGCGCCGCGCCTCAGGCTCCGCGGGCTCGGCATCGTGCGGCGCATTTGCCAGCGCCCACAGCCGCTGCGCGTGATGCCAGTCTGTCCTGTACTCCACACGGCGCGAGTACAACCACCGACCCGCCGAGCGGTTGAAGCCCACGCTGTGCACGCCCGCCAGGCGCGCCAGTGCCGCCGTACGCCACGATCCCTGCGCCATGTACGCGGTCGTCGCGCCCGTCGCGCGCAACCGCGCCGCCACGCGCCGCAGGCCGCCCAATCCCGAGTCGGTCTTTCGCTTGTCGTACACGATCACTGAGGTGACCGCGGGATGATTCGCCAACAGCGCCGCATTCACGGGTGTGGCAACCACGTGCACCTCGCCCTCACGCGACAACCGCTCGATGAGTGGCGTGGTGAGGATCATGTCGCCGAGGAATGACGTTTGGATGACGGCGCAAATCATAGAACAAAGTAAGGAGTACGGAGTCGGGAGTAAGGAGGCCTACTCCAGACTTCGACTCCACGCTCCCTACTTTCAAGTCATCAATCCACTTGGAGCACGGCCAGAAACGCTTCCTGCGGAATCTCCACGCTGCCCACCTGCTTCATGCGCTTTTTGCCTTCCTTCTGCTTTTCCAACAGCTTGCGCTTCCGCGAGATGTCGCCGCCGTAGCACTTGGCCGTCACGTCTTTGCGGAGTGGCTTTACGGTCTCCCGTGCGATGACCTTCTGCCCGATGGTGGCTTGAATGACCACTTCGAACATCTGTCGCGGGATCAGTTCCTTGAGCTTCTCGGCCACTTTGCGGCCCCACTCGTATGCCTTGTCCTTGTGCACGATCACCGAGAACGCGTCGATCGCGTCGCCGTTGATCAACATGTCGAGGCGTACGAGATCACTCTCGCGGTACTCCAACATTTCGTAGTCGAGCGAAGCGTACCCGCGGCTCACCGTCTTCATCTTGTCGAAGAAGTCGAGAATGATTTCGCCGAGCGGGAATTCCCAATCGAGCTCCACACGTACCGTGTCGAGGTAGCGCATGTTCTTGTATACCCCACGACGCTCCATACCGAGCGTCATGATGGCCCCAATGTAGTCGGTGGGGCACATGATGCGCGCGCGCACGTACGGCTCTTCGACCTTCGAGATCACCACGGCTGGCGGCAGGAGCGCCGGATTCTCGACCATCATTTCGGTGCCGTCGGTTTTCGTGACGTGGTACTCCACACTCGGCACCGTGGTGACGAGATCGAGATTGTACTCGCGCTCAAGACGCTCTTGCACGATCTCCATGTGCAGGAGGCCCAGAAATCCGCACCGGAAGCCGAAGCCGAGGGCCGTCGAGGTTTCCGGTTCGTACGCCAGCGATGCGTCGTTCAGCTTCATCTTCTCGAGTGCATCGCGCAGCGTTTCGTACTGCGTGGTGTCGGTCGGATAAATGCCCGCGAACACGAACGACTTGACTTCCTGATAGCCCGGCAGCGCTTCGGTCGCGCGATTGTCCTGATCGAAAATCGTGTCGCCGGCGCGCGTCTCGCGCACCGACCGAACGGCAGCGAGGACGTAACCCACTTCGCCGGCGTGCAACACCTCGGTCGGTACCTGACGCAGCTGCAGGTAGCCCACTTCAGCCACTTCGTACACGTTGTCCGACGCCCCGAACGTGATCTTGGTGCCCTTGCGCATTTCGCCGTCAACCACGCGAACGCTGGGAATGGCACCGCGATACTTGTCGTAGTACGAATCGAAAATGAGCGCGCGCAGCGGCCCCTTCACATCGCCGGTCGGCGGCGGCACCCGCTTCACGATCTCTTCGAGCAACTCGGGCACACCAGTGCCTTCCTTCCCGCTCACTTGCAAAACGTCTTCCGGTCGGCAGCCGATCAAGTCGACTACTTCCTGACGGCGACGCTCCGGCTCGGCGCCCGGCAAGTCGATCTTGTTGAGAACGGGAATGATCTCGAGCCCGGCGTCCATCGCGAGAAACAGATTCGATAGCGTTTGCGCCTGAATACCTTGCGACGCGTCGACCACCAGGATCGCGCCCTCGCAGGCGGCGAGCGAGCGCGAGACTTCGTACGTGAAGTCCACGTGGCCCGGTGTGTCGATCAAGTTGAGCTCGTAATTCTGCCCATCGCCTGCTTTATAGCTCATGCGCACGGCATTGAGCTTGATCGTGATGCCGCGTTCGCGCTCGAGGTCGAGCGTGTCGAGCACCTGAGACTTCATTTCACGCTTTTGCAACGTGCCGGTTTTCTCGATCAGGCGGTCCGCAAGGGTGGACTTGCCGTGATCGATATGCGCGACGATGCAGAAGTTTCGGATGTGACTGAGTTCCAACGGAATGCCTTGCTAGAAGGGGCGATGCGTGGACAGCCTTTCAAGATAGTCGATTCGCCCCGCAATCTGGTGAACGGATACGGACACGGCGGCCGCCCCGAGGGGGCGGTCGCCGTGTAACGCGTTGATATATCGTGCTTTATCGTATCAGCACGGTCCGATCACGCGTGTCAGCCGGTCAGTCCTTCCTCACGTGCCGCCGTCTTCGTCTCTTGCACCACGCGCGCCACCACATGCTGCGCCTTGCCTTTGGTTTCCTCGGCAAGGTCCTTCACGCGGTCCACAACCTCGTCGCGCGCATCGCCCATCAAGCGCACCTCGCGATCGGTGGCCGGTGCGGCGAAGCCGGTCGAGAGTCCGATTGCCACGGCGACCGCCCCAAGGGCCAGCGGGTTCTCGTAGAAGGCGTCCTCTACGCGCCCCGCGCTGCGGCGCGTGGCATGCGCGACGCCGCCCGCCAGGTCCTGCGCACGCTGCTTCACCGACTCGGCAGTCTCTCGCGTCCGGTCGGCGAGTTGACCGGCCCGTTCACGCGCGACATCGCTCAGTTCATGAGCGCGATCACGCGCGACGTCGCCCAGATGGTGCGCGCGCTCGCGCACGCGATCGATAGTACCTTCTGATCCGTCCTCGAGCCCGTACTGAACAGCCCCATATCCAGCGCTCATGGCGGAACGGCGCATCTCCCCGCTTCGAGCGTCGGCGCGGATTGACGAGACCTCCCGACCATTATCGTCCGGGCGTCGGCGGTTCATGAGGAGCCAGCCGAGGCCGATAGCGACCATGGCAGCGGGGATTGGGTTCTCGCGGATCGTGTCCGTGATTCCCGACGTGCTCCGGCTAACGGTATCCGCTGCGTGCTGTGCCATCTGACTAACCCTCCCAATGGTGGCTTCACGAATGCTTTCCTTGACGTTTTCCTTGAGCACGCGCGGGTTGAGCCGCTCGCCGATCTCGCCGAGCGTGTGGCTCATGCGCTCGCGCGTCTCCTCGATTTCGGCGCGAATCGCGCTGGTGTCCGCGCTGACCGAAGCGGCGTCGACGTGATCATCAGGACGATTAACCGAACGGTCAACGCGCAGGCTGGCGACGTCATCCGTCCACGACGCGTCGGAGGTCATGGCTGCACGCCTCCGCCCGACGAGCTCTCAGTGCCGCGCAGGCTGATCGTGCCGCCGGTGCTTCCGGTGGTGCCGTCAACTACGCCGGCTGGGTACGACGGCATAGGGTCGCGATACGAAGCCACGGGTATCTGGCTGTCAAACCGCGAGGCGTCATCGACGCCGCTACTGTAGCGACCAGCACGGGCACGACGTGCGCCGCCTGAGCGGCCATACATGTCTTCGACGTCCGACGAGCTCCCGGTTGACGCGTGGCGGTGCGAACTCTTGAGAAAGCGCGCGGCGATGAGGCCCAGCGCGAACGCACCACCCAGAAAGAGCGCGGGCTGGCGTCGCGCGTACTCTTCAGTGCGACGAGTCAGCTCACGTGCGTCGGTATTCTCGAGGAAGTCGGCAGCGCGGCGCACCTGTTCACCCGCCTGCCGAATATATCCGCCCAAACCGTCTTCCTGATCCTGTGCACCGCCGAGCAGCGATTGTGCGACGCCGTGCAAGGCCGAGGCGGCACGCGTCTTTCCGGCGTCGACCGACGAACGTACCTGCGCGCCGGTCTTCTCCTGCGCCTGCGAGGCAATGCCGCGGACCTTGTCGCCGAGCGACGAGCGATCGTGCTCCATCGAGTCGGCGTATCGACCCGAGGCACTCATGTTGCCACTGTTGCTGGCCGTGTCACCGACGTGGCCGGTGTCCATGCCTGTTGATGCGTGTGGATCCTGCATTGCTTCCTCCTTCAGAGTCTGGGAGACGACGCGGATGAATTGGTGGGATCACGTGTCAAATCGTGCGTGAGCGCCCGAGCCTGCTGGGCAGCCCAGTCCTTGTCCTCGCGCAGCGAGTCGAGCGTCTGGCGGGGCATGATGCCGCGTTGCGTGAGGTCATGCGTGGCGCTCTTCACCATCGAGTAGCCGACGCCAGTGGCGACCACGCCGACCAGCAGCGAGGACAGCCAATAGCGTCCCCCCAAGGCAGTACCCAAGCCGATCACGAGAAACGCGGTGATGGCGAGGACACCCACGAAGGCGAGGCCAGCCGCCACGCCGACCTTGGCGCCGTCGCGCGCCAAGCGCGCACCTGTTTCACGCACCTCCGCCTTCGCGAGTTCCACCTCCTTCTGCAGCAAGGCGCTCGAGTCTCTCGTCAAACTCTTGAACAACTCGCCGAGTGACGACTCATGTCCGCCATCACTGCGCACTTGGGTGACAGTTGACACTCCTTCACCGTGTGGCTCGACTCGCACTTCGATCTCGTTCGGTCTCATCGACGCTCCGTTGCGGACGTGTCGTCTGCAACAGTGCAGTATCGGTGCCACCGTCGCGGCAACACAACGACAACAGCATCAGCAACGACGTGAGCAACGACGTGAGCAACGAGGCGAGCAACGAGGCGAGCAACGAGGCGAGCAACAACGCGAGTAACAGCATCAGCAACAACAGAAACTGCCGTCAGTTCAAGATGAAGACAGGAGACACGGTGAGGCGCGTGCAATGCTCTCCGCTTCCCCGTCGTTTAAAACCGCCAGCGTTTCACCAGAAACAGACCGAAGGCGTTCGATTTGGTGATCTCCTGCACGGACAATGACGGCTCCGGCAGGAAGAAGCGCGGCTGGAATGTTGATTGGAGACTCAGCCCGGGGTTCGAGCTGAAGCGGCGCTCGATGCGGAACCCAAGCGTGGACTGCAGTTGCAGCCCCACGAAGGTGTGCGTGTTGAGGTACTTGCCGAACTCGAGCTGAGTGCCTTTGGCGAGTGTGCTCAACGATCCGAAATTTCCACCGGCGAGTTCGGTAGGAAGATTCGACGCGGGCGTAATCTTGAGCACGTCGGCGCCGAGTGACCGCGCCGCCTGTCCCTCGAGTTCATCCAGCATCACGCCCAATGCGACACCCGTAAGCTGGCGTGTGGCAAGGGCTGCACTGGTGCCCACGAGATTGCCACCGGGCGAACTCCCGGAGAGACTCGAGCCGCCGAACTGCAGGAGTGATCCGCTTTCGTTGCCGAACGCGAGGTAACTGAGGAGGTCACTCTGTGAGATCGGCGGCTGCGCATCGCTCTCGAGCGTGAGCCGTGGCGAAAGTAGGGTGCCACCGATGAGGATGCGGACACTGAGCGCCTGCTGTCCCGGCTGTTTCACCTCGTACTCACCGGTGATTTGCAGCAGCGGGTTGAGATCCTGCGTCCCGATGAACTGCACCGCGCCGCGCTTGACTTGGAAGCGCTTGCTGAGAAACTCGTATTCACCGCGATCAGTGTTGACCACGCCCTCGAGGGCAAGCGACTGGTGTCGCCGATCCACGATCACGCGTAGGTCGCCATCGCTGTAGATCTCGATGTTGGCTTCCTTGGAGCGCACCCAGGTGTCCCGGTCGACAGCGACGACTACATCCATCCGCAGGTTGTCGAGCAAGGCCGACCGGCCCGGAAGGAGTGCACGCTCGTTGATGTCGGTGGTGTCGATGACGGCAAAGACGGCCGGATCACCGGCGTTGAGCACCTGCCGGGTATCCGGCTCCGGAATGTAGAAAACTCCCTCGCGAACACGGGCTCGACCCTCGACGTACAGACTTGAATATGGTCCAGTGATCGTCATGGCGGCATCGGCGCGTGCTCGGCCATGATCGTTGTCGAGCACGCGCACGTTGTCCGCCGTCACGCGGAGGTTGAAGCTGGGCGCCATAATGCTGTCGATGCCGATGCCACCCGAAAGTGCGAACCGGCCCCCGCTGTATGCCACCAGCGAGTCGATGAGCACGGTGTCGCCCTGCAGCCGCAACGCGCCGTTCATGCGCTGAACCGTGATACCAAGCGGCACCACCTCGCCGGAGATATTCCGCAACGCGAGAGCGCCGGCAAGCTTCGGCTTGCGCACGGTCCCTGTCAGCTCGGCGTTGCCGTGCGCGAATCCGCGTGTGTTGGCCAGTACGTCGGTGAACCGCGATGCGATATCCAACGGCAGACTATCCGCGCGCAACACAGCCGTGGCGGGCGCGTCGAGCAGTCGGTCACCCGTCGCGTCGAAGAGCGCAAGGTTTACCGGCACGACGGCTTGCACCGACGCCAGTGGGCGTGCCCCACCGAGTGCACTATCGGTGAGCGTGCCGTCAATGCGGAGTCGCTGTTGCACGTAGTCGAAACGGCTGGCGACGTTTGGCACGGCTGTGGCGCCGTAGCGCGCCTCCGTGACGCTCACCGTTGCGGCGATCAGCGGTGCGCGACCGGATCCGGTGATGCGGCCGTCCACACCGATGAGGCCGCGCGCGTCGACATCACTTTGCAACAGTCCGAGCAGGTCACCGATTTGGAAGTTCTGCACGATGGCGCGCAGGTCCGCATCGCCTTCGGTGGGAACGCGACCATGCACGAAAATGCGCCCGTTGGTGGCGTTTCTCAGGTCGATGCTGTCCACCTCGATGCCTGGCTGTCCCCACCGCACCGCACCGGCGTGCGTGGATGCCCATCGTGTGCTGTCGAAGCGCAGCCGCAAGTCGTTGAAGCGCACCTCCTTGCGGTCGGGATAGACCGCGTAGTCCGCCCCCACGAGATAGTCGCGTGCACTGTTCTGGTAGACCGTGGCCAGAATAGTCCCGCCGGGCGAGCGATAGCTACCGGTCACGCTCACGCTGTCCAGCGCAAAGCCGGCCGCCGTGACCGAGTCGGCGGAGAGGTCGACTCGGGCAGTGGCGCTGTCGGTGAGCGCATCCGACCACGAGTAGGTGGCTCGCGCCCGCGGTACCACGCTCCCCTGCGCCAGGATGTTATAGGCGTCCAGTGTTCCGCGAAGGTCGAACGCTTTGAGACCGCCTGCAATGACGCCGCGGGTGTTGATCGAACCGGCAAGGCTGTCGCGTGGTATGTCAGGCGCGGTGTCGATCACGACGGGCAGCGCCGGTGCCTCCGCTCCTGCTGCGCGCGCCACCGCCAGTTTCATCGCCGTCAGCGTCGAGTCGGACCGGGCGCGCGCCAGTCGCTCGGCGGTGAGCAGCGGGCGCATCGGCACGGTGCCGGTGTCACGCGGGAAGTAGCGCGCCAGTTTCGCCAGCGAGTCCACCTGCACGCGGTAGTCGATCTTGCCCTGCGTCGTGCGCGAGAGACCAAAGGTGCCGGTGGCGTCGGCAGCCGCACCCGGCGCCCGCACCGCGAGCGTGTCCAGAGTTGCGATGCCATCAGCAATACGTACCCGTATACGGGACGAGTCGACGGCCACGGTATCGAACGTGGAGGTACTCACGTTCGCCGCGAACGCGCCACGCATCGTCCCCGCATCGACGCCGCGCCCGCGCGCGGACAGGCTGGCGCTCACGGACGTGACCGGCGCTTTCGCCACGAGCTCGTTGGCGTTGAAAAGCTTCGTGGTAACGTCGAGCGCATATCCCAGCTCCCTGCTTGCCAGATCGATGCGACCGCGGGCGGTGAGTCGGCCACCGTCCGACGTGTGAAGCGAGCTGTTGACGGCCAAGTCAGACAACGGGCCCACCAGCTCGATGGGACCACTCACCGCGCCGCGCAACGAGGCCGCCGGTGCAAACCGGCCGATGGTCACGAGCGACAGCGGACGCGCCGTGAGCCGTGCCTCCAGTCGGGTGTCGGTGCCGCGTGCGGCATCGGCAAGGCGCACGGCGCCGCTCCCGGTGAGCCGCGAGCGTTCGCCGCGGTCACGATGCGTGAGGTCCACCGCTCGCGCCGTCATTCTTTGATCGGTGCGACCGTCGAGGATCGCGCTCCCGTTGACGGTACCACCAATGGGCAGTGACGGCATCGCGTCCTGCGCCAACGCCACTTGCAACGGCGCGACCGTCACCCGCAGCCCCTGCGCGCGGAACACGCCGTTGCTAGCGCCAAGGTGGCCCGCCGCGAGCACACGACTGCGCCCCGCCTTGCTATCGTCGAATGTGACGTCGCCGTCCAGTCGCATCGCGTTCAGCGAACCGTCCACGATCGCGCGTCCGGAGAGCAGCCCTTCCCGCGGCACATTGAGTCCGGGCAGCATCTTCTCGAGCAGCGCGGTGGGCACCTTGCTGAATTCGAGCTTCGTGTCGTGGATGAACAGCGTGTCGCCGATGGTGACGCCAAGGTCGCCCTGCATCCGGGCCGTGCCCGTCCGCAGTTCGAGCTGCTTCACTATCACGCGCTGCGTCTCGCCCACCAGCGCAAGGTCGAGGTCAAACACTGCCTCACCCTCGTCGGGGAGCGCCGGATACAGGAACTGGACATCGGCCAGCGCCACCGGTGCGCCGGTGGTGTGCAGCAGCAGGTCGCCACTGTCAAAGACGTATTGACCGCGCAACTGTGCCCGCGAACGCGGCAGCTCGATTGCCACCTGCGCAAACCAGAGCGAATCGGTGTCGAGCTCGAACGTGCCGGACATCTGCCGCACTTCGGCACCCGGCGGCGCAAAAGCAAACGCCTTCATGCGCATGCTATCGACCCGGATGAGTCGTGTCGGTCGTTCGGGGTCGGCCAGACGCACCAGAGGCAGTCGCGCGTCGATGTCCCGAAACTCCTGTACTTGCTGATACTTGTCCGGCCGCCCCGGCGCACGCACCACGATGGTGCGACTCTCGCCGCGCACGGCCGATGCCGCCACACTGTCGCGTGCCCGCAACGCGAGCGAGGTGTCGGGCTGCCACGGCGTGCGCACCAGCAGCTGTCCTCCAACCAACACCACGTCAGTTAGCGTGATCCATGAGCCGAAGCCAGGACCATTGTCCACCTGCGCGGCCGTATCGGACGGAAAGATGCGCTCGTAATTCCACACACCGTCGGGCGGACGGTCGAGCACAATCACCGGTTTCACCAGGCGAACATCGTTCAGCGCGATCTTCTTCGAGAGGAGCGAACGCAGGCCATAGTTGGCGTGCACCTCCTCGGCCGACACGAACGGCGCTCCAGTGCTGTCGGTGATGAGCAGGTCGTGCAGCGTGAGGCCCTGCAGCAGGTTGCCCGTGACCCCTCCGATGCGTACCACGCCGTGCGCCGCACCATTCAACGCGCTCAGCGCGCGAGTGCGCACCTGAGCGCGCCCCCAGTCGGTGTTCGAGACGACGAGGACCACGCCAACACCGAGCGCCACGAGCGCCCCCACGAGTCCGGCGCCAATAAGGAGCACGCGCTTGACAGAGACTGACATCAGAAAGCCTGACCGATGCTGAGGTGAAGCGTGAGCCGGCTAGTGAGTGCGCGGAAAAAGCTCAGCTTTTCCGCTGGATCCGGGAACGTGCGACAGCCGACGGTACTCCCGTTTACGCATCCGGTTTCCGGACTCAACGAAACCAGGACTCGGCGTCCGGCGCTGTCTGTGGTCTGGGTAATCACCGGCAACGCGCGACGTAGGGAGGGCCGAACACCGAGGTCCACGCGTATCGGTCCCACCGGTGATTCGTATCGCACGCCGAACCCGGGGGTGACAGCACCAGTGCCCCTCGTGATCATGCCAAGGGACCCTTCACCCAGAATGGCGCCGTCGACGAACACGGCCGCCACTACCGAGCGCCAGACAGGCAGGCGCAACTCGATGCTGCCCTCCAGCAGCGTGGTCCCGCCGAGCGGCCGTACCTGGAAATCACGGTCGCGCAGTTGTACCGCGCTGGGGTCGCACTGCGTGATGCCCACCGTGGGGGCGCAGACCCACGTAGTGTCGCCGCCCGCGATCGCGCGTCCGCGCAGCTTGTCGGGCGCGATGGTCAGCACACGCGGACCCAGCTGGTTCTCGCCGAATCCACGCACGCTCTGCGAGCCGCCGGCATAGAAGCGCTTGCGGGGATGTAGGATCTGGGAGGACTCGAATGTTTGGCCGAGGTTACTCAACCCCACCGCTTCGGCTGTTCCCGGCAAGGGGCGTACCCAGCCGGCACGCAGGTGGGCGGCGCCGACGCTACGGCGGAACGGGAGGGGCAGGTAGCCCGCCAGGTCCAACACTGCGCGGTTATAGCGGAAGTCGGACGCGGTGAACTGCGATGCGTGTTCGCCCTCCGCGCGCAAGCGAATGCCCTTCGTAGGCGAAAGGGGGGAATTGCTGCGGTCGAAATTCAGCGCCACGGCGAGCGGTGACATACGCTGTTCACCCTTGAGCGCTTGAATGGTCGACGCATCACACACGCCATAGTTCACGCAGAAGTACACGTCGCCCGCTTCCACCGAGCTGATCTCAAAACGGTAGGTGGCACTCAGCGGCGTGCGAACAGTGAGCTCGCGCGTGAACGTGGCGCTGGCGCCATACCCGCGATCGACGAATACGCCAGGCGAGCTGCGACGATGCGTGAAAAGGCCGGCGCCGACGGTGTTGCGGGGAGATCCGAACCAGCGTTGCCGCAGGTCGACACTCGCCTGGTACGTGGGCGCGTAGTATCGGCCGATGTCGTTGTCCTGCGCGATGTTCGCGAAGTCCACGAAGAAGCGGCTGCGCGTAAGCTGTTGCGCCACCAGGTTGCCGACGGTCAGCGACGCGTCCAGACGGCGCGGCCCGTTGAGAAAATAGTTGTGAACGAAGCGCGCTTCCGCCTGGACAAAATCGGCAGTGGTGAAGCCGATGCTCGTGCTTGCCTCACGAGGCGGTGCCTCCTGCACGCGCACCACCAATGACTTGACCGAATCGGTAGTCCCGGACGCGCGCGGCACCGTGTCGATGATGGCCCGGCGGAACAGCGCCGACTCGTACAGTGCGCGCTGGCTCAACCCAATCCGCGAACTACGGAACACGTCGCCGGACTGCACGCGCATGGAGCGGCGTATGGTTTTCTCGGAGATTCGCTGGTTCCCGGCAATGCTGATGTCACCGATCGTCACACGGCGTTTGGGGTCTACCGTGATGCGCAGCGTGCCCGCGTTGGCGGATGTGTCGACGGTGGTGCGGGGCGTGATCACCGCGTCGGCGAAGCCACGCTCCCAGAGCGCCTGCCTCAGTCGCACGATGGTGGAGTCCACCGCGAGCAAGTTGAGCGGCTCGCCCACCACGGGACGCAGTTCGCGCGAACTGTCGCGGGGCGGGATGACATGCGCGGAGTCATAGATTTCCGAGACGGTCAGCCGTGTGGCCGGGCCTTCGGTGATGGTGAACGTGACGCGCACGGTGTTGCCGCCCATCCGCGTGACGCTGGTGTCCACCTGCGCATCGCGATAACCGCGCTTGAAATAGAAGACCAGTGTTCGCAGCACGTCAATCTTGAACTCGTCGCGGTCAAGGTACTTTCGCGCAAAGATGTAGCGTGACTTGGTAAGCACGCAAAAAGGCCGCAGGAGGAGGCTGCGGCAGCTTGACGGCTGCGTGGCCAGACTGGCGCGCAGCTCGCTGCCGCTAACGGAGCGAATGCCCCGGAAGCGAAGCTCCCGCACCTCCGGTCGCGCTTGCTGGAGACTGTCGCGTTGCGCGAGAACCGGTCGTGTGGCGAAGAGCAGCGAGGAGGCAACGGCAGAGACTGCCGCCGCACCACGACGTAGTGAGAGTCGACGGCGGGCGTCAACGAGTGGCAAGCGGTACATGGGCGCCCGCTACGCAAGCCGTGAACCACGTCCGACGTTCACAGCTACGGAGGACGACCCGGCTGGCCTGTACGTGCCGTAGATCACCAGCAGTCAGAGTGACGCGTTGCGCGCGCAAGGAGTGGCCGCGCGGCAGAATCCATGCCGCGCTGACAACCTGACGGACGGCGACGCTACCAACGCATGTCTCATTCCGCGTTCGGCGATCGAGTCGCTACGGCGTGTGCCTGCGGCGCCCGCAGATATCGCCACAGATCCGCCTGCAGCGCGAACCAGCCAACGAGCGTGACGATCGCCTTAAGCTGAATGCGTCCGTGCCACTGGAGCCGGATGTCGCGCGGCACGAGATCGGACCCGCCAACCGATCCGAGCAGCACGATGGTCAGTACCAGCAGGTCGCGCCAGCGTGCGCGCGGCGTCGCCGCCCACCATATGCCGATGCCCGCATAAGCGATCACGAACGTGGGCGATTCCGCCATATGATTGAAGACGACGGAGAACATCAGCATCGACGACAGCAGTAGGCGCCGCACGATCGCATCGATCCAGCGGTCGCGCGCCAGATATGCGCTGCCAAGCAGCACGACAATCCCGAACAGCTGTACTGGCGCGTGGGGAATAGGGCGCCCCAGTGCGAGTTCGATCACGCCGCCGAGCCATGCCATGCCAACCTTGGTGGCATCCTGACTGGAAAGCGTTCCCCACGATTGGTACTGCTGCGCCAACGTGGCCGGCGAGGTAACCAGCAAAGGGAGGGCCACAAAAAGCACCCCTAGCCCGGCGCACCATGCGACATGACGCCATCGCATCGGCGTCATGAGCCCGAACAATCCGGCGCTCAGCGGAAAGAGCTTGATCGCGGCACCGGTGATGACCGCCGCCGCCCCGCCGCCGACACAGTCGCGTTCGATGGCGACAACCGAGAGGATGATCAACCCCGCGACCAGCGCATTGCTCTGCGTGTTCTGCAACGCGCCAACTGCTTCAAGCAGCACGATGAGCAGCGCCGCAACACCGGCGCGTCCCGGTAATAGCATCACGACCGCGATGCTGAGCACGGCGGCGTTCAGCAGGTTCCAGCAGAGCAATCCGAATCCGTACGGTAACACGGCGAACGGTGCGAAGAGCAGCGCGCACGTCGGCGAGTACTTGAACAGGTCCCAGTGCTCGGCGCGGTACCACGCGTAGAGATCCTGATCGCGCACGAGATGCCAGAAGCTCGATCGGAAAATCGCAAAGTTGTTGCTGCGCGCCTTTCCGAGTGTTTGCTGCGCCGTGATAGCAGACGCGACGAGCAGATAGAGCGCCACCATCCAAGACGAGCCCATCGGCCATCTCACTGAACGCAAGCGCTGGTGCAACTCATTCACGGCGGTCACGCCTCTCAGCTGCGACGTCCGTGCGCTGAATAGGTGCACGAGCGAGCGGCGGTATACACAGAACGTCGACCCGAAACCGAAAAGTCTGACGCACGCCGATACCGGCGATCAGGCGGTCCACAACGTTGGACCCGCCGTGGTCGGATTGCGCGCTCATGTAAAAATGCGGATGTGACAGACTTCCAACGGAATGGCCTTCCTCAAGCGTTCATGCAGGAAACACCGTTAAAGTACTCGAGTCGCCAAACGGGCGGATGACCAGCTACGAGGCCTCGTTCCTCCTCGGTGCGTGCGGTGAGCTCCCGCTCCGACCGTGGGTCGGCTGTACGTCGAAAATGACGAACGCACGCGGGATCCGGATCAGTGTCCGGGCGATGAGCGCGAACGGCAATGCGATCATTGCTCATGCGGCACACCACCGCAGAAGATTGCGCCATGGAAGATGATGATAATGGCGAACTGAACGTTTGTAGTTTCCTCGTGCGTGGTGCCGCGTCGACGGCGGTCGCGCGGCGGCCGCGCGGCAGCTACGAGTCATTGCACGAAGGCACCGCGAAGTCCTTGCTGGAGAAGGTTTCCATAGCCGTGTGCGGCGCCTGTAAGTGCATGGACCGCTCGCGACGGCTCAACTCCTGCCTGACGCTCGCCATGATGCACGACCGCGAGAGGATCACCACCATTGCAGGCGTGGGCACGCTGGAGAAACTGGTCCCGATGCAGGTCGCCTTCATTGAGCACTAGGGATATCAGTGCGGCACCTGCACACCGGGGGAGATCTGCGTATCGGCGAGTTCGGTAGCTGCGGGGTGGCGGCGTCGCTGGCCAACGCGGTGTACAGCGCCACGGGCGTGCGGGATGATCCCCTCACACTTTACACGCTTCTCGAGCAAATGCAGGCACTGGCGTAAGCCGAACTTGGCACGCCCTTTGCGCTTTCGTATTCCAACCTTTAACACGCGAGTCAGTAATGAGCGATGGTACCAGCGACTACAAGCACGACGCGAGCGACAAGAAGCTCGACCACGCGGCCGATGCTGAAAAGGCGGCGGCGAAGGCTGCCGACGCGAAGCATGGCGATGGTCCCTCACACAACCCGGCTAAAATCGCGCGACATGACGACGCCGGAAAAGATCGACTGTTCGAGCATCGCGAGCAACACGACGATGCGGAAAAAGCGAGTGAGCGCTCGCGCCTGGAGAAGGACGTCGCGAAACACGATCACCCGGACGACGAGGCCGCGCAAGAACACACGTGAGCACAACGCCAAGCATCGTGAAATCTCGGGACGACGCGTCGGCGTGGATGCTTCTCGCGCTTGAGCAGGCCGAGCTGGCGCTCTCTGCGGGCGAGGCGCCGATCGGCTGCGTACTGTTGCGTGCCGACGGATCACTGCTTTCCGTCGGCTACAACACCATGGTGGCAACCGGAAATCTCGTCGCGCACGCCGAGATCAATGCCTTGATCTCCGCCGCCGGAAAAACGGCCGAAGGTGAATCGTTGATCATGGTCTCAACCCTTGAACCGTGCGTCATGTGCACCGGAGCGGCCATGCAAGCGGGCGTGGTCAGGATCGTGTACGCACTGAAGGCGCCCGCCGATTCGGGCACCTCACGGGTCAAGCCGCCAGAGAGCCCGGACTCGACTTTGCCGGAGGTCGTCGGTGACGTGCGTGCCGGCTCCAGCCGAAAGCTCTTCACAGACTGGATGGAGCGCCACGCGGGCGATGAGTCGCGCGCCGTGCAACGACGCTTCGTCGATCAACTGCTGGCGCTGACGGCCACCGAGCCACGCAACGAGTGAGCGGCGCCCGGCTACGGCTTGACGATGGGACGTGTCGCGTGCCGATCGAAAAAGTCGAACATCGCTGCGAAGTTGGGTTCCACCACATTGGAGTGATCGCCGCCCGGCACTTCGAGATACTGTACGTCGGCACCTACGCTCTTCAACGCCGCAACCATTACGCGTGAGCCCCCCACCGGCACCGTCGGATCCGCGTCTCCGTGTACCACGAACTGTGGAATGCCGCCAATTGTCTTGGCCGTCGACGCGAGGCCGAAGCCGGAGAAGACGCCGAGCGCCGTCCATTGGCTCGGCGTCTTCGCCGCGATCGCCCAAGTGCCGATGGCGCCCATTGAGTGGCCCATCAGGTAAACGCGGCGATCGTCCACCTTGTATCGCGATCGCACCGATTGCAGCACCTGCATCACATCCTGCTCGCTCAGCGCGCGCGCGCGGCTTGCGGCAGGGTCGCCACTAGGTCCGCCGAGTGCTACCCCGTAGCCGCCGTCGACCCGATATCCGAGCGGTGCGGCCAGTATGTAGCCGCGCTCCTCGGCCAGCGCTGGCAGCCGCCTGCCGTACTGATCGAAGAAGCTGTCCTCGGTGGCGCCAAGGCCGTGCAGTGCGATGATCAGCGGCAAGGGTTTCGCTGGCGTGTACCCCTTAGGGACATACACGCGATACGGCATCACTTCGGCCGCCGCCTCGAGCAGGTAATGCTGCTTGAGGTCGCCGGTCCGTCCTGACCATGGGTCCTTACGCGCATTCGCCGCCACCAGCAGTGATTCGGCGGCGGCAAAATCGCGCGCGGGATTGAACGTGCCCAGGGCGATGCGATTGAGATTCACGTTGCGCAGGCGATCGACAGGGAAGAGGAGGTCGGAGCGCACAGGCTCAGGTGCCTTGGCGGCGGCGGCTTCGAGCCGCGCGATCGACGCCTCCAGTCCGGTGCGCACGACGATGCTCAGCGTGGTCGTGCCGAGGGTTCGGGCGCTGTCGAGCAGTTCGACCGCAACCACGTACGAGCCGTCGACCACATCGTGCAGGTCGGCCTCGAGGGTGAACGGTGTATCGCGCAGGTCGCGTGGCACGCCGTCGAACGCGCCCAGCTGCTTGACGACGGCCATCGGTTCACTCGGGGGGCTGCCCGCCGCGCGCTGACGGAGTGTTGCGCGAGCCACCAGCGGGCGATCGAGTTGGATCGTCGGTGCGTATATTTGCTCCACCCGCATCGACCAGCGTCGAGCTGGGTCCGCGACCTGCCGGTCGGTGCGCGAAATGAGCGAGCTCGCGAACTCCGCCTCTGGTGTCCACGGTCGGCGGGCCAGTACCGTCGCGGCGTGCGCGTACAGGCGTCGGATCTCCGACGTGCGCCCGAGTTTGGCGGCTGCGGCGATCTGCACGTCGAGTGAGTCCACCAGCGACTTGAGCTCGCCCATTGGGCGAGCGGTATTCTTGAGCGTCGAGTGACGAACGCCGAGCGACAGGATGCCAATGGGCGCCTGCGCGCTGGCTCGCGGGGCTACAGTCAGCGCCAGAAGGGCGACGGCCACGAGGGGACACAGGTGAGGAAACATCTCCGGCTTAGACAGTTGTGCCTATCGCACTGGCGGAGACGTGGTGGAGCCCGCTCCAGCCTGGCCGGCTTTCTGACCGGCCGTAGGCGGTCGATTCTCCGTTCCCCAATAGGTCAGCCGATAACCGTTTCCATCTACCGCCCTCGTGATCGACACTTTCATACCGTCTTTCAAGGTGAATGGCACGCCATTGTACGCGCCATACGGTAGCATGCCGGTTTGCTGATAGACATCGGCCGACATGATTTCGGGATCGACCTTCTCCAGGATCGGGGCGCCCACGCGCTGGCCGAAAGCAGTTACCTCGACCGGTGTATCGCCAAAGGCGAACGCACTCGGGACCGTGTGTGCCAACGGGATGGTACTGGGAGCGCTGACGGCAGCGTCGAACGGCACTCCGGACGCGTAGATCGTCTTCGCCAGAATTTCCACCATCTGCTGGTCGGAGCCGGCCAGCGTATCCATCAGCAGGTCGCGGCCCCATCTCCCACCGGCCTTGAAGGCCGACAGCTCCGGCTTCACGGTCGACGCGAACGCCACGATCAACGGCGACTCTCCGTAGCTCAGCAGATGCAGTGCTTCGTCGCCAAGTAAGAGACGAGGCGTCACGGTCTTGCCCGCCTTGATTCGACCGGCGGCCTTCGGTCGAGCGGGCGAAAGGATCTGAATCGGCAGCGCCGATCCGTTCGTCCGAGTGACGGCGAACACGGTCACGTAGGCGTCCTTATTCACCGACAATGACAAACCGGGCCAGTTCGCCAGTGAGGTTACGGCGGAAACGGCCCTGATGGTCACCTGCGGTGCCGACTCGGCGGTCGACGCACTCCTCGTCGCGCCCTGAGCGAGCAGCGACCCACCGTAGGTCAATGTCGCGACGGCCGCCAGCAAGCCAAACGGTCTGGTCATGACTGCTCTCCTCCACAAGGGGAATAATTGGTCCATTCTCAACTAAACTTGGGGTCTCGGCCGTAGATGTCAAACAACACGCGATCGCCGGGGGGGGCAGCCCAGATCACGGTCATCGCACTATCCTTCTCGCACATGTCCCAGCCACGCGCCGATCAACTCGATCCCACCGTCCTAGCGGCCCTAGGCCACTTGGAACTCGTCGCCCGTTGGGTCGTCGACGGGTTCGTCACGGGCATGCACCGGTCGCCGCGAAAGGGGTTCAGTGTCGAGTTCGCCGAGCATCGGCCATATATGCCGGGCGACGACCTGCGTTATCTCGATTGGCGGATCGCGGGTCGCGCCGATCGCTGGGTGGTCAAGCAATTCGAGGAAGAGACGAACGCCCGGGCGATGCTGGTACTCGACGTGAGCGCCTCCATGCAGTGGACCAGCGATCCGGCTCGACTCACCAAGTTGGCGTACGCCGAGCGCCTGGCCGCAGCGGTAGCGCTGTTGCTGCTACGCCAGCGTGATGCCGTGGGGCTCGTACGCTTCGATGCCACGCTTCGCAACGTGGTGCCGCCCCGGTCGCAGCGCACGCAGTGGCGTCGGCTCATGGCCGCCTTCTCCGAGCCCGGCGGTGGCACCAGCTCCGACGTGGCCGGCGCGCTGCTGCAGGCCGGCCAGCTCGTGCGTCGCCCAGGGTTCGTGGTGCTGCTGTCCGATCTGCTCACCGACCCCGAACCGGTGGCCGATGCCGCGCGCACGCTACGGGCACGCGGACACGAAGTGCTGGTTCTGCAGGTGATGGACCCGGCCGAACGCGACTTCCCCGATTCCGGCGAGGCGCGCTATCGCGATCCCGAATCGAAGATTGAAGTGCCAGCCTCGCCGGCCGACGTGCGCACCACGTATCAGGCCACAGTGCAGGAGGCGCTCGCCGAATGGCGTGCCGCACTCGGTCGGGCCGGCGCGCGGTATGCCGTGGCCATGACCGATGAACCGTTCGGCCGACCGTTGCGCCATCTGGTGGGCGTGAACGGTCGCGGCGCCATGATCTGATCCATCTGCCACTCTCGAAGTTTTCGACTTTGTCGTAGTCCTCTCGCAGCCTCTCGATGGCGTTTCTCGCTCCGCTGTTTCTGACGCTGGCCACTCTGGTTGGCGTGCCGTTGCTGGTGCATCTGTTGCGTCGAAAGGTCGGCCGTACGGTGGATTTCCCCGCCGTGCGCTACCTCACGCGCATGGAACAGGAACACAGCCGCGATCTCAAGCTCCGTCACCGCCTCCTGCTGCTGCTGCGCATCCTCGCCGTGCTGGCGCTGGCGCTGGCGGCCGCGCGTCCGATCGCCAAGCTCGCTGGCCTCGGGCACGCGCCGGTCGCGCTGGCGATCGTGCTCGACAATTCCATGAGCACCGGGATCATCGGCCATGAGCGCTCGGTGTTCGACAGCTTGCGGGCGGATGTGCGCGCATTGCTGTCGGACCTCTCGAACGACGATCGGGCCTGGATCGTGACCGCCGATTCACGCGTGATCGGAGGCAGTGCGAAGTCGTTGCGGGAGGCGTTGAACGGTCTCGCGCCGTTGGGTGGGCGTGGCGACCTCGCGGCCGCGACGCGCCGTGCGGTGGGGCTCGCGCGCAGCGGGACTCCACGCGCCCCGGTGGTTGCGATCGTAAGTGATGGACAGCGCAATGCGTTCGCCACCGACAGCGTCGTGAATGCGGGCGCGGTACCCGTGGTGATACTGGCGCATGGCGCCACGGCTGTTCGAAATCGCGCGGTGTTGGCGGCGCGAGCCGAGCCCGCGCGCTGGACCCCGTCGGGCACCGTGCACTTCGCGATCAGTGCGCCCGATTCGGCCGATTGGCGCCTGCTGTTGGATGGCCGCACGGTGGCGCGCGGAGCGGTGGCGAGTGCGCCGGTTGGCGCGCCGGTGCGGCTCACGCAGCGGCTGGCCAGCAACAGCAGCGGTTGGGTTCGTGGCAGGGTGGAAGTCGATGCCGACGCCCTGCGCGCTGACGACACGCGTTGGTTCGCCGTGCGCGTAGCACCACCGCCAACGGTGGCCGTACGCGGTGAGGGCGGCCCATTCCTGACGGCCGCGCTCTCCACCCTGGTGGAAGAGAAGCGACTCGAGCGCGGTGCTGAAAGCGCAGCGCGCAGCGTGACCGTATCCGGAGCCGATGCGGCTGGCCTTCGACTGCCGGTGCTGCTCACCGCGCCGCTCGATCCCGTGCGGATCGGTGAAGCGAATCGCACTCTCACGCGGCTGGGCATCCCGTGGCGTTTCGGGGCGATTGCCCGCAACCTCGTGCTGGCCCGCGCCGCCAGCAGCGACGGCGCGCCGCTCGATACCAACGCGGCGGCAGTTCGCGTATTCGAAGGAACGCCCGTGCGCCTGCGCTATCCGCTGGTGTATTCACCGGGAAGCAACCAAGCGGCGAACGGCGCCAGCGCGCTCGCCATGCCCGACACCTTGGCCACCGCCGGAGGATCAGCCTGGGCGGTGGCGGGCGATGGCTTCGTGCTGATCGGTTCACCGCTCGAGCCCGAGGCCACGGAGTTGCCGCTGCGCGCGGCCTTTGTGCCATGGTTGTTGGAGGCGCTGTCGCGCCGGTTGGGCGAAGACGGTCGGATCATCGACGCGGTGCCCGGTCAACACATTGCCGGACTGCGTGGCGTGACAGGCCTTGAAGGTCCCGATGGCAAAGTGGTGGGCACGAATAGCGACCGTCTCACCGTTCCCAATGAGGCGGGGGTGTACTACCTCCGCCGGCACGCCGCACGCATCGGTGCGCTGGTGGTGAATCCGGAGCCAGAGGAGTCGGACGTGGTGGGCATGGGGAAGGGAGTAGCCGATAGCGCGGTGGCCATGATGCGCACCCACATTTCCGGGCGCGATGTGTCCCCGGCCGCCAGTGCAAGCGCATGGCGACAGTTGGTGTTCGAGCGCGCCGCCGGTCACGGATTGTTACTGCCGCTGGTCGCGCTGGCACTGGCTGCCCTGTTGGCCGAAGCCTGGGTGGCGAGACACTAATGGGACTTCCTCGACTTCTCGATGCGATCGAGAAACTGCCGGCGTTCGCACGAGTTCACAAAGCGATTCCCGGTCCGGGTCAGAGCCTCCGCGTCGGCGGACTCGCTGGGTCGGCCGACGCGGTGTTTGTGGCGGCACTCGCCCGGGCACTGCCGCAACGACTGGTGGTGGTCATCACCGACCAAGTGGGTGATGCCGAACGCTGGCTGGCTGACCTGCAGTCGCTGGTGGACGACATCCCCGTGGCGTTGTATCCGCCCCGCGAGGGCTTTGGCGAAGTCGAACCGCATGCGGAAGTAGCCGGTGAACGCGTCGAAACGCTCGAGAAGCTTGGCCGCAGCGGTGTGCGACTGTTGCTCACGACGGCGCGCGCGGTGCTCGAACAGACCGCGTTGCCCCGGGCGCTGGCCGGGGCGCGACTTGAACTGCGCAAGGGCGATGTGCGTCGCCTGGAAGATCTCACGGCGCATCTCGATTCGATCGGCTTCGAGCGCGTGCCGATGGTGGAGGACGTCGCGCAGTTCTCGGTGCGCGGCGGCATTATCGACATCTACTCGTTCGGTATGGCCGAGCCGGTACGCCTCGAGTTCTGGGGTGACGACATCGTCGAGCTGCGTCACTTTGATCTCAACACGCAGCGCAGTACGCGCGACGCCGAGCTGGCACTGATTCTTCCGGTCGATGGTCGCGTGCGCGACGACGACGGGGAAGCCGAGCGCGTGTCGTTGCCGTCGTTGTGGCCGCCCGATGCCATCGTCGTGATGCCGGCGGGGACGTCGGTGCTGCCGGAGTTGGTGCGCACGTGGGACGAAGCGGCGCACCATCTCGAGTTGGCGCGTCGTCGAGGGGAAGAGTGGGTGCGTCGCGAACAGCTGTTCGTGCCGCCGCCCGAGATGGCCTCCACGTTGGCGCGCTTTGGCACCATTCGCATTGCCCCACCGCCGCAGCGCGCCGTCAGTGCCTCGTTGGCGGACCTCCAGCCGCAGGGCCCTGAGCCCGATATCGCGTTCGCCACGCGTCCGCCGGAACCGATCTCGCGTGATCTGCGTGTGCTGCGCAAGCTGCAGCGCGATGGATTACACACGCTCATTCTGTGCGACAACGCCGGACAGGTGGAACGTCTCGACGAACTGCTCGGCGAAGATGGACCGTTGTCCGCGTCGCTCGCCATCGGCGTGCTCGGCGGCGGCTTCATCATTCCGAACGTCGTGCGCGTACTCACCGATCACGAGATTTTCCGACGTGATCGCCGGTTGCGCCGCACGCGCAAATACAGCACCGGGGCGCCCCTCGATACCATCGGGGCGCTCAAGCCGGGTGATTACGTCGTGCATCTGGAGCACGGCATCGGCATCTATCGCGGCATCGAGAAAATCTTCGTGCGCGAGAGCACGATCGAAGCCGCCGTCATTGAGTACGAAGGCGGCGATCGCCTGAATGTGCCGCTGTATCGCATCGATCAGATCGAGCGGTACCGCAGCGCCAGCGATGTGTCCGATGACGCACCGGCACCGCGGTTGCACAAACTGGGCGGCAATCGGTGGAAGCAGCAGCGCGAGAAAACGCGCATGGCGATTCTCGAGATGACGCAGGAACTGCTCGATCTCTACGCCCGACGCAAAGTGGCCACGCGTCCCACGCATGGCGTGGATACGGCGTGGCAGCGACAGCTCGAGAGCTCGTTCTTGTTCGAAGACACGCCTGACCAGCGCAAAGCCACCGAAGACGTGAAGCGCGACCTCGAGAGTGACCGCCCCATGGATCGCCTGCTGGTGGGCGACGTAGGGTACGGTAAAACCGAGATTGCCATTCGCGCGGCATTCAAAGCCGTGCAGGGCGGTCGTCAGGTGGCGGTGTTGGTGCCGACTACCATTCTGGCCGAACAGCATGCGCGTAGCTTCGGCGATCGGTTGGCCGACTTCCCCGTCACCGTGGAAGTGATGAGCCGATTCCAGACCGCCAAGGAACAGGCCGTCGTGGTGGAGAAGCTCAAGAAGAAACAGATCGACATTGTGATCGGGACGCATCGCCTGCTCAGCCCTGATGTCGAGTTCGCTGATCTCGGTCTCATCGTAGTCGATGAAGAGCACCGCTTCGGCGTGAAGCACAAGGAACGGCTCAAGCAGCTCAAGCTGCAAACCGACGTGCTCACGCTGACCGCGACGCCGATTCCGCGCACGTTGCATCAGTCGCTGGCGGGACTGCGCGATCTGACACTCATGCAGACACCGCCGCGCGATCGCTCGCCGGTGCTCACCTTTGTCGAGCCGTTCGACGACGCGTTGATCGAGGAAGCGGTGTCGCGCGAGCTCGACCGCGGCGGTCAGGTGTTCTTCGTGCACAATCGCATCGAGACCATCGAAGCGATCGCGGATCATCTGCGACGCATCGTGCCCCGCGCCAAGGTGGCAGTGGGACATGGCCAGATGAAGGAGCGCGCGCTCGAGGCCGTCATGCGCCAGTTTGTCGATCACGAGGTGGACATTCTGGTGTCCACCCTGATCGTGGAGAGCGGGCTCGACGTGCCGAACGCCAACACCATGTTCGTGAACCGGGCCGACCATCTGGGGCTGGCTCAGCTCTACCAGCTCCGCGGTCGCGTGGGGCGCTCGCACCGCCGGGCCTACTGCTATCTGCTGGTGCCCGATCGGGTGGATGAAGACGCCGAGCGCCGGTTGGCCGTGCTGGAGCACCATACCGAGCTCGGCGCCGGGTACCGTATCGCCCTCAAGGACCTTGAGCTGCGCGGCGCGGGTAATCTGTTGGGATCGGAGCAATCCGGTTTCGTGCATTCCGTGGGATTCGATCTGTACCTGCGGTTGCTCGATGAAACCGTGCGGCAGCTGTCGGACGCCGGTGGCCAGAAATCCTGGATCCCAGCCGACGTGTCGCTCGATTTCCCGTCATTCCTGCCCGACGACTACATCACCTCCCAGGAAGCCAAACTGGACGTGTACCGCCGACTCACGGCGTTGCGCGAGCCGAAGGACATCGAGGCGCTCCAGCTGGAGGTGCGCGATCGGTTCGGACCCATGCCGTCGGCGGCGCACGCCCTCTTCGCCAGTGCCATGCTTCGGGTCCTCGGTGCGGCCCTCGGTGTGGAGGGGGTGCTTGTGCGGGCCTCTGAAGCCCGTGTTAGTTTCAGGGCTGATGCAGTTCCTCGCCTGAAGGGTCTGTCCGCGGCGTTCCACGGGGTCCAGTTCCAGGTGGACGTCCGTCGGACACAGCCGTTGGCACTCAAGCTGACTCGATTGGGCGGGGCGGAAATGCTCGAGGGCTTGGTGCGCGCGCTGCGTGCCCTCGCTCCCTGATGGCAGCCGCCTGGTTGCCGTTAGGGTCTCACCAACACTTCTCTTCACTCCGGTGCCGGAGTTCGACCTGATGAAATCGTATCGTTTGTCCGTGCTCGCTGCCGTCGCGTTCGCCGTCGCCTGTGGTGCCTCGTCCAATCCGGACGTCGCCGCCTCGGCCGGTGACCAGCAGCTCTCCGTGACGCGCCTGGCGGACATCCTGGGCACTTCGCAGGCCCCGCTCGAGAAAGACGTCGCCCGTTCCATTGCCGAGCTCTGGGTGAATTACCAGCTCGTCGGTATCTCGGCCGCCAAGGGCGATTCGCTCGCCGTCAAGAAAACGATGGACGAGGCCCTGTGGTCGAACATCGACAACATCCGCGTCAAGAAGTTCTACGACAACGTGTCGAAGGGCTGGGCTGATCAGACTCCCGGACCGGATGAGCAGCGCTACATGAATGGCGAGGCGATGGCCGCCCGTCACATCCTGGTGAAGGTCGACGCCAACGCAACGCCCGAGCAGAAAGCCGCCGCGCAGAAGAAGGCCGAAGGCATTCGTGCCGAGGCCACGCCGGCCAATTTCGCCAAGCTGGCCGCCAAGAGCGACGAGCCGGGCGCGGGCGAGCGTGGCGGTGACCTGGGCCTGTTCGGCAAGGGCATGATGGTGCCCGAGTTCGAGAAGTGCGTGATGGCCATCAAGCCGGGCGAGATCTCGCCCGTGTGCGCCACCTCGTTCGGTTTCCACGTGATCTACCGCTCCCCGTATGCCGATGTCGCCGCGAAATTTGCGCCGATGGCCAAGCAGCGGAACGTGCAGATCGCCGAGAGCACCTATCTCGCGAAGGTCGAGTCGTCGAACGGTGTTGAGCTCACCTCCGGCGTGGCGGTGAAGGCCAAGGCCATTGCGCGGAACCCGCTCGGGTATGCCAAGGACAACGGCAAGCTCGCCTCATACAAGAGCGGAGAGCTCACGGCGTCGGAATTCGCCGATTGGGTCGCGGCCTACCCGCCGAACTCGCAGATCCGTCCGCAGCTGTTGAACGCGCCGGATTCGCTGGTCGAGAAGTTCGTCCGTCAGATCGTGCGCAACGAGCTTGTGCTCCATCAGGCCGACAGTGCCAAGTCGGTGCTCGACACCGCGGAGCTGTCGAACCTGTATCTGAACTTCAAGCAGGCCGTGACGCAGACGTGGAGCTCGCTCAACGTCGAGCCGTCGAAGCTGGCCGACAGCGCGAAGGCCGGTGGCGACAAAGCGAAGATCGCGGCCGCCCGGATCGAAACGTTCTTCAACAAGCTGATCAAGAATGAAGTGCCGTTCGTGGACGTGCCGTACCCGGTCGCCCGCGCGCTGCAGAAAAAGTACGAGTTCTCGATCAACGACGCGGGTCTCGACAAGGTCGTCGAGAAGGCGAAGACGGTCCGCGCGACGTCCGACTCGCTGAAGGCTGGCAAGGGCGCGCCTGGCGTTCCCGCCCCGGGCGGTGCTCCGATGCCGATGCCGATGCCGATGCCTGACACGACCAAGAAGTAGGCCCGTCGTTTTTAAACGAACCCCTGGTCACCCGACCGGGTACTATACGGAATGATGCCCAGACTGCTTTTTCTGCTGACCGGCGCCGCGATCATCGCGGCGCCGTTGTCGGTTACGCTGGCGCAGGATGCGCCCAAAGCCGCCCCGAAATCGGCCGCCAACGCGGCTGCCGACACTGTTCCGCCCAAGGGTCTGCCGGTGGACGGTATCGCCGCCGTGGTGGGTGATCAGGTGGTGCTGGTGTCCGAAGTGCTGGCCGCGGTCAACTCGGCTCGCTCGGCGGGGGCGAAGATCGCCTCACCGCAGGATCTCGTGAAGCTCGAGCAGGAAATTTTGCAGCAGCTGGTTGAGGCGGAACTACTCGTGCAGAAGGCCAAGGAGCTCAAGGTCGAGCCTAATGAGGCCGAATTGCAGCGCTCCGTTGATGACAACGAGAAGCAGATCCGCTCGCAGTTCAAGACCGAACCTGAGTTCAAAGCCGCACTCAAGGAAGCGGGGTTCGGGACGGTCGACGAGTGGCGCAAACTGCAGAACGATCAGCTCAAGCGTCGCAACCTGCAGCAGGAGGTCGTGAGCAAGCTGAAGCGCGACGGTAAGATGACCGCAATCAACGTCACGGAAGCCGAGATCAGCGAGGCGTTCGAGTCGAACCGCGCCAAGCTGCCGCGCAAGGAGGCACGCGTGGGCTTGCGGCAGGTGGTCGTTGCTACGAAGCCGTCGGAAGAATCGAAGAAGAAAGCCCGCACCAAGATCGATTCGTTGCGTGCGGAGCTCGACAAGCACCCAGAAGACTTCGAAAACATCGCCAAGAAGGAGTCGATGGACGGCACGAAGGAGCTCGGTGGTGACCTCGGCTGGAATCGTCGTGGTCGTATGGTGCCGGAGTTCGATCGCATGATGTTCGCCCTCAATCCTGGCATCATCAGTCCGGTCATCGAGACGGCGTTCGGCTATCACATCATTCGCGTAGATCGCGTGCAGCCGGCGGAAGTGAAGGCGCGACACATCCTTATTCGGCCGTCGCTCGACACCGCTGATGAGCGCCGCGCGAAGGCATTGGCGGACAGCATCGCGACCGCGTGGCGTGCCGGCGGCAGCTTTGATTCGCTCAGCGTGAAATATCACGACGCCGCCGGAGGCGAGGACAAGG
Organism: Gemmatimonas sp.; assembly: GCF_046594945.1. Lineage (GTDB taxonomy): Bacteria > Gemmatimonadota > Gemmatimonadetes > Gemmatimonadales > Gemmatimonadaceae > Gemmatimonas. The sequence continues at coordinate 88,151 of NZ_JBKJRB010000080.1, read as the reverse complement.
CGATCCCCGAGTATCCGCGCAGCGAGCTGCCCGAGCCGTACCGCAACGCTCTTGAAGGAAAGAAGCTGGGCGATATCATCGATCCGTTCCCGATGCCCGATCCGTCGGCCGGCGTGAACAAATTCATCGTCGCTCAGGTCACCTTTCTCGACGAGGCCGGCGAGTTTACGCTCAAGGAAGTGCGGGAGCGTCTGCGTTCGCAGCTGTCCGAAGAGCGCAGCATGCGTCGCCTCATCGACGCCCTCAAGAAGCAGACGTACGTGTCGGTGCGCTACGATCCCACCAAACAAACGGTGACGCCGTAAGGCGACGAGCATGATGCGCCTCGCGCTCACCCTCGGCGATCCCCGTGGCATCGGCCCGGAGATCGTGGCCAAGGCGCTCAGTGACCCGCGGATCGCGGTGCTGGGCGCTTCGTGGCATCTGATCGGTCCGACCGGTACCGAGGTGCCGGTTCACGAGCCGATTGGCGTGTGGGCGCCTATTGGTCAACGTGACGTGGACATCGCCCAGGCCGGGCAACTGGCTGGCCTGGCGGTGGACCGGGCGGCCAGAATGGCCCTGGCCGGTGAGGTAGACGGCATCGTGACTGCCCCGCTCGACAAGGCTGCGCTGCAGGCCGGCGGCTTCGATTTCCCGGGGCACACCGAAATGCTGGCCGACATCGCGGGCGTGCCAGCCACCATGATGCTGGCCTCCGACCGGCTGCGGGTGGTGCTGGCCACCACCCACCTCGCGCTCCGTGACGTACCGGCCGCGGTGACCCGTGAGGCGCTGTTGCAGGCGATACATGCCACCCGGGAGGGGCTGCGTGCAGACTTCGGCATCGCGGAGCCCAGATTGGCACTCTGTGCCCTTAATCCACACGCCGGCGACAGCGGGCGGTTCGGGTGTGAAGACGACGAACTGCTGGCTCCCGTGGCCCGGGAGGTGGGCATCGCGGGGCCGTTCCCGGCGGACACGGTGTTCGTGCGGGCCATGCGCGGCGAGTTCGACGCGGTGATCGCGCCGTATCACGATGTCGGCATGACGGCCATCAAAGTGGCGAGCTTCGGCAGCGCCGTGAATGTCACGCTCGGGCTGCCGTTTGTGCGCACGAGTCCGGACCACGGGACGGCGCTCGATATCGCGGGGCAGGGGATCGCCAGCGCTGAGAGTCTGGTGGCGGCCATGCGGTTGGCGGTGGAACTGGTGGGGCGACGGCGCGCGGGCTGAGCTTCGTCACGGTTCCGTGACGGAGCCCCCATTGTCTCGCACTGCATGGGCCCACTAACTTTTAAGGCTATGCAGATTCGTAACATCGCCATCATCGCGCACGTCGACCACGGGAAGACCACCCTCGTCGACAAGATGCTCCGCCAAGCGGGAGCCTTCCGCGAAAATCAGGTCGTAGAAGAACGCGTGATGGATTCCAACCCGCTTGAAAAAGAGCGCGGAATCACCATTCTCGCCAAGAATACGTCGATCCGCTGGAACGACACGAAGATCAACATCGTCGACACGCCCGGCCACGCCGATTTCGGTGGCGAAGTGGAGCGCATTCTGCGCATGGTCGAAGGCGTACTGCTCGTCGTGGACGCATTCGACGGCCCGATGCCGCAGACGCGCTTCGTGCTCCGTAAGGCGCTCGAACTCGGATGCACCCCGATTATTGTGATCAACAAGATCGACCGCCCCGGCGCCGATCCGATGCGCGTCCATGACGAAGTGCTGTCGCTGTTCATCGCGCTCGAAGCCACGGAAGAGCAGCTCAATGCGCCGGTGGTATATGCCAGCGCCAAGCTGGGGCTCGCCACGATGGACATGGATGTCACGCCAGTCGATCTGACGCCGTTGTATCAGACGATCGTCGACACCGTGCCGCCGCCGCCGTCGGATGCCGACGGGACGTTCCAGATGCTCGTGTCCACCATCGAGTATTCGGCCTACCTCGGTCGTATGGCGATCGGCCGCGTGGAGCGTGGCATTATCCACCTCGGCGACTCGGTCACGCTGTTACCGTTCGAGAGCAACAAGCCGATTCAGCGCGGTCGCGTGTCCAAGCTGTACGGATACGAAGGCCTCGAGCGCGTGGAGATCCAGGAAGCGTCGGCGGGCGAGATCGTGTTGCTGGCCGGCTTCGCAGACGTCGATATCGGCAGCACGCTCACCGATCCCGATCACCAGGAGCCGCTCCCCGGCATCAGCGTAGAGTCGCCCACGATCAGCGTCGACTTCGTGGTGAACAATTCACCGTTCGCCGGGAAGGAGGGCAAGTTCGTGACGTCGCGTCAGTTGCGCGAGCGCCTGTACAAGGAGCTCGAGCGCAACGTGGCGCTCAAGGTCGAAGACAGTGAGTCCACCGATGCCTGGACCGTATCGGGACGTGGTGAATTGCACCTTTCCATTCTCATGGAGACGATGCGCCGCGAAGGCTTCGAGTTTCAGGTGTCGCGTCCGCGCGTGATTCTGCGCACCGGTGAGAACGGCGAGAAGCTCGAGCCGTTCGAAGAGCTCGCGATCGACGTCCCCGAGGCATACTTGGGCACCGTGATCGAGAAGCTTGGACCCCGTAAGGCCGAAATGATCGAGATGAAGAACCCGGGTCAGGGGTTGGTGCGTTTGCTGTATCGCGTGCCGGCGCGTGGTCTATTCGGGTTCCGCAGCGAATTCCTCACGGACACGCGCGGCACCGGCATCATGCACCACCGGTTCCTCGAGTACGGGCCGTGGGCAGGTTACCTGTCGGGTCGCTCGCGCGGTGTGCTCGTGTCGATGGAAAACGGGACGATCATCGCCTTCGCGTTGTTCAGCTTGCAGGAGCGCTCCACGCTGTTCGTGCAGCCTGGCGCTGGGGTGTACGAGGGCATGCTGATCGGCGAGAACTCGCGTCCGGGCGACATGGACGTGAACCCGACGAAGGAAAAGAAGCTCTCGAACATCCGCACCAAGTCGACCGACGAAAACATCACGCTCGAGCCGCCCCGGGAGATCACCCTCGAAGGCGCACTCGAGTACATCGAAGACGACGAGCTCATCGAGATCACCCCGCTCAGCATCCGGCTTCGCAAGCGCCTACTCTCCACCAGCGACCGCAAGCGCACGAGCCGCGAATCGAAGCGGGAACGGACGTCGGTCTAAGCGACTGGCGTGGCGTGAACGGTTCGCTATCGGACCGTTCCGCTCGAGTTCGTACAATTTCTTGAAAGGGCGCGCACACTTTCGGGTTGCGCTCCGGCGAGCGTCTGCCGATACTCCCGTTCAAGCCGTCTCCAAGACCTCGTTGCCGTTCGGCCATCCGCAGAACATGCGCGCGGAATACCATCACCACTCGCAGGAGAATCGTCCCATGTTGGAGCAGTTCGGGGCGTCGTCGCTGGACGCGCTCGAGGAGAAGTTTCCGTCTTCGGTTTTTACGCTGGCCGCCGACGACGAGGATTTCGACGACGAAAGTCTCGACGACGATCTCGACGAGGACGACGATGAAGATGATGACGTCGACTTCGATGACGACGACGACGACGACGATGATGACGATGACGATGATGAAGACGATGATGACGACGATGACGACGATGATCTGGATGACGACGTCGATGGCCTCGATGAGGATGATCCCGACGCGTGAGTAAGACAAACGAGCGACACGTGGTTGGTGTCGCTCGTTTGCCTTCGGGTCGCCCTTGCCTCGAGTGCCACCTCGGGATACATTATGCGGCTCTGGCGGAGGTGACGGTCTCTCGTGTAGTTCGAGGTCGTCGAGTCCTCTTTCGGGCCTTTAGCTCAGGTGGTTAGAGCGCACGCCTGATAAGCGTGAGGTCGTAGGTTCAACTCCTACAAGGCCCACTGAATAGCGGCGACCGTGTCGAACTCTCGATACGGTCGCCGCTTTGTTGTGTCGTCTGGCATGATCACTTGCTCTGGGTTCTTCGTGACAATGGCAGTGGTGGCGCTCTCCGCCGTCCTGCTCGCCTTCGGACGCACGTATCTACTCCCGATATCCCGCGGCACGTTCTCGGCACTCTGGGTGGTCCATCTCCACGGCGCGTTCGCGCTGACGTGGATGTTGCTGTTCTTGTAGGCTGTCTCTATTCACGAGGTTCGGGCCGGCCGCTCCGCATATCGATCAGACGCTGACGTTCACCAAAGGGTTGAACGGCGCAATGGACGTCCGAGGCGTTGGCGACGGCTTCCCCTCGATGTACATCGTTCGAGGCAACGGTAACGGCGGTTGGGAGAACAGCGGCATCTTTCTTAAAGAGGGCAAGTCGTGGTATCTGTTTGCTGCAGCACCTAATCGCGCATTCTGCATGACGCTTCCGGGGTGAGCATGACACGAATAGGTGGTTGGGTATACAGGTGTCTCATCGTGGCCTTCGTGCTCCTCCCAGTCGAGCTTTGGCTGTTGGACACCGTGCGTCACGATCCCACCAGAAACTTTGCGCCGATCAGCTTCGCGGCGTTCCTGTGGCCGGCTCAGTTGGGTGCGTATCTGATCTCCTCACTCATCGTGCGCATCGGCGCTCGAGTCGCTTGCGGTTGGACTTGGCACTTATCGCGAGGCATTCCCAGATATGTGGCCAGCATTGTTTTGGTGTTTCTCACGGGAGTGCTTTTCTCGATTGGGCTCGCCGGCTCGAGGGCGCTGGAGCTGATCACGGCGGCTCAGTATCTGGTTCATTTGAGCTTTAGCGTCGTGGCCGGTGGTCTCCTCGCCTTCGCAACCGCATTGCTCTCGAACCACTCGGAACGAGACAAGCAACACGCGCAGACCAAACGGGACGAGTAGCAGAGTCTTTTCATCGCGCGCGAGGTGCGGGAACGCTGCTTCGCAACGGGGGTCGATTGCCATCTCATGGGAATCGACCCCTGCGCAGCGGGTCTCGGACAGAGGATGGCTCCCACTCCAGCAACGGAGGTTACCGCGTTGGATCGAAACAGGTGATCGACATCGCCGAGATACGCCATGCTCCTCGCCGGTATCGCCGCGCGCCGTGATCGCGAGGCGCCTCCGCGCTGGCTGTTGCTGGCCACCCTGGTGGTGATCTGGCCGGCATGGTTTCGCTTCCGGCATCACTTCCCGCAGGTGCCGCGCCCCGCATCGGGTTCGGGGTGGTGCTGTCGTTCGGTTGGGTGCTGGTCGCCATGCTTCGCGACCAACGGTCGCGCGGCGCCGTGCATCCAGTGCTCCTCTACGGAGGCGCCGCCGTGATCGCCGAGCAGACGTTGGAGCTGCTGGCGTTCGACGCGCCGTGGTGGCGCGCCGCAGCACAGCTGTTGTACGGCTGGCTGCACGGCTGATCACCAACCCGGCGTCGGACGTTTGTCCGCTTGACAGCTCATATTCGGACAAGCATGTTTCATATGCTTATCCGAATATGAGCTTCTCGAACCCGCGCTGAATGACCGCCTGCACCGTCCCGCACACCGACAGCTCGCTCAACGCGTCGTTGGTCGATCTCGATGACCTTGACGCCCTGTTCAAGGGGTTCGCGGATCCCACGCGGCTGCGCGTGATGAATGCGCTAGCTGCCGGGGAGCTGTGCGTGTGCGACTTGGTTGATCTCTTGGAACTGCCGCAGCCGGCGGTCTCTCGGCATCTCGCGTATCTCCGGCGCATGGGGCTGGTTGAGGCCACGCGTGAGTGGAAATTCGCCCATTATCGGCTGGCCGAGCCGTCGAACGCGGTGCATCGCAACCTGATCGCTTGCGTGCGTGGCTGTTTCACTGGTGTTCCGTCGCTCGATGCCGAACGCGCCGCTGCCGCAGTGCGCGTGCGTGAACGTGCACAGGCGCCCTGTTAGTGCCGGTGTCCGCTTCGCCGCCGCCGACCGTGGCGCGCGCACTCACCGCCCACGCCCCAGTCCTCACGCGGCTCTCCACGCTGGATCGATTCCTTCCCGTGTGGATTTTCGCCGCGATGGCGCTCGGTCTGCTCCTAGGGCGCGTGTATCCCGATCTGGGCGCCGCGCTCGATCGGGTACAACTGGCCGGCGTGTCGGTGCCGATCGCGGTCGGGTTGCTGTGGATGATGTACCCCGTCCTCGCCAAAGTGCGCTACGAAACCATCGGCGCCCATCTCGGTGACACGAAGTTGCTGGGCACGTCGCTGCTGTTGAACTGGGTGATCGGCCCCCTGCTCATGCTGGCATTGGCGTGGCTATTCCTTCCCGATCTGCCGGCCTATCGCAACGGCCTCGTGCTGATCGGGCTCGCGCGCTGCATCGCGATGGTGCTGATCTGGAACTCGCTGGCGTGTGGTTCCGGGGAGCTGGCGGCGGTGCTCGTCGCCCTCAACTCGGTGTTTCAGATTCTCACGTACTCCGTACTCGGCTGGCTCTTTCTTACCGTGGTACCGGCGTGGTTCGGCGCCGACACCACGACCTTGAACGTGTCGATGGGACAGATCGCGACCAGCGTGGCGATTTTTCTCGGTGTGCCGCTCGTGGCCGGCTACCTCACACGCAAGACACTCGTGGCGTTGAAGGGCAGCGTGTGGTACGACACCGTCTTCATGCCCACGTTCGGTCCCACCGCACTGCTCGGGCTGTTGTACACCATCGTGCTCATGTTCGCGATGCAGGGCAATCGCATTTTGTCGCTGCCGCTCGATGTGGTGCGTATTGCGATTCCGATGCTGGTGTATTTCGGCGTGATGTTCGGCGTCTCGTTCTGGTTGTCGAAGCGGCTGGGGTTCGACTACGAAACCACCGCGTCGCTGTCGTTCACGGCCGCCGGCAACAACTTCGAGCTGGCGATCGCCGTCGCCGTCGCGACGTTCGGTATTGCATCCGGCGAAGCGTTGGCGGCCGTCATCGGTCCGCTCATCGAGGTCCCGGCGTTGGTGGGACTCGTGTATGCCTCGCTCTGGGCGCGGCGTCGGTACTTTCCATCTCCAGTCGTCAACGCACGGAGAGGGCGAGTATGAGCATCCCTGACGACCTTCGGCCCGCGGACGTGCTTCGTGTCCTGGTGTTGTGTACGCGGAACTCGGCACGCAGTCAGATCGCGGAGGCACTGTTCAAGACGCTCGGCCGCGAACGCATCGCGGCGGCCAGCGCGGGTTCTGATCCCGGAGCCGGCGTGCATCCAATCGCGGTCGAGGTGCTCGCCGAGATCGGTATCGACTGGCAGGGTCGCCCATCTCGTGCAATCGATGTGGTCATCGACGAACCGTGGGATGTGGTCATTACCGTGTGCGACGCGGCTCGCGATGCCTGTCCCTATTTGCCAACGGCCGGCGTCACGGCGCATTGGGGCATGGAGGATCCTGCCGCAGCGAGTGCAAGCCACGAGGCGCAGCTCGACGCCTTTCGCCACACACGCGACCGGCTGGGCGACGCCATCTCGGTATTCCTCGATGTCATCGGTCGAGCGCGCGCCGTCGGAGACGAGATCTCCGTACAGGAAGCGCTGCTCGCCGGAGGGCGCCGGCTCAGGGAGTCGGCGCCAATGGCCTGAAGCTTCCTGACGAGCAATCCAATCCCTTCGCATGATGCGCTACGCACAACACGCCATGTCAGGAGCGCTCGCGCTCCTGCGCACCGGCGGGGCGACGTCGCGACCACTAGTATTGTCGGATGACAGCGCCGACCGAGTTCATCGCCCCTGATCGTGACGCCGTCCGGGCGATCAATGCACGGCCCGTTGCGCGCGCGCGCGACCGCTTGGCGGTTCAGTTGCTGCTCGGCATGGCATGTCCGGCGGCCGCCTATGCGCATGGCGTGACCGCCGGCGACAAGGGCTACATCATGGAGACGTTCGGCACGCGCATCGTGCCCTTCATGTATCTCGGCGCGAAGCACATGGTCACCGGCTATGACCACCTGCTGTTTCTGGTCGGCGTCATTTTCTATTTGTATCGACTGAAAGACATCGGCGTGTACGTCACGCTCTTTGCACTCGGCCATTCGATCACGCTTCTCGCGGGCGTGCTGATGGGTGTGCACGTCAACGCGTACCTTATCGATGCCGTGATCGGCGCGTCGGTGATCTACAAGGCCTTGGACAACCTCGAGCTGTTCTCCCGCGGGCTGAGGTATCAGCCCGATCCGCGCACCGCCACCATGCTGTTCGGGCTCGTTCACGGGCTCGGATTGGCCACCAAGATGCTCGATTTCGAGTTGGCCAAGGACGGCCTGATGGCGAATCTGCTCGCCTTCAACGTGGGCGTGGAGATTGGGCAGTTTCTCGCCCTGTGCGTCATACTGATCGCGATGAGCTTCTGGCGCCGAAGCGCCACCTTCGCGCGATATGCCACGGCGGCCAATGTGCTGCTGCTGCTGAGCGGTGCGGCGCTCGTGGTCTATCAGCTGAACGGCTACTTTACCCGCTCACCGGCGTAGGAGGCTTTTATGCAGCGTCAATCCGATCGTCCCGACAGCCTGCCTTCGGTGCGGGTGCTGATCGGGCTTTCCCTGGCTGCCCTCCTGCTTGCGGCCTTCCTTGGAGTGGCCGTCGTCATGCCCGCCGAGACGGCCCGTGATCCGAGCGGACTTGGCCGGGTGCTCGGTCTCTCCGAAATGGGACGGATCAAGGTGGCGCTCGCAAAGGAGGCTGCGGCCGACGTTGGCGCGGCGGGGGTGGAGCGGGCCGCTCTCTCGACGGCTACCTCACCGGGCGCGTCGCGTTGGCGCGACTCGATGACGGTGACGTTGCGGCCCAATCAGGGCATCGAACTCAAGATGTCGATGAGGACGTCGGAGAAGGCGTTCTTTGAGTGGTCGACTGACGGCGGCGAGGTGTATTTCAACATGCATGGTGAACCGCCCAATGCACCGAAGGATTACGCCGCGCATCGGTACGGGAAGGGAACGTCGAAGGCAGAGTCGGGAGAGTTGGTAGCCGCCTTCGACGGTGTGCATGGCTGGTTCTGGCGCAATCGGACCGCCCAATCGATTACCATCACGCTCAAGACAGGTGGCGAGTACCTGTTGCTCAAGGAGATGAAGTAGATGAACGTAAAACAAATCACTTTGGCGGCTGGAGCGCTCCTGATGGCGGTATCGCCGACGCCGGCCAATGGCGCCGTTCGCCGACATATCGCATGGGACGGCGTGGTGCAGGGTCTCGGTGGTTCCAAAATCCGCGGCGAAATCGAGATGGTCGCCGGAAAGGCGACCGGCACCACGGCGGTTGAAGTCACCTACGCCCGCGATGCGGCGGGGGCAGTCCGTCCGTGGCATGTCCACGTGGGCAGCTGCGCGAAAGGCGGCCCGGTGCTGGGCGCCGCGTCGGCATATCGGGCGTTGCGCGTCGATGGCAAAGGCGCCGCCAAGAGCAAGGCGACATTGCGCCTGGTGCTCCCGGATAGCGGGAGCTTCTACGTGAATGTCCATGAGTCGGCGGCCGCGATGAGTAAGATCGTGGCCTGCGGGGATCTGTTGTTGGAGGAGTAGGGGCCGCGATCAGAAGTCGCTAGAATGCAGGGATGACGACACCGACCGAAACCGCCCCCGACCGCTACGCATTTTGGCAGAACGCCCCGCTCTCGATCGCGGGGACCCGGGTGCTGGTGGCCACCAAGCCTGGGGTCTTCGCGCATGGCACGGTCGATCCCGCGTCGATGATGCTGGCCGAACAAATGGCGTCGTTGGCACGGAACACGTCTGTCCATCTGAACTGCGGCAACGGCATGGTGCCGGCGGCGGCCGCGGTGGCCGGCGGGGCGTCGGTGCTCTGGTGTTCTGATCGTTCGCTGCCGTCGGTGCAGGCCACCGAGCGGACCATGGCCGTCAATGGCATCGCCGGCTCCCATGTGGTGCACGCCCATGGCACGCACGCATTTCCGCTCGCGCTGGCCGCGGACGTGGTCACGATTCGCGTGTCCACCGACAGGCTCGCGCTGCAGCAGCTCATCTGGGAGGCGTTCCACGCGCTCCGTATTGGCGGCAAGTGCTACCTCGCCGGTGCGAATGACGAAGGGGCGAAGCCGGCGGTGCGTCTACTGGAGTCGATCTTTGGAGCGGCCCGTTTGGAAGCGCAGCACAGCGGGCACCGAATGGCGGTTGCCACGAAAGTGCAGGTCGCGCCGGCGTCGATTGCCGAAGGGACGTCGCCGTATCTCGATCCCGACCACTTCCGTGAGGTGTCGGTAACGCTGAAGGGAATCGACCACACGCTGTTCTCGCGTCCCGGGGTCTTCTCGTGGGAGCATCTCGACGAGGCTACGCAGATTCTGGGGGATCTGATGGACATTGGTGCCGGCGAATCGGTGCTCGATCTGGGCTGCGGCGCCGGCGCGCTGGGGCTCACGGCCGCCGCGCTGTCGCGGACGGGTCGCGTGCTGATGGTAGATGCTGATGCGGAAGCCGCGCGCTGCGCGGCGCGTGGCATTGCGAGGGCCGACCTCGTCAACGCCGAGGTCCGGGCAAGCGACGTGGGGGGAGCGGTAGGCGATGAGCGGTTCGACGTGGTGGTGTCCAATCCGCCCTTTCACCAAGGCAAGGCGACTGATCTCATGGTGCCGCAGCAGTTCATCGCCGATGCCCATGCTCACCTGAACGTGGGTGGTCGCTTGTACCTGGTGGCGAATCGCACACTCCCGTACGAGAAGGTGATCGCCGACCGCTTCGGCCACGTACGCACCCTGCACGATGGACGACGGTTCAAGGTGCTGGGCGCCACCCGATAAGGGCGCGTGAGCGACGCTTTACGACTTCGCTGACTTCGCCAACGCCTTGCACTCGAGCGCTGCGGCGCGAAGCGTGTGAATCTCACCGGCGCCGAGCAGGCGCCACTGCCCCACGGTCAGCTCGCCTAAGGCGAGCGGACCGATCGACACCCGCTGCAGCGCATGCACATGATTGCCGATCGCGGCCATCATGCGCCGCACCTGGTGGTAGCGCCCCTCGCTGATCGTGACCTCGGCGCTCCTCTCGCCCGTCGCGGTGAATACCGCCGGGAGCAACGGCGCGTTCTCGCCCTTCAGCAACAGTGTGCCACTGGCCAGTAAATCGGCCTCGTCGCCGCGCACCGGCTCCGCCAGCGTCATCGCGTAGCGCTTCGGCACGTGAGACTTCGGTGACGCCAACAGGTGATTGAGCGGGCCGTCGTCGGTAATCAGCAGCAGTCCGGACGTGTCCGCATCGAGCCGACCGATCGACGCCATCACCGGCGTCCGCTTCGGATAGTTCGCTGGGAGCAGCTCGTAAATCATCGGCGGCCGATCGTTCAGCGAGCACACGTAGCCCATCGGCTTGTGCAGCAGAATGACCGAGCCCGGTGGAGCGTCGAGCGGCGTACCGTCCACGAACACATCGTCGTGGGCGTACACATCCGCGTCACGAAGCACCGCGCCGGCCAACGTGGTCACGCGCCGCTGCCGCACGATCCGCTCAGCCTCCTTGCGGGTGCCATAGCCAAGAGCAACAAGGTAGCGGGACAGCGTCATGACGTAGGGTTCAGGGGCATGCGGCGATGAGGGTGTACAAGGGAGTATAATGCACCGCGGTCTCCTCTTTCCCAGCGCCCAATGAGCACATCGTCCTCCCGCCCGCGACCGCCGATCAACGGCGATTTCTACGACTGGTTTTCGACCCTGCCTGATGAGGTGAACACGGCGCGCCTGCGGCTCCGCGAGTTCATGAGCGGCGAATGGGAGCCACAAGCGAACGGCTACTGGGAGCGGGCGGAATTTCCGCGCGAGTATTTGGTGGGCAAGATGCAAGAGCTCGATCTGCTGAGCGACGCGTACACGCCGGAGCGTGCCGGCACGGCCACAGTGATGGACGGTCTGCTGTCGATGGAATTTGCGCGGGTCGACCCGTCGCTGGCCACGTTTTTCGGGGTCCACGCCGGGTTGTGCATGGGATCGATCGCGCTCTGTGGATCGGCCGAACAGCAGGCCGAGTGGTTGCCGCCCCTACGCCGATGGGACATGGTGGGGGCGTTCGGGCTCACTGAACCCGACGTCGGCTCGGGTGTGGCGCGAGGCCTCACCACCACCTGCCGTCGCGACGGCAACACGTGGGTATTGAATGGTCAGAAAAAGTGGATTGGCAACTCCACGTGGTGCGACATCGTCATCGTCTGGGCGCGTGACGAGGCCGATCAGTCCGTAAAGGGTTTCATCGTGCGCACGTCGCTGCCCGGATACTCGGCCGCCACCATGCAGGGCAAGATTGCCCAGCGCACGGTGCTGAACGGATTGATCACGCTCACCAACGTCCGGGTGGCCGAGCACGACCGCTTGCAGCGCGCCAACAGTTTCGCCGACACGCAGCGGGTGTTGGTGACAGCGCGGTGCGGCACGGCATGGCAGGGCGTCGGATGCGCGATGGGCGCCTACGAGCACTCGCTCCGCTACGCGCAAGAGCGCACACAGTTCGGGAAGCCGATCGGCAGCTTTCAGCTGATACAGATGATGATGGTCAAGATGCTGGGGAATCTCACCGCGATGATCGGCCTCGCGCTGCGCGCGTCGGAGTTGCAGGATCGGCTGGGGCCTAAAGACGAGATGTCGGCGCTGGCCAAGCAGTTCTGTGCGGCCAAGTGCCGCGAGGTGGTGCAGCTGGCGCGCGAGTCGATGGGTGGCAACGGGATTCTCCTCGAGTTCCACGTGGCGCGGTTGTTCGCCGACGCCGAGGCGATCTACTCCTACGAGGGGTCGAACGAGATCAACGCGATGATCGTGGGACGGGCGGTCACCGGCTATTCGGCGTTTGTCTGAAGCGCGTGATCTCGCGACGTCATCTGTTGCGGGACGCCACCCGTCCGCGAAAGTATCCGGAATCCGCGTACGACAGCCTGACGCGCGTGGCCGCGCAGGCGCTCGACGTGGCCGTCGTGCTCGTGTCGCTGGTGGATGATCAAGGGCAATTCTTTCCAGACGCGAGCGGAGTGCTGGGTGAAATCGCCGTGTGTCGCGTTACGCCGCTGTCGCACTCGTACTGCAAGCACGTCGTGATGACGGGCGCAGTGCGGTCGATCGAAGACGCCCGCGTCCAATTCCTCGTGTTCGAGAATCCAAGAACCGTTCTTCACTACCAAGGACGTGGGCACCGGCACCGGGCGCGGACTGTCTACCGTGTTCGGGATCGTTCACAGCGCGGGAGGGTTGATCACCCTCGACTCGCGCGTCGGCGGCGGCACGCGCGTTCGCATCGTTCCCCCGGCGTCGTCGGGGGAGCCGACCGCCGCGTCGCCGCGCTCACGCTGGCGTCGCTCGAATGATGTTGAGTGAGACGGCGGCGCGGCTATGCCAACGTTCGACACGCACGACGCTGCCGCAGATCGGCTCGAACGCCGCACGGCTCGCCCGCGAGGCTGTCGTGCTGCGGTAGCAGCGCACTGATTCACCACGGATCCTCGCGAACAACGATCTGTTGTCGTGGCGGTACCTTCAGCGATTCTTCGGCCGATCGGTGGTTCAGGGCGCGACCGTTCAGCTCGATTTCAGTTCGCGAGTCCGTACACGACGGTGGTCACCACGCGGACACGCTTCGTGATCTGACTCTCCTCGGAGATTCCCATCGCCTGATCGCGCGGGAGAATCTCGAATACCCCCTGATTGGCGCTGCGAATGCCGGAGAGGATGCTCTTGGAGTCGCGCGCGAACTGCTGCGCTGATTCGCGCGCTCGTGACGTGGCTTCGGCGATCATCGGGTTCTTGAGATCGTTGAGCTTCGTAAAGACAAACGTCGGACCGCCACCGCCGTATTCCTGCCCCGATGACAACACGACGCCGTTGCGCACCAGGTCCGGCACGCGCTGGCTGGCCGTCTGCACGAGGTCCACGCGAGTCGAGCGCACCACGAGCGTCTGCCGGATGACATAGCGGCCCGTGTTCTGGTAGCCGCCCACCGTGCGTGCATCCTGCACGGAGAACTCCTGCACGCTCACTTCGGTGCCGATGGAGTCCAGTCCCTGCGCAGTGAGAAAGGCGCGCACCTGCTGCACGTTGCGCTCGAGCGCCGTGTTGGCCCGTACGAGATCATCGTCGGTGACGACGAGCCGAAGCGGCCAGATCGCGAGATCGGCCTTGGCCTCGCGCTCGGCAACACCCTTCACGGACACCGTGCGATCGGAGGTGCGCATGCGCGCGACGCCGCTGCCGACGAGGAAACCGCCGACGGCGACACCGGTGGCGAGCAACAGGGCCGCGATGATGCGGCCGGACGAGGCGGACGAGGCGGACGTGGTGGTATGCATGCCGTGGGAAGCCTGGGAATGGAGCGTCAGCGATCGTGGACAGGAATGCGAATTTCTACGCGGCAGCCGCCCGAGGCGTGATTGCTCATGCGAAAGGCGTACCGGTCGCCGTACAGCATCGTGAGTCGCATCCGCGTGTTGGTGAGGCCAATGCCAAGACCGTCCACCGATGGCGTGGCCGCGAGAAAGCGCCCGCTAGTAGTCAGCAGTCCGTCGAGACCACGGCCGTTGTCTTCGACGATGATCTCCAGCATGACGCCATGGCGTTTCACATGCACTTCGATCGTCTGATCCGGATGGCCGGGCGCGAGGCCGTGCTTGAGGGCGTTCTCGACCAGCGGTTGCAGGAGAAAGCTGGGGAGCATGTCGTCCACCGCCGACGGATCGACGGTGATGTCGGCGTCAAGCCCTTGCCCGTAGCGGACGCGGGCAATCTGGAGATAGAGCTCGACCAATTCGATTTCCTGCCACACCGGGATCAGCGACGAGCCCGCACTGCGGAGCGACAGGCGTAGGAGATCGGCCACGCGAGTCAGCGTCCGTTGCGCTTCGCGGACGTCCATCTCCATCAGTTCGGCCACTGAATTGAGCGCGTTGAATAGAAAATGCGGGTTGAGTTGCATGCGGAGCGCTTCGAGTTGGGTGCTCGCCAGCTTCTGCTCGAGGGCGGTGGCCGCGCGGTCGCGTTCGCGATAGCGCCGTACAAACTCCACCATGTACGCGGCGCCCACGACCGCCCAGTACAGCACGACCTGAAAGTCGAGATGGTTCACCAGCACCACCCGGACCGCGAACGCATAACTGGTAACCTGACCGATGGCCCCGAACACATGATCGAGCCAGGCGATAGCGAGGACGTTCACCGCGCAAATCACGGCGCTCACGGCCACGTGCATGGCGATCCAGGGCAGGATTCGCGCGGTGTCCAGTTTGACCCGTTCCACGAGAGTGAGCACTACCTGCGACCACAGCCCCCACAACATCCAGGATGCCCCCTGCCAGAGCAGGGCGGTGGTGACGTTGTACTGGGTTCCAGACGCATCACCGATCAGCGCGAGCTGTAGGGCCGCCAGAACGGCTGGAATGACCCACACGACGGCACACAGGAGGCGCGTGACACGTCGCAGGCGCACGCCTTCATCGGCGATCGTGACGGGCTGAATCGAGGACACCATGAAACGGCGGCTGGAGTGTTTTCGCCATCCACCCAATGGATGCGCTGCGATCGACTGGAACTTCACGGGCAACAGAACGTAGTATACCCGATCGGCAGGGCCGTGCAGCTTTGAGGCTGCACTTTCCTTTCGCGGTACTTGGTGCAACCATCCGTTCATTCCCGAAACGGGATTTGTCGCTGAGGCCGTTTCGCCGGATCAATCGATCGACGTCATGTGCGCTGCTCCTCCCGGCGCGCCGAACGAGCGCCGTCGGCCTGTGGAACGGAGGTGGAGACGGTGCACGTGCGAGTTCTGATCGTTGACGATGAAAGTCTGGCGCGGCAGCGTGTTCGCCGACTCGTGCAGACGGAAGCGGATGTCGAGGTGGTCGGCGAGGCCGAGAGCGGACACGAGGCCGTCGCGATGATTCGCGAGCTGCAACCGGATCTGGTCTGTCTCGACGTCCAGATGCCGGGGCTCGACGGGTTTGGCGTCCTCCGCGAACTCGACGGCGGCCACGTGCCGATGGTCTTGTTCATCACCGCGTACGACGAGCATGCGCAGCGTGCCTTCGACGTGCACGCGGTGGATTATGTCCTGAAGCCGGTCGATGAAGAGCGATTCAAAGCCGCGTTCGACAAGGCGCGGAAGCAGCGCGCAAATGCGGTTGCGGCTGAACGTCTCGGCGAACTGCTGGAAACGGTGCGACGACTCGCCGACGCGCGGGGGGATCTCGCCGCGGGCGTTGCCGGTGCGGCGGGCAACGGAGCTGCGCCGGGCCATGCGTGGGCGGGCGCCAGCGGCGCGGCCGCCGCGAATGGCGGACGATATGCCAGCCGCATTCTGGTGAAGCAGGATGGTCGCATGTTCTTCGTGAAGACGACCGAGATTGACTGGATCGAAGCCGATCGCAATTACGTGCGACTGCACGTGAGTAAAACCGCGCACACGATCCGCGAACGCATCAGCCATCTTGAAGAAACGCTGGACCCGCGCCTGTTCGCGCGGATTCATCGCTCTACGATCGTGAATCTGAATCGCGTGCGCGAAATGCAGCAGTGGTTCTCCGGTGACTACGTGGTCATCCTCGAAGATGGCACCCGTCTCCGGCTCAGTCGCCACTACCGCGATCGCGTGGAGAAACAAGTCGGCGTGTAAGCTGTTCGCGACGTCGCTGCGACCCGACGCGCCAGTCACGAGTATCATTCGACAGCCCCTCGATGGTGCGACGCGATGCCTATCATCGTTTGCAGGGTTCATGCGAGCTCGAGTGAGACTGATGTCGACCGTTCCGTCCGCCGCCCCGATCAGTTGGCAGTCCAGAATCGTTTACGTGCTCGTGCGCGCGCGCATGCGTCGGCACGCCTTCGCGCCGATCGACCCGTTGTGGGTGCGGCGCGAAATGGGCCGGCCGCGGGCGGCGCGTCGCTGGATGGCGCGTGCCACCGGCGCCTCCGTTGAACTGCGCGCGGCAGTGCAGGGATGGCCGGGCGGGGAGATCGTGTCATGGCCCGGACACGCCGATAGTGCCCCGGTGCTGCTGTATCTGCACGGCGGCGGGTTCATTGCCTGTTCACCGGAAACGCACCGCCCCCTCGTGTCGTCGCTCGTGCGTCGCGTGCGTGGGCGGGCGTTCGTACCACGCTATCGTCTGGCTCCTGAACACCCATTTCCGGCGGCGCTCGACGACGCCAGGGCCGCTTACCGATATCTGCTCGACGTGGAGCGCATCGCGCCGGCGCAGATCATAATTGCCGGCGACTCGGCCGGCGGCGGGCTCGCGCTGTCGCTCGCGCTGTCGATCCGCGACGAGCAGTGGCCGAATCCCGCCGGTCTCGTGACCTTTAGTCCGTGGACCGATCTGGCCGCGACCGGCCGTTCGCTCGACGAGAACTCTGAACGGTGCGCGATGTTCGCCGGCGAGACGATTCGTCGCGCTGCCCGTTTCTATGTCGGCGACGCCGATCCGACTTCGCCGTTGATTTCACCGTTGTATGGCGACTTTCGCGGGCTGCCGCCGATGCTGGTGCACGCCAGCGAAGACGAAGTGCTTCGTGACGACGCGATTCGTGTCGCCACCGCCGCGCGTGATGCCGGCGTGGATGTCGAGCTGCAGCTCTGGCCGCACGTGCCGCATGTCTGGCAATTCTTCGCGGCGGTGCTGCCGGAGGCGCGCGCCTCGCTCGACGCCACGACACGCTTCGTACGCGCGCGAACGTAGCTCACGTGTCGTACGACACGAACGCCGCTTCATGTTCGTGTGCCGCGCACCACCACGGGCTCAAGCGTTGGAATAGCGGCGTCCCTCGCTGTGACGGATCGTGACGCCGCACGGCACGAGGCGTCCAGCGTGCAACGACCGTGAGCAACGCCGACATTTTTCCGCTATATCGTCCCCCGGATTGGTACCCACTACAGCGCGCCCTCGCGCTGGTGTTCGGGACCGCCGCGATCGACGCCACCGCCTCCTTCTGGTTCATCGGGTTCGTCGACGGACCCGCCGATGTGGGAGAGTTGCGGCGGTACCAGTACAGCGCGACCGGGCGACGGATTGCCCTCGACCGCAACGGGGGCGCGTATCGATGGTTCGAGGAGATCCATGGCTACAGCCGGGTGGATCATGAGGAAGCCCTGATCGGAGCCCTCCTGTGATCCGAAGCGCGAAGTTTATGAAATTCCGGGGCGACGCAGCCGATACTTCTTCCACATGCCCCCGGATCTCCCTGGCATAGGCGGTACGCCGCGCCTATCGCCGTCGTCGCCGATCGGCCCGGCCGTGCCTCCAAGGGCGATGACCCTTGGGCCCGTAGGCTCGGTCACGCCCTCGACGGCGCTGGCGCCCGTGGCTCCCACCGGCACGCGCGGCGCGTCTACGCTGCCGTCGCCGCTGGCACGCAGCGGCCTCGACCTCCTCGACCTCGTTGGCACGACCGATCTGTTGGTGGAACGCCGAACGGTGGCGCCGGTGGCGCTCGACGTCGGCCTCGAGACGGCGCGCGGCGCGCTCCTTCGCGGCCTGGCCGCCGAGTCGCTGGCGACGTTGGATGGCGTGTGGGAGCGCGCGCAGCTGACCGAGGAGGGCTGGTATCTCCGCTGCGGCGCGCTGGTCGTGCTGGGGCTTCCCGGCGAAGCGGAGAGGGTCTCCACCGAGGCGTTGCAGCTCAAGCCGTCGTCGGTCGCCCTGCGCTTCATGCAATCGCTGGCGCGGCTGGCCAGCGGCGACGTGTCCGGCGCCCGCGGCGCGATTGCGGCGGCCATCGAACCGCACACAACGCACCCGGTCCTGCTGGTGCAGCAGATTATCGTGCTTGCGCGACAGAGCAACCAACGCGAGGCGGAACGTTTGCTGCAGCAGGTCATGCGGGCATTCCCGGATCATCCCGCCGTAGAGTTCGCGCGCACGACGTTGCGGTCGATCGCGGCCGATCATACCCGGAGTGCGTCGCGCACTGCTTTCGGCGGTCTCGTAACTGAATCGTCACCATTCACGACCGGCGACCACGAGGCATTCGAAGCGTTCAGCGCGGTAGCGCGAGACACGACGTTGGACGACGGCGATTGGACCGTGGAGCACGCGGCGTCCGAAATGGAGTTGGCCGGGACTGACGCACGTATTCCGGCCGGGGATGTGATTGGCAATGCAGCCGAGCGGGCAATCGCACGTCTCGGCGCCCAGTTCGCGACGTTGTCGCTGTCGGAAACGGTGCGCGAGGGGCGTATGCTGATCCGCGCGTTCAGTGCCGGCGGCTCGATGACCGGCGTTTGCGCCCCGGAGCAGGCGCATGCGGCCCGCGGGCTGCTCACGGCAATCATCTTCACACTCAACAACAACGCGGCGCCGTCCGCGCGCGCCACCGACGGCGCCTCGCCGCTGGACGTCCTACTCTCCCAGTGGCTGCCGCCGATGCAGGCCGAGCGGTACGACGACGCCGCGCGTGTCCTGCGTCGGCTTGGAACGAGCATTCCGGACGCTCAGCGGCGCCTGCTCGAGGCGTGCGCGCAACGCCCCGTGGAGACGCTACCACGAGACGATCGCGATTCACCGGTGATGCGTTTCGGCACGGGGGATTACGAGGCGCTGGTGCAGGGCGAGCCAGTCAAGGGACCGCTCATTCCGGTGCGACTCGGCCTTGCGCTGCTCGAGGAGCGTTGTCCCGATCGGACGGCGGAGCGTGCGATGCATGGCTGGATCGAGCGTCCTCGCGAATTGACACCGAGTCACTCCACACCGAGTCACTCCACACCGAGTCACATGACGTCGAGTCGCGTGACGCCATTGGCGGCGGCGGTCGGGCCGATGGAGCCGGACGGTCGAGGCTGGGACGTGGCGAGCGCGGCCAGCGCCTACCTTCCGCCGCCGCGCGACGAGGGGGCGGGTATGCGCATCGCTGCGCTGCTGTGCGTCATCATTGCCGCCGGTTCGGCGATGTCCGGCTCGGGCGTCGTCGCGATCGCCTTCGGCCTCGGGGCAGCGTGGTTGGGGCTCCGTCGCAGCGGGCGATCGGCCAACGGCCCGATCGCGGTCGGCGCACGCCACACGACCGGGGCCGATTAGATTGCGACCGGCGCCGTCCGCCTCCGGGCGGCGCTGTCCCATTCCGAACAGAGTCGTTCATCTCATGACCCAGTCCACGTCCGCGCCCGTCACGGCGTTTCTCCGTCATCACTACCGCCACTTCAACGCGGCCGCTCTCATTGATGCCGCCGATGGCTACATACGCCATCTCGAGGCCGGCAACAAAATGATGATTACGCTCGCCGGTGCGATGAGCACGGCGGAACTGGGGCTGTCATTGGCCGAAATGATCCGGCAGGACAAAGTCCACGCGATCACGTGCACGGGCGCGAATCTCGAAGAAGACATTTACAATCTGGTCGCGCACGATCACTACGAGCGCGTGCCGAACTATCGCGACCTCACGCCGGCAGACGAGCAGAAGTTGCTCGAGAAGCACTTCAATCGCGTGACCGACACCTGCATTCCGGAGGCGGAAGCGATTCGTCGGATCGAGAAGGCGATTCTCGACGAGTGGACCGCCGCCGACCAGGCCGGCGAGAGTTTCTTCCCGCACGAGTTCATGTACCGCATTCTGCTCAGCGGCAAGCTCGAGGAATTCTATCAGATCGATCCGAAGAACTCGTGGATGTTGGCTGCCGCCCAGAAGAACCTGCCGATTATCGTGCCGGGCTGGGAAGACTCGACAACGGGCAACATCTTTGCGTCGCACGTGATCGACGGCAACATCAAAAACGTGCATACGGTGAAGGGCGGCATTCAGTACATGATGTATCTGGCCGAGCACTACACCGAAGTCACAAAGGATTCGACGATGGGCTTCTTCCAGATCGGCGGCGGCATCGCCGGTGACTTCCCGATCTGTGTCGTTCCGATGCTGCATCAGGACCTGCAGCGAACCGAAGTGCCGCTGTGGGGCTACTTCTGTCAGATCAGCGATTCGACGACGTCGTACGGTTCGTACTCGGGTGCCGTGCCGAACGAGAAGATCACGTGGGGCAAGCTCGGCATCGAAACGCCCAAGTACATTATCGAGAGCGACGCGAGCATCGTGGCGCCATTGGTGTTCGCGATCGTGCTCGGTCAGTAAGCGGCCGCGCTACGGAGGGGTGTCCACCTCGACCTTGGGCACCCGCAGTCGCTGTCCCACTTTGATGTCGTCGGTGGCAAGCTGATTCAGCTGACGGAGGACCTCCGGCGATGACCGGAAGCGGCGCGCGAGGCCGGTGAGTGTTTCGCCGCGCCGTACGATATACGGCACGTACAGCGCGGCCGGCGGAGCGGGAGCGCGCGTCGTGGCGGTGAGCACTTCTTCGTCGCGCGTAACCGCTTTGCGCGCCGCTGCGCTCGCATTGGACACCCGAAGCGCCGACGTCCACGAGCCGTCGTCGACGATGAAGTTGACCTGAGCTGACGGGGTGCGCAACGTGAGTCCCCGCCCGTATCCGCGAAAGAGGGTGCGCGGCTCAAACGTGAAGGCTGCGTCGTACGGATAGCTCTCCACCAGCAGCTCCATGGGCCCGTCTTCGCGAGGACGCAGCAGCGGGGTGGGCGGGGCGCCCACGTACAGCAGCCGACGGTCGGTCGCGACGACCACACCGAATGACTCGCGCCACATGTCCGTCCAGCGCCGTTGTGAGGCGAAGGCGCGCGCCACCACGCGCTCTTCGGGACCCAGCTGCGACACGACCTCCTGCTGCGCGGCCTCGCGAGCGGTACGGCGGGCGCCGATCGGGGGAACGATAGCGGCGGCAGCCACCAAGCCAGCCGTGCCCAGCAGCGCCGTGCTGCTCGTCAGCGCCACCAGCAACCGCACCCAAGCACTGCGTTGACGTCGCGTTGGCGGCGCGGCGTCGCCAGCCCGGAACCAGCCTCGCCCGCGTGCGCTGCTCGTCGACAGTTTGGACGCCGGATCGGACGCCGTAGCGGACGCCGTAGCGCGCTCGGCCGGCACGCTCAGATCGTCAGTCGCAGTCGAGTTCGACCGTGTGTTCGGAGACGGGTCGTGGGTGGCCATTGGGTAAAGAATACCCCACTAGGGGTCCGTGTGCGTAACGGCGACGAGACGGCGCGTCAGTTTGCGGCGCTGCATGACGTGCTGCGGCACGAGGCGGGGCAGTCGCCTCTCGTTGAAGCCGACCTCCCGGTACGGGTTGACCACGGCTATACCGTACGAGAACGACAGTGGCGTGCGGCCGATGGACGGGTGGTGGTCACCCGTGTGCGTGTCGATGAACTCGGACACGCATGGTCGGGCGGTTCGCCCAGCGGTACCTTCACCGACAGTGCCGGTCCTCACGCGAGTCACCTGATCGCCGCCTTCATCGCGCAGCACGCGCGTCCTGCTGCCCGGTACGCCCTTTTTCGCTCCGATGACGTATCCGCAGCTGCCCGATCTGTTCGATCCTGTCGCCTGGTGGTCTACGGTGGACGGTACGCGAACGGCCATCATCGACTCGGCCACCGCACGACGCTACAGCTATCGCGAGGTCGATCGCGATGCAGATCGCTGGCATGCGCTGCTCGCGCGTCAGCGCGTGCAGGTCGGCGATCGCGTGGGTATTCTCGCGCAGAATCGCTACGACTTCATCCCGATGTTCTTCGGCTGCATCCGGTTGGGCGCGATCTTGGTCCCGCTCAATTGGCGACTGTCGGGCGTCGAGCTTGCGCGCGTCCTCGGCGACGCCGAGCCGGACGTCGTGTTTTGTGAGGATGCGTCGCGGGCGTTGTTGGAAGAGTCGCTCGCGCATGTCGACGGCGGTGCCGCGCCACGGGTGTTCGATCTCGATCATGACGTCCCGACGATGCAGCGCGCCGTTGCCGACGAGGTCGCACCGCGCTGTCCGGACCGTAGTCAGGATGATACGACGATGCTGCTATACACCTCGGGCAGCACCGGCGTCCCCAAGGGCGTGATGCTGCCGCATCGCCAACTGCTGTGGAATGCGATGGCCACCACGATCGGCTGGCGACTCGGCGCCGACGATATCGGCCCGGCGGCCACGCCGTTCTTTCACACCGGCGGTTGGCACGTGTTCACGACCACGCTGCTGTCGCGTGGCGGTGCCATCGTGCTCATGGGGGCGTTCGAACCCGCCGCGTATCTCGACGTGCTCGATCGTTACGGCGTCACGGTGACCTTTGGCGTCCCCACGCAGTTTGCGATGATGCGTGATTGTGCCGGTTGGGGTCGATCATTGCCGAAGTTGCGGTGGTTTTTCTCTGGCGGCGCGCCCTGTCCGCAGGGGACGAAGGATTTGGTGCGTGCGGCGGGATACGGATTTCGTGAGGGTTACGGTCTCACGGAATGCGGTCCCAACTGTTTTGCCACCAACGAGCAAACCGCATTTGAGAAGGACGGCTCCACCGGGTGGCCGATTCCGTTTCTGCAGATGCGACTGCGCGCCGACGATGGATCGCTTGCGGGCACCGACGACATCGGTGAACTGGAACTGCGCGGGCCGCAGATGTTTAGCGGGTACTTTCGATCGCCCGACAAAACGGCGGACGTCATGACGGCGGACGGCTGGCTCCGTACGGGTGATCTCGCGAGTCGTGATGCGGAAGGGGTCCACCGAATCCGAGGTCGTCGCAAAGAGATGTTCATTTCGGGTGGGGAGAATGTATTCCCGGGGGAAGTGGAAGCCGTGCTGCTCGACTGCCCTGGCGTCATCGAAGCCATTGTGATCGGCGTGCCCGACGTCCGTTGGGGTGAAGTGGGATGTGCGCTTATCGTACGTCGTGATGCCGCGCTCGACGAAGGCAAAGTCACCAGCGAAGCGCGACTGCGGTTGGCCGGATACAAGGTGCCGAAGCGAGTGGTGTTCGTAGACGCGATACCGCGGCTTGGATCGGGGAAAATCGATCGGCGCGCTGCGGCCATGCTCATTGCGGAATGCTGAGGCGCCCGATGACGAGTCCGTCCGCGCGCGCCAAGGGTTCCGCCGTCCAGAGTACGCTGGCGTTCCTGGCCGCGACGGCCGGGGAGGAAATGCCGGCGCAGCTGATGGCTGAACTCGACGCCGATACGCGCGCGGCCGTCATCGGCGCTACGTCGACGCACGAGCTGCCGTACGACGTACTGGTCACCCTGTGGCTGGCGGCGGATCGCTGGATTTTGCAGTATCGTCCCGTGCTACGCGATTGGGCGGAGCAGGCGGGCGAGGCGTCGATCGGATCGCTGGGCGTGCACTTGTACGGCGGCATTCTTCGGAAGCCGACGCCTCGTGAGTTTCTCACCCAGAGCATTTCGCTCTTTCGACTGTACTACCAGCCCGGCGACATGGAAGTGGTGGAAGATGTGCTCGGACGTGCCGTGCTGCGGTTGGTGGGTTTCGATCCCGTGACGACTATCTTTTGTCGGCGCCAAACGGGAGGATTGCGCCAGGCGGTCGCGCTGGCCGGCGGGGAGAGTGCCCGGGTGCGTCACGTGCGTTGCTCCATCGACGGGGATGCATTCTGTGAATGGGAACTCTCATGGCAGGTCGAGAGCGCAACGGCTGGCGCACGGAGCACGACCTAGCGAGCATTGGGTATGCTTCCGCTGGTCCGAACAGCTCCATGACGCGCTCCGAGCGGGCTCCCGCCCCCAAGCGTACCAAGCGCGCGCGCGCGTCCGCCGATGCGAAGGCCGCGATCGCGCCGCCACAACTCGACTTGTTCCCGGTACGCCCGGTCGTCGATGTGCTCGATCCGCGCCTCGTCGTCGGAGCACAGACTGGCGTCGAGCATCTGGTGCGTGTGCGTCTACGACCCAACGATGCGCCGCATCTGATCTTTCACGACCGGCACGGGTGGTATTGTGAGTCGCATGGGCCCACCTGCCACACCGTGCAGCTAGCGCGCGACGCCGTCAAATGACGGGCCACAAGGCAGTTGAAGGCACGCCGATCTGGACGCCGTCGGCGGAGGCTGTGCAGCGTGCGCGGGTCACACAATTCCGTCTCGATCTCCGAGCTCGCGGGATTATCGACGCATCGGTGCATGATGCGCACGCGTTGCAGCGCTGGTCGGTGCAGCACCCCGCGTCGTTCTGGGCCGAGATCTGGCGCGCGGCCGACATTATGGCCGACGGACCGGGTTCGCCTGATGCGCCTTGGAGTGCGGTGCTGATTGGCGGTGAACGCATGGCGCCACCAGACTCGCAGGGCGGCCCGCGCTGGTTCACCGACACGCGTCTCAATTTCGCGGAGCATCTGTTGCGTCGTCGCGACGGCGGGACGGCGATCGTGTCCTGGAATGAGCAGGGAGCGCAGCAGCGGGTCTCCTTCGCCGACTTAGCGGAGCAGGTGGCAGCCACCGCGGCCGCGCTCGCCGCCGCCGGTGTGGGCGCGGGCGATCGCGTGGTCGGCTATCTGCCGAATCTGCCACAGGCGGTGATCGCGATGTTGGCGGCCACGTCGCTCGGCGCGGTCTGGTCGTCCTGTTCGCCGGACTTCGGCCCGAAGGGCGCGCTCGATCGATTCGGACAGATTGCACCCAAGGTGCTGATCGTCGCCGACGGTTACTGGTACGCCGGGAAGGTGATCGACTGCTTGCCCCGAGTGCGTGAGATCGTGGCGTCGCTCCCGTCGCTCGCGGCGGTGTGGGTGGTACCGTATGTAAGCGGCACGCCGGCGATCGCATCGGTGCCCGGTGCAGTCACGTTCACCGACATGCTGGCGCGGTATTCGTCGGAGCGCGAGCCGACCTTTACGCGCCTGCCGTTCGATCATCCATTGTACATCATGTACTCGTCAGGCACGACAGGACTACCCAAGTGCATGGTGCATAGCGCAGGTGGCACGCTGCTGCAGCATTGGAAGGAGCTCGCGTTGCACACTGACCTCGGGCCGGAGGACGTCATTTTCTACTTCACCACCTGTGGCTGGATGATGTGGAACTGGCTGGTGTCGGCGCTGGCAATCGGGAGCACCATTGTGCTGTACGACGGCGCACCATTGTCGCCGTCGGCGGACATTCTATGGCAGATGGCGGCCGCGGAACGCGTATCGGTGTTCGGCACGAGCGCCAAGTATCTCGCGGTGCTCGAAAAAGCAGGTGCGCAACCGCGTGCGCAGTTTGACCTCTCGTCGCTGCGGGCGATTCTTTCCACCGGGAGCCCGCTGGCGGCGCATAGCTACGATTTTGTGTACGCGCAGGTCAAGTCGGACCTGCGTCTGGCCAGCATCAGTGGCGGCACCGACATCGTGAGCTGCTTCGCGCTCGGCGATCCCACGGGACCGGTGTACCGCGGTGAGCTGCAGATGCGTGGACTCGGCATGGCGGTCGAGGTGTTCGGCGACGAGGGCACGCCGGTGCGTGAAACGCCCGGGGAGCTCGTGTGCACGCGTCCGTTCCCAAGTATGCCCGTGGCCTTCTGGAACGATCCGGACGGCGCCTTGTACCGCGCCGCGTACTTCGAACATTTCTCCGGTGTCTGGCGCCATGGTGATTGGGCGGAAATCACGGCGCACGACGGCGTGATCATTCACGGACGCAGCGACGCGACACTCAATCCCGGCGGTGTGCGAATCGGCACCGCGGAGATCTATCGCCAAGTCGAGCAGATTCCGTCCATACTCGAATCGCTCGTTATCGAGCAGCGCGTCGGCGTCGATGGCGACCACTCGCGCGTGGTGCTGTTCGTGCGCCTGCGCGAAGGTGAGCACCTCACGGACGACCTGCAGCGGGCGATCCGTCTACGCATACGCGAGCACGCCAGCCCACACCACGTCCCGAAGGTGATCGTGGCGGTGGCGGATATTCCCCGCACGATCAGCGGTAAGATCACCGAACTGGCCGTCCGCGATGTTGTGCATGGCCGACCGGTCAAAAACGCCGACGCGCTGGCGAACCCGGCCGCGCTGTCGCTCTTTGCCGACCTCCCCGAACTCCGGTTTTAGGCCCCTGCGCGCCGCGGCGGGTTATCTTTGCAGAATACTGCCGGACCAGCCCTGTTCGTGGAGCATCGTCCCATGTGCAAGAATCCGCTTTCGGAAGACCAACGGCAACGCGCCTGGATCGGCGCGCTGCCTCGTTCGCATATCTGAGTCGGTGATGGCTGCCCTCGGTCGGCGCGATTTCGCGTGTCCGACTGTCCATCCATCACTACTGAGGTGTGCCCCATGGCGACGATGACTATCCCTGAACAGGGGATTGAGCATGATGCGTTCCCGATCAACGGCACCGACTATGTCGAGTTCTATGTTGGCAACGCAAAGCAGGCGAGCCACTATTACCGCGCGGCGTTCGGCTATCAGCTGGTAGGCTATCGCGGCCCGGAAACCGGTGTGCGCGATCGCTGCAGCTATCTGATGCAGCAGGGGAAGATCCGCCTCGTGCTGACGACGGCGCTCGACCCCACCTCGGCAATCGCGGCGCACGTGCACAAGCATGGCGACGGCATCCGCGACTACGCGCTGTGGGTGGACGACGCACGCGCCGCCTACGCGACCGCAATCGCACGAGGGGCTATCGCGGTTCAGGAGCCGCAGCAGTTCTCCGACGAACACGGCGACGTGGTCGTCGCGGCCATCGGCACCTACGGTGACACGATTCACTCGTTCGTGGAGCGACGCAATTATCGTGGCTTTTTTCTGCCCGGATTCCGGGAGTTGTCGGCGCGCTTTCAGCCCGCAAGTGTGGGCCTCAAGTACGTCGATCATTGCGTCGGCAACGTCGAACTTGGCCAGATGAATCGGTGGGTCGACTACTACGCCAACGTGATGGGCTTCCGCAATCTCATTACCTTCGACGACGACGACATCAGCACTGAGTATTCGTCGCTGATGTCCAAGGTGATGGCGAACGGCGACGACAAGATCAAATTCCCGATCAACGAGCCGGCGTCGGGCAAGAAGAAATCGCAGATCGAGGAGTATCTCGATTTTTACGGAGGACCGGGCGCGCAGCACCTGGCGCTCGCCACCGACGACATTCTGGCCACGGTGACCGCGCTGCGTGATCGCGGCGTGGAGTTTCTCTCGGTGCCCACCTCGTACTATGCCGAGTTGCGGGAGCGCGTCGGACAGATCGACGAGGATATCGACGCCCTGGCGGCGTTGGGGATCCTGGTGGATCGTGATCCCGATGGCTACCTGCTGCAGATCTTCACGAAACCGGTCGAGGATCGTCCGACGTTGTTCTACGAAATCATCCAGCGAAAGGGCGCCAAGAGTTTCGGAAAGGGCAATTTCAAGGCATTGTTTGAAGCCATCGAGCGCGAGCAGGAACTGCGCGGCAACCTCTAGCGTGCTGCGCTCGGCATGAGTTGTGCTATGTATGGCCGGTGAACCTGTACTCAAGGAGATCACCGATGATGCAGCTGTTGCATCGCACCATACCGTTTATTGCCATAGCGGCGCTTGTTACTGTGGCGCCCGCTGGAGCGCAGGAACGGGACGATTCGACCTCCACCACAGGTGCCGTCGTATCGCTGCTCGGGCTCGGCGGCAGTTTCGTTGGCTTCGGGTCGGCCAGCGAGAATGCGTCGCCGGCGACCGCCTGGAATTGTGCCGGTGGCTGCGCCGCATTCGGAATTCGTCGGTCAGACCTTTCGCGATTTGGCCGGTCGGGTTCGGCGCTTCGCCCATCGACTTCATTCGTTTTAGCGGATGCACGCTCGGTGGGAATGGCCACTGAGCAAACCGACCTCAGTGACTATGGCTGGTCGCGACGGGTGGGCACGGATGGCGTCCCGCTCGCCCCGTTAAAAGGCCGGCGCGTTCCGAAGGCCGATCAGGATGAGGCGACCCCTGCGGCCGACGTGTCTGCGATTGTGCCACTGGTGCCTCCTGCACGAGACGGCGCGGGCCAAGCACCGCCTTGGGTTGCACCGGGGAGCAGCTCTGTTGCGGCAGCGATGGCGGCGTCGTGGAGTGCCGAGTACGCCGACCAAGCGGGTATTCCGGCGGCAGCGGCAGAGGCCTCACGGTTGATGCCGCCGCGACAGACGATCGGTCCCGAAAATGCGATCTCGGCGCGCGCGGCGTCGGTCGACCTTGCGGCGCCTCTCGTGACCACCGTGCCCGAGCCGAGTACGGTCGCGCTGCTGGCAGTCGGGTTGTCGTCGTTGCTGTTTTTGCGTCGGCGGACTGTGCGCCGCCGCTGAGTCGCTCCGAGTTTGGCTGGCGCTGGTAAATCCGAGATATGTGCAATGTGCCGGCGGCGGGGGGATAACCCTCCCGCCGCTTCGCCTATTCGGCCAGATTGAAGGCATTCATTCGTCGGCGCACGACTGCCATCCGGTGTCGCGTCGGCCGCCCGCACCAGAGGCCGTCCTTCATGCCGTTCTACCACCAGCTGGGCTCCGTGCCGCGCAAGCGACACATCGTCTTTCGGCGTCCCGACGGCGGACTGTACGCCGAGGAGTTGATGGGGCACGAGGGGTTCGTCGGAACCTCGTCGCTGCTCTATCACACGCATCCGCCTACCACGTACAAGTCGGCGCGCAAAGTGCGCGACTTCGTTCTCGAGGCCGATCTGGACACGTCGCTGCGTCATCGACACTTCCTCACGTCGCGCACAAAGACCGGCGGGTCGGCCACGCTCGATCGCCTTCCGATGTTGTTCAACAGTGACATCGTGATGCTCTACGTCGAGCCCGACACGAACGATACGCATTTCTTCCGCAACTCGCAGGCGGATGAAGTGGTGTACGTCGTCGAGGGCTCTGGCGTGCTGGAATCGGTCTTTGGTGAACTGCCATACAAGTCCGGCGACTACGTGGTTATTCATCGAAACATCACGCATCGTTGGCGTCATGATCTCGCCGCGGGCACCACGAAGTTGTTGGTCATGGAGAGTCGTGGACATATCCGCGTGCCCTCACGCTACCGCAATGACTTCGGACAGATGCTGGAGGGCGCGCCGTTCTCTGAGCGCGATATCCGCCGACCCCTGCAGCTCGCGGCGCACGACGAGCTGGGTGATTTCTCGATTCTCGTGAAGCAGTACGACGCGCTGAACGAACTCGTGCTCGATCACCATCCGTTCGATGTCGTGGGATGGGACGGTTATTACTATCCGTGGATTTTCAGCATTCACGATTTCGAGCCGATCGTTGGACGCATTCACCAGCCGCCCCCGGTGCACCAGACGTTCCAGGGAGACGGGTTCGTCATCTGCTCATTCTGTCCACGACCGTACGATTTCGATCCTGAAGCCATTCCGGCGCCGTACAACCACAGCAACGTCGATTCTGACGAAGTGCTGTTCTACGCGTCGAGTGAGTTCATGAGCCGGAAAGGCATCGAGTACGGCTCGATCACGCATCACCCGGATGGATTGGCCCACGGCCCGCATCCGGGCCGTACGGAGGCGTCGATCGGCGCCAAGTATACCAATGAACTCGCCGTGATGATGGATAGCTTCAAGCCACTCAAGATCGCCAAACTCGCGATGGCCATCGAGGATCCGGCGTATCACAAGAGTTGGATTGACGCGCAGCACGCGCAGTACAGTCCGCCCACGTCGTAATTCCGTTCCGACCTTCCGCCTCACTGTCATGCCGCGCCTGTCCACACGCTTTTCATCTTTTCCTGCCTATCCGCTCGCACACATTCCGGCGCGGAAGAAGGCGCTGCTCGAAGCCGGGGTCGATGTCATCGATCTCGGTGCGGGCGACGCGGATCTCGCGCCCCCCGCGGCCGCAGTGTCCGCCTTGCAGCGGGCGGCTGAGGTGCCCGCGATGCAGCGGTACGGATTCGGTCTGGGGCTCGTGCGCTACCGCGAGGCAGTGGCGGCGTGGATGTACACCCGGTTCGGACAGCGCGTCGATCCGATGACCGAGATCGTGCCGCTCCTCGGCAGCAAAGAGGGATTGGCGCATATCGCCTTTGCTTTCGCGGGCCCGGGCGATGTGGCCATCATCCCGGATCCGGCGTATCAAGCATATCTGGGTGGCACGTTGCTCAGCGATGCCACTCCCTATGTGTACGCGCTACGGCCACGCACGAACTTCCTGGTGGACGTCGACGAGATCCCGGAGAACGTGCTGTCGCGCGCGCGCATTCTGTACCTGAATTATCCCAACAATCCGACCGCGGCGATCGCCCCCCGCGACTACCTCGAACGGGTGGTGGAAGTGTGTAGGGAACGCGATATCCTGCTGGTGTACGACAACGCATACTCGGAAATGGGCTTCGACGGGTACGTGCCGCCCAGCATTTTCGAGATCGACGGCGCGCGAGATGTGGCAATCGAATTCCACTCGCTGTCGAAGACGTACAACATGACCGGCTGGCGATGCGGCTGGGCGGTGGCGAAGCCGGAGATTGCGACGGCGCTTGCCAAAGTCAAAGCGTTTACCGATACGGGGCAGTACATGGGTATTCAGGCGGCTGGCGTGGCGGCGATCGAGAGCTGGGCGGAGTTCGTGCCGCAGAACGTCGCGGTCTTTCAGGCCCGTCGTGATGCCGCTGTCGCGGCATTCCGCGCCAATGGGTTCGCGGCCGATGTGCCGAGCGCCACGATGTACCTCTGGATGCCGCTGCCCGACGGTATCGACAGCGCCACGTTCGCCGATCGACTGCGCGAGGAGTCGGGCGTGATCGTGCTTCCCGGTTCTGGTTTCGGTGCTGGTGGGGAAGGGTTCTTCCGCATTTCGTTTATCCAGTCCGAAGCGCGTCTGGCCGAAGCGGCGACGCGTGCCGGCGCGGTGCTCGACGCGATGCTCACGGAGCTGGCGTAATGCGTCGCGGTAATCGGGTCTCTGTCGGCGCGACGCTGGTGCTATCGGCCGCGATCGCATGTCGGCCCACGGCACCGCTGCCTCCGCCCGCCGAGCCGGTGCCGGCGTCGTCAGCGCGTCCGACGCCGGTGACCAGGCCGGTGACCACGCCGGTGACCACGCCGGGCCGTGCCGCTCCGGTAGCGCCGCTACAAGCGCGTCCCGTCGTGAGCGCGGACGCACCGCCGTTGGCACGCGAGTTCCGCGGCGTCTGGGTAGCGTCGGTGGCCAACATCGACTGGCCATCGAAGCGGACGCTCTCCACTGCCGAACAGCAGGCAGAGCTGATTGCACTGCTTGACCGGGCGGCAGCGCTCAAGTTGAACGCCGTGCTGTTGCAGATTCGTCCGGCCGCCGACGCATTGTACGCGTCCAAGATCGAACCGTGGTCGGAGTATCTCACCGGAGTGCAGGGTCGCGCCCCCGTACCCTTCTGGGATCCGCTAGCGTTTGCGATCAAGGAAGCGCACGCGCGTCATCTCGAGCTGCATGCCTGGTTCAATCCGTATCGCGCACGGCACACCGACGCCAAGTCGCCGTTGTCGTCCACCCATATCGCGCGCACCAATCCGTCGCTGGTAAAGCCGTACGCGGGTTACCTGTGGATGGATCCTGGTGAACCGGCGGTTCGCGCCCGCACCTTACGCGTGGTGCTTGATGTGGTGAAGCGCTACGACGTGGACGGTGTGCATATCGACGACTACTTCTACCCGTATCCGGAGAATGATCGCCGCGGCCGCGCCATCGCGTTTCCCGATGACCGCAGCTGGAAGCGCTACGTGCGCGAAGGGGGCAAGCTGGCGCGCGCCGACTGGCGTCGTCGCAATGTCGATCTGCTGGTCCAGGCGCTCGACGTGGGCGTGCACACAGCCAAGCCGTGGGTGCGCTTCGGCGTCAGCCCGTTCGGCATCTGGCGTCCGGGCTATCCCACGCAGGTGCGCGGCTTCGATGCCTACGAGAAGCTGTACGCCGACGCGCGGAAGTGGCTCCGCGAGGGATGGGTGGACTATTTCACACCGCAGCTCTACTGGCCAACCACCAAGCGTGAGCAAGCGTATCCTGCGCTCCTCGACTGGTGGGTTGGCGAAAACGTGATGGGGCGTCACATGTGGCCCGGCAACTTCACGTCGCGCGCCGGCGGCGTTGGGTCGGGGGCGTTCTCGGTGGGTGAGCTCGTCGAGCAGATTCGCGTGACGCGATTGCAGCACGGGGCGACCGGCAACGTACACTTCAGTATGAAGTCGTTTCTGACCAATCAGGCCGGTATGAACGACACGTTGCTGGTGGGTCCGTATGCAACACCGGCGCTCGTACCGGCCACGCCGTGGCTCAAGGCGGCCGCACCGCCGCTGCCAACCGCGCGCTTGGCCGAGACCGCCACTGGCACCCGGTTGCTGTTGCGGACCACCGGCACAGCAGTGCCGTGGCAGTATGCCATCCGCCTGCGCACCGACACGGCATGGATTACGATGGTGGTGTCTGGATCCACGACGTCGTGGGCGATCCCGAAGGGCACGTCCCCGACATCGTTGTCGGTCGTGTCGCTCAACCGCGTGGGCACCGAAAGCTCACCCGTCACCGTCACGTTCCCGTCGCGCACCGGCGCCGCCGGTACTTTGTCGATACCTGCTCGAGGCCGTTCCGATGCGCCCTGAACCTGTTCCGTTCTACTACCGCATGACGTCGGGCATTCGCATCACCGTGCGCCCTTCATATCTGCGCGATCGCTCGAATCCGGTGCTCGGCCAATTCGTGTTTGCCTACCACATCCGCATCGAGAACGTGGGCGAACAGGCGTCGCAGCTCCGCACGCGCCGCTGGTTGATCCACGACGAATCGGTGGGAGATACGGTGGTGGAAGGCGAGGGCGTGGTCGGCGAACAGCCACATCTGCTCCCTGGACAGGTACATGAATACCGGTCGTTCTGCGTGCTCAAGGCACCGCAGGGATGGATGGAGGGCTCGTATCGGTTTGTGCGCGACGACGGGTCGTCGTTCGAAGCGAGCATTCCGCGCTTTACGCTGGCGGCTGAGCCACGGGCAGACACCGTCTCGTGAGGCGTCGCCCGCGGGCGGCTCAGCCTAGCGGGATCGTATCGCTGAAGGCATCGGTCAGCAGCCGAAGAGTCGCGTCATCAAGGAGATCTCGCACCATCAGTGCCAGTAGCGCCGCCAGCGCCGGCTCGGCGATGGGCTCGAGTTCGATCTCGGTTGCCGTCGGCGATGTCGTCCGTTTTACCAACTGCAGCAACGGGCCGCTGAGGGCATCGCGAGCCTCCTCGCGGCCGCTGCGGGTGATGACGTCACCCAGACGAGTATCCGCACCCTCATAGGCCCGCGTAGCGGCCACGGCCTCGTAGCGCGCAACGACAGCGGCGCGATCGGCCGCGCCCAGGCCAGCCAAGCGTACGAGAAAACCGCGCACCGCGGCGGTTTGTGGCCCGTATGGCAGTGCACTCACGGCGCGACCGGCGCGGGCGCGTCGAACGGGACCTGGTGGCCGAGCAGGCGCAGTCCATCATAGATCGTGGGCGCCATCGGACGCCATCCCGTGGCCAGCAAGGCGTCCACGTTGACGCGCTGATTGCTGCGGCCACCGCGCACCGGTGCGGTGCACTCGAGCATGGTGGCCGCGGTCGGTACGTCCATCGCGCGGCCAGTGAGGGTGGACGCGATCACTGACGACCGCAACGGTGTTCCATCAGCGCAGTTGAATACGCGGGCGCCCGGGGCGCGATGGTGTGTGAGCAGATGCGTAATCGCCGAGACCACGTCATCGCGCCACGAGAAGTTGCACCACACATCGCCGGAGGCGAAAGTCGGGGCGGCTAGACGTGCCGCCGGATCACGCTGCGGTCCATACAGTCCGGCCGCGCGGACAATGCGCACTACGGCCTCCGGATCCTCGGCGACGGTCGCGATGCGCTGTTCGGCGTCGTACAACGCCTGCACTCGCGCGTCGAGCGGTACGATCGGGCTCTGCTCGGTGACTTCGCTGCCATCGTGCCGATCGTACACGCCGGTGCTCGAGACATACAGCAC
This sequence comes from Gemmatimonas sp., assembly GCF_046594945.1. GTDB lineage: Bacteria > Gemmatimonadota > Gemmatimonadetes > Gemmatimonadales > Gemmatimonadaceae > Gemmatimonas. The sequence continues at coordinate 53,596 of NZ_JBKJRB010000080.1, read as the reverse complement.
CGAGCGAATTCCCAGCGCGCGCGCCAGATCCGTGGCCCCGGCGGCGGCTTGCGGATAGATGTCGTAGTCTTCGCCGCGAGCGCGCGACGGCGCGATACACACCACCAAATGATCGATCGGTGCCGGGAGCGCATTCGTCACGATGTGCTGCAAGGCCGCCAGCGATTCCAGTCCGAGCGCCGCACTGGTGATGTCACCCGTGAGCGCCACGACCTCAGAAGTATCCGCGCTTTGCGCGCGGCGCTGCAACGTGGCAACGGTGGCGCCCAGCGCGACGAGCCTCGTCGCCACTCTCTCGCCGAGCCAACCCGGGCCCACCAGCAAGACAGAGCCGTTCATCCGCGCCGCGACCGACTGGTGGTCAGACGACATCATACCGCACGTCCTTTGAACCGAGACATCGAGTAATTCCGCATCAGCACGGAAATATGTGTCGCCGTCGATCGGCGGAGCAGTCGATCAACGGAGCAAGAAAAACCAGACGGCGCCGCCAATGGCGAGCGCGGCACCGACGCCGGCACCGATCATCCCGCCGCGGCGGCTGCCCTCGGCTTTGGGGCGGCGATCGGACATCGGGGTGCGACCTCTACGCCCCGACCGTGAGGCGGCGTCTGCTGCATCCTGCGCGTCCTGCGCGCGTGTGAGGTCGCGGGCGGTCGGCGGCATGGGCGTCGGATGACCCGGCTCTTGGTGGGCATTAGGAGTCACCATCGCGGCCGGTGGCGGTCCGAAGCCGTGTGCCATCGCGGGCTCGACATGCCGAACGGGTTGGCGCAGCGGAGCATTCAGCGCCGACAACGTCTCGCTCACGGCCGGTGCTGCGACCTCCATGCGAGAAGGCGCCGCCGCGTCGAGTTCGAGCGACGGTCGGTGCGTCGGCACATCGACCAACGAGTCGGCGAGTGCGTCGTCGAGCTCGAGGCCCATCAAGTCGGTGCTGGCATCTAGCCCCGACGCCGGCCCGTCGGGCCCGCCGAGACCGTGTTCGATGGCAAAGTCGAGCGTCATCGACGGAGCGTCGTCGGCCATCGGCGGAACACTGAAATCGTCGGCCAAATCGAGCGCGATCTCGACCGTCGGCGTGGGCAGGTCCGCTACCAGATCGATCATGGGTTCGACCGGCGTATCGACCACCGTTTCGAATGCCGCAAGGATCTCGGCGTCGTGATTCACGGGGTCTTGAATCGCTATCACGCCCGAGGGCGTGGTGCGCAGCAGGATGTCCGTGATTGCCACCGCATCACGAAGTGGCTGATCATCCCACTCCGTATGCGCATCTTGTTCGTCGATCGAGGCGTGCGCGTAGACGGCCACATCGGCCTCGGTGGCGACAGTCTCCACGTCGATGGCTTCGGCGCGGACGGCCTCGGCGCGCATCGCTTCAGCGCGCATCGCGTCCATACGGTTGGCCGCGTGCGTCGCTTCAGCGCGTTTCGCATCGGCGCGAGCGCGCACCGCGGCCACCATCGCCAACAGCCGATCGGCACGATCCGTGGACATGCCATGTGCGTCGAGGAGCGCATGCAGGCGCAACAGGAGCGGCTCGGCGTTGGCCGGGGCACCGGCGGCCAGCGCCAGTCGGGCCGCGTTCTCCAACATCACGACAAGACGCGCATCTTCATCACCCACATGACGTTCGACCGCGGAGATCGCGCGCTGGATCAGCGCCTGCGCCTCATCGAGCCGACCGGAGGCGCCCAGCATGACCGCGAGGTCCATGCGCTCGCGGGCAACCGGCATGGCGTCTTCGCCCGCCAGCGCTACGCGAAGCGCGCACGCGCGCTGTGCATGCAAGAGTGCGTCATCAGTTCGGCCCGCGCGGAAGCATGCCTGGGCCAGGTTGCCAAGGATCAGGGCGAGCGCATCATGCGAGCTCACATCGGGCGCACGTCGTGCCAACACGTCGGCCGAGGCAGCAAATGCCTCGGCGGCCTCGTCCCAGTCCGCCGCGGCGGCAAGGGCGAGGCCTCGCGTGTTGTCATCCATCCAGCCGTCGCGCCCAGAGCGCACGGATCCGTGTCCCATCAGAAGTTCATGCATCGCGTGAGTTTGACGCGCCGTCGGAACCCACGTCACCGTGGTATGCACGATTGTGCCAGCGGCGTAACGTTCGTGCACGGAGCGACATGGACGTCAGCGGCTCACGGTGAAATACCGTGAATCGCGGCAGTGCGCCGCTTCGTCCGCGATCGCGGCCCCACGGCCAACGCCACAATATGGCATGAACAGGCTGCTCGGCGGCAGGCGCGGCGCGAACGGATCGTGATCCACAACCGACCTCGTGATCCCGCGTTGACGCGGCTCGCGTGGCGCGTAGCTTCACGGATATGAAGACGTCGCCGAATCGATTCGCTCGTAATGACTTGCCTCCCTGGTCGCCGAGGTCGGCTGGCCGAGTCGCGTGGCCGCTGCTGCTGCTGTGCACCGTCGTGGCATGCAATCGTGAAAAAACTGTCACGGTTTCCGGTGACATACCAGGGCTTGATACGCTCGGCTATCGCGGCGATTCGCTCCTCGCCCAAGCTGACCGTGGTCCCACCGCTCTCATCGATTCGCTCACCGCAATGAACAACGCCACGGAAGTGGCGGCCAGCGGCACCAACGACGGGACGATCGCCAACGTGAGCGGTACCGCGCGCAGCAGCACTGGATTGGGCACGGCCGCCGGACAGGCCATGAGCCTCCGCGCGCAGGCCCGTGGTGATTCTATGGCACGGGCGATTGCCCAGCGTCTCGCCGGTGGAAGCGATCTGGCCGGGCGCACTCGTGGCGATTCCGTGCGCGGCGTGGTCACGATCATTGGTTCGGAGCCCGCGCGTCAGGTCGTGCTACGGGTCGATGGCAATGACGTGTCACTGAGTGGGATGGCGACGTCAGGGCTTGGTCGCTTGGCCGGAACCGAGGTCACGGTGCGCGGTGTGAAGATCACGCCGCGCGACATCGTCGTTTCGGACTATCTCGTGCGCGCGTCAGGCGGCGTCCCGGCGTGGGACGGAACGCTCGACGAAGACGGCGTTCTGCGGTTGACCGACGGATCGGGTCGCAAGCGACTGCCGTCGGTGCCGAGCGCCCTGCGCGGCATGGTTGGCGCGCGTGTGTGGGTGGCGTTCAGAGAGGGTAGCACAACCGCCGACTCGTACGGCATTATCGGTCGGCGGTAAGCGCGCTTAGGCTTCGCGGATCGCAGCCATCGGCGTTTCCTTGTACACATCGCGACTGGTCAACAGACCGATCGCCATCGTGAGTAGCAGCATCCCAGCGGCGATCACGAACGTCGGGCCAATGGCCGGTTCGAACGGATCCTTGAATACGAATTTCGTGAGGCCCCACGCGCCGGCGAATGCGAGCACCATGCCGGTGAGGGCGCCCAGGGCCCCCAGCGCGCCGTATTCCGCCAGCAGCACCCGCGCCACCTGAGCACGTGATGCGCCGAGGGTACGCAACAGCACGCCTTCGCGTAGTCGGGCCCGTCGTGTGGCGGCGACCGCGCTGAAGAGCACGGGCACACCCATCGCTAGTGAGAACAAGCCCAGAAACCGGATCGCGAGCGTGACACGTTCCACGATCGCACCGATGGTCTGGCGCACGAGCGTGAGATCGAGGCTCGAGATGTTCGGGAAGCGACGGACGATATCGCGCTGCACCGCCGCGATCGCCGGCCCCGCCGGCACATTCGCCACCACGACATACTGCTGCGGTGCACGACGCAGGGCCTCGGGAGCGAAGACGACGAAGAAGTTCGCTTCGAAGCGCGCCCAGTTGACGGTGCGGAAGCTGGTAACGATCGTCGTCACCGGCACACCCTGCACATTCCACGTCACCGTATCGCCAAGCGCCACTCCGAGATCCGTCGCGAGGTCCCGTTCGAACGACACTTCGAACGGCGCGTCGGGATTGGTGGCGCGCAATTTCGCGCGCGTCGCCGGGTCAGCGAACCATTGGCCAGCCGCCAACGCTTCCGAGCCCACGATCGAGTCGCGATACGTGCTGCGGTACTCGCGCCGCAGCGCCCAGCTCGCCCGACGTGCACTCGTGTCGGCCATCAGCGACGACACACTGCGTCCGTTCAGGGCGTCGATGCGCATGGTCACGATCGGCGTCTGTTGCACAATGGGATGCTGTCGCGCCCGCAACAAGGAATCGAGTGGTGCCGTCTGGTCATCCTGCACGTCGAAAAAGAGCAGATTGCCGGCCGAACCGGCGGAGGTGGCCTGTACGCGACTCAGTAAATTCGCTTGCACCAGATACACGGTGCTGAGCAGAAACGCGCCGAATCCCAAGGCAAGCGTGACGGCGCGTGTCTGATTGGCGGGGCGATGCAGATTCGCGATGCCTTGGCGCAATTCGAAAGGCCATGACGGTCGCGTGCTGCGGCGCGCGGCCGCGATAAGCAGTGTCGCTGCGATCCACAGCACCAGCACCGCGCCGCCAATGGCCGCGCTGATGTAGAGACCCTGACGCACGCTGCCAATGCGCGACACGACGATGCCGATAATGCTGCTCACCAACAGGGCGTCTACTGTGAGACGCGCCGGGTCCTTCCACTCGCGCGGCAGGGCCGCGTGGTCCATCTCGCGGCGAATCGCCTGCAGGGGCGACACGCGACGCAGCGCGAGCAGCGGTCGCATCGCGAACACCAGCGAGACCCACACGCCGGTGGCGAGGCCCAGGATCAGCGGCCTCGGCTCGAGTGCGAGGTCCACATCAATCGGCAGGAAGTCCGATACCACACCTGGTAGGAGGAACTGGATGGCAACGCCGAGTAACGTGCCGGCGACCGCCCCCACGAGACCCATGGCCGCCGACTGGACGACATACAGCGCCAACACCTGTCGACTGGTGGCGCCTAGGCAGCGCAAGACGGCCACGGTGTCGATTTTCGCCGACACAAACGCATTCACCCCACTGGCGACACCAATGCCTCCGAGCAGCAGCGCGATGAGTCCGATGATGCTCAGGAAGTCCGCGAGCCGGGCGACCGATTCGGTGAAATCGCGCTCCGTGTCGGCTACGGTGCGCACCCGCACGCGGGTGCGCACGACACCGGAGATCAGCCCCGAAGCCGTGTCGGGCGCCGCCGCTGCGATCTTGGCCGTCGTGTCGGCCACCGGTGCGTCATCCTCGCCGCCGGGGCCGCGGCGCGCTTCGCCAGCTGCTTCCTGCGCCTCCTGCAGCGCAGCGGCCTTCGGATCGATACGACGGCGCAGATCGCGCGCCACACGCTTTGCGCTTGCGGGCGCCGTCAACGCGACCGGCAGTTTGAGCACCACGTCGTACTCGGCGCGACTACCGAATTTGAGGAGCGCCGTGGCGTCGAGCCATGTATCCGACAGGTATACGCGAGGGCCGATCACGGCAGTGATACCAGCGTCACCGGGTACGTTGCCGAGCGTGCCGGCGATTACGAACATCTTCTGCCCGAGGCGCAGTGAATCACCGACGCTGGCATCGAGTGCAACCAACAGCGACGGGTCGACGAAGACGACTGACTCGGTGTGCACGCGTGACCAACCGTTGGCGGGTACCGTTTCGATCTGGCCGTAAAACGGATAGCCGGGTGAGACCGCGCGCACCTGCACGAGCCGCGTGCCGCCCGACGGTTCGGCCAGTGCCATACTGGCAAACGTCGTGACCCGCGAGGTGGCGATGTTATTGGCGCGCAGGGAATCGAGCAGCGTATCGACGACGGCGGGGAATGTGGCACGCGCCTGGAGCGCCATGTCACCGCCCAGCAGCGTGCGCGACTGTTCACGGATCGATCGCGTCACGTTGCCGGCGAACGAGTCGATCGCCACCAGCGCGGCGACACCGAAGGCGATCGACGACATGTACAGCGCCAGCCGGCGTCGGGCCGTGCGACTCTCGCGCCAAGCGAGGCGGAGCAGGGCCTGTGTCGTCATGAGATAAACGGGGCGGCGGCCGACGACGCGGTGGCCGGCTCGTGCATGACATCTTCTACCACGACCCCGTCGCGAAGCCGGATCGTGCGTTGTGTCCGGGCGGCCAGCGCGACGTCGTGCGTCACGAGCACGATCGTGCATCCACGCTCGCGATTGAGCGCTTGGAGCAGTTCCACGATGCGCTCGCCGGTCGCGCCGTCGAGATTCCCGGTAGGTTCGTCGGCAAAGAGAATGCGGGGCTCGTTCACGAAGGCGCGCGCCAACGCCACCCGCTGCTGTTCGCCGCCGGAGAGCTGCTGCGGGAAGTGGTGCGTGCGATCGCCGAGCCCCACACGGGTGAGCAGATCGCGGGCGCGTATCGTGGCTTCTTTCGCGGAGACGGCGCCGGAGAGCTCGAGTGGCACTTGCACGTTTTCGAGGGCCGTGAGCGTGGGGATCAGCTGGAAGCTCTGGAACACGAAGCCGACCTTCTCCCCGCGCAATTTGGCACGGCGATCTTCGTCGAGACTTCCGAATTCTTCGCCATCGAGCGACACTGTGCCCTGTGACGGGGTATCAAGCCCGGCGAGTAGTCCGAGCAGCGTGGTCTTTCCACTGCCGGACGGCCCGACAATCGAGACAAACGCGCCCTGCGGCACGTCGAACGACACGTCGCGCAACACCGTGAGGCGCTGCGTGCCACTCTGGTATTCCTTGGTTAACCCACGGGCAACGAGCATGCGATTGGAACGGAAGAAGAAAGACGGTCACTGGGCGGCGAGCGCGGTACTCGCGGCCCTGACGGCATTGGGAGTAGCCTGTGGCACCAACGCTGAATCCGGTCGTTCGGATTCAGCCGGCGGCAAATCGGCATCGGGAGAAAGAACCGGGAAGAGCGTCGCGGCGGCAACTGCTTCGGCGCAATCCTCCACCGAGCGTGCCGATGCCCAGACGGCCGAACGCTCGCGCTCGTCGCGCGTGGTGTTGTTGGGGACGAGCCTTACGGCGGGGCTGGGGCTCGATCCGGAGAAGGCCTACCCGGCGCTGTTGCAGCAGAAGGCGGATTCGGCGGGGTATTCGGTGCGCATTGTGAATGCGGGGTTGAGCGGCGAGACGTCGGCCGGCGCCTTGCGCAGGGCGGGTTGGGTGCTCGATCAGCCGGCGTCGCTGGTGGTACTCGAGGTGGGCGCAAACGATGGCTTGCGCGGGGTGGACCCCGACTCGACGTACGCCAACATCGTGGCGTTGGTGCGGGTAGTCCGCACCCAACGGCCGGAGGCTGGGGTGGCGCTGGTGCAAATGGAGGCGCCCACGAATCTTGGCGGGAGCTATACCACGCGCTTTCACCAAGCGTATGTGCGAGCAGCCAAGGAAACGGGCGTGACGCTGCTGCCGTTTCTGCTCGAGGGGGTCGCGGGAGATGCCCGGCTCAATCAGGCCGACGGCATCCACCCGAATCCAGAGGGATCGAAGCGGGTGGCCGATACGGTCTGGCGTGGGCTGGCTCCGCTGCTGGCAAAGTATTCGTCGGCCGGTACCCCGGGCGGATAAGAGGCCGGGCGCCGCACCCTCTTCCAGTCCCAGCCATATGCGGTTATTTTTCGAGGCTGCGCGGTATTGGTGCATCGATCGAGACCCTCTCGCGGGAGTCTTGGTCGGTCGCCGGGAAGGGCGCGGTATTCCAGATGGTAACCTTCGGGGGCTCGCCCCCGATGTCCCCTGTTCGAAGGTGTCGTTCGCATGGCCTTTTCTGCGACCCAGATCCGACGTGGTATGGTTCTCGTGTTCGAGAACGATCCGTGCCGCGTCGTCGAGTTTCGTCATCATACGCCAGGGAACCTGCGTGCCATGGTGCAGGCGAAGCTGAAGAACCTGCGTACGGGTTCGAACTTCGAGCATCGCTTCCGCGCGGCGGACACGATCGTGAAGGCGGACATGGAAACGCAAGAACTGGAGTTCATGTATCAGGGCGGCGACGTGTTTCACTTCATGAACATCTCGAACTACGATCAGATCGAGATGGATGAAGAGGCGCTCGGTGACTCGGCGCCGTGGATGCAGCCGGGCATGAAGATTCTGGCCGAGTACTACAACGGTCGTCCGATCGGCATTGAGCTGCCGAATTCGCTGATTTTCGAGATCGTCGAGACGGCGCCGGTGGTGCGTGGTGCCACGAAGACGGCATCGTCCAAGCCAGCGAAGTTGTCGAACGGCGTCACGGTGAACGTGCCGGAGTTCGTGGAAGAGGGCACACGTGTCCGCGTGAACCCGACCACGGGCGAGTATCTCGAGCGCGCGAAGGAGTGATCGTTCGACCGGGGAAAAAAGTCGGGGCGAAGTATGGCTGTCCCGCTTGCAATCGGTCATTCGTCTGGTTACCGTTTGCGTCTCCCGTCGGTTGTCATCGTTGGTGATGACTGAGTGGCTGTTGGCTACGAACGTGGTAGGTAGAAACACACGCGTTCGTCGATGGTGGCCGTAGCTCAATTGGTTAGAGCACCGGATTGTGATTCCGGGGGTTGCGGGTTCAATTCCCGTCGGTCACCCTGGTCGCACTGCAAGCGCCGGTGGGTCGCGGCGCTTCAGGAGGTCCGTAGCTCAATTGGTAGAGCACCGGTCTCCAAAACCGGCGGTTGGGGGTCCGATTCCCCCGGGGCCTGTCATTTTGGAGTAGGGCGTAGGGAGGAGGGCGTAGGGAGGAGGGCGGGCGCCGCAAGGCGAACGGAGCAGGGAGTGATCGCGAACACGATCCCGACAGGAAATCGAAGTACCGCCGGGCCTCGCGCCTCGGCGCGAGACTACGGCGGTATCGTCTAGGGGACTAGGACACAGCCCTCTCAAGGCTGGAACACGGGTTCGAATCCCGTTACCGCTACTGAAGGTGCTGGTGCAGGATGTTTGGGAGGTGCAGGACGTAGACTCTGGCTCCATCGTCTATCGGTTAGGACACGACCCTTTCAAGGTTGAGAGACGGGTTCGATTCCCGTTGGAGCTATCAGCTCCCTCTGGAGCTGGCTGATGCAGGTGCAGGATGTTGTTGGGGGCGTAGCTCAGTTTGGTTAGAGCACTCGACTGTCACTCGAGAGGTCGCGGGTTCGAGCCCCGTCGCTCCCGTTGTTCCGCGGATATTTGGGATGTTGGTGTGGTTGGGGTTTCCGCGAACACATGATGTTTTGCTGCAGCTGTTGTACGCCCTCGTGGTGGAATTGGTAGACACGCTACTTTGAGGTGGTAGTGCTTAACGGCGTCGCGGTTCGAGTCCGCGCGAGGGCACTGTTTACCGTAGTTCGCAGGACACGGCACCTCACCGTGAGATCGAACGCCACAGTAGCTCAGTGGTAGAGCACCCGATTCGTAATCGGGCGGTCATCGGTTCAATCCCGATCTGTGGCTCTGGTTGGTGCAGAGTGAAAAATACAGCGCACACGGTCAACGGCTCCCGCTCGCGGGGGCTGTTGACGTTTTATAGGGCGCTCTCCAGCGCCTCCAGCGCGTTGATCTGCGCGATGGATTGATGGCGCGCCCGCTCGATGCGCTCCATCCGACGCTGGAACTGCCCGGTCGCAAACGTCACGAACGTCTCGGGTGCCAAGCCAAAGGGAATGCGGTCTGGCGGGTAGGCCGAAAAGGCTTCGGTGATAATGGCAATCGCCGACGGCAGCAGCTCCTCCATTCTCGTCGTGATCGCATCCCAGACGCTGTCGCCGTGCTCCGCCACCAACCGCGATAACAAAAAGATGCCGTACGCGAGATGACGGGATTCATCCGCCTTGAGCAAGGCCGCCACGCGTTGCATTCCCGGCATCAATCCGCGCGCGGTGAGCACGCGATGGTAGGTGTGGTATCCGGTTTCCGCCAGCACGCCTTCCACGATCATGTTGTACGTCGCCGATGCGCGCGCCTGGGCGATCGGTGAGGCGTCGGTTCGCAATCGCCCCATCGCATCGGGCAACTCCACAGCAAAAATCGTGTGATAGCTCGGCGAGTGAAAGCGCGACAGGTCGGAGTGCTCGTCCGCGACTTGATCAAAGAATCTGCGAAACGCTTCGACATGTTTGGCCTCTTCCCACAAAAAACTCGTGAGATAGAGCTGCTCCTCAAGGCGCCCCTCCTGCGAAATCACATCGAGCAGCGGCAAGATATCGAGCGTCACGCACTCTTCCCCCGCCTGAAACAGCGACGTCAGTCGGAGCAGCATATCCTGCTCATCAGGCGCCAGCGCGAGCCAATCCGCACGGTCTCGTGTGAAATCGATATCCGACGGATTCCACGTCCCGAGCCGTTTGGCCTTCTCCCACAGTCGCATGGGCAAAAGATCGTAGCGCAATCCCATCGCGCTGGTGCTCTGCAATGGGCGTGAAAATGGCCGGGCGGTTTCCGATGGCGTGGTCGCCGACGGCGCGGCGGACGCAGGCCCGATCTTGTGCGCGAACGCGGGGGCACGCGTCGCCGGTGTACGCTTCACCGTCTGCGCCACGCGCACCAGCGCCGACGCGGCGTTCACATGGGGCATCAACGTGCCGATCGATCCCTGCTTGAGTGTCAGTTTTCCGCGCAACAACGCCATCGTCGGCGTGAGTTTCGCCTCGAGCAACGCGGTCCACACGGTGATGTCAGTGGACAGGACATACTGCGCTGCGGCGTAGTCCGATGCCGTCGCCAGTCGTGCCGCACGACAGTCACCTCGGTGCAAGTCGAGAAACACGCCACACGCCTTCGCATCGCTGGTCACGTGCGTGATTGGGGCGTCACTCCAGTCGAGGATCACTGACCCTTCCCATGCTTTCGCGGCCGAACGATAGCTATCGCTGCGATGCAGCGCATCGCCAAGGGCAATGGCCCACGTCTCGGTGAACAAACCGTCCGTCATGATGCGCCCCGTGTGTTGTGACCGTGAGAAATGTGCAGGTGTGGCGTCGATAAGCGCCACCGCTGGGATCTCGAATCGGTGCGCGATCATTCCAGACCGGCTGCTCTCCCCATTCGCGCTTGTGCTGGGGTCGGGCAGCGCGTCGTCACCGGTGCCTCGCAGAATGTGCGCCGGCCCTGCTGCCGTCGAACCGTCCGATTGGCGGCGGAAGGGACCGGTCTCGGGCCCGCTTCCGCTCACAACGCCATGGAAGCTTCCCCGAGATCGGGCGGGTTCCATCGTGAATTCGCCACATATTGGCAACATTGGCATGGATGTGCAGACGGCTTCGGTCATGCACATTCCCGCCATGGCCTCTCCGTCGTCGCAACCGTCGTCGCAAACGTCACACGCTTCCGCACCTCCCGCGGAGCAGGGCTCACGCTATCGCTATCTGGTGCTCGCGATGCTGGTGCTGGCGTACACGTTCAACTTCCTCGACCGCCAGATCCTCGGCATTCTCAAGGAGCCGATCAAGCAGGATCTCGGACTCACCGATACGCAACTCGGCCTCATGGGCGGGCTCGCCTTCGCGATGCTCTACTCCACGGTGGCAGTGCCCATTGCCTGGCTCGCCGATCGCGCGAGTCGCACCTGGATTGTCACGGCGGCGCTGGGCCTCTGGAGTGCGTTTACGATGGCCTGCGGCCTCGCCACGGGCTTCTGGTCGCTCTTCCTCGCCCGGGTAGGCGTGGGCTTCGGCGAAGCGGGCGGTGTGGCACCGTCGTACTCGCTCGTGAGTGATTACTTCCCCCCGGCGCAGCGAGCCCGCGCGCTGGCGGCATACTCGTTCGGTATTCCCGTCGGATCGGCCCTGGGCATTCTGTTCGGGGGCCTGATCGCCGCGTCCATCAACTGGCGCGTCGCGTTTTTCATTGTGGGCGGGGCCGGCGTACTGCTCGCGCCGATTTTCAAACTGGTCGTCAAAGATCCGGTGCGCGGCGGACTCGATGGCGCAACCGCCGCCGCGCCGTCGATCGCCCCACCACTCGCGCAGGTGGTGGCCACGGTACTCCCGAAACCGACGTTCTGGTTGCTGGCGCTGGGCGCCGCGAGTTCATCGGTGTGCGGCTATGGCGTGGCGTTCTGGCTGCCGAGCTTTTTTATACGCAGCCTTGGACTCACATTGGTTGAGACGTCGTGGTTCTACGGCGCCATCAACTTGGTCGGTGGCGTGGCGGGCATCTGGCTGGGCGGGGCGTTTGCCGACCGTTTTGGAAAAAAGAACCGCGCGGCCTACGCACTGACGCCAGCTCTCTGTTTTCTGGTGGCGCTGCCCTTCGCCTACGCGGCCATGAACGCCACGTCGCTGCCGTGGGCGTTCCTGCTCTTCCTCGTTCCCACCGGCCTCAATCTCGCGTGGCTCGGCCCGGTGCTCGGCGCCGTCCAGCACCTCGCACCGGCCAACATGCGCACCACCACGAACTCCCTCTTCCTGCTCATTAACAACCTGCTCGGTATCGCGGTGGGACTGTGGATCTTTGGCTACCTCTCCGACCTCCTCGCCCCGCGCTACGGCGCCGAGTCGATGCGCTACGCGCTGTACTATGGTGCCGGATTCTATCTGCTGGCGTCGCTATTGCTCTGGTTGGCGTCGCGGCGCCTGGCGGCGGATTGGGTCGAGGGGTGACCGCCGCGACGCGACGTGCTACCTCACCGCGATCATCGAACGAAGCACCGGGTAGTACGCCGGCGCGGGTGATAGGCCCAACACCGCATCCAGGATATTCCACCACATGAAACCGTCGTCCGAGCGCGGATCCATGAGGATGAACGCGAGACGCGCCAACGGCTGATCCATGGGGATCACCAGCGAGCCCGCCGGCAGCGTCTGCTCGGTGGCTTCCCAGGCGCCGGTGAGCGTGCGCGCTTTGTGCGTGCCCTGATACTCGCGCGCGTCCAGCGTGTTGGTCGCGATCTTGAAGCGATCGCCGCTGAACGGCTGCTCGGCCGTCGTGATTGCATAGCGGATGCCGTGGGCTTCGAGGCGATCGATCACGGAGGCCATCATACGCTGGGTGGGCGTGCCGGCGGCACCACCGCGCGCACCGCCGAACCCACCGGGCGCCGGAGTCGGAGCGGCGGCAGATGCGGCAGATGTCGACGCCATGGGAATGACCCAGACCCGCGGCGCCAGTGTCGTCTCGGTCGGCTCGGTGGTGCCGTAGAACGGCATCATCTCGCTCGTGACATTGTTGGTTTCCAAGCCATCCGGCCGCAGACGATAGGGACGATCGGCCACGTACGGATTGCGCACGGCGATGGTGGGCGCGAACACGATCTTCTGGAGCGCCGGCGCCTTCACCAGCTGCTGTCGTACGGCGAGTTGTTGACCGATGATCGATTCGGCATTGGCCTTCGCGACCACCTCGCGCACGGCGTCGCCGTGCGATGCCACGTAACCGAGCGTCTCTTCGAGAAACCAGTACGTCTCGGTAATGCGTGTCTTGAACGAGGCGTACGAATAGGTCTCGGTGAGCAAACCAAGGATGTTGCGCACGCCGTAGTACGTGGAGGTGTAGCGCGGTTTGGCCAGCTCGGCGTCGGAGCGCCACGCGCGCTGATCACCGGTGCCCGACACGCCGCCGTAATAGAACCAATCCGACCCGTGCTTCGCTTTCACGTTCGTCGTGATCTCCGGCAACAGCAGGTCGCGCAACAGACGCATTTGCGCTTTCGAGTTGTTCGGATTCAGCGACGTTTCGTACGTCATGTTGAAACCACTGTTCGCGCTGCCATCCGTGGTGTGCAAATCCATCGCGACGTGCGGCTGATAGCGCGTGAGCAGTGACGCCATCGACCGTGCTTCCGCGGTTTCCATTTTGGTGCCGTCCCGATTGAGATCGAGACCCTGCGCGTTCTCGCGCGTGCCCATACCGCCCACGGGCCCCGCCTGCGAGCCGCGATTGGTCACGGCCACGCGTTCGTTGCCGTCGGCGTTGTAGATCGGATTGATCAGCAGCACGGTGGTCTTGAACCATGCATTGCGCTCCCCCTTGGCGATCGAGCGCAGCAACCAGAGCAGCGCTTCCTTTCCCTCGACCTCACCGGCGTGGATGTTGCCTTGGATGTACACGCGGGTCTTGTTCGTCGCGAGCACCTGTTCGGCACTCGCGCCGGGAGCACCGATCACCGCCAGCGGAAGCGGGCGACCCTCCGTGGTGTAGCCGTACGTCGTGAGATGGATGTTCGGGTTGGCGGCCGCCATTTGCTTCATGTACGCCATGACCTCGTCGTACCGGCTGGTCTCGGCGTAGTCGGTGCGCTCCGGGCGCGTGAGCCACGGCGCGCCTTGAGCCGTGGTCGTGGGGGCCTTGGCCGCCGGTGTTTGGGCAGCCAGCTGGCTGGCGGCGAGCAACGCGACGGTACACGGGAGGGCGCACAGCGCGCGGGTGACACGCGAAACGGACAACGGCTTCATCGGACGACTCCGAAGGGAGAGAACATCGGGGGCAGCGGCTGTTGCACGACGGCGAGGGGGGCGACTTCGTTGTGGTCTTGAATTGTGCGGAGCTCGTGCAGGCGCGGTGTGGATCCGCCGCGAGCGCGCAGCAGGACGGCGATGTTGGTCTTGCCCTTCGTGACGGCGAACGGCACCACGATCTCGACGACGGTGGGCACACCGGTCGTGGCGTCAAAGCGCTTGGAGGCGATGAGACTGTCTTCGACAACGAGATCGTAGTTCCCCGACGCGGTGCCGAGGAACGTGCAGGCGATCGTGACGTCGGTGTCGTCGAACGTGGTGAGCGCGTAGCGAATCCAGCCGCGGGCCTGTCGAAACGACGTGCCGCCGTCGATGCCGCTGGTGTCGTCGTGGGCGGCGTACCCGTGTCCAACCTCACTATGGACTTGTCCGACCTCTACGACGTCCACCACGCGACGATCGCGAGCCATGGAGGGGAGTGCTGCCGCGGCGCTGGTGCCAGTCGCCAGCAGGCCAAGGAGGGCCGCCGTTCGGAAATGCGTCACGCGGCCGAGCCGGGAAGCAGGCATGACGGTCAGTACTCGGGAAATGGTACGTCGTCGAGCCCAGGACCGGCCGCGCTCCGCGACACGCCACCGCCAGCGGCGTTCGCCGGCACGCCGGCTCTGGCCTGTGATCCGCCCGGCCAGCTGATCGCGTCGAGCGCGCAGCGCGCGAGGTCCATGGCCGGAAGCGGCACGTCCTGACGGATGGTGGTGAGCTGCAGCATCAGTTGCAGGTGTTCGTGCTGCCCGGCCAATTTCGCGGTGTCGTCGCGATGGCTCACAAACTCGCTGGCCTCGAGGGCCTTCTCGATGGACTGCCAACGACGCAGCAACTTCACCGCCGTGCCTTTTCCCACGCTCTTTACACCCGGGATGTCGTCGCCCTCTTCGCCACAGAGTGCCTTGAACGCCGGCAGGTTCGCGGGCGATACGCCGAACTTCGCCAACACGTCGATCGCGCTCCACGGCCTGATGCGCATGCCATTCGGGCCTTTGCCGGCGCCAACATACGTGGCCACATCGACGCCCTCCGACACGAACTGCAGTAAGTCGGAGTCGTTCGACAACAGTGTCACCCGCGCCTCGGAGCGAAAGCGAGCCATCAACGAGGCTACGCTATCGTCGCCTTCAAACGAGGCCACGCTCACACTGGCGATGCCGGTCGCCTCCACGCCGTCGCGAATCGGCGCGATACGGGTCCGCATGGAGCCGGTGCGACGGTGCTTGTACGTGGGGAATAGCGCATGCCGGAAAGTAGGCCCGTCGTGGTCCCAAGCGGCCACGAGGTGCGTGGCGGCGATATCCATCGCCGCCCCGCGCGCCATCTGGCACCACAAGCGCACGCCATTGGTCACGTCGCCGGCCGCCACATGGGCGGCACGGCCGGCCAACGATTGCGCGTCGACGACAAGAAGATGCGGCAGAGTCATCCCGACAATTTAGCCGCCGTCCGACACCACTGCCGCGGGTCGAGACCCACGGCAGCGTGTTCGAGAGACTACTGCCCCTACGGCACAGGCTTCACGCCGGTGTGCACCCACCCGATCCGATCCGTGAATGCGCCGGCGACCACGGAAGCACCGTGAGCAGCGGCCGGCGCAAATTCCCCGTGGGCGTGAAGTTGTTCGCCAGATAGTTCACCAACGACGGTGGCATGGTGGAGCGCACCACGCTGTCGTTCGACGCGGCGATCATCGGCTGCAGCATGAAGGCCGGCAAACATCACCGCCGTGCCGAGGGTGTAGGTCGTGTTGTCGCCGAAGCACTGATCCGCATCGCGCCTGCTACCTCGGCAGCGTCACGCGAAATTTGGTGCCGTCTTCTTTCGACGAGGTGACATCGATACGACCGTGATGCGCGGTGACGATGCGATCGGTGATGTAGAGGCCCAAACCGAGGTGGTGATCGGCTGAGGTCGGCGGCGCGTTGTCCAAGATGCGCTTGAACGGACTGAACAGGCTGCTCATATCGGCGGCCGGAATGGCACGTCCGAAATTGCCGACTTCGATGACGACGTCGCGATCGGTGCCATGGGCGCGCACGGTCACCGGCAGCGACGAATCCCCATGATGCACCGCGTTGCTCAGCAGGTTTGCGAGCACCTGCTGGAGGCGCGCGCTGTCCACCGACGCCCGCAGCTCCGGTTCGATGTGGGCCTCGAACGCCCACTGCGGATGGGCGGCCTCGACTTCCTCGACCGCATCGCGGATCACGGTCGACAGGTCGGTCGGTGCGAGCACGATGCCAAGTCCCGCCCCCATGCGGCTGCGCGTGAAGTCGAGCAGGTCGTCCACGAGTTCGATCATGCGGGTCACGCTGCGCGTGGCGCGGGACACCAGTACGGTCTGCGTTGTGTCACGGGACGGCGCGGCAGCCAGATGTTCATTGACCATGAGCACGGTCTGTAGTGGTGCGCGCAGATCGTGGCTGAGAATGGCCAGGAAGAGGTCCTTGGATTCGGCAATGCTGTCAGTGAACCGCGTGACTGACTCGCTGAGGGTCTGATCGATGGATTCGTTGAAGCGCATGAGATCAGCCAAGTCCGTGCCGCTCAGGTTGCCCGTGTGCGCCGTCCAGTGTCGCAGGACGCTGGCGCGGAGAGCGCGGAACTCGGACACCATTTCGCTGATAGAAAATCCGCCGTGTGCGCGCTCCTCGCCATGGGCCTGCGCGGCGGAGTCCGGTGCCGTATCGGGGCTATCGCTGTGGCCGTGCGCCTTGTCCTCAGCCTCGGCCGGTGACTGCGGTGTGCGCAAGTCGGCGCAGATCTCGCGCAGCAGGCTCCCGGCGTGATCACGGAGGGCGGCCCGATCCATGTGCTCCGCGCCTTCGCGCGTGCTCGCAAAGGCCTCCCATTCGGCCAGCAGGAGGTCGCGGTTCGCTTCGATGAAATCGGCCAGTCGCACGGGCACTCCGGTGGGGGGACAGGTAACGTACTGCCTTGGGCTGTCGCGCAGACGAACTGGGCGGATATGAGGGGAGCCCTTTACCCCGCGCGCCTCGGCGCAGTAGTTTCTGGATGTGGCGTGGTCGGCAGCTCGGCCGGGTCTGCGGGAGTAACTCAGTTGGTAGAGTATTTGCTTCCCAAGCAAAAGGTCGCGGGTTCGAGTCCCGTCTCCCGCTCTAAAACCAAACGGCCTCGAATCTACGTGATTCGGGGCCGTTTGTGGCATTGGGAAACCGCTGCGCCCGGTCGGGCTCAGATCCCGCCGGGAGGGGCGCCGGCTTTCTTGATGCGGTACTCCTTGTGCCCCTCGCGCTGCAGTGCCTTGATCTCATCGTAAATGACCACGGCTTCGGCGTTCTTGCCCGCCTTGATCGAGACCCTGAGCTTCGCGACCGCAGCGAGGAATTCCTTCATGCCCGCCTCATAGCCCGCCTGGAACTTGGCCTGCTCGGCGGCCGGCACCTTCTCCTTCTTTGCCGGCACCATAGTGAGGGCCGCCTTGGCGTTGGTCTCGATCGTGGTGAGTTGCTCGAGCGTGTTGGCATTCTTCGAGGCGTCATCGACCTGACGGCCGACCGCTTTGAACGCCGTGTTCATGGCGCTCATCTTCTTGCCGAGCGGCGTTTTGTCTTCGTCCTGCTGGGCGTGGGCTGCACTCGAAATGGCCATAGCCAAGACGCACGCAGCGCCAAACTGCCGGAGTCGCAGATGCATGTGAGGTGGAGTACGAAGTGGTGTGAAAAGCGCGCATCCGGGCACGTGCGAATGCGCTTCCATGAAGAGATAACGCGCGGGACCGGCCCTTCGCTGACGTACCGCACACGGCGTATGATGTTCCCATCGTGCTGTCGGTCCCACGTCAGCAATCCGCTGGTCCACTGCGTACAGTTAGTGCAAAGCATCCGTTCTGTCTTCCGGGATCACCACGCCGACATGTCCGACATCAAGCCCGCGCCCGACCGGCGCAACTTCGTTTCGAAGGCCGCCGCGATCATCGTGGGCGGCCTCATTTCCGTCGTAGCGCCCGTCGCGGGCCTATTCACGCTGTTCGATCCATTGCGGCGCAAGTCCGATACGCGCGGTCTAGTCCGTGTCGCGTCGATCTCGTCGCTCGCCAGCAACGGCGACCCGCGAAAGTTCCCGGTGCTCGATACGTTGGTAGACGCCTGGAACAAGACGGAGAACGTGCCCGTGGGATCGGTCTACCTGCAGAAGACCGGCGAGAACACCGTGCGTGTGCTCAACTCGGTCTGCCCGCATCTCGGGTGTTCGGTAGGGTACAACGCCGCCTCACACGGTTACTTCTGCCCGTGTCACCGCAGCAGCTTCACGCTGGACGGAGCGATCGCCGACCCGAAGAGCCCGAGCCCGCGCGGCATGGATGAACTCGAAGCCGTAGTCCGCGATGGCGAAGTCTGGGTGCGCTTTCAGAATTTCCGCAAAGGCTCCCCGAGCAAGATTCCCGTCTAATGGCCGAGCAACCGAGTCCTGAACGTCCGTCCATCGGGTCGTGGATTGATTCACGCACCGGCTATAAGGGGCTGCTTCACGAAACGCTGTTCGAGAACGTCCCCGGCGGCGCGCGCTGGCGCTACGTGTGGGGCAGCACGCTCTCATTCTTCTTCGTGGTGCAGCTCATAACGGGTGTGTTCCTGTGGATGTCGTACAGCCCGAGTTCGCAGACGGCGTGGGAAAGCGTGTACTACATCCAGCACCAGATGCTGGGCGGTTGGTTCCTCCGCGGCCTGCACCATTTTGTCGCACAGGCCATGACGGTGTTGCTGATATTGCACCTCATGCAGGTCATCATCGACGGCGCCTACAAAGCGCCACGCGAGGTGAACTACTGGTTCGGCGTTGGGTTGCTGTTGCTCGTGTTGGCGTTGTCGCTCACCGGCTATCTGTTGCCATGGGACCAGAATGGCTACTGGTCGACAGCGGTGACTACCAACATCGTGGGCATGAGTCCAGGTATCGGCCAATCGCTGCAGACGGTGATAGTGGGCGGCGTGACCTACGGGCATCTCACGCTCACGCGCTTTTTTGCGCTGCACGCCGGCGTGATTCCGGGTCTGGTCATCCTGCTGATCGTGGGACACGTGTCCCTCTTCCGCAAACACGGTCTGACGCCCAAAAAGCCGCTCAAGGGTCCCGACCAAGGCTTCTGGCCGGAGCAGGTGCTGCGCGATGCCGTGGCGTGTCTCGCCGTACTCGCCGTCGTGCTGTTCTTCGTGGTGCGTGAACAGGGGGCACCGCTCGGTGCGCCGGCCGATCCCGCCGAACAGTACTCGGCCGCACGTCCCGAATGGTACTTCCTGTTTTTGTACCAGTTTCTCAAGTACTTCCCCGGTAGCACTGAGCTCCTTGGGGCGATCGTGCTTCCAACACTCGGGATCCTGATCCTGATGGCCATGCCCTTTCTCGGGCGATGGAAGCTTGGCCACCGCTTCAATCTCGGGTTTCTTGGCGCGATGCTCGCCGGAGCGGCACTGCTCACGTGGCAGGCCTTGGACGCCGATCGCAAGGATCCGGAATACCAGGTGGCCAAGGCCGTGTCCAATCGCGATGCGGCTCGCGCGGTGGAACTGGCGAATGCCGGCGTACCGATCACGGGCGCGCTCACGCTCATGCGCGACGATCCGTACACTCAAGGGCCGCGCATCTTCTCGCGGAATTGTGCCTCATGCCATCGCTACGATGGACACGATGGACTTGGTAACGCGTTGCCGAAGGACTCTATCTCGGCGTCCGATCTCAAGGGCTACGGTTCACGTGAGTGGGTGCAGGGCTTTCTCAACGCCGACACGATCCTTACGCCCCGTTACTGGGGCGGCACGGCGCACACGGACGGGGACATGGTCGGCTGGCTCGGCGATCACATGCCGGAGACGGACGAAGACAAGGCGATGCGACGCAACGTAGTACTGGCGCTGTCGTCGCAGGCGGCACTCCGCGCGCAGGCGGCGATGGATCGTCGGGACAGTGCGCAGATCGCGGTCGGCATTCAGTTCATGCGTAACACCACGAATGGGTGCGCCGAGTGCCACAAGTTTCAGGACGTTGGCACGGACAGCCCCGAGCTTTCCGGGTGGGCGTCGCGCGAGTGGATGGTCGCGTTCGTGAATGATCCGACGCATCCACGATTCTTCGGACGCGACAACGATCGCATGCCGTCGTACGGTACGGAGAAGAGCCTCAGTCAGCGCGAGATCGAGATGGTGGTGGAATGGATCCGTCAGGAGTGGTACATGCCCAAAACGGCGGCGGCGCGTAGCAATGAGGCGAAAGTGCCGCGGCGATAGGGCAGCCGAACGCAGCATCGCGCACCTAAGGTCCGCGCAGAATTTCCACGCGACGCAACTTCGCCGCCCGCCCGTCGTCCGTGAGCTTCTTCCCACCCACTTCCACGTGAAAGGGTTGGAGCGCGCCTTGATATCCGAAAACCGCGCACTGCCGGTACTCCTTTTCCCACAGTCGACGTGAGACTTCCGTGGCGAAGTTCGGATCGCCCTCGGCGCTATGACAATTGTAACACTTGATCTTCCCGCCAAAGGTGGAGCGAAGGCCGGAGGCAATCAATCTACGCACCACCTCCTTGGCCTTCAGCGAAAATTTCACACTGGGCTGCGCCATCAGCGCGAGGAGGTGCTGGTTCATCTTCGCCGGATGCAGCACCTGTCCGGCTTCATCAAGTCCGGCGTGATCGAAGACCCCCGCGAACCCAGTCAGGCTGTGGCCGCGGATGTAGACCTGGCCCGCATCGTCCAAGCGTGCGAGCACAGGGCTCACTTTGCCGGGTTCGTAAAACATCGAGTGAACCGAATGCGGCCCGATGAATCGTTCCCCCCACGCGCGATTCTTCTCCACGTAGTCGTGTCCGGGCGCATTTGCCGATTCGCTTTGCAAGTGGAACGGCACGAACAAGACCCTGATGGACATGAGCGTAGTCGGTGTGAGGTGGCCGTCTGTCGTCGAGTAATGCTAGCGCTACGATCGGTCGAGCGCGACCAAGATCGCTGACGCACACGTGTTCCGGCCTCTTCGTTTCGGCGGTACGTTCTGACGTATCCCCTTTGCCCGGAGCACCTGCATGCGATCGCTGCCTTGCCGCACGGTTCCTGTTCTTTCGGCCATTGCCGCGTTGGCTCTGCCGGTGTTGTCGGCCATCGCCTGCTCACTACCCGCGCAGGTCACGCCAGCGGCAGGTGCCAAAGACACCGTCGTGTCCATCCGGCAGCCGCGAAATCCGCTGCCGGCCGAGTCCGCGAGTGCCAACACGACGCGCTTTTCGTTCATAGCCTATGGCGATACGCGCGGCCGGCGCGACGGAGTGAGTGAGCAGTACGAGCATTCGCTCGTGGTCGAGTCGATGTTGCGCACGATCAAGAGCAGGGAGAACGGCCCGGAAGCGATTCGCTTCGTACTGCAGAGTGGTGACGCGGTAGTGAACGGGCGAGATCCGAAACAGTGGAACGTCAGCTTCATCGGACTGATCAATCGACTCACCACGACAGGTGGCGTGCCGTACTACCTCGCCCCTGGCAATCACGACGTGACGTCGGCCGCGGAGCTCGATGCACCGGGTCGTCTGGTGGGGCTGGAGAACTACCTGCGCGCGGTCGGGCAGCTCATCCCGGCCGATGGCGCAGCGCGTCGCCTCGCGGGCTACCCCACGTATGCCCTCGGCTACGGCAACACGTTCGTGATCGCTTTCGACTCCAACATCGCGGAAGACCCCACGCAGTTGGCGTGGGTGCGCAGTCAGTTGGAAGGACTCGATCGTGCACGGTTCACGCACGTGATCGCATTCTTTCATCACCCGGTCTACTCGTCCGGGCCGCACGGTGGATCGACAATCGAGCGTCCGACATCGGCGGTGCGGGAGTACTACATGCCCTTGTTTCGCAAGCACAACGTGGAGCTGTTGTTCACCGGGCATGAGCACCTCTACGAACATTTCGTTGAGCGCTATCGCGATGCGACGGGACAGCCGCGTCGCATCGATCAGATCGTGAGTGGCGGCGGTGGTGCGCCGTTGTACACGTATCAAGGCGAGCCCGACCTGCGTGCCTACGAGCGGGCGTCGGGCGTCGATTCCGCGCGCGTGTCACACGTCGTGCGGCCGGGTCCGAAGGCTGGCGACAATCCGTACCACTACACCGTGGTGCATGTCGACGGCCCGCGCGTGTGGATCGAAGTGATCGGCGTGGACTGGGGGGCAGGATACGCGCCGTACAGCGGTAATCGGAGCGTGCTGGGGGATTCGGTGATGCGGAGGTAGTCGCGATTACTGCTTCTGCCTCCTTCACCCGCTGCCCTGCTCCCTAAGCAGTGAGCAGTCTCGAATCACCGCCGCAGATTTATTTTCCAGTCGTAGTCCGTATCGACCCACTGGAACTTCCCACTACGCAAAACATCCTGCGCCGGACCTGGAGGCAGGTACTTCGCCCAGAACGCACCGACTCCCTCCAGCGATCCCCCGAAATCTTCACGATACCACGTGAAGATCGGCGACCCGTACACCGTGCGGCTTCGTACATCGACGCGATTCTTCGCGGACTGCGCGAGAAAGCGACGCGCCTGATCGTCGAGCTGCGTATTGAGACGATCGGCCGTGAACGCCTCGCTGCGCAGCGGCGGGCATCCCAACGCGGCGCACACCAACGCGACATGAATTCGCGGCTCCTTGAACTGCTTGCGGATGATTTCGTGCTCCACGGCATCGAGCGTAAGTGTGCGTCCATCCGCGTTCACGATGGACTCCGCCCACGGACTTTTCAGCGTCACGCCCAGCACTTTATTGATGCGGCGAATGGACTTGCGTTCTCTTCTGCTATTCAGCAGCTCGATGGTGTACGCGTTGTACACGTTGATCCAATAGGCAAGCTGCTCGTTGCGAGGGAGCGTGGCGGCCTGCACCCGATGCAGTTGGGCGAGATACGCCGCGAACCGCGGGTCGCGTTGAAAGGCATTGTAGTCCACCAGGCCGTCGGTCACGTACGCCGCGAGCATTGTGTTCCACGCAGAATGATCGACGGCCGGAGCACTTCCCACCGCGGACACGGTCTGCGAAGGCAACACGCGGGACACCGCCGCGGTGGCGAGTGAGATCACCAGCAGGCTGATCCATCCGGCGCGCTTGGCGAGCGCTGGTGCGTACGACAGGGCCAGGAGCAGGACGCCGGCGATCGCGACGCGAATGAACGCCGTTTGCCGTGCGCCCTCAGTTCCCGCAAGGAGCGAGTCGGCAAAGTAGGTATACACGCTGGTCCCAGGGAGAATGCCGATCGCGGTGGCGGCGATATAGTGCGACAGGCGAACGCCGGCCAATCCGGCGCCGAAATTGAGGGCGTTGAAGGGCACGACGGGAATCAGTCTCAGCCGCAACATCGTCAGAAACGCGCCGTCGCCGAGCAGGCGGTCGAGAGTGCCGGCGCGGGAGCCGAGCAGGCGCCGGAGTGCGTCGCCGCCGAGGGTACGGGCCAGCAGATAGGCCCCGGTCGCGCCCAACGTCGCCCCGAGCCAGGTGAGCGCGATGCCGGCCGCCACGCCAAAGATGGCGCCGCCCGCCAAGGTTAGCGGGAGGGCCGGAAGGCCGATCGTGGCCACCACGGCATAGGCGACCACGAATATCGCCGCCGCGAACGGCAACGCTCGCGCGTCGCGAATCGTCGTCCCGATCCGCTCTGCACTGATATACTCATCGAAGCCCAGCATGCGCGCCACGAGCCACAGCGTGAGCAGAAACCCGACGAAGATGACGAGACGCAGCCATGCTCCTGTCTTCGGCGCCGACGTCGCTTCACTCATCGCGGGCTCCATCCCTTCGGCCATTTGTCTCCATGACTGAACGTACTCTCGATCTGATTGCAGTGGGTGGCGGTACGGCGGGACTGGTGACTGCCGCCGGCGGGGCCGGTTTGGGCGCCCGCGTGGCCCTCGTGGAACGTGATCGCCTGGGGGGCGAATGTCTGTGGAACGGTTGTGTTCCGTCGAAGGCGCTCATTGCCGCTTCCCGGGCCGTGCACGCGGCCCGCACCGCCGCCCGTTTAGGCATACACCCGAGCGACATCCGGGTGGCATTCGACGAAGTGCTCGACCACGTGCGTCGGGTCCAAGCCCGGATCGCTCCACATGATTCACCTGAACGGTTCCGGGGACTCGGCGTGCACGTGGTGGAAGGATCGGCACGGTTCGTCGATGCGCATACCATTCAGGTTGGTGAGGAACGATTGACGGCCCGGCACATCGTGATCGCCACTGGGACCAGGCCGACCGTACCGCCGATTCCCGGTTTGTCCGACGTGCCGCACCACACGAACGAAACGATTTTTTCGATGGACACGCTACCAGGCACGTTGATGGTGGTGGGCGGAGGCCCGATCGGCATCGAGCTCGCGCAGGCGTTTGCCCGCCTCGGATCTATCGTGTACGTCATCGAGGCGTCGCCGGATTTCTTTGCGCGCGAAGATCGTGAACTGGCCGACATGCTGCAGCGTCAGCTCGAAGGCGAGGGGGTGCGCTTGATGCTCAACGCGAACGTCACAGCGGTTCGTCGTGATGGCGACGATATCGTGCTCGCGGTGACACGCGATGGCGTGCCGCACGACGTCCGGGGCGATGCACTCTTGATCGCGGTGGGGCGCACGCCGAACGTGGAAGGGTTGGGGCTCGACGCGATCGGTGTGCGCACCGACAAGGGTGGCGTCATCACCGATGGAGCGCTGCGCACCAACGTGAACGGCGTGTACGCCGCCGGCGACATCGTGAGCGGGGGCCTGAAGTTCACACACGTCGCCGATCACATGGCGCGGAGCGTGCTGCGCAACGCACTCTTCCCCGGCTCGAGCACCGTGAACTACTCGGGCGTGCCGTGGGTGACGTACACCGACCCCGAGCTCGCGCACGTCGGCCTTACCGAAGCCGAAGCCCGTGATCGCTACGGCAGCGCCGTTGGGGTGTGGCGCCGCGAGCTGGCTGGCGTCGATCGCGTGATCGCCGATGCCGGACCGGCCGGTCTGGTGAAGATCATTACCGATCCGAAAGGCCGTGTGGTCGGCGGACACATTCTCGGCGCGCACGCCGGCGACATGATCGGCGAGCTCACGATGGCCGTGACTCTGAAGCTCACCGTGGGGCAGATCGCGTCGGTGATCCACCCCTATCCTACGACCGCAGAAGCCATCCGTCAGGCGTCGGAGCAACGACGCAAAGCGGGATTCACGGGCTGGAAGAAGTCATTGGTGTCATGGCTGGTGCAGCACGTGTAGACGTCAACAGCGACGTGATGATGCCCACCGCGAAGATGAGCGGGATGCCGTACATGGCCCACGGCCACGTGTAGCCACCCGTTTCGCCGACCACGAGGTAACAGCCCACACCCCAGGCCATACCCACGATCATGCTGGCCCACGCACCCGCTGTGGTGGCGCGCGGCCAGTGAAAGCCGGCGAGCAGGGCGAACGAAAGTGCGGCCACCGGGATATTCGCCAGAATCAGGCGATCGAGAATCCGATCCACGAGGAAGGTGGCGCCCAACCAACTGCCGAAGGCGAACAGTATGATCAACGACCGCTGCGACGACACCGTGGCGAGTTTCGGTCCGCCAAAATCGGCGGCGATCATGGTGGCCATCGCACTCCACACGCCAGCCAGCGTGGTGAGCGCCGCACCGAACAGGACGGCGTACGCAAATCCGCGCAGTCCGCGGGGAAGCCACACCAGCACCATGGTCGGCACGGCAAGCTGCGGGTCGGCCAGCAGAGGCTGCGAAGCGCGCAGATGCGCCGCCGCCAATACGACGGCACCGTACAACAGGAATACCAGTACGGCGCTAAGGCCAACCGCCCGGAAGGCGACCTTCGTATTGCGAGCCGCGAAGATCTTTTGTCCGTACCACGGTGCGGCGATATACGTGAAGCACGTGATCACCATCAGCGTGGACACGAATCGCATCGGCAACGCGGAACTTTCCCATTGCGCGATGGGGTTCACCGTCAGTTGACTGGTGGGGAATACCGTAGTGAGTCCGCCGGCCAGTGCGCTCTGCTTCATGCCGAGCACTAGCAGCAGCGGCAGTAATACAATGGTCGCCAGGAACGCCACCATGTCGGCCCGAACGATCGACACCAAGCCTCCGGGGAGCACTGCCAGTAGCACAACGAGGGACAGTACGGCCGACAACAGGGGCACGGGCATCCATGCGGGCGCGAGCGGCGTAAAGAGCAGGGTGAGCGACTTCACATAGGTCGCGGTGAATCCCGTCATCGCGAGGAGCAGAAGCAGTGACGCCGTGCGACCAACACCCTTGGAGTATCGAACCGTGAACAGTTCGGCCACCGACAGGCGGTCAAAGCGCTTCCAGGCGCGTGCAACGGTTAGCGTATAGAATAACAGCCCCACCAGAAACACCGCTGGCAGGGCCAACGCCATGGGCCCGGCCCCATAGCCAGCGGACGCGAAGGCCAGAAGCGTACTGGTGTTGAATTCCGTCATCACCAGCGTGGCGACCAGCGGGAACAACGACAGGTCCCGCGACGCCACGGTGAACGAGGCGACCGACGAGGCCTGTCGCCATCCGGCGCCGGCCAAGATCGCGAGCAATGCCGCGAACGCAGCGATATCGATTGGACTGACAGCCATGTACAGGGGTCGGAAAGCCGGAAGAGGAACTCAGAAGCCGTATTGTGACTACGTACGCCCGTCGTAAGGGGTCAAACCTTCACGTCACCTTCAGGAGTCTTGATGAGTGGTTGGACCGTGGTCGTCCAGTGGCGACCGTTTTTCAGCGGCATGACATTCGCCGCTGCTGTGATGATCACCCCACACGCGGCAGTGGGACAAGCGTCGACCGCTACAATCGAGGGGACGGTGCGCAGTCAGCCGGGCGCGCCGGTGGTCGGTGCGGAGGCCGAGGGGCAGGGTACGCGCGCCGTGACGGATGCCGACGGACGATTCCGGTTGGTGGTGGTGTCGGGCTCACCCACGGTGCTCACCGTGTCGGCCCGCGGCTATTCACCCACACGCATCGCTCTGGGGGCGCTCACGGCCGGAAGCATGCGGTCCATCTCAGTGGTGCTCACCTCGCTGGCCACGCTCGACGCGGTCTCGGTCGTCGCACCGCGCGTGCGGCCTCTGCTGAACACCGAGAATGCCGTCACCGGCGGATCTATTGAGGCGCGCGAGCTGACGTCGCTACCCACCGACGCCCGCGACCCCATCGCGCTGCTCTATAACATTCCGGGTATCACGCAGGCCACGGGGTTCTTCGGCGACGCGCCCAGGCTGTCGTTCAACGGCGGCAACTCGCTGTACTCGCAGAATCTGCTGGATGGGCTCGACAACAACGAAGGTTTTCTGGGCGGACCGCGCGTGGACGTCCCACTGGGAGCTATCGCGCGGATGGATGCGCTGGTGAATACGTACTCCACGCAACTCGGACGCAGTCCAGATGGCCTCGTGAACATCACGTCGGCCGCCGGTCGCGCTCGGCTTACCGGCGATGCCTTCGTGTATCAGCGGCCAGGTCGTCCGTTCGACGCGCGAGTACCGGTCACGTTCGGCGCCGAACGGAATGCGCTCGCCGCCAAGCAGGAGGGTTTTCAACGGGTGCAGGCCGGCGGCTCGCTGCGCGGCGCATTCAACCCAACCCGTACGTTTTTCGCCACTGCCATCGAGTACACGCGGGAACAGGAAGATCGTATCGGGTCTACGGCGCAGGCACAGTTTCTGGGCACGGAAAGGCGACAGACGTGGAAGGGATACGGTCGTTTCGATCACGGCTGGACGCCAACGCAAACCACGACGTTGCGTGTGGCCGCGAGCGCTGTGGATCGAGCCGGAGACGGGAGCGGCGTGCTCACCCCGGAAGCGGACATCACGACGCGACGCGTCGGCTCGTTGTCGGCGCTGATTCATCGCAGTGCGCTACGTGATGGGCGTGCGTCGAATACGGCGTCGGCGCAGGTCGGCACATTCCGGTGGAATTTTCCGCCCGCGCGCAGCAACTTCTCGAGGCCCCAGGTCACGGTGCTGTCGCCGGATCTTTCTACCCAAGCCATCGTGGGATCCAGTAATTTCGTGTTCGATGAAAGCGAACGGCAATGGCAGCTGCGCGACGTGTTCGAGACCGCTATCGGCGATCGTCACACGCTTCGCCTCGGCGGTGACGTCATCGCCGGCGCGTTCCGGTTGACGGCGGCGAGCACGAATCCCAACGGTTCGTACGTTGTCATCAATAGCGGCAACATTCTGGCGAAGCCCGGGAGCCCGCTTTCAATCACGGATATTCCGGCGAACGCCCGCGTGCAGTCGTACACGATCGACGCTCGTCCGCAGCAGGTGAATCTGTCGCAAGCATTGTACAGCGCATTCGCTGAGGACACTTGGCGTCCGACACCATCACTCACCGTGGTGGGAGGCCTCCGCTGGGACTACGATGACCTGACGTCGCGTGGCGAGAGTGATCCCGACCTCGACAATGTGCAGCCGCGCCTGTCGTTCAACTGGTCGCGGACCGAACAGGACGTGTTTCGCGGCGGCGTCGGGCGGTATGCCGGAAAGCTGCCGTACGCGATCTATTCTGATGCGATTCAGCTTGGGGCCTCCGGCAATTCCGTGCTGACGTTCAGTGGTGCGAGCGCGCCCGCCTTCGGCGCCGGACCGCTGCCCGCCAATATTCCGAATGCCGATGTGCAATCGGTGCCTCGCGAAATTTTTCGCACGTTCGCACTCGGCCTCGAGCAACCCATGAGCTGGCAGACAACGCTAGGGTACCAACGTCAGTTCGGTCGCGCCTGGGCACTGAGCGCTGATCTCGTGTGGAGCGAGACGCGCAACCTGCCGTGGACAGCCGATCT
Organism: Gemmatimonas sp.; assembly: GCF_046594945.1. Taxonomy (GTDB): domain Bacteria; phylum Gemmatimonadota; class Gemmatimonadetes; order Gemmatimonadales; family Gemmatimonadaceae; genus Gemmatimonas. The sequence continues at coordinate 24,535 of NZ_JBKJRB010000080.1, read as the reverse complement.
CAATCCGATCGCGCGGCGACTCACGGCCGCTGATTCGGTGCCACGCCTCTGCGCGAGCTCGTTGTCTTGCCAAGGAGACGCGTCGCGGCCGAATAGCCCGGCCACGTCCGGTTATCGCCGCCTGTCCACGGCGCAGAGCGGTGGCTCGGCGCGCTACGTGGCGATGTATGTCACGGGGCGTCGCGCCCTCACTGAGCGTTGGCAGCTCGATGCCAATTGGGTGTGGTCGCGCGCACAAAATAATACCGAGGACATCAACTTCTCGGCCACGCAGGGCAACTGCTTCGACACCAGCCGCATCGATGCGGTTACCGGCGCGGCGTGCACGAGCGATGAATGGGCCGATGCGAACAACGATCGCCGCCATCGCCTGACCGTTCGCAGCGTCTATGAATCCTCGCGCGGATTCACCGTCAGCATGATCGGCGATGGCCAAACAGGCGTGCCGTTAAATCGACTGGCTGGCGCCGTGACCAGCAGCGGCATCGCGCGCTACGACTTGCTGGGTTCGGGCTCCATTCGCGGCAACTCGTTCATCGGGAACGCCGATCGTTTCTTTGGCGTGGCGCGCAACGCGGAGCGCTTGCCGGGCTTCGCGACCATCGGCGCCAGCGCATCATATCGGCCGCGCTTGCCGGCGCTGCGAGGCCTCGAGCTTCGAGCCGATGCCTTCAACCTGCTCAATACGCTCGCATGGGGCGGGTATGCGAATGGCATCGGCGGTGGCGGCAGTCGCACGCAGTTGGGCCGCCCGAACGATCCCATCTACCTCTTTTCAGCAGCCCCGCCCCGCCAGTTCCAGTTTTCGGCTCGGTACCTGTTCGGCGATCGTGGTGCGCGCTGACCAACGCGCGCCGCGAGGCGCTAGCTTCGTCGCATGATCGACGATCCGTTTCGGCAATGGCTCTCGCGTCACTGGGGTGCCCCAGCGATTGCGCTGCATCGTGCGGGAATCACAGCCAACCAGGTCACGGTCGTGGCGGCGGTGCTCGGTGTCACCGCGTCCGCGTTGGTGGCCGTGCATCTCACAGGGTCCGGTATCGCGCTCTGGCTCGTGAGTCGATTGCTGGACGGTTACGACGGCATGCTCGCTCGGTTAGCGGGCAACGGCTCGCTGTTCGGGGGCTATCTGGATATCACGTTCGATATGCTGGCCTACTCGGCAATGGCGATCGCGTTCGCCGTGGCGATGCCCGCCGATGTCGTGCTCTGGATGGTGGTGCTGCTCGGCTACGTGCTCGCGATCACCACAACGCTGGCGCTGTCATCACTGGCCGAAAAGACGCACCGACAGCTCAGTAGCGATCGGTCTATTCAGTTCACGCGCGCGCTGGCTGAGGGCGGCGAAACCACGTTGGTGTATGTGCTGATCGCGCTCGCCCCATCGGTCAGCCGATATGTCCTGGTGGTATGGATTGCACTGCTCGCCATCACGGTGATTCAACGTACCGCGCTCGCACGACGTCTGCTCTCGTAGCGCGGCCGCATGCGCTACCGGAGCGAGTAATCACGGCGCGCCGTCGGCCTGCTCGCGGAAGTCATTGTTTTCATGTCCGGCCGACCGGCCGATATTGGTCGAGACCGGGCGCGCGAACGGCGTACCGGTGGCGTCCTGCGAAGGCTGGTGCGGTGTGTTGGAACGGGACTGCGGCCGGCGATCGAATCGCATGAACATCGGGTGCTCCTGATACGACGAAGGCCCCTCCGTGGGAGGGGCCTTGGCAATGCTGACCAGGTCGCCCATCCCGTGAGTACGCGGGAGGGGCGGCAGGTGCGTCACATGGCAGCGACGACGTGGCCTTTCTCCCTGGTGCGTACGACTACACCCGACGTAACACGGATCGTTACGTCGGAGGGAATAAGGCTAATAAGTCGCGAAACTTCCGTGCGGTGCGCGGTCATGTTTTTCAGTATCGGCACATCGTGCGAAATCCGCAAGCTATTTCTTCTTGGTGGTCACCTTGATGACACCATTGGCGCCGGCTTCTCCGTACACCGCCGTCGCGGCGTCGCCTTTCATGACCTCAATTGACTCGATTGAGTCCGGGTTGAGTGAGTTCAGCGTCGAGGATTCCGCCTTCTGGCCGTCGATGAGCAGAAGGCCGTCGAACGGCTTCTTCGCCGATCCCGCGAGGGTGACCACTGTCGCGGGGGCACCGTTCAATCGAGCTGTTGGCGTCGCGCCCTTGGTGCTGATACGGATCTCCTGCGCCTTTCCACCTCGGACGTTCACCGTGGCGATGTTTTCGGCTGCGAGCGCCTTCGCTTCGGCGCGCGTGACCCGCTTGTTGTCAACGAAATAGACGACGTTGGCGGTGTCGATCTTGGTGACCTGCGCAACTCGGGCTTCCACGCCCTTGACGTCCATGTGCTGCAACTCGGCCGCCGTGGGAAGCTGTGATTCGCAGGCGGCGAGGAGCGCGACGGCGGCCAGCAGACTGCTGCCGAGGCGACGGGAGCGAATGAAGCGCGATGGGCGTGAGGTCATGGTGATCAGTCTCCGTTCAAGGTGCGATGCGTGGTATGAAAACGCGGGGCTGGTGAGTGCGAGCGGGGTGCGGGCGATGCCGCCATGCAGAGATTGCGGCACGTGCGATGACAATTCGATGAGGAGCTGGCCGTATTGCCGCGGCGAGGCGCCGGTACCGAGCACGCGACGATCGCAATCGAGCTCGATGGCCAGACGCAGTCGGGCAAGCGTGAACCAGGCGATCGGATTCCACGGCATGAGCACGATGGCGCCGCAGGCGGCCAGCAGGAGCAATGGGTCACGGGCCGTGATGTGCGACTGCTCGTGCGCGACGACGAGCTGCTGTTCGTGGGGCGTACGTTCGAGCAACCACGCCGGGACCACAATGCGTGGATCACGCACGCCGATCACCGCCGGGCCAAGGGCGTCGGTGACACTTACCGTGGTTCTGTTGATGACTTGCTGCGTCGCGCGTCGCAGCGCGGCGCGATGACGGCGATAGCTCACGCCGAACGCCAGCAGCACGAGCGCGGATGAGAGTGGCCACAGCAGCGTGATCGCGTGCTGGGCGAGTCTCGGTGCCCGATCGAGCGGTCCACCGATGGTTGCTGTGCTCCAGGACACTGGGGCGGAGACGGCGCGGCTCACGCTCAATGCGATCGATCCGATCATGGATTGCAAGTCGAGCGTCGGTGCGGGGCTGACGTTCGATGTCGGCCTGCCGAGTGCGACCACGTCGGTCGCAACGGGAGCGGAGGATGGCGCGGTGCGCAACGGCGCCACGAGCACCAGCAGCAGTGACGCGAACAGCGCACCGGCCCAGATCGTTCGCACCGGCAGCGCGCGACCGGCGAGCCGCTGCAGCAGCAACGCGGCCGCGGCGAGGAGCGCACTCACCACCATCGCCTGCGTCATCCAGCCGATCATCAGCGACGGCGTCATGCGTCGTCCTCCAAGCGCTCGTTGAGGAGTGCGCGCATGCGTTCCAGCTCGTCGCGGCTCAGCTGTTTATCAGAGACAAGCTGCGTGAACATACGCTCAGCCGACCCTTGGAAGATTGCGTCTTTTATACGGGTCAGCGCACTCCGCCCGGCCCGATCGGCGGCCACGGCCGGGAAGTAGCGATAGGCGCGGCCCTCGGGCTCGTGGCGCACGTAGCCTTTGTCGGCGAGGGTCTGCAGGGCCGAGAGCACGGAGGTATAGGCTAGGTCGTCGTCCAACGCGTCGCGGACATCGGCCACGGTGGCGGAGCCGAGGCGCCAAAGGACGCTCATGACGGCGAGTTCGCGGGGGGGGAAATGGATATCGGTCATGGCGGCTGGCGGCGGCTCCGGGTTAGTCAGTACTGGTTGTATAGTAGTATGTGATGGAGAGGGTGGGTTGTCAACTGGTTTCTCCGTAGATGGGGTTCTGGGTGCTGGGTGCTGGGTTCTGGGCCTGGGCCTTCGGCTCTTTGGGCTTTGGGCTTTGGGCTCTCGGCTCCCGAGGCTTGGGGCGACTGGGCTATCAGCGCTCGGCCGTGGGCCGTGGGCCGTGGGTCGTGGGGGGGAACAGAGGGAGTAGGGCAGGCACTGCTTGCGTCATTCTGGTGACGGGGAATTCTTGAACAACGCTACACTCGCGAGCATGCAAGACTTCACGAAACTCCGCGTATGGCATGAAGCGCATGCATTTGCCGTCGCAATCGATCGCGCCTTGGCCACCGCGGTGAAAGGGCGAGCGGATCTCACCAATCAACTCCGACGGGCGGCAGAGTCGATCCCCGCCAACATTGCCGAAGGGGCGGGGCAAGTCACCGACCCCCAATTCGCACGATTCCTCGCGGTCGCACTCGGCTCCACCACCGAATCAACAAATCATTTGATGCTCGCGCGGGACACACGCGTCCTCGCGAGCGCCACCGCTGCCGACCTCCTCGCCCACGCCGGCCGCATTCGTGGCATGCTCATCAACCTCCTCAAACGCGTCAACACCTGACATCGGTCCACTCTCCCTCACCCACGGCCCACGGCCCACGTCCCACGGCCGAGAGCACATAGCCCAATGCCCCGAGCCTCGGGAGCCGAGAGCCCACAGCCCAAAGAACCCCGAGCCCCCCAGAGCCCCCAGAGCCCCCCCCTAAACCGTACAAACCTCCACTGCCTCCCGTAACGACTTCATCCCCTCCCTCCTGGGCAGAAACTCATGGGCCACGACCCCGCGGTATCCCGAGCCCGCAATAAACTCCGCGATCCCGCGATAATTGAGCTCTTGGCCGCCATCGATCTCATTCCTCCCCGGCACTCCCGCCGTATGAAAATGCGCGATCCACGACAGATTCGCCTTGATCGTCGTGATCACGTCGCCTTCCATGACTTGCATGTGATAGATGTCGTACAGCAAGCGAAAGCTCGGTGAGTTCACCCCTTTCGCTACCTCGACCGCCCACGCGGTATGATCGGCGTGATAGTCCTTATGATCCACTTTGCTGTTCAGCATTTCCATGCACAGCACCACGCCGTGCTTTTCGGCCGTCGGCATCAGTCGCTTGAGACCCGTGATGCAGTTCGCGATCCCTTCACCGTCCGACATGCCGCCCCGATTCCCGCTGAAGACCACGATCTTCTGGACTCCGGCCGTCGCGGCGTTGGGAATCATCGCTTCCCCATCGGCCACCAACTTCTCGTGCTGATTCAGGCGATTGAAGCCCATCGGAATCGTGCCGAAGCTGTTGCCCATCGTGCACTGTAACCCGTACTGCTTCGGTATCTCCCACTCGGTATCGCCCAGTAAGTCGACGCCCATCAGTCCCATGCGCTTCGCCGATGCACAGAGGTCGTTGATCGGCGTGCGCGCAAAGCACCAGCGCGCGACGGACTGATCGAGCCGACCCACACGCACCGCGCGGGAGGTCGTGGCACCGAGCGGTGCGGCAGACGCGGTGACGGCGACCGCGCCGAGTGCGAGGAGCGCCTCGCGACGTGATACGCCGGTGTGTTCAGTGCGCTGCGGCATCACAGGTTTCTCCGCTTGAGTTCACCAACCGCGTGCGCCACCGCGCGCGCGGTGAGCGCCATGTAGGTGATCGACGGGTTCTGGCAGGCGCTGCTCGACATCGCGGCGCCGTCGGTGATGAACAGGTTGGGAACGTCCCACGCCTGATTCCAGCCATTGAGCACTCCATCCTTGGCCGTGGTCGACATGCGCGCACCTCCCATCTCGTGGATGCAGTGGCCCGGCGGATGCATCGTGCGATTCGGACGAACGTTGATGGCGCCGGCAGCTTCGAGAATCTCGACGGCGCTGGCCGAGACGTCCTTGTTCATCGCGATCTCGTTGTCGCGCCAACGCACGTCGATGCGCGCCGCTGGAATGCCCCACTTGTCCTTCGTCGTGCCATCGAGCGTGATGCGATTATCGGCGTGCGGCAGGGTCTCGCCCCAGCCACCGATGTTGATACCCCAGGGTCCCAGGTCGTCGATCAACGACTGCTTGAACGCTGCGCCGTAGCCAGCCATACCACTGCCCCGTCCCCAGCCGGATCGACTCGAGCCACCCTGCATACCGTAGCCACGCAGGAAATCAGGGCTCGTCGTGTTCACATTCCGGAAGCGCGCCACGTAGATGCCGTTCGGTCGACGGCCGATCGTCCGCTTGTCGAGATAGCCGGGCATCGTGCCACCAGCGCCGGACCCGTAGTGATGGTCCATCACGTAGCGCCCCAGCGTGCCGCTGGAGTTAGCCAGACCCTCGGGCCAGCGCGTGCTGCTCGAGTTCAGTAACAGTCGCACCGACTCGATGGTGGAGGCGCAGAGAAATACGACCTTGGCCTCGTACACCGTTTCCTGCTGCGTACGGGCGTCGATCACGCGCACGCCGCGCGCCCGTGATCGTTTCGCATCGTACAGCACTTCGGCCACGACGCTGTGCGGACGCAGCGTTAGGCGTCCCGTTTTCTGCGCGGCGGGCAGTGTGCTGCCAATGCTGTTGAAGTATGAGTGCGTAACGCAGCCGCGTTCGCAGGGGCCACAGTAGTGGCACGCTGCGCGGCCCTGGTGATTCTGCGTGAGAATCGCGGCTCGGCCGATCGTCATCACGCGCTCGCCGTTGAACGCCTTCAAAATACGTTCGCGGGCGACCTGCTCCACAACGGTCATTTGCATGGCCGGCAGGAACTCGCCGTCGGGCAAGTGCGCCAGTCCCTCCTTCGCGCCGGTCACGCCGATAAAGCGCTCCACGTGCGAATACCACGGCGCGATGTCGTTGTAGCGGATCGGCCAGTCGGTGCCGTGCCCGTCCTTCGCGTTCGCTTCGAAGTCGAGGTCGCTCCACCGATAAACCTGACGGCCCCACATGATCGACCGTCCCCCAACCTGTCGCCCGCGAAACCACTTGAACGGCGCATCGGCGGGCGAGACGTACGGGTTGTCGTTGTCGTTCACGAAGAACTTGCGTCCGGTTTCGTCGCAGGCGTAGCACTGGCGCTGTACCGGTTGCTCCCTCTCCAGCGCGTTGCGATCGCCCCAGCCACGGTACTTCATCTCGTACGGCTGAATGTGCTCTACGAAATCCTTGCCACCGAAGTCCACCGGCCCCCCCGCTTCAAGCACGAGGGTGGCGAGGCCGCGCTCGGTAAGTTCCTTGGCAGCCCAGCCGCCACTGATACCGGAACCGACCACGATAGCATCGTACACACGACGCTGCGGTTGTGCGTCCGTGTAAAGATCGTCACTCATCGCGGCCTCCGCTGCGGGCGGGCATGTCCGCGGCACCATCGAAGCGACCCGGCATGATGTCGGTTTTCAGCACGTCGCGCTGCACGCGCTCGCTCGTGAAGTAGCCGTGAATCACGAGCCCCTTCACCCGTGAATAGCCGCGGGCGGCAGGCGTGTTGCGGTCGTACGGCGAGTCGAGCGCATTCATCACGAGCGTGAGCGTTTCGCCGGTGACCGTTGATAGCGGTTGTCCGGCAATCGCGCGTGCTTGCGCGTCGATGGCGTCGAGGCCGGTGGTCAAGGCGCGACGGTCAACGTCGGTGTAGTAGTCGGCCGCGATCACATCGATCCAGGCTAGCACGCCGACGTCGGTTGCACTCGGCGTATCGGTGCGCGGAATGATGGCGTCGGCGAGCGCGGCGACGGTGGCACGCTGGGCGGCCGTCAGTACCGCTGGCACGCGCTGGTCACGCTCGGGCGTCACGGCTTTTGTCCACGCCGCGCGCGCTTCACTGGGAAGGAGTGTGAGGGCGGCCGCGGCGGCGGCGACCGTCAGCAGTTCACGTCGTTGCATACACGCCTGCATTGGCAGTCGAGGAGGGGAACGTCCTCCCCGACTGCGGTCCGGCGGTCGCGGGAGGTGCTACTGCACCTGGATGTACAGCGGCGCGGGCCAGAGGCGCAAGATCGCTTCGCGCGTGGTGGGAGGCTTGTCGTTCTTCGCCTTGCTGAACTGCTTCCATCCGGTGAACTGGACGGGCTCCCGTTTGATGTCGCGATAGTAGGTGTCGCGCTTGAGCCAAGGGGCGCCGAATCCGTCCATGTGCATCACGACCTGCACCTTCGGATCGAGCTTGATATTTCTCGCATGAGTCACGCCCTTCGGCGTGAAGCGGTGCACCACCAGGATCTTGGGCGGCAGCTTGTGCTTGTCCACCAGGTTGGCCAGGAACTTGATCGCGTAATTGATATCGGCGGCGTCGTAGGTCCCGATGCGACGACCGGGAACGGCGCCACTCGACTTCATGGAGAACTCAGGGTCGATGCCCAAATGCACGTCGGGACGCAGAAGGAATTTTTCGATCCACGGAAGCTCCTGCTGCAACGTGCTCTGACCGACCTGCAAATCGACGAAGAGCAGGGCGTTCTTCGATTTCGCCCAGCCGTACACCTTCTCGATCAAGGCACTGTCCATGCGCGTGCGATACTTGCCACTTGGCCCCGGGTCCGGGTTGGCGACCATGGCAATCAGGTGTAGCGCAGGTTGCACGGGATGCGTCGGATCGAGCCGTGACCATTCGGCGGCGTCACGCTCGAGCTTGGCGAGCATCTCGCTCGTCTCGTACTCACCGAGAATACCCATGCGTTTCGACAGCGGGTTGCCGTAGTACGCCAAGACGCGCTTGGCGGGAAAAATCGACCCCGGCAGTGGGGCGGCTGTCTTGACGGGCCACAGCGAGTCGAGATCGCTACCGGTGCCCTTGAAGGCGAGGTGCCGGTCGCCCGACTGCGGGCCGAGCGCACCTTGTGGCTTAGCAACCTTCGGCTTCGCCGCCGCAGTCGCCGCCGGTTTCGTGACCGGTTTCGTCGACGACGTTGCCGTCGACTGTGCGCGCATCGCCACCGGCGCCAGCATGGTGCCGGCGGCGACGGTCGCGCCCAGGAGGAGCGATAACGATTGACGGGAGAGCATGAATGGAGAGTGGGTCGGCACGGAGGAGTGATGATAGGGCACGGGCGGCACCGGAGAGGGCCGTACGGGCAGTGTAACGGCGTATTCGAAGCCAACCAAGGGGACGGTGCGGCACTCAGCGCAGCGCGCTGCCCTTGCGCTTCACGGTGATGGCGCGGTCGACATCGAGGGCGAGCGTGCCGGCCGCTTCGGCCCGTACGACGAGCCATCGTGGATGCACGAGGACGTCGAGCAACTTGCCGGTGCGCACGGTTCCGGACAGCTCCACGCCACTCGTGAGGTCGCGATTCAGAGCGCCTTCAACTTTGGCGCGCGTTTCCTCGAGAATGGTGTCGAGCGGAAAGCGAGCCTGCTTGCGCAGTTGCGCAACCATGTCGCCTTTCCGCAGCCAGGCGAGCCCTTGCACCAGCGCATTGCTGGTCGACACGTCGAAGTCCAGATCGGGCACGATCAGCGCGCGCGTGGTTTGATCGAGTCGCGGAGTACCGACGAGATACGCGGTGCCATTGATGTCTCCACTCACGCGAGCGGCCAGCACCACGCGTCCGTCGTCGAGCGGTGAAACCGCAATCGAATCAAGCCGCACCGCGCGGCCGAAGCGACGAAACTTTCGACCGGCGAGCTCACGCGACAACGTCGATGACAGCACATCGTACGGCAACAATCCCTCGATGCGGATGCGGGCACTGTCCCCGACTTCTTTCAATGCCGGCGAGAGTGGTGGCAGCGGTGATTTCGGATCGACGGGCTGCGGACCGGCGGTCAGTCTCGGATGCGCATACAAGCGGATGGTGGCCACCAGTGCGCTGTCTTGCAGCGAGAACTGGCCAAGCCGCAGCTGTTCCGGCGATAGCTCAAGCCACAGGCTGTCGCGCACGCGGATGGGACGCTGCAACATACCGTACCACTTCTCCACCCGCGTGCGCACGTCGAACCCGGCGATCTTGCGGTCGAGCGCGGGCAGCTTCGATGCCAACAACGGGCGGACGGCGCGAATCACTTGATCGGTCACGTCGATCTTGAGAAACGTCACGAGGCATGCGTCGCGCACATCCGTGGACGCCGCGCGCAGCGACGTGACACGAGAGCGAGACTCCAGGATCCACGCCGGATTGAGTCCGATGTCGGTGGTGAGCACCACGTTGAGCCGCGGCGGCGAGTCGTCGGTGCCACACGACGCGCTGAGCGTCGGCCCGATCAGCGGCTTATACCAGCCGCGCCCGGTGTAGGACACCGTCGTGGTTAGTGTGAGCCGCTCACCGTCGAACTTGACCATAAACGGCGTTCGCGAGGCGGCGAACGCCACTTGCTGCCGCTTGTTCGACGGAATCTGCAGGCGCTTGTCGAGACTGCCGAAGCGTCGTGGCACGGCTTGCTCAAGCGCGGTGAGCGCGGGCTCCAGCGCATAGCTGATCGGCGCGTCGACGGTCGATACCGGCATGGATGGCAACTCAGGAATGTTGCGCATCCCAGGGCGCGAGGTGGGGGCGGAAGGCGTGAGCGACTCGCTGCGACAAGCGCTGAGGGCGCAGGTCGCGAGCAGGGCACCTCCCAACAAGAGCTCAGTATGCTTCATAATTCAAAAGTACTAACGTCATCGCACTTGCACGGCTGAGCCCGCGCGATAATTTGGCGCGCATGCATATCGATCTGACACATCGCGTCGCGGTTGTGACCGGCGGCGCCAACGGCATCGGCCGCGCCACGGCGCGCCGTCTCGCCGAAAGCGGCGCTCACGTGGCCATTTGGGATCGAGTGCCGGAGATCGGTGAAGCCACTGCGGTCGCGCTCGCCTCAGAGGGACTCGATGTGCACTTCATCGAGACCGACGTAACACGGCGCGCCAGCGTGGACGCTGCGGTGGCGCTCACCATCACGCGCTTCGGCGGCATCGACATTCTCATCAACAACGCCGGCATCACGCGCGATTCGCAACTGGTGAAGATCAAGGACGGGTCCGTAACGGGGGGGATGACCGACGACGAATTCGATGCCGTCGTGGCGGTGAATCTGAAAGGTGTCTACACATGTACGCAGGCCGTGGTCCCCGAGCTGCTGAAACGCGGTGGCGGACGGATCGTGAACGCGTCGTCCGTGGTCGCCCTGCATGGCAATTTCGGTCAGACGAACTACGTCGCGACAAAGGCCGGGGTGATTGGGATGACGCAAGTGTGGGCGCGTGAACTCGGCAAGCGGAACATCACCGTCAACGCGATCGCGCCGGGCTTCATTGCCACCGAGATGACCGCCCGGATGCCGGCATCGGCGCTCGAGGCCATGCAAACGCACACGCCTGCTGGTCGCCTCGGATCACCCGAAGACGTGGCAAACGCCTACTGCTTTCTCTCGTCCGACTTTGCCGCATTTATCAACGGGGCTGTGCTCACCGTTGACGGCGGATTGGTGATCGGCACGTAGCGATGATCGCGCGTGCACGAATCCGCCGTCCGGTGACGTGCTTAGCGAGACCGCCGGTTCTTCGCGGGCGTGGGCGGTTCGGTCTTTGGTGCCGCGTACTGCATACGGAACAGAATGGTCGCCGCGCGTCGGGTCGCGATCGATCCCCTGGGTGACCATCGACGAGGCGAGGGCAGGATCGCGGCTAATCGTGCCGCCTCGTCCCGCGTCAGATTGGCTGCACTTTTGCTGAAATGCAGCCGTGCGGCTGCTTCGGCGCCGAACGCGTTGGGTCCCCATTCGGCCAGATTGAGATACAGGTCGAGGATCCGCTCCTTCGACAGCAGGAGCTCGAGGAGCAGGGCGATGTAGGCCTCGACCCCCTTCCGTACGAACGAACGCCCGTTCCAGAGGAACAGATTCTTGGCCACCTGCTGCGTGAGCGTGGACGCACCACGCAGCTTGCCGCCGCGCCGTCTCCGCTCGAGGGCGTTGTTGAGCTCCACCGTATCGATGCCGAAGTGGAGATAGAACCGATCATCTTCCGACGCGAGCACGGCACGCCGGAGATACGGCGACAGGTCGCGGCGCGACACCGGGGTGTGCGCCGGCCAGATCGGCCGCTCGCCGTTCGCGGTGCGCGCAACCACGCGCTGCAGCATCACGGAGGTGATCGGCGGCTGCACGACAGCGAATAGCAGGATGAACGGCACGGGCAGCGCCATCAGGATCAATACGATCAACGCCAGACGCCGCACGATTGCACGCCAGCCCGTAACACGCTTCACGGTGCGCTTCGTCTTCTTCTTCGCCGCGCTCACCTGTTTACGGCTCGAGGAGATGCGGCGGTGTATCGGGCGGCTGACGGCGCCAGCGCCGATGCTGCCAGAAATACTGCTCAGGATACTCGCGTATGAGACGCTCGAGGATCTGCGTGTAGCGCAGCACGATGGCATCGATGTCGACGTCACGATCACCCGTGCGCTCGACGTCCACCGGCTCGATGAGGATCGCGTAGCGGCCGCTGGGCTGACGCACGACCGCCACGAAGACGGTGGGAACGTCGAAGCGGAGCGCGAACACGGCGGGCCCGCGCGGGGTCTTGGCGGGGCGGCCGAAGAAAGGCACGAAGGTGCTGGCCAGTCCCAGCGCATCGTGATCACTCACGAAGGCGATCGCGCGGTTCTCCCGCAGTGATCGCGGCGTGCGCCGCACGGCGTCCTTGTCGTGAATCACTTCCATGCCAATCTCGCGGCGCGTCCGCGTGACATAGGCGTCGAAGATCGGATTGGCCATCCCGCGGGCCACGACGTCGATGGGGATGCCACGGGCAGCGAAATACGCGCCACCAAACTCCCAGTTCCCAAGGTGGCCGGTCACGATCAACAGCCCTTTGCCCTTGGCCCGTGCCGCCTCGACGAGCTCCCAGCCCTCGACGCGCTCCACGCGATCAAGCACCCGTTGCCGCGAGGTTCCGGGGAGCACCGCCGTCTCGATCGACGTGCGACCAAGGCTGTCATAGGAGCGGCGGGAAACTTGGACCACGCGCTCGCGCGAATACTCCGGAAACGCCGCCGCGATCTGACGTTCCACCACCCCCGCCCGAATGCCGATCGGACTGTAGACGAACCGGCCGATCAGACCTCCTACCCAGCTCGCACCGCGCCAGCCGAGGAGCCGGAGCCCGAACACGGCGACGCGCGTGCCGGCATACTCCAGCCGGTGCGACATGGTCGCGGGCTTGACGACTGGCTTGGCGATCGGGGGCGGTGCCGGCGGCGCTGCCGGCGGCGTGGGGGCGGGGCTGTCCATTCGTCACACAATCTAACGGGCCGATAGTCGAACGCCGCGTCGATCCGAAGATCGACGCGGCGTTCGCAGTACTGCAAAACCAAGGACGGGACTTAGTTGGTCAGCATCACCAGCACGCGGCGGTTCGTCGCACGGCCGTTGTCGGTCGTGTTCGGAGCAACCGGGTCCGTCTCACCCTGCGTACGCGCCATGACACGCGATTCCGCTACGCCCTTCGAGACGAGGTAGGCCTTCGCCTGATCGGCGCGCGCCTGTCCGAGCGTTTCGTTGTAGCGTTCCGAGCCGATTGCGTCGGTGTTACCCGTCACGGTGATCGTGCGCGAAGAGTTTGTCGGATCGACCAGCGACGCCGCGATGACGTCGAGGATCGTCTTGGCTTCGGCCGTGATGTCGCTCTTGTTGAACGAGAAGTTGATCGCGCCGATGACAATCGGACGCGGCGACGGGCCAACGAGACGCACGGTGTCGATACGGTTCACATACACCGTGTCCCGCATCGAGATGCGCAACGTATCCGTCACGATGCGCGGCTTCGGGTCGCGGGTGAAGAACGACAGGCTCAAACCAGCCTGAGCGCCGAGGTTGAGCGCGGCGGCACGAGCCACCGGTCTGGCGTTGTCGTCGGCCGGCAACACGTACGTGCCGGTGCCTTCGAAACGCGCCGAGAGGCGATCGTTGATGATGTACCGCAGGCCAAGCAGACCCTGGGGGCCACCGCCACGCGGCGCCACGGTACGCACACGCCCATACGAATCATAGGCATAGCCGGCACCAGCCAGCAGCTTGACGCGGTCCGAAAGCGGGTGGTTGTAGGTCAGCCGGTACGCCCACAGAGCATGCGACACTTTGTTGAGCGTGTCGCGTCCAACCTGACCGGTCAGCGGCAGGTTCACGTCGACGTCGGCATAGCTGAGCTCCATTTCAAGGAGCCAGTTCTTGAACGCATAGATACCGGCGCGACCACCGAGGCCGAGCCCCGTGTCGAGCTTCAGTGTGTCGGCGAACTTGGTGACACGGCCGAACGCGCCGATTTCGATGGCGCCTTGACGCTGCGCGAAGGCGGACGCCGGAAGCGCGACGCTGAGCGTCGCACCGATGATGAACTTGTGCAGGGTACGCATATCCCTCCCGAATAGGTGAGCGTTTGATGAGTACGGTCACCACCTTCCGCCAAAATGGGGACGAAAGGAGCTAAAACTGTAACCGCTACCACCGACCAGTAACTTACGCCGTCAGAGACTCCCGGCAACAGTGACTACATCACACAAATGATGCCACGAGCGTCACCGGGACGACTTCTCTGGGATAGACGACCGAGAATGGGCATCCATCACAGTTTCTCCACACTTTCTATTTTATAGATGAGCTCGGATCCCGACGCCCGTCCCGCCACCCCCCAGTCCCAGCGCCTCGCGCAGCTTGGTCTCGTGATCAATGCGGGGTTGGCGGTGATCAAATTGCTGGCCGGGCTTCTTGGAAACTCGTACGCCCTGGTCGCCGACGCGGTAGAGAGTTCGACCGACATGGTCGGTTCGCTGGTGGTCTGGAGCGGACTCCGGATCGCCAGTCGGGACCCGGACGAGCGGTACCCGTTCGGCTACGGCCGCGCCGAGGCGCTGGCGGCGGCCACCGTGTCGGCGATCATGCTCGGCGCCGCTACCGGTATTGCCATCGAGGCGATCGCGGAGATCCGCACACCGCATCACGCCCCGGCGTGGTGGACGCTGCTGGTGCTGGCACTGGTCATCGTCGTCAAGGAGCTCCTCGCCAAGCGCGTGATGGCGGTCAGCCACGCCTCGGGGAGCGTCGCGGTCGCGGCCGATGCGTGGCATCATCACGCCGACGCGATCAGCTCAGGGGCGGCGTTTATCGGTATCTCGATGGCGCTCATCGGTGGCCCGGGCTGGGAGCCGGCCGATGACTGGGCCGCGCTCGTGGCGGCCGGCGTCATTCTGATCAATGGTGGTCTGCTCCTGCGCACCGCGCTTCGCGATCTCATGGATCGTGCACCGGAGCCGGCGATCCTGGCCACGGTGTCCGACGCGGCGCTCTCCACCCGGGGCGTGCGGGCGATCGAAAAGCTGAAAATTCGGAAATCCGGCACCGCATTCTACGTGGACATTCACGTGCAGGCCGACCCTGCGCTTTCGCTCCATGACGCGCACATTCTGTCCGGTATGGTAAAAACCGCGATCCGGCAGCGGGTGCCGGCGGCGATGGGAGTGCTCATTCACATGGAGCCGTACGAGCCGGCGGAGGAATCATGACCAATCAGCCTGACTTTCACGTCCTCGATCGGGCGGAATGCGAAGCGCTGCTCACGTCGCAGCAGGTCGGACGCTTGGCCTTCAGTTTTCGCGATCGCGTCGATATCGAACCGATCCACTATGTCTACGCCAACGGCCACATCTACGGTCGAACGCAGTACGGCACCAAGGTGAACGTGCTGGCGCATCATCCGTGGGTCGCCTTCGAGGTCGATGCAATTACGGCCCTGTTCGAGTGGCGCAGTGTGGTCGTGCACGGGCGGATCGAGTTCCCCGATCCCGAGGGCGCGCCCCACGACGTTGAACGGTTCGCGCAAGCGGTGGAGATGTTTCGCACGCTCGTGCCTACCGCGTTCGGCGCCGACGACCCCACCCCCGCCCGTGAACTCGCGTTCTTCATCGCGGTCCAGGAAATGACGGGCCGTGCTGCGACCATGGGAGGAAACGACTGATGTCCAACGGACTCTCCTCGTTGCAGCTCACACCGGTTGATCTGAGTCAGAAGATCAAACTGGGAAGCAAGTCGGCCAGCATTGAAGACTCGGTCGACAAGACGGCGCTGGAGGCGGCTACGAACACGCTGCTCACGCGCCTCTCTGAGCTGCAGGAAGCGTTCTACGCCGACGGACGGCACGCGCTGTTGCTCGTACTGCAGGGGCGCGATGCCTCGGGCAAAGACGGCGTCATCAAGACGGTGTACGGTGCCTTCAATCCCATCGGGGTACACGTTGCCGCCTTCGGTCCGCCCACGCCGCTCGAACTGCGCCACGACTTTCTCTGGCGTGTGCATCAGGTCGTACCGCCGCGCGGTATGGTCGGGGTGTTCAATCGATCGCACTACGAAGACGTACTTGCGGTGCGCGTGAGAGAACTGGCGCCGGAATCGGTGTGGCGTGCTCGCTTCGAGCATATCAACACGTTCGAACGTATGCTGGCCGACAGTGGCGTGATCATTCGCAAGTGCATGCTGCACGTCTCGTCGGAAGAGCAACACGAACGCTTGACGGCACGACTCGACGATCCGACGAAAAACTGGAAGTTCCGTCTCGAGGATCTGAAGGACCGCGACCGCTGGGATGCGTACACGGACGCGTATCGGGAGATGCTGGAACGCTGCAGTACACCATGGGCGCCGTGGTATGTCGTACCGTCTGACAACAAAGCGGTGCGCAATCATCTCATCGCGCGCATGCTCGTGGAAACGCTCGAGTCCACGAACTCGGTATTCCCGCCAATGGACGACGCCGTACGGACCGCCGCTGAAGGATTCGCGTGAGCCCCAGTACCTATAGTGGTGCAGGGGCGTTCGTCGCCATGCTGCTCCTGCTCGGGGTTGTCGCATTCCGATGGCGCGTACGTCTGATTCGCTTGAATGGCCTGCTCCGCGACAGTACGCGTCGGCTTGGCGAGAGCGAACGGGCGTGCCGGATGATCTTCGATCGCGCGATCGATGCGCAGCTGCTCGTCAATGACGGTCGCGTGACTGCCGGCAACGCGATGGCCGCCGCGCTGTTCGGCGTGTCGACGCCTGCGCAGTTGCAGAATTGTCCGCTCGACCAGTTCGTGTCGCTGCCGCTCCCGTTGTCGCCCGGCACCGGCATGTCCACGCCACCACCATCCGAGTTCATGGTGCAGCGCGGCGATACGGAGGTCCCTGTACAGTGCACGGTCACCACCGTCCCGAATGGTGGTGGACTGCTGACACATCTCGTGATCCGCGATCTCAGCATGATGCGTCAGGCGGAGGCGGAGAAGGCGTGGTTCGAGGCGCAGATCCGCGAGGCGCAGAAGCTGGAATCACTCGGGGCGCTCGCCGGCGGCGTGGCCCACGACTTCAACAACCTGCTCGGTGTCATTCGCGGCAACGCGGAACTCGCGAAGAGTGCACTCCGCAAGGGTCGCAGCAATGAAGAGAATCTCGGCGCGATTCTCGATGCCAGCGATCGCGCGCGTGATGTGGTTCGTCAGATTCTCACCTTCAGTCGACGCTCAACGCCCACGCGCGAGTACGTGAACGTGTCGCGTCTGGTGCTCGACCTGCAGCCGCTGTTGCGGCGCATGATTCCGCGAACGGTGACGCTGGTGATCGAAGGCGCTGAGCCGTCGCACTTGATGATGGGAGATCCGACGCAGTTGCAACAGCTGTTGCTCAACCTGGTGTCGAACGCGGAGTACTCGATGCGATCGAAAACCGATGGTGTGCTCACGATTGCGCTGTCGTCGCGACACGTACCCGAGTCATCGCCGGAGCCGAACGGCGCTGTCGTGGTGCTACAGGTCCGCGACACGGGCGACGGAATGTCCGCCGACGTGCGCCACCGAATCTTCGAACCTTTCTTCACGACCAAGCCCACCGGTGAAGGCACGGGCCTCGGCATGGCCGTGCTGCATGGCATCGTGGTTTCGCACCACGGGCGTGCCGACGTCATGAGTGAAATCGGACAGGGCACCACCTTCGAGCTGCGCTTCCCCCGCGCCGTGATCGAGGGGTTGTGGGACGAAGAGCTCGACGAGGCGGAGAGGAAAACGGCGTTCGGAGTGGAGGACGAGCTGTCGGCGGCCGAGCTGTCGGCGGCGGCGTACGGCAGTGCCATCGACGCCGACGAGAACGATGTGCTCGAGCAGAGTCCATATGCCGGCGCGTGTCTGGTCGTGGTGGACGACGAGCCGGGCGTGTCCCGGGTGGTGGAGCGCGCCTTGCAGCACTACGGGCAGGTCGTGCATGTATTCGCGCAGCCGGAGGCGGCGCTGGCCTTCATTCAACGCCAGCCGTCAGCGGTGGATCTGTTGATTACCGATCAGACGATGCCCGGTATGACCGGCGATATGTTGGCCGAGGCCGTGCATATGCTGCGTCCCGATTTGCCGGTATTGATTCTCACGGGATTCAGTCACCGGCTCACGCCGGAGCGGATCGCCGCCGCACGCGCGCACGCGGTCCTCCTCAAGCCGGTCGCACTCGACGATCTACGGAAGTCGGTGGACGAGGCACTGGCGAGCGTACACAGCTAGTTCGTGGGTGGCCACTTCCGCTTGATCAGCTTGTTGATGCCGTTATTGATGCCGTTCTTCGCTTTCTCCTTCGAACTCTGCGTCGCCCGCTTCTTGATCTCATCGGCGGTGATCTTCACAAAGGTGCTGTTCGGATACTTGGCCACGACCGGCGCGATTTTAAGCATCGCGCCGCCGTAGTCGCCGGCGTCCGCCATGCTCATGGCGTTCGACAGCTTCACGACGGCATCCAAATCGTCGACCCGGTTGGCTTCCTGTCGCGCATCAAGTCTCGCTTCGTCGTCCGGCGTGAGCGCGATGTCGAGGTCCCTTATGAGCTGCCGCGCCAACTTCTTCTGCAACTCGAAAAACTTCTCTTCCTTGCCCGTCACGTTGGCGGTTTTCACGATGGCGCCAGTTTCCACGCGGATGATACGCGTGTCGATACGCATCTGCGGATTTACCGCGGCGATGGAGCCGATCACGATGTACTGGGCACCGGACAGCCGCCCGACCTTGACGGCCGTGGTCGAGTCGAAGTAGCGCGAGCGCTGCTGGTCGATCTCCTTCGTGACATCGGCCAGGCGCTCGCGCTCCAGCAGTTGGATGTCGTTCACCGCGGCCAGATCGGTGGTCATCATCGCGGCCATTCCCTTGCCGAGATGGTCGTAGTCCGACTTGCCGGTATTGTTGTCGAACGTGAGCACGGCGACCGTCTTCCGCGCGCTCGCCAAGGATCTCGGCACTGATGACGCAATCGATGTCGTCGGGCCCGGCGCGAGTGACAGCGGAGCTAGGCCGAAGGCCAACAGCAGGACGCGCAGGGCAGTAGGCATACGTGAAAGGTGCGGTGCGTGGTCCAGTTGTCAATTCATGAATCGTGCTTCGGCGCCGATCGTTCGTGACGCGCGCACCCCGGGACCGGCCTCAACGGAGGCTCCAGCGCGCCGTTCAGCCCCGTCCGCCGAAGCGGACGGGGAGCCAATAGCTGACTTTGACGGCGAGGAAATTGTCACCGCTGGCGCGGGTCGTGCGGAACAGATCGCTCGCTCTCGAAGGATCGCCGAAGGCCTCGGCCGTCCGACGGTTTTGTTGCCAGACGAGAAAGAACGTGCTGCCAGGTGTCCATTCCCACCGCATCACCATGTTCGAACGGAATGACAGAATGTTGAAGTCGCGATTCCCGATCGTGAACGTCGACGCGCCATCGGTGATCGTGAGCGCGCCAACAGAATCGGTGGCGATCGTTGTGCCGTCGGTGCCGTATTCCCGCAGCAGCCGACTGCGTGGGGCCGCCAGTTCACCGATGCGCGAGTAGCGACCACTGGCCACGAAGGGCTCGGCGTAGGCCTCGACCGACAGGTTGGGCGAGAAGGCGTAATTGGCGCGGAGCTTCGTGGAGATCGTGGTGCGATTGATGAACGCGAAGACGTAGCGGTTGCCATACGTGCGGGTGCCACCTGCCACGCGAGTGACATATTGTCTCGGTTCAGTGCCCGACTGGAAAATAGGCTCCGCGGATACCGAGACGCGTGGCGAAGGTCGCAGCGTGATCTGGCCCGACATGTTGCGGCGCCACGCGCCGAGCTCGTCGACAGCGTATCCGCCATTCATACGCCAACCGGTGCGCGCCCCGAAGGGATTGTTGATGCGGAACTCTTGACGGAACTCGCGGGGAAGTCCCATGTACGGCCCGCCGCGCGTGACGGCGTCGTCCACTGTGGCCAGCGCGATCGTGGAGCGCAGGTTGAGATTCCAAAAGTTTCTCAGCGTTGCACTGCTGTTCTGCGACCACGTGTTCAGCTGGTGCGTTCGCTCGAAGTTCCACGCACCGCGCGTTTCGAAACCGAGTCGCCAGTTCTGGAACAGGCGCCCTGGTGTGGTCTCGCGGATCTGGAGATCGGCGTTGTACTCGATGTCGTCGGTCGATTGCAGTCGACCGAGATCGTTCAGTTCGAACCCCGGTGACTCGACCTTGACCTCGGCTCCCCACAGAATGTGCTGTCCCGCATCCTTGTCAGCACGGAGTTGGGCCGAGTAGCCCGACAGCGACGTCTTGAGCGGATCGAACAGGAGGTTTCGGCGGTCCGGGCGTTGGAAGAGGCGCGAATTCGCCGTCTGCAGCCGACGAATGGACGCCGTGTCGCCCGCTACATGCGTACCCGCAACAAATCCGCTGATGGCGTACTTGCCCTGTTGAAAGCGAATGCGCCAGTCGGTTCCGCCGAAGTAGCTCTCGCGCGCGAGAAGTCCCGCCAGCGTTGGTTGACCGCCCACGCTCCGTTGCACGGTGCTGAACGACGCGCCGACGGTGGAAGCTTGCCTGCCAATTTCCTGCTGGAGCCGTAGCACGCCGAAGGCCGATCGCGGCTCGACGGGCACGCTGCTGGTGACACCGGAATCTGATCGGAACACCCGCGCGTGCTCGGCCGCCGTGACGGCGGTGACGGCACCGATGGAGAGGCGGCTCGGCAAGCGACCGGTGAGCTTGGCGGCGCCGAGGATGGTGCTGCTTCGTGGCGTGTCGACGAAATCGCCGGTGGCCGAACCGCGTGGTGGCGCGCCGATGCGGCGAGGATAGAAGTACTGGGCTCCGTTTCCGCGGACCATTTCACTGCCTTCCGTGAAGAACGGTCGACGTTCATCAAAAAAGGTTTCGAAGGCGCTCAGGTTTACCTCCGCGGGGTCGGCTTCGACTTGTCCAAAGTCCGGATTCACCGTCGCGTCGAGTGTCAAACTGGAGCCGAGTGCCGCCTTGGCGTCCATCCCCATGCGACCCGCGAGCGGACGGTTCAAGGGATTGCCGGCCGTCGCCGAGCCGCGTCGCGTGGCATCGCCGGCCACATACGGCAGAAACTCCACAGGGCGCGTTGGCGAGACGCCGTCGAGACCTTCCAAGGTGCCGAATCGCGAGACGTACCCGGTCTCGCGAGGCGACACCATCGCCCACTGAATGTCTTCATTCTTGTCGGGCATCCATCGATCGATCTGCATGCCCCATCGCTGCCGGTCTGCCTTCGGAAACCTGAGCTGAGAGAACGGGATGCGCATTTCCGCGGTCCATCCACTGGAGTCTTCGCGAGTGGCAGCCGTCCACACCGGGTCGTACTGACTCTCTCGGCCACGCATGTCGTCGTCTTGCGTGTGGCGAAAATCCGATCGGACGCCGGCCACGGAGACACCGAAGCCGACCGCCGTGCGACGGTCCATCTGCGGGTCGAACGTAATGGTGAACCGTTCGGTATTGCCGAACCCGTCGCGCCGGGTGACCGCACGGGCCAGCTCCTTGGGGTTGCGACGTCGCATACGGGCGGCGACGTAAAGCGCTTCGGCGTCGTACGCGATGAAGACTTCCGTGGCTTCGGTAGGCGATTGGCCTTCATTGGGCTGGCGCTGCAAAAAGTCGTCGATCGGCGGAATCCGAGACCATGCGTCGTCGTCCAAGCGACCGTCAACGCGCGGGGCACGCGATACACGGACCGCGCGGGCGACCTTGGGGGATGGCTGCGCTTCGAGCCCATTGGATGGCGGGCCGCACAGAGATGCGACGACAAGCGCGAGCGAACCAGCGACGCGGACAGGACAAACGAAACGAGCCAGACAGATCACGCAGTACTCAGTAGGGGCGGTCGGGAAGACGGTCATCCGTTTTACGCGGGCGGGGGCTCGCGCGTTCGAGAACGCGGAAACCGGCGGTCAACCACTGGTTTGGCGCCGAGGAGCGCGTTACGTTCTTCAGTCTGTTCGCGGGTTTGGATTCCGCGACGGGATGTGGCGCAGCCCGGTAGCGCACCTGAATGGGGTTCAGGGGGTCGCAGGTTCGAATCCTGTCATCCCGATGGTGTACAGCGAGTAACGACAACGATTTGTATAACCACCCAGCCTCGCCGCGTTCACCGCTGGCGAGGCTGGGGTACGTTTGGGGGACGATCTTGCGCGTCCCCGCATCATTGTCAGGTCATCGAGGCCCATTCTTGCCGCCATCGCGGCGCGTTCCTGTATGAGGCCGCATTCGCCTTGCCGACTCGTTGAGCGCCAGGCGTGCCGCCGCCTTGGCGAGTCCTCTCAACGCCCGTTTACGTGACGTCCGCTATCGACCGACTCCTGCTGGGATCTCGCGCCGGTGTGCTGGGCGCCAACGGAATCGGAGCGACAACACCAAAAAGCATTTGGCTTGTTCACCAAGGCCAGTGCCAATGGGCTACGCGCGGCGGGGGTTGGGCCCCGCTGTGGTAGCGACGCCTAAAGTCGAGGGGCCAAACACGACGTGCGCCGGAGGACAGTTCCGGGCACGGGACGCTGCGGCCGTTCGAGGAAATGGGTCATGCCGGCCATGAGCTGGGAGTTACACGCGACGCGCGGCAGACGACCGGCGTTGCTGGATACCGTCGGTTTGGGCCAGCACTGCTACTCGCCCACCGTAGCACGGCCCGTTGCCCGAAACCCTCGAACGTCGAGGCCACGGCACGACCGAGACATTGCACACCGCGCTCCCGCGTCCAGAAGGTTCAGCGGCCCCGGTTGCGCGTCTTCGTCGGGTCAAGCACGGGGATATTATCGAAAAACTGCCGTGTCCACACGACGACCGCGCCACACTCGGAGAAGAATTCGGCCGGGACAGTCACGCCCCGCACGTACACCTCGATAGCGGCCACATCGTCGGCGAAGATCACTTCGTCGAGGGTCAGATCGCCTGCTTCGAATCTGAAACCGTCGAGGAACAGCGGCGGGGTGCACTCTCTTCCCCCGGCACTCCGCATATACACGACGTTGCCGTAGCCCGCACGAGAGCCAAGACGGACGCCGGGAATTGCCCGCAGGGAGCCGGTGATTCCAAAGGACGAGCGACTGCGTACGGTTTCACGATCAAGGACGACCCCTCGACGCGCACGCCAGCGTCGCTCGAGGCGCTCGAGCTCGGGGGGAAGGTTGCGGCCGGCGACGACCCGCACCGTGTCGAGGCGCACGGTTGTCTTCTGCACGACGAACGCGACGTCCAATGGTTCGTTCGGCGTCAGAACCACCGGCCGGCGCTGTGGCTCGAAGCCGAGCGCCCGCACTTCCAGGGTCTGGGTGCCGGCCGCCGCATCGTTGATCCGAAAGACCCCACTGCTATCGCTGAGCCTCGCGCTACCACTGCCCAGAATGCGGGCGACCGCGCTGGCGAATGGCCGGCCGTCCGGCGTGCGAACAGTTCCACGCACGGCGCCGCGTCCGTACCGCAACGACACTTCGGCTGGCTTCGATGCAATTGCCGGCGCGATCTGTAGCAGTGGGTCCGCGGACAGGCCTCCGGCGCCCGCCGCAGTAGCGGCGCTGTCCAGATCAATCATGAAGTCGAAGACGAGATACTCGCTCGGCGGGACCGCAAGCTCCACCCGCCCGGTCGTGTCGCGGCCGCTGTAGGCGATCGCGTTGACGGTCGTAGCCTGTGGGACGCCACACAGGACAAAGCGGCCGCTGGAGTCGGTGCGGGCCACGCGCGACACGTCCTCACGCCCGGAGCGCTTCTTCGCGAACACCCACTCTGGCCATGTGGTCCGCACGGTCGCCCCGGCCACTGGACGTCGCGCGCTGGCGTCGCGAACGATGCCCACGACCACCGCAGTGCTATCCGCGGTGGGCGGCCCGCAGAGGGCACGCGCCAGCGTCGCCGCACTCGGCAGGGCCAGCGTCAGGGCGATCTCGCCAGCCTCCACCACCTCCACACGTGCCACCGGCGCCTCGATGCGCAGCACGTCGAGGCGCGGATGCAGGAAGGAGACGAGCCACGTACCGGCACGCAGCGTGGGTACGGTGAAAGCGCCGGCGGCATCGGAGCGCGCATACACCCCCTCGGCGGCACTGTCGCTGCGGAACACGCGCACCAGGGCATCGGCTAGCGGCGCTTGCGCCACACTGTCGTACACGACGCCACGCAGGCGGGCCACAACCGCCGTGTCAGCCGGAGGCGCGACCTGCGCGGCTCCACGACTCGGTGCGACCGGAACGAGCACGGCACCGCACGTGAGAACCCCCGCCAATACAATCGCCGCACGTTGCATTCCCGATCCTTTGCCAGCGTTCACGGTGATGGAGAATTCGTTCGGGTCCTCGCGAGGGAGAATGCGGCGTGGCCCTTGACAGCGCTAGGGTGGGTATTGTGAGCTCGACGCTGACGCTGACGCTGACGCTGACGCTGACGCTGACGCTGACGCTGACGCATGTCGCG
>NZ_JBKJRB010000028.1:0-12101 GCF_046594945.1 Gemmatimonas sp. | reverse complement strand
CCTGACTCTTGGCGCCCGTAATTCCTAGCGCCCGTAATTCCTAGCGCCCGTAATTCCTAGCGCCCGTAATTCCTAGCGCCCGTAATTCCTAGCGCCCGTAATTCCTAGCGCTTTTTGCAGTTTTAAAACCCGTCGAGTTGTTCCGCCATCCTCGCTAGCCCGTCGCGCCATTCCGCTTTCATCCGCTCGCCGTCACTGGCGTTCGGCAACCGCGAGTGCTCGAGATCCACGGCGCAGCGGGCGTTGCCTTGGCGGCCGACCGACACGCTCACCAACGTGCCGTCGTGCATCATCAGACGCAGAAAGCGCGGCGCGACGGCGCTGACCACGCGGAATCCCAGCGCGCCGCTCCATTGTCTGCGCGTGGGGTCGTTGAACGCGCGGAACACTTCACTCGGCGACGCATCGAGCGTGCGTGACACCGTCACCGCCACTGTGCCCAGCGCTTCCGGCGGTGTGGCTGCCGCCGCGTGCGAGACACGCGTAGCGCGCGGCTGTTCGGCGTCGCGCCACGCGCCGGGCTTCTTGCCGCCCTTCTCGGCGGCTTGGCGAGCGGCCTTGCCGAACTTCTTTTCGGCCGCGGCGGCGTTCTTCTTGGGCGCGACCCTGGGCGCGTCTTTGCCCACATGTCGCCTGGCGACCGACTTCTTGCCGGCCATCAGGTCAGCGCGTCCGGTGAAGGTACCCAACCCACTTGCGCGCTCTCCTGATCATCTTCGCCGCGCTGCGACCACTTGAAGAACACCACCGTCATCACCGCGTAGAAAAAGACACCACCGGGAATCCACATGATCAGACCGCCGTACTGCTGGTCCATCATCGGCGTGATCCCCATGATGCGCGGGGCGACGGCATACGCGGGGTACAGCAGCGTATCTGCCATCGCGATGTAGATCGAGATGACCGACATCGGGATGACCATCACGAAACAGTACAGCATCTGCGCGGGGTATGGCGCGCGCGGCAGCTCCGGGAGCGGCGACGTGAGCGGCCACCACATCAGCACCGCCGCCGCGATGAACATCAGGTGCTGCAGGATGTGAATCGGGTGGTTGGCCAGTGCCAGATTGTACATTGGCGGCAGATGCCAGAACGAGAGCACCACGTTGAAGATCACGAAGCAGGCGGCGATCGTCGTGCTCTTGCGGGCCAGCGCGTACACCGACGGCTTCCGCAGCAACGGACGCAGCATCCAGCCAGGCGTGCCGATGATCATGAGCGGCGGCACAATCAGCGTGAGGATCAGATGCTGCACCATGTGCCCGCTGAACAGGTAGTAGTCGCTCAGATCATGCAACGGCCCGTTCAGCGTCAGGAACAGCAGCAGGAGCGACGTGACGAAGCTCACCCGCTGCCCCGGTGTAGGCCCCTGCGGCGCGGCGGCGGCATCGAGCTGCGCGCTGGTCGCCCTCGCCATGTCCGAAACCGTGATCGGCACGCGGTCCATGGCCGACGGCCCCTGCCGCACGCGCCACACGTAGGCCGCCCCGAGGGCGGCGATACCGATCGCCGTACTGGGGTGGACCGTAAAATTCGACCAGCTCAGCTGAGCGGCGGGGTGCAGTAGCAGCGCGATCATCTCTGAAATTTACACGGCAGTGGGCGGGGTAGAACTGACAGTGACCAGTCACCAGCTGAACGCTGACGACTGGTCACTTGTTCTGGCGATCGGCGACTCAGCGGTTAGCTGAGCAGACCAAGCCGCAACACAAGCTTCGAGAACAGGAATAACAGCCCAACCAGCGTGAGGCCGGCCACGATCAGCGGGCCCGTGAACAGCGAGCGAAACAGCTTGTGATCGTATTTGAGGTGCATGTAGTACATCACGACGATCCAGAACTTCACCGCCGACATGATCAACATGCTGGGCACATAAATCCAGCTGTTTTCCCATGCCGGGATGTAGTACGCCGAGACTTCGACTGCGGTGATCACCGTGAGAATGACGGCGATCTTCCAGTACGTGGTCCAGGTCGGGTGGTGCGCTTCGTCGTGGGCGTGTCCCGCAGCCGGAGAATGGTCAGCCATCACCGCCTCACTTGATCAGGTAAATGAGCGTGAAGATCGCGATCCACACGACGTCGACGAAGTGCCAGTACAGCGCACAGATGTCAACGAGTAGGGCATCCGATGGCTTGAGACCACGCTTGTAGTCGATCGCCAGCAAGGTGAAGAGCCAGAGCACGCCGGCGGTGACGTGCGCGCCGTGGAAGCCGGTGAGCGTGAAGAAGCTCGAGCCGAACAAGTTGGTGCGGATCGTGAGTCCTTCGTGCACGAACGACGTGAACTCGTACGCCTGGAAGCCGAGGAACGTGATACCGAGCAGGCATGTGGCCCACAGCCAGATCTTCGACGAACCGAGAATGCGATCCCACGCGCTGTGCTTCGGCAGGTCGCGGTTCTGCACAGCAGCGAGCGCCAACACCATCGCCAGCGACGACATGAGCAACACGAATGTCGAGGCCGACGTGATCGGAATGTTCAGGATCGGCTTGAACACTTCGCCGGTGGTCGGACTTGTCCACGCTTCGTGCGGGAACGGGCCTTCCGGGCTCTTTCCCTTGTAGATCAGATACGTCGAGATCAACGACGCAAACAGCATGCACTCGGAACCGATGAAGGTCCAAATGGCGACTTTGCGGTTGTCGAGTCCTAACGAGGTGTAGTGGCCGCCGCCGTGCGCGTGGTCGTCGCCGTGAGCGGCGGTCGTTGGGGCCGTAGTGGCGGTCATCTTAGTGGTGATCCTCGAGCGGCGTGAGCAGCCAGTTGTACAGCGAGCCGACCCAGAGCGCCGTACCCGCCAGCATGACGGCGACCGCGGTCGGGACACTCGCATCCATGAATAGGAGCCCGCCGAACATCACGATGAGACCAAAGGCGGTGACCAGCGGCCAGATCGACGGATTCGGCATGATGATACCGAGTTCCTGCGACGTGGGGATGTGCCGACCCTTCTCCTCTTCGTACGTCGTCTCGTGCACGAGCTGCTCACCACCCTTCATGTTCCAGAGCGGATAGCGCGACTTCACCTGCGGCAGATCGGCGAAGTTGTAGTCCGGCGGCGGCGACGGAATGGTCCATTCCAACGTCGCAGCCCCCCATGGGTTGCTCGACGCCATCCGGCCATTCCTCCAGCTCTTCCAGACGTTGATCAGACCGAACAGCGTACCGATCATGAGAATGAGCGTTCCGGCCGACGACATGGCGTTGAACAAGTCGAAACCCTGACCCTCGTCGTACCGATAGATACGTCGCGGCATGCCAAGGAGGCCACTGAAGTGCATCGGGAAAAACGTCAGGTTCATGCCGACGAACGAAATCCAAAAGTGCCAGTTACCCAGCTTCTCCGACAGGAAACGACCGGTGATCTTCGGGAAGTAGTAGTACATGCCGGCGAATAGGCCGAACACCGAGCCGCCGAAGAGCACGTAGTGAAAGTGCGCGACGACGAAGTACGTATCCGTCTGCTGGAGGTCGGCCGGGGGTGACGAGTGCATCACGCCCGAGATACCGCCGACGGTAAACATGCCCACTAGCGCGACCGCAAACTTCATGGCGACCGTGAACTGAATCTGGCCGCCCCACATCGTGGCCATCCAATTGAAGATCTTTACGCCGGTCGGGATCGCGATCAGCATGGTCGTGAGCGAGAACACCGCGTCCGCGATCGGACCCATGCCCACCGAGAACATATGGTGCGCCCACACACCGAAGCCAAGAAAGCCGATCAGAATGCCCGAGTACACCATGACAGGGTACCCGAACAGCGGCTTGCGCGAAAACGTCGGCAGCACTTCGGACACGAGCCCGAACGCCGGCAGAATCAGGATGTACACCTCGGGGTGACCGAACACCCAAAACAAATGCTGCCAGAGCAGCGGGTCGGCGCCCTTGGCGATCGTGTAGAAGTTCGTGCCGAAGAAGCGGTCGAACTGCAGGAACACGAGCGCGACCGTGATCACCGGAAAGGCGAGCACCACCAGGAACTGCACCACAAAGGACATCCACGTGAAAATCGGCATGCGCATAAGCGTCATACCGGGCGCCCGCATGTTGATGATCGTCGTGATGAAGTTGAAGCCGGCCGCCAGCGAGGAAATACCGAGGATCTGCAAACCGATCACCCAGAAATCCATGTTGTGCTGCGGTGAGTACGCCTTCGTGCTGAGCGGCGCGTAGCCGAACCACCCACCATTCGGCGCCATCGACCAGAGGATCGGCAGCGTGATGAAAACGCCGCCGAGCAAGTAGATCCAATAGCTGAACGCATTCAGCCGCGGAAACGCGACGTCACGCGCGCCGATCTGCAGCGGAATCAGGAAGTTGAAGAAGGCCGCCGAAAGCGGCATGACGGCGAGGAAGATCATCGTCGTGCCATGCATCGTGAACAGCTGGCTGTACATCTCGGACGAAACGAGATTGCCATTCGGCGTCGCCAACTGGGCACGGAGCACGGCGGCCTCGAGGCCGCCGACCACGAAGAAGAACAGGCCGGTGATCAGATAAAGCGCCCCAATGCGCTTGTGGTCCACCGTGGTGAGCCACGACCAGACGCCGTTGGTAGACGGCGCGGACTTGACTTCGGTGTACGGGGGCGCGGCAGCGATGGTTGCCATCGGTGTCGTTGGTCAGCGGTGACGGTGACTTACTTCAGGGCCTGGAGGTACGCGACGATGTCCGCGACCTCCGCGTCGGTCAAACCGCCGACGTTGACCACCATCTTGGTTTTCGGATCCGTGACACCCTTGCCGAGCGAGGGCATGATGGAGCCGGGCTTCATGTGCGGCGCGCTCTTGATCCAGTACGACAAATGCTTCGTGTCGTTCGGATAGAGACCGCCGGCGATCGTGTGGCGCGAACCCACGTGCGTGAGATTCGGACCGATCGCCGCCATGTTGAACGGCGTACCGGCGATCGCGTGACAGCCGATGCAGCTCGACTTGCCATACAGCTGACGGCCACGCTCGGCGTCACCCTTGCCGAGCAGCGCGTCGTCGTAGCTGATCTGGTTGGTGAGCGGCGTTTTCGGAATGGTGAAGGCGAAGTCCTTTTCCAGCTTCTCCTTCGGAAACACCCACACCGGCACCGGAGCGCCCGGGGCCGTCGTGTCCGCAGGCATCGTCGCGGACGCCAGCTGCAGCCGCGGCGTGCTGCCCGTGCCCGAGGGAACCGGAGCCACCCTTGGTGCGCCGACGGGAGTGGCCGCCGAAGGCGCCAGCGCCACGGCCGGGAAAATCGCCGGCTGCTTCTGATGCGCCGCCCACTGCCCGAACTCGTCGTCTGTCACCGTGAACACCTTGAACCGCATGTTCGCGTGCGACGGGCCGCAGAACTCGGCACAGAAGCCGTTCCACGCCGACGACGGAAGCTCCTTGTTCGGCGTGAACCACAGATAGTTGGTGCGATTCGAGATCAAGTCGCGCTTGCCGCCCATCTGCGGAATCCAGAAGGAATGCAACACGTCGACCGTCTTGAGCTGGAAATTCACCGTCCGGCCGCTGGGCAGATACAGCTCGTTGGCCGTCGTGATGCCGTACTGCGGGTAGCGGAACTCCCACCACCACTGATGCCCGATGACCTCGACCTGCAGTGCCTCTGGCGCCGCCTTGGCCTGCGTTTTGAAAATCGTGCGAACCGTCGGAATCGCGATGAAGATCAGGATGACCGCCGGAATCGCCGTCCAGGTAATCTCGAGCGCGGTATTGCCGTGCACCTGCTTGGGCATTCCGCCGCCAGGACGTCGGCGAAATTTGAATATGGTGTAGACGAGAGCCGCTTCGACAGCGATGAAGACCAGCGTGCCCCAAATGAGCAGCTTGTCCCAGAGCGCATCGATCGCTGCGTTGAAGTCCGAGTTCGGATTGAACGTCGAATTCGGATAGTCGCCGCCGCACGCTGCAAGCCCAAGGGCCAGAGCGCCCAGCAGCGCGACGGATGTCATCCGCCGCGGGCGGAACGTGCCAACCATGCCGGTTCCTGAGAGAATGGATTGACGCCTGTGCGCGCAGTCGCGCGCGATCCGAGAAGGCCGATCGTGTGATCGCATGGCGAATGCTAAACCGACGTTTCCGGCTGCCGCAAGCAAATCGGAACATCGGCTTCATACTTCGCTGATTTTCGATCAGGAGAGTAACTGTCTTTAAGTGTTTTTGTTGGTTTTTGAGTCCAAGTACGGTCCGGTCTCTACTCTCAACACGTCCGCACGAGCACGCCGCGGGCGGGAGAGCCCAGTAAGCTGGCAAACCCGTTTCCGCACGCGACAGCAGATCGTCCATCGCTCGTGATCCCGAACCGATGTGCCATCCCGACGCGCGCCGCCGCTACCGCACTGTCCCTCCTGCTCTCGCTGGCGGCCTGTCGCGCCTCAGACGGCCCCCAGAAGAGCGGCGACGGCACGATGCTGATTGGCGTTGGTGCCATTCCCGGCAGCCCGGGCTACGATCGCGTCGTGCGAGGCGTGGAGCTGGCCGTCGAACGCCTCAATACTGCCTCCTCCCTCCGTTTTCGCAGCCGACCCCCCAAACTCGGCTCAGCCAGCGCCGTCCAAGTCGCCCAGCAACTCAGCGCGGACCCTGATGTCATCGCCGTGGTTGGACATCCGGAAAGCGGAAATACCATCGAGGCGATCCCCGTCTACGCCGACGCCGAGCACTCCGGCGTCAACGGCGTCGTCGCCATCTCGCCCACCGCGTCCTCGCCGCAACTCAGTGGCGTGAACCCGTGGTTCTTCCGCGTGGCCCCGAGCGACAACGACGCCGCACGCTTCACCGCGCAGTGGGCGCTCGATTCCCTTGGCGCCAAGCGGGCCGCGATCGTCTATCGCAACGATTCCTACGGCCGCGACTGGGCCAGCACCTTCGCGCAGGCGTTCACCAGGAACGGCGCCACCATCCTCGCGCGCGAGCCGTATCTGACCGGCGTTACCGAGTGGGATGCGTACGCGCAGCTCCTCGCCACGATGCGCCCCGACGTCGTGCTCTTCCCGGGCGATGCAAGCGATGCGCTCGCGTTTCTTCGCGCCCTGAAGGCGCATGGCGTCACCGCTCCATTTATCGGCGGAGACGGCGTTGAGCAGATCAATCAGCACGCCGACGCGATCGGGGCGCGCTACGTCGCGTTCTTCCGCGCCGATCGGGCCACCAGCCCCGAGGCGCTGTGGTTCCTCTCGCGGTATCGCGAACGCTTCAAGCAGGACCCCGACATGTTCGCCGCGCTCTCGTACGACGCCGCGATGGTCATGGGACGCACGATCATCAGTGGTGCTCGCACGCGAGCCGCCCTGCGGATCGCTCTCGAGAAGATCGGCAATGGCGCGCCGTCGGTTGACGGCGTCGCCGGACGCATCGCGTTCGAACGCAATCACGACATCAAAGGACGCAGCGTCGTCATCGTGCGAGTAGACCGCGTGCGCGGAAACCTCGACGCCGCGGCGGATAGCACAGACACGCCCGATGGAGGAGCCGACTGATGTCCGTCATGCGACTCGCGACCATTCGCGTCCGTCTGATCGCCGGCTTCGGCACGTCCATCGGCCTGCTGCTCGTGGCCGGGGTGCTGGGCTGGTATGGCCTCAACCGTAGCAACTCGGAAGCGGAAGCGACCGTGCGCGCGCTGGCCGATCGCTCCGATTTTACCGAACAGGCCACCACCACGGTGTTGCGTGAGCTGGTCGCCGGCTTGCGATATCTCACCAGTCGTTCGCCCGAGGACGAAGCGCAGTATACAACGCTTGTCGCCGAAGCCGAAAAGCTCCGTCGCGACGCGCTCAATCAGGGCGTACTGCGCGCTGACGAGCGCCGGCGACTCGAGGCGATCGGGACGCTGCAGGCCGCGATGGAGGTTCGCATTGCCGTCACGCACGCGTGGCAGGTGGTCGGCAATGAAGCAAATGCGCAACGCGTGCTGCAGCAGACGAGTCGTGATATGCAGGCGATCGAGACGGAGCTGCAGGCGCTGCGTCGTGCCGCCCGCAGCGGCGCGGAAGAATCGATGGATCGCATGCGCGATGGTCTCTGGCGGGCCGAGATGCTGCTCGCCATCGTCGTCGCAGTCGCGTTCGGTGTGGCGGCCTTCTTCGGGCTTTCCACCGCACGCGCCGTGACCGCTCCGCTGGTTCGACTACGTGATGAAATGATGGCGATCGGCGCCGGTGATCTGCGCGATCCCGGTGTCGACCTGCGCGTATCGAGCGTGGCGCGGGAGTACGCGGAGCTGATAGGTGCAATGCAACAAGCTCGCGAGCGGCTCCGCCGACTGCTGTCCCGCGTGCAGGATGAGGCCGATCAGGTGACCCTGGCCGCCGGTGAGCTCAGCGCGTCGGCCTCGTCTGCGGCTGCGTCGTCGCAGCACGTCACGACGGCCGTGATGGATATCTCGCATGGCGCCACCGTGCAACTGAGCGCGCTCAATAACGCCAGTCTGAACGTGAAGCAGCTGGCAGAAGTCGGCGCCACGATCGGCGAAGCGGCAGAAGAAACCGATCGCGTGGGACGCGAGATTCGCGGCACGACCAACAGCACCCGCGATCAGGTGCAGTTGGCCATCGACACGCTGCTTGGTGCTCGCGAAGTGGTGACGGCGTCGCGTGTTGAAATGGTGTCGCTGAAGGACGCGACCAGTGTCATTGACGACTTCGTCAGTGTCATTTCCGAAATCGCGACGCAGACCAATCTCCTGGCGCTCAACGCCGCGATCGAAGCGGCGCGCGCCGGCAGTGCCGGCCGTGGCTTCGCCGTGGTCGCGCAGGAAGTGCGTGCGTTGGCCGAGCAGAGTGCGAACGCGGCCAACGAAGTCACGGAGAATGTGAAGCGCATTCGGGCGCGTATCGCCAGCGCCTCGAGTGCCGTCGACTCGGGGGCGAACCGCCTGAAAGACGTGGAAACGGTAGCCGAGGGCGTCGGCCAGGCGCTGTCGCGCATCGAACACGCCGTGGCGCAGGTGGAAGGAGCCGCGGCCCGCGTGTCGACGGCGGTGAACGCGAACCGTCAGTCGCTGGGCGCGGTGCAGAAATCCCTTACCAGCGCCCGCGATACGGCCGAAGGTCACGCGGCGGCCGCCGAACAGGTAGCGGCCAGCACTGAGCAGACCTCGGCCTCCGCGCAGGAAGTGTCGGCGACCGCCGAAATGCTGCAGACGGCGTCCCTTCGCGTACGCGGATTGATCGGCGAATTCAGAACCTGATTCAGTCGCGGCTTAACGTTTTTTACACGAGAATTCCTGAGGGCTATTCTTCGCGCGAAGATCGGCTACGAACAACAAAACTATGGACTCTTCGGGATCTCGTGTGAGTGAATCTTGGCCAAAGTGTCGCTGAACAGCCTTACCGCGAATTGACGCGGACCCCACGCGGATCACCGACAATACCGTGAACAACCACGTGCCGGCTTTCGCCGTCTCGCGCGACCCCAATCCGCGTCGTGTTCGCGTGAATCCGCGGTAAGGCCGCTGGCAGTCCGGTCTTTTACCGCCGGCCCCGCCGCAGGCCGCATCGCCCGCGGCACCTCGGCCACTTGCCGACACGCCTGTGGTGTGTCCATGCGTTTCAGCGGCCGGCCGCCGTCACGCCGCTTTGCGAGGGTGTCGCCCGAGATTCCTTCACACAAAATCCCGGAGATCCAAAAGATGATGGATACAGGCATCGCGCCGTAGTAGGGGGGTGCGCTGAGCCACCACTCAGGATGTGGCTGCGCTTCGGTGCATGACGGTCCCGCGCACCTCGGCGCAAGAGGCCGACCTGCTGTGCCGCGCCGTTCACGTCGAGACTAGGCCGCACGACTCCGTTCCCCACCTACATCGACACCGTACACCGTTTCAATGCCGAAACGTTGGCGTGCTACTGAACCTGTTGCCACCATTGCGCGCTAGCGCGCTCAGGTGGTGGCGGCAAGCTCCGTGACCATCACACCGCGCTCGCCGAGCATGGCGAAGTAGCGTTCAGCGGGAATGCACTCATCAGGGGTGTGCACCCCCGCGGCGATCGCCCCACTGGCTTGCAGCTGACCGCAAATCGACAGCGTGTAGCCCGTGGTGCGCATCATCGCGGAAATCCCGTGCTCGGTATCTGAGCGATCGAGCACCTCCCACGAACGCGTGCTCGCGACATCGTTCTTGGTGCCACGCACGACCACCCGCAGCGCGACGAGATCCGGCTTGCCCTTGCGCAGCTGCTCACCGGCCACGCGCACGAAGACATCACGCGGCACCACCTGCTGTCCCTTCACGTCCACGGCGTCGTTGCCAAGCAAACCGAGATCGCGGATCGCCGCCATGATGCGCGCGTGCCCCGGATAGCGCAGCGTCTTGTACTCCATCACCGGGATCTTCCCTTCATAGCGCCACGCCATCGTGGATAGGCCGCCGGCGGTGTGAAACGCCTCGAGCGTGCCGATCGGCGCCGCGAATTCCACCGGTTCGCGCTCCGACAGCGCCTCGACCTGCACGCGCTTCCCATCACGCACGACCCACGACAGCGTCGAGTAGTAGTCGAGCACGCCCTCGATCGAATACACGATCTGATAGTTGAGCGGTGGCTCCGGATGCTGCGGCAGGCCGCCGACGAACAGCTTCACCTGATCCACCGTGTCCATCGATCGGATGCCATGCTCAGCCAGCACGTTGATCATGCCCGGAGCCAGTCCGGTGTCGGGCACCACCGTCACGCCCTTCAGCTTCGCGGCGGCGTCGAGTTCCTTCTGCTTGAACACGATCTCCGTGTTGCCACCGAGATCGGCGAAGTGCACACCCGACTGGACCGCCAGCGCCGCCAGTTCACCGTTGAAGTAGTACGGGATCGCGCTCAACACTGCGTCCACCTTGCCCATCTCGCGCAGCATCACCTCATGGTCGCGGACGTCCACCGAGACCGGGATCAGGCGCGGATCATCCGTCGGCAGAAACGAGGGCAGCGACGACACGTCGAGGTCGGCCAGCCGCACCTCCGTGACGCCAGGACTGCGAAGCAGATCGAACGCACAGGCTGAGCCCTGTGCGCCGCGGCCAAGGACGAGAAAACGCATATGCGAATGTCAGTTCTGCCGCACGCGCACTGATGAGCGCAGCGGAGCGGCTCGGAAATTGAGAGTGCAGGGTAGGAATCCTGCGCGAGTGTCGGGAATTTACCGAAGCGCTCAGCATTCCGCGTTCCGTCATATCACAGCACCCAAAACTGATGACGACCACCGAGTCCGACGCCTGGCGTCGGCACCTGCTCACCGACCCTCCCGCCATTCACGCCGCGCTGGCCGCGCTGAAGACCGTTGCCGTCGTCGGCATCAAGCCGGCCGACACCGATGCGCCCGCGTACTACGTCCCCGAATACGCACAGCGCGCCGGCTACACGATCATTCCGGTACCGGTCTATTACCCGGACATGGTCTCGGAGCTCGGAGAAAAGGCCTATCGCTCGCTCCGCGACATCCCGGTGCCGATCGACATCGTGCAGCTCTTCCGCCGCCCTGCTGACATCCCGCCGCACCTCGACGCCATCCTGGCCGTGAAACCAAAGCTGGTGTTCATGCAGCTCGGCATTCGTCACGAGGCCGTTGCGGAAACGCTCGCCAAGGCTGGGATCGACGTGGTGCAGGACCACTGCATGCTCGTGGAGCTGCGGAAAATGGGAAAATAGACGCGCGTTAAAAGCGAAAGCCCGATGGACTGGCCGGGTCTATTTGTGCTGGACCGCACAACGCACGAGGGCCCACCAGAATCTGGCGGGCCCTCGTGTGGTGCTGAAATCGGCGTTTTGACTACTTCGACGCCGTCACCCGGAAGATCGTATTGCCGGAATCGTCGCTCACCAGCACGCTGCCGTCGCGCAGCACCGCGAAGTCGACGGGGCGGCCCCAGCGTGAGCCGGCCTCGTTCTGAAAGCCCGTGATGAAATCTTCGTAGCTCACCGGCTTGCCGTTCTTCACGCGGATGCGGACCACTTTCGCACCGGTCGGCACGTCGCGATTCCAGCTGCCGTGGAACGCCACCAGCGCGTCGCCACGCCACTCCGGCGGGAACGACGTCGCCTTGTCGAGGAAGGTGATGCCGAGTGAGCTACGAAGATTTCATCACGGGCTTTCAGAACGAGGCCGGCTCACGCTGGGGCCGCCCCG
>NZ_JBKJRB010000090.1:0-3687 GCF_046594945.1 Gemmatimonas sp. | reverse complement strand
CTGGCCTCCACGATCAAGCCGGTTGCGCTCATGCTAACGCTGCGCTCTGCTGCAGCGACTCTCAACAAACAGCCGTGAACGGAAGCGCGCCAGCGCCGCAGTTACACGGCGTACCCCACCGTCGCTGTCGGCGGCAGCGAAACGTTAGACGCCATCGCGAGCATGTTAATTATCTCGAAACAGCCCGGCGGCCACTGTCCGTTGAGCGCGGTGGAGGCCGCCATCCCGTTCGCGTTGCTGTCCGCCTTCCTGCCCACGCCGCGAATCACCCTACGACAAATGCCGGTTCACGGGACGACTACTAGTTCTCGACCTGCCGACAACGTATCGCCTGCTCCGGCCTTCAGTTCATAGCGACCCACCGGAATGAACAGCGGTCGCTCACCCAGCGACAAGCTCAGCACGACATCGCGCGAGGCGCCGGGACCAAGGACGATGACTTGACCCGCTCCTAAGTACGTGCCATACCAATCGGACTGCATTTCCCGGGAGAACACGAAGAATGCCCACCGAGTTAGCGAGTCGGCAGTGGCGACCAAACTCACGCTGTTCTGCGTTGGATTCTGAATACGAAGTCGGACGACAACGGAATCTGGCCCCCGAGATCGGGAGACAGTGTCGGTCGACGCGACCAACGTCATCGATAGTGTCGAGGCATCGCGACTCATCGCGGGCTCCGTGGTTCGGCCGCAGGCCATCAGCCCCAACAGAAGCACAGATCGAAGCACATGCATTCTCAGCATTCGTCTCTCCTAGGTGTGTCTAACGCCGGCTTCTGCTGCGGGCGATCACATCAAACGCGAGCGCAGCGAGCTACCGAATCGCCCGTCTGCAGCAAGCATCGTTATGCGACGAGGCGATCGTAGTCCGCGTGAGTGCCGATCCAGAACCAGAGAATTCCATCCGGCACGTCCACGGCAAGCGCGCGATAGTGCGACCCCACGCGCGCAGAGTGAAGCCGACCAATGCGCTTAAAATGCAGTGACGGGTACCGAGGATTTTCCTTCAGCAGCGCAAACTGCTTATCGGCGAGTGCCCGCACCGCTGCCGGCAGCGCATCGTAACACGCCCAGAACGCGGGCGAGGCGTGATGGCTCACAGCTTGCGCGAGCGCCCGACTGCGTGATCAGCGCGAGCGGCATCAGCCGCGGCGTCCAAGCGTCCTGCGCCGACGTCTGCCTCGAACTGCCGATCCCAGCTCGCAGCGTCAAACTCGCTGAACCACTCTCGAAAGCTCGCCAGCTCGCGCTCAGAAAGCTGGCGAACCTCCTGCTCGATTTGCTCTACTTTGGTCATCGCGTTTCCTCCGGGTGTCCTGAACAATAACCGATGGCAGATTCGTTCGCATAACGCCGGCTGCTGCTGCGGGCGATCAAATCAAATGCGAGCGCAGCGAGCTTCCGTGCCGCCCGACTGCAGCAAGCATCGTTATGCGGCGCCGCGGCGACGTGGATGATGTAAGGCCTCCACCACGGCCGCCGGATTGTGAGCTGCCACCTGAAGGAGCGCCAAGGCCGGCCCCTCTGGTACTCGGCGCCCCTGTTCCCAGTTTCTGAGCGTGGAAACGCTGACGCCGATCATGAGGGCGAATTCCTCTTGAGACTGCTCGAGATCGGCGCGCACCGCTTTCACATCGGCTGGCTTAAAGGTGCGCGAACGCGAGGGCTTCCGCTCGCCGCGGCGGATGGCACCGAGTTGGCGCACACTACTGAGCAACTCTTCAAAGGCTTCGGCTTTCACTTGAACTCCTCGCGTACGACGCGCGCCAGCGCGCGGATCTGGGTGGGCGACAGATCGCCCTGCTCGTTCTTCGCGTACATGTATACCATGTAGGACAAACCGTCATCCACGGCCCAATAGTAGATCGTGCGAACGCCGCCGCGCTTCCCTCGCCCCTCGGCGCCCCAGCGCAGTTTGCGCAAGCCCGCTCCGCCGGGAATGAGCGCCCCTTGCTCTGGACGCAGGCTGATGGCGCTTGCATCGCGCGGTACTGCTCATCATCAAGATGCCGACGGAGACTGGCCGTGAAGATTGGCGACTCGATGAAGCGCATGATGAAACATACGCCATTGGCGTAGTCGACGCTAGCGGCTGTTCCGAACCTGCATTAGCCGCATAACGCCCAAGTTCACTTGCAAAGGAATACGTAAATGCGAGCGCAGCGAGCCTCCCAAGCTCCTTTGACAAGTGCAACGTAACGTTATGCCGACGGCGCGCGACGCGTGATGCGAATCGCGGAGCCTTCCGGGAGACAGATGCGGCAGGACCCTCTCCCTTCACTGACTGCGACACACGGCGGCCAATCTGCCGATAAGACCTTCTTGGCCGTCGTCCATCAGTTCGCCGCTCCGTGAACCTCGTCCCCAAGTGTTGGCCAACACCGCGATGACGAGATCAGCGTCCTTCCATACAGTCAGTCCGGCCTGCACACCGGCGTTCGAGCCGCTGATACTCAAGCGATTTGGATTGGCTCGTGGGAACCAACCAAAGCTCATTGGCGATTCGACTCCGTTAATCGAAGGCCGAGCCCAAATCAGGGCAACGGAAACCGGCGTCAGGAGTCCCGGCTCGCGCATCGCGCGGCCAAAGGTGAGGAGATCGTCCACGTTCGCGATCAGTCCGCCGCCTGCCATATTGTGGGAGTAGTCCCAATCGGGCACACGCTGAGGCGCGTCCGTTAGCTCATGAAAGTCCACCAAGTCGTACCAAGAGTAGCGCGCGGCCCGCTGCGTGCCTCCGAGGCCCGGCCGGTCAAACTGCACCGACTTGAGCTTCAGGGGGCCGAGTATCCTTCGCGTGACGTACTGCTGATAAGGCACGCCCGAGACACTTTGAATGGCCATCGCCAGCACGTTGTAGCCATAACTCGAGTAGGAGTAGCGCGTCAGTGGACGCAGCTCCGGCACCCACGCACTGTCCCGGAATAGCGGCAGAATGTCGCGTACGTCGTCGAAGTGCCTAGCGTACAGCGCTTCGTTCCGTTCGGGACCCCAATGCCGGAGTCCACCCAGGTGGCTCGCGAGCATGCGCACCGTGACTGGCGTTCCAGTCGGATGATGTGGAAAATCCGGCACGTACCGCTGAATCTCGGCGTCCAGATCGATGCGTCCCTCCTCGACCAGCTTCAGTAAGGCAGCGCCAGTGAATGCTTTGGTGATGCTGGCAATGCTGAATGGAATCGACGGGTCGGCGGGTATCGCAGCCTCTTTGTTGGTAAAGCCAGATGCTTCCCGGAACACTATCTTGCCGCGCTGGAGGACACCGACGGAGATAGCGACGTTCTGCTGTCGCGACTGGAACTCGGTGACCACTCGCCGAAACGCGAGCGCGGAGTCAGCGCATCCCTCGGCTGGAGAGGTGCGCAGGACCGCTTGTGGCGTGTCGGTTGCCGATATCGTTGGTGGCGCATGTGCTGGAACGCACGCGGCAAAGTTCGCGCATGCGAAGATAATGTAGGACTTCAACGCGCATTGACGGTATCGGAGCATGGGTCAAGTGTTCCTCACAAAAGGGGTCAAGCATTAGGAGACGCTTGGGCGGTTCATCGAGCTCATCGTTGCCGCTGATGACGTGCCAATAGGCGCCTGGCCCTTCCAGCAGCTCCACGTGCAGGAAGGTACGTGGGCGGCATAACGAGGTTGTAGGATAAGTCCCGAAGCAGGCCAATGTGGAAACGGAACTTGAGGC
>NZ_JBKJRB010000043.1:0-14160 GCF_046594945.1 Gemmatimonas sp. | reverse complement strand
GGCGACGACCACGATCCGTTCATCGCGCCGTGTGCGTATCCGTGCCGTTCGGTGCGATCCGCCTTTTCCGTGTTCCCGCGGTTGCTGGTTGAAGTGGAACCGCACCACCGTCACTCGCGGCAGGCGGCACGATCGATAACCGCTGGAACACGGAAGCGACGGATGTTGCGGAACCGCACCGATACGCGAATGGCGACGACCACGATCCGTTCATCGCGCCGTGTGCGTATCCGTGCCGTTCGGTGCGATCCGCCTTTTCCGTGTTCCAGCAGTTGTTGGTGCAATGAGTATTGTGGGCTGCTGGTCGGCGCATGCGACCAGTACGTCCACGACATCAATTATGCGACTTACGGTACGCGTTCGCGAATCAGTGCGGAAACTCGAGGTCCAAGGCACCGTCTGGGGCTACGGCGTTCCAGCGCGCCAATAGATCAGCTCGCATTGCGCGCACTCGCGCGAGTTCATCGTCCGTGGGAGGCCATAGTCCCGTGCGTGTCGTTTTCCCACCGCCTCACGCGACGCGTACTGCGCCGCCCGCGCGGCCATGGTGCGTCGAAATCGTTGATCTCCCAGCCGTAGGCCAGCAAGCCATAGAAGCCATAGAAGCCATCGAAGCCATCGAAGCCACGGCGAAAGCCCGCGATGTCACACACTGCGCTGTTGAACCCTGACCAGGTCGGGACTGCGTTCCACCGCCATCGTGCGTCACCATCGCTACCACTGCTGCCCGAAGGTGACGAGCGCCTTCCACGGCGCCGCCTGATCGACCTTGCGCGTGGCCCCCACAAACACGCCGCCGGAGAACAGGCGCAAACCAGCCGTAAGCGAGGCGCGAATGCCGTCGGTGGGTCTCGACACCGGTGCGTAGAGTGCCAACAGCGTGCTGGCGATCGGCGCACCAAGCCGTTCGATGCTGGTGCGCGCGGCGGTGGTTGGGGCATCGGCCCACCCGCTCTGCACACCCACGCTCAAGCCCGGGGCCAATGCCGGCAGGAAGAAGCGACCAGCGCGAATGGGCTGACGGAAAAATGGGCCGGTGTACTGCAGCGAGGCGCGCAGCACGGCCGCGCGTGACCCGGCGAATTCTTTGTCTTCGTAACCCGGAAGATTTTGGAACTTGCCCAGCTCGAACAGCTGTTGCGGTGGGATGCGCGAGCCGAACACGGTGCCCACATCGCCGCGAGCGAGGGCCACGAACGGACCGAATGGCTGGCGCGCCGTAACGCGCACCTCGGCCCGCTGCCAATGCAACGTGCCATCACCACGTTCGTACGACAGTCGCGCCCCCACGCCAGGCTTCGCGAACTCCGCGCTGAAATCGGGATGCCATTCGACCAGCGCCGCGCTGCGCAGATAGCTGCCTTGGTCGATGCGGCGATTCTCGCGGTATGCGTCACCACCCAACGGACTGCGCACGTAGGTGGCGGGCCGATAGCGATCGTCGGCCACGCCGAACTCCACGCGCGAGAGCAGACGACGGGCACCGAGGGTGCGCACGGCGGCCACGGTGGCGCTGCGGCGATCGACATAGTCGTATGGGTCCTGCGACGCGAGCAGGGCGCCGATCGTGTTGCCCGAGTCGAGCGGC
Source organism: Gemmatimonas sp. (assembly GCF_046594945.1). Lineage (GTDB taxonomy): Bacteria > Gemmatimonadota > Gemmatimonadetes > Gemmatimonadales > Gemmatimonadaceae > Gemmatimonas. The sequence goes on along the minus strand of NZ_JBKJRB010000043.1, from coordinate 12,572 downwards.
ACGCGGAAATCGTTGGTGTTGTCGAGCGAGCGACCACCGCGTACTTCGAGGAAGCTGTTGCCACGCTTGCGTTCCACCGAGAGTCGGCCCCGGGCGGTGCCTTCGTTCCAAGCCCACCCGGCGTTGGCGCGCAGGATTACACCGGGCGCCAGATCGCGCAGCGACCACTTGAGGCCGGTGCCCGTGTACACCCCTTCCACGCGGTTGAAGTGGAACGCATCGCTAGCGCGCGGCACGGTGTAGTCGAGGCGCGGCGCGCCGGTGGAGCGCCATCGATCGGGGCCGATGTCGTTGAAGTCGTCGGAATGCAGGCCGACGGAGAGGTCGCCCACATCCGTTAGCCAAGCGCCATAACGACCCAGCGAGTCCGCGCCGGCAAAACTCAGTCGGCGGCGTGACCGCGCGCGCAACGAATCGGCCGCCGCCAGCGTGCGCGCGTCGAGCACCGTGTCGTTCACCGCCATTTGCGAGAAACGTGACACGATACGAACGACGGCGCGCCCGTCACCTAGGCCGGGAAAGGTGGCCTGCAGTTCGATGCGCTGCTTGGCGGGCAGCCAGTACTCGCCGTTGCGCTCGCCGTTTTCGTATTCCACAAAGGCCACGGCATCGCCAAGTGAACCCAGCAGGCCACGGCGCGGTGCGTTGGCGCGTACGAAGTATCCGCGCAAGCGCACCAGCGTCCCGCGCGATGCGTCGAGATCCATCTCACCGTCGAACAGCACCACCGAACCGGTGATGTCGGTGCGCGGCTGCACGCGCACGTGCGCGATGGGAATGACGCGATCACCGGCGCGCATGGTCACGACGGTATCGCCGCCGGTGTAGCGATAGTACTGATCGCGATCGAGAGCCAACGGATGAATGGCCGGCAATGTATCGGCACCGTCGGAACGGGTAGACGAGCGGGTGGATGTACGGGCGCGACCGGGCGCGGGTCGACGCGGGGCATTGGTGCGCACCCGGAGGCGGTTGCCGTACAACACGGGATTGAGCCAACCCGTTTGAAACACCGACAGCATAGAAACATTCGCGCCCGTTTGCTGCGCGCGGTATCCGACAATGTGCTGATCGTAGAAGCCGGTGCGATTCCACTTGAGCGTGCTTGCCACCTGCTCCACCGCAGCGACCGCTTCATTCCCCTCTTCGCGCCGCAGCAATACCGAGATCTCTGTCTCCACCTTCGACGTGAAGCCGATCAGCGATGGCGGCAGGACATTCCGTTTGCTGGCATCTGCCAACAACTCCCGGAGCGCACGCGGCGCAGTGACGTGGGTGCTGTCCGTCTGAGCGGCAACGGTATTCGGCGCGACGTGCAATAGGAACGCGCCGGCGGCAACGACGAATGAGGGAATACGCATGCCCACATGGTACGCAGGGGTGCAACGAAAGTTGCACCCCTGCGTCGTCCCTTGAATTCGTGATTGGTGCGCAGTCGGTACTCGTCAGCCCTTGCCCTGCTGCACGCGTTCGGCGGCCGCCGTCCAATCATGCACCGCGTCATCGAGTTCGTCACGCGTATCGTCGAGCGCTTTGCCCAACGTGGTCGCCTTCTGCACACCGGCTGGCGTGTCGTACAACGTGGCATCATCCAGTTCTTCGGTGAGACCGGCGATCTTTGCTTCCAGCATCGACACCCGCAGCTCGGCGTCGGCGAGTGCTTTCTCAGCGGCACGCTGCGACTTGCGCGCATCGTTCGACGTGGGCGCCGCAGGTTTGGCGCCTGCCTTTCCGCCGGCATGGGCATGGCCATGGGCATGGCCATGGGCATGGCCACCGGCCTTCGCTTGCGACTTGTCGTACGCTTGTTCCTTGGCCTTGTCGGCACGCTCTCGTTCCCGCTGCAACTCACGTTCCCGATCACGTACCTTCGCGTTCTTCTCCGACTCGCGCTGTGAAATGGCGCGCGCGTCTTTCTCGGCCTTGATCTTGTTCTCGGCCCGCAGGGCTTCCCACTCCACGAAACTGCCGGGGAAAATCACGAGCTTGTGATCCTTCACTTCCCACACCTGAGTGGCCAGACCGCGCAGCACGGCGCGATCGTGACTCACGATCAGGCAGCTGCCCTCGTATTCCTCGATCGCGTCTTCCAGCGCTTCGATGCTTTCGACATCGAGGTGGTTCGTGGGCTCGTCGAGAATGAGCAGGTTGTTCGTGGACAACGTGAGCAACGCCAACGCGACACGCGCGCGCTCACCACCCGACAGCGTGCCCACAGTGCGCTGCACTTCATCGCCGCTAAAACCGAAACGACCGAGGTGACCCTGCACCTGTCGCCGTTCCCAGAGCGGTCGTTCGGTGGCAATCGCCTCGTAGATCGTACTGTCGAGCGGCAGGTGTCCGACGTCCTGACGGTAGTACGCCACTGTCGTGCTGGGACCCATCTTCACGCGACCGGCGTGCGCCGGATGCTCTTCCACCAGTGTCTTGATGAGCGTGCTCTTGCCAGCGCCGTTGGGGCCGACCAGTGCCACCACTTCGTTGCGCTCGAGCACCACGTTCACATCACGCAACAACACGCGCGTGCCATCCGGCGTTTCCACCGCCACGGTGACATGCTCGGCCTCGATCACACGATCGCCGCTGCGGTTACCCGCGCTGAGTCGAAGCGCCATCACACCGTCACCGCCAATCGGTGCCGACAAGCGCGGCATGCGCGCCAGCAACTTGCGACGTCCCTTGGCCTGCTTGGTGTTCTGACCGGCCAGATTGCGCGCGATATAATCAGTTTCCGATGCGATCTTTGTTTGCTGCTTGTCGAACTGACGTTGCTGCGTGAGCCGTCGTTCTTCGCGCTGAACGAGGAAAGACTCGTAGCTGCCTTCGTACGCGAACGCCGTGCCGCCCTCGAAGTGCAGCACGTGATTAGCCATGACCGCGAGGAATGCACGATCGTGGCTGATACAGACCACGGTGCGATCCGTCTCGCGCAGATACTGCTCGAGCCACGCGGTCGTTTCGAGATCCAGGTGGTTCGTCGGTTCGTCGAGCAACAGAATTTCCGCCGGCGTGGCCAGCTGACGGGCCAACGCCACACGTCCACGTTCACCACCACTGAGCGTACCGATGCTGGTGGCCTTCGCCGCTTCGGGATCAAAGCCTACGCCCATAAGGACCGCGTCGACCTTGGCGGCCATCTGGTAGCCGCCCTCGCGATCGAAGCGTTCGAGGTCGCGGCCGTATTTCTCCATCGCCTCTTCGCCGTGATCGTGTTCGAGATTCGCCGCCTGCGTGGCCAGCGACTGCTCGAGCGCCCGCAGATCGCCGAAGGCGTCGGCCACGATCTCCCACAGCGTCATACCGTCGGGGAAGCGGCGGTGCTGGTCCATGAGCGCCACGCGCAGTCCGGGCATACGCGCCACGGCTCCGCTGGTGGGTTGGAGGTCGCCCGTGATCAGGCGAACGAGCGTGGTCTTGCCGGTGCCGTTGCGTCCGACCACGGCCCAGCGGTCACCGGAACCGACGGTCAGCGAGATGTCGCGAAAGATCTCGCTCGCGCCGAAATCCACCCGCGCGTTACCGATCGAGATAAGAGTCATGCCTGCGCCTGCAGAAGATGTGCAAATACGGTCATTGGTGAGAGTAACCGGACTTCCACTCTGCGCGAAGCGCTTCCGTCAGGCGCACGAGGTCGGCCCGTCGTGTGGCCGGCCATCGCCGCACTCGCCACACCAGCGCGTGCCCACGCCAGCCATCACGCCAGGCCACGGCCGCATCGGCGGTTGTCGGCAACTGTGTGATCAGCAGCATCAGCACCGCGATGGTGAGCCAAGAGGCCTTTCCACTGACAACGAGCGCGGATACGGAGCCAACCGCCAGCAGCAGATACCACATGGCGACCACCTGAAGCCCCGGGACATACGCCCTCGCTACCACGTCGGCGCGCGCCTTCGCGAAACGATGCGCCAAGCGCCACACCAGCCAGAAAATCGGTGCATGAATCAGCCATCCGATCATCGCCGCGGGCGTGAGCAGCAGCAGCGTCCAGATGGGCGTCAGCTGCGCTTCAGCGACCAGGCCGGCAGCGGTAATGACGCGGGCATGGTCGCGGGCGGAGGTTCGCACGCCGCCGGCTTCCTGAACCAGATGAGATAGTTCGGACACAAACGTGTGCAGGCGCGCGGCGTGTGGAGTGCCACCATCGGAGCGGCGGTTGGCGACCAGACGTTCGGCGATCGGAACCAGGCGGGCCGCGCGCTCCAGCAGCGGCGCCTGCGCCGCAGTGACGGCCGGCAGTTGGGTGGCGGCCACAGCGGCCACGAGTTCGTCGCGCTCGTGTGCCGACTCCCAGTCGAGGGCGTTCCTGGTGACACCCAGCAAACAGGTGCGAAGCTGGTCCGTGAGCGCCGAAACGCCGGCGTCCAGTCCGTTGGCGATGCGTTCGGCGCGCCATCCGCGAAGCGACCACCCGTGTCCCACCACGGCCATCGCGTCGGTACGGGGCGTTCTCGGGGCTTCGTATTGAACACCAAAAGGAACGACCGTCACATCGAAGACCGAGCCATTATCAATCGCCTCAAGAGACATCATCGCGACACCTGTGCGCAATCTCCCAATTTGCGGTGCATCGTGTACACCGCCCTGGGGAAACACCCCGACCACGTGCCCACTGGCGAACGCTTGGGACACTCGACGTCCGGCTTCAGCGTTCACGGCAGCCATATCCACCCCCAGAGCGCGCATTTTCCTGGCGTCGCGGACGCGGGTGACGGGGATCACCCCCATCGCTTCATACCCTTTACCGGCCGCGCCGCTAGTCCCGGCGGCGATGGTGGCGAGGTATCGCACGTGCCGAGGGCAGGCCTGAAGGCCCAGCAGCACATCGGGGAGATCGTTGGGGTGGTTGCCGATGAACAGCACCGGCCCCGTGGCGGGCACGACCCCCAGCTGCACTATCGCCGTTTCCCGATAAAACCATCGCAGCGCGCGACGCGACGACCAGCGCAGGAAGGCGCGGAGCGGACTAAAACGTTCAGGGTCAAACACCGAGCGTGACGCAGGCACCATACCCGCAAAGAAAGCGCCCGCGTGCGGCCCGGACAATGAACCGAAACTCAGGGCCGTGGCGGTCCCTTGTACTCCACGCGATACACCCGGCCGCCGGCATCGTCGGTAATGATCAGTGATCCATCGGGCATGGCGGCGATGCCGACCGGCCGGTGCTTAGCACGATCTGGTTGAATTTGGTCGGCGGGAAGCCCGGCGAAGCCGTCGGCGAAGGTGATGTACTCACCGCCGGCGAGCGGCTGAAACACCACGCGATATCCGGCCTGCGGCGCCGGTGCGCGATTCCACGAGCCATGAAACGCGATGAACGCGCCCGCGCGGTACTTGTCGGGGAATTGGCCGGTGGTCGGGTAAATGAAGAGCGACATCGGCGCCCAGTGCGCGGGGAATACCGCACGAGGCTCTTTCTTGCCTGCGCAACGCGCGGTCGTCTTCCCGTCGCCGCCATACTCGGGCGCGTCAACCAGGTGGCGCTCCACAATCGAGTAGTAGCACTGTGGCCAGCCGAATTCGTCGCCCTGATTGATCTGAATCAGCTCTTCACCCGGATTCTCGGCTTGATACGCCACATCCGGAAAGACATCGGGCCAATTATCAGCCAGCTGATCTCGACCGTGCTGCGTTCCGTATAGCGTGCCGTCCTGCGCGATGGCCAAACCCATGCCATTGCGTATTCCGGACGCGTAGCGCGCCGCTTCGTTGAAGTGCTGCCCCAGTCGATTCGCGTCGAAACGCCAAATGCCGGCGCGGGTCAGCAATTCGGTGCACGGTTCGAGGCCCGGCGAACCTAACGTGCGGTCTTTCGCCTGACAGCTGTTGGTGGCGGACCCGACGTTCACAAAAAGCGACCCGGTGGTATCGATGGCGAAATTGCGCGCGCGATGACCGGGTGTGAGTGGGAATCCATCGACCACGACCTCTCGCTTCCCGGCCGGCACGAGGGCGGTGTCGGCGCGGGCATAGCGGACGATCGCGGTGCCTTCGTCCACGTACACGAAGCCGTTGGCGATCGCGATGCCGGTATTGCCAAGCGTGCCCATGCGACGCATGAGATCGGCGCGGCCGTCACGATTGGTGTCGCGCAGGGCGACGAACGATGTCGCCGGAGCTGGTCTGGTGCCGGCGGGCATCGCCGGCGGGCTCGGGTTCGTGCCCTCGATCGCGATATAGACATCGCCGTTGGCGGCCACCGCGACATGACGCCCGTGAGCAACGCCTTCGGCGAACACGGAGGCGCAGAATCCGGCCGGAAGCGTGAGACCTGCGTTGCTATCAGGGCAGGCACTGGCCGAGCTGTCGCCGCTCGTGGCCATGGCCCGCGTGGAATCGGACGGCGAGCGGTCGGGGGCGCTGCAGGAGGCCACAAAAGCGACCATCGCAGCAACGGCGGCGGCGGTGATCAGTTGGAAGAGACCGGATTTCGGCAAATGCATGGACGGTGGCTCCAGTTCAGGGACATTCTAGGAACAGCGCGCATTCGTGTTCTCCTTGCCTCCGTTTCTCCTTGTCTCTGGGTGATCAGTTCGCCAGCGTGTGCCGTCTGGCCGCAGAACTGATCGCGCAACGACAAGGAGGCAAGGAGACAAGAAGAACTGCAGCAGTATAGTCGGGCAAGAACTGCACCATAGGCTTTTCCATAGGCTTCACCATTCGCCGAGCGATCCATGTCCCGTTGGAACTCGTGGTGGACGACCGCGCTGGCTGCTACAACCCTGAGCGCGTCCACCATGCAGGCACAGCCGCCAAATTTTGATTGGGCCAACCTCGAGCGCTACCGTGCTGACAACGCGCGCGTCGGCGTGGCGAAGCCGGGTGAACAGCGCGTGGTGTTCATGGGCAACTCGATCACCGAGGGCTGGGCGCCGCACTTTGCGGCGATGTTCCCCGGCAAGCCGTATATCGGGCGCGGGATTAGCGGGCAGACCACCCCGCAGATGCTGGTGCGCTTTCGTCAGGACGTCGTGTCCCTAAAGCCAGCGGTAGTCGTGATTCTTGGCGGCACGAATGACATTGCCGGCAACACCGGGCCGTCGTCACTCGAGATGATCGAGGACAACATCGCATCGATGGCCCAGATCGCGCAGGCGAATGGCATTCGCGTAGTGCTGTCGTCGGTATTGCCGGTGTTCGACTATCCGTGGAAACCCGGTCTCGCACCGGCACCGAAAATCGTCTCGCTGAACGCGTGGATGAAGCAGTACGCGCTCACGCACAACGCCGTGTACCTGGATTATCACACCCCGATGCGCGACGAGCGCATGGGACTCAGGCGTGAATTTGGCGATGACGGTGTGCATCCGAACATCGCCGGCTATCGCGTTATGGCGCCCCTGGCGGAAGCGGCGATACGTGCGGCCCTGCGGACGGGGAGGCCACGACGCGCGTGGTGAAACCAGCCGTCCTTGTCGCCCGCCGAGAATGGCGTTACGTATCGCGCGCCCAGAACTTTTTCCTATCGCGCCCAAGAGAAGCCGATGTCGAACGTGCAGACCATTCAGGCGGCCTATGCCGCCTTCGCGAACAACGATCCCTCGGTGCTGTTCGGCGCGATGGCGCCCGACGTGCAATGGCACGAGGCCGAAGGCAACCCACTCGCTGACCGCAATCCGTACCTCGGCCTACCCGCCATTGGGGAAGGCGTGTTCGGACGGCTGCTTGCCGCCATCGACCGCTTCTCCGCGGCACCCGATCGTTTTGTTGATGGCGGTGACGACGTGATCGTGCTTGGCCGCTACGGTGGCACGATGAAGCACAGCGGCGCCACGCTGAACGCGCAGTTTTGCCATGTCTACCACTTCAGTGGAAATCAGATTGTGTCGTTTCAGCAGTACACGGACTCTGCGCAGTGGGCGCAGCTGATGCCGTAGCTCGACCTCGCACCCTTTGCTGAACTTGAGCCACGGTCGATTCGCCAGGCGCTTCAACAATCGTCGCCATCACGCGCGCGCTCACCGACGCCACGCGGTGCGGTTGTGCATTCCACTGGGTTTCGGTAAGCCCTGACAGTGCCGCGCCGGCACGCCGGGCACGGGGCCGCGCGGCCACCGTTCGGGAGGTGGGGGCGGTGGTGTCGAGAGCGGATTCGTCATGCGGAAAGCATATCGTCTACGTGCCGTCTACGCCGCACGACGTATATCAGCGGGAACCCGCAGAGCGTAACGTTGAGCGCATGACCCCTCGTTGCTTTCTCGGGCGCCGGTTCGCCGCCGAACTGCTACTCATGCTGTCGCTGGCCCTCTCGGCCTGCGACGTGGCGGCCGTGAGCAACCCCTACGCCGGGCGTGCCGTGGCGACGCCGGTTACCGTGAGTGGCTCGCGACAGTACGCGCGGGTATCGGCCGGCTTCTTTCACAGCTGTGCGGTCACGACGGGCGGCGAAGGCTGGTGCTGGGGGAGCAATGAGTATCTGCAACTCGGGGCCGCGAGTACACCGACCTTCTGCGAGCGGCTTGGCTGCAGTCGCACTCCGCTGCGGGTGGCGGCCGCCCTGGTGCTGGCTGACATCGCGGCTGGCGTAACGTCCACCTGCGCGCTGACCACCGAGGGACGTGCCTACTGCTGGGGCGGAGGATATCCCGGCGTCGCTTCGCAACTCGGTGACAGCGCCATCGGGTCGAGCGCAACCCCGGTGCGCGTGCAAACCGACTCGACGTTTGCGCAGATCTCGGTGGGCGGCGCGCACAGCTGTGCCCTCACGGCAAGCGGCACGGCACTCTGCTGGGGCGGAAATCAGTTCGGTCAGCTAGGCAACGGCACCGTGACCTCGAGTGAAGCACCCGTCGTGGTGAGCAGCACGATACGCTTCGCCTCGATCTCGGCCTCGAGCACGACCACCTGCGCGGTGTCGCTGAACGGCATCGGGTACTGCTGGGGCTCCAATCGCTGGGGACAGATGGGCGTGGGCGATGTCCCATACAACTCATTGGGCCTCTCGGAGCGGCGCCCCCGGGGGGTCAGTGGTGACCTGCGGTGGACGCAGATCGCAGCCGGCTTCGAGCACACGTGCGGTGTGACCACGACCGGTGCGGCGCTCTGCTGGGGGCTCAACGAGAGCGCCGGGCAGCTTGGCGACGGCACGTCGATCTCCCATCGTGGCGTGCCGGGCCCCGTGGCGGGCGGGCGCAGCTACGATGGCATTGCCGCCGGCGCGGTGGCCACCTGCGCGCACACGCTCGGCAACGAGCTCTATTGCTGGGGAAGTAACTACTTCGGTGGACTGGGCAACGGCCAGACGCAGGCGGGCGGCGTGAACCGTCCGGTGAAAAACATCGGCGGATCGTTCCGTGGCGGAGACGCGGCCCGACAGCACAGCCTTGGGCTCGGCAGCAGTCACGGCTGCGCCATCCAGACCGACGGATCGGTGCGCTGCTGGGGCGACGCCTTTTACGGACAAACCGGCGATCGCTAGAATTCGCGGAGTGCACACGCTCACCTTCCGGCCGGATTTGCTCATGCGCCTGCTCCGCACGCTCTGCATCGCTCTGGTTCTCGCTACGCCGTTGGCCGCGCACGCGCAGGCCGGCAAGCCGAAGTCCCCAGTCACGGCAGCCGCCGGCAACGCTACCGGACTGATCGACATCAACAGCGCCAGCGCCGACATACTGAAGGGCATCCCGGGCATCGGGAACGCGTATGCCTCCAGGATCATCGGAGGGCGTCCGTACAAGGCGAAGAACGATCTGGTGTCGAAAAAGATCCTCTCTGCCGTGCTGTACGCGAAGATCAAAGACCGCATTATCGCGAAGCAGTAGGCGATGAAAGGCGGCAAAGGTGGGCAGGGACGCAAGCGACTTCCGGCCAAGCCGGTCGTTACCAAGGTCAAACTGCATGAAGGACCGAAACGAGGCGCCTCGAAACGCGACTGGGGAGCAGTGGATCGCGAAGATCCCCTGCCCCCCATGACAGTCAAGCCAACACGCCGGCCTACTTCTTCCTGATACGGCGGAGTTCCACTTCCGAGGCCATGAAGGCGAAGCCGGGCCATCCACCGCCCTGCATGGCCCGCTCGAACGAGCCCCGCGCGCGTACGGTATCGCCTTTCACGAGATACCAGGTGCCGAGTCCGTAGCTGAGCGTGGCGATCTGTACATCGGCTGTATCTGCTGGCGTGAAGAGCTGATCGGGCGTGACGACGCCACGATACAACCTGAGTCGTGAAGCGTACGCGTAGCCGGGCGGGGCGGCCAAGGAGTCGGGCTTCCGCGCGAGCATGGCCGTGGCCTCGGCGGCGCGACCGGCGCGTGACAGCGAAAGCCACAACCAGTCGGTGCTGCCGGTCAGTTCACCGCCATCGGGTGCACGCGGCTGCGCTTTCGCAAACAGCGCTGCCGCCTGCGCGAAGTTGCCCTGCAGATAGCGCAGCACGCCAAGGTGAAAGAGGATGCCATAATTGGTGCTGTCGAGTGCGTAGCCGGCCGTGAGATCGGCGTCGGCCTTGGCGAACTCGCGCACCGACAGATACCGATGCCCACGCCAGCGAAGCAGCATGGCGCGATCGCGCTTGGACTGTGCGGTGCCGTCATTCGGAAACGCGGCGAGTCCGCGGGTGAATGTCGCAATCGCTTCGCGGAACTGTCGCACGTTCGACTGCGCCACGCCGAGCGTGATGTAGCGCGGCATATGGGTGCGATCACTTGCGAGCTGCTCCTGCGCTGTCGCGACGTCGATCGTGGTGGGCATCGAGCGATATACCTCGCCTTCCGGCGAGCGGTACTGCACCGTCTCACCCGGCATCGGCTCGAGATGGCGATACCATACGTTGCGAAAGCGCACCGGATGTTCGTGATCCTGCAAAGAAATCGGCAGACGGTCTGCGTGAGCTTCGTACGCCTTCCGCACACCGTTGGCGGTGGGACCGACCAGCTCACGATGATCCTGCACGAGCACGCCGTTGTGCAGCACAGTGAGCACGGCCGGCGTGATCACCTTCTTTGCGGCGGAGAAGCGCGGACGACGATACGTAATGTCGAAACTCTGCCATTCACCTGGTGGGCGACTGACGTTCACCAGTGGCGGATACTGCCCGTACAGCGATGCCGCTTGTCCGTCGGCATAGGTGGGATTGCGATACGAGTCGAGCACCTGCACTTCGTAGCGTCCGCCACCGAAAAACACGCCGCTGTTCCCGCGATCCTGATCGCTTCCGCGCGCTGGCATCGGCGACATCCACTCGATGTGCAACTGCACGTCACCCACGGAGTCGCGCGACATGATCCCGCCGGTGCTCGGCGCCACTTCGAACGCGTCGTCGACCACGCGCCACTTGGCCGCGGTGCCATCGCTCTGTGTCCATCGCGCGAGTGACGTGCCGTTGAAGAGCACGATGGCATCGGACGGCGGCGGTGCAAACGGGCCGGCGCCGGGTGTCACGACCTTCGGCGTCGGGCGCGCGCGCGAGTGCTGCGGCCATCCCCCAAGGGCCGCCTGCTGCGCCGCGACTGTCTCTGTGACAGACGAGGCCAATGTCGCCCACGCGAGGAGCATCGCCACCGCCTTCGAGGACAGGAGCTTCTTCCCGAGATTGAACAGCAAGACCGCAATCGTGCCGGCGACGATACCGACCATGGCGTCGATCACGGTGGTGGCAATAAAGGCGAGCACGGCGCTGCGTTCAGAAAGCGAGTGACCGACCGCTTCCACGAAATGCTCGATGAACGGCACCCCGTGCGCAATGATGCTGCCACCAACCGTGAACATGGCGGCCGTACCGAGCACCGAGAGGCTTTTCATGAGGAGCGGCGCCGCGCGCAAGATGAAAGCGCCGAATTTGCGGGCGGTCGCGTCCTTTTTGCGATGCAGGGCGAGTCCGAGGTCGTCGAGCTTTACGATGCCGGCCACGAGCCCGTAGACGAGCACGGTGGCGCCGATAGCGACGGCACTCAGCGCGACCACCTGCTGCATGAGCGGCGAGGTGGCCATCGTGCCGAGGGTAATGACGACGATTTCGGCCGAGAGCACAAAGTCGGTGCGCACCGCGCCCTTCACTTTGTCTTTCTCGAAGGCCACCAGATCGACCGTCGGGTCGGCCACGGCCTTCAGGAGTTCGCCGGGCCTGAGCTCGTCGTCCTGATGGAAAAACCTGTGCGCGAGCTTCTCGACGCCTTCGAAGCACAGGAACACTCCGCCGACGATCATGAGCGGAAGGATAGCGACGGGCAGGAACGCGCTGATCAGCAGCGCCGCTGGTACCAGAATGAGCTTGTTGATGAACGAGCCCTTGGCGACAGCCCATACAACAGGCAGCTCACGTTGCACGCTCACACCGGACACCTGCTCTGCATTCAAGGCCAGGTCGTCGCCCATCACGCCGGCCGTTTTTGTGGCCGCCACCTTAGTGAGCACCGCGACGTCATCGAGCAGCGTCGAAATGTCGTCGATGAGGGCGAGCAGACTGGAAGCGGCCATGGGTCCGGTGGTGGAGGGTCGGGGATCACGCGTTGTCAGGAATTCTACATACGGGCTCAAAGTGCGATAGCCTGACCCTATCGACCGCAGCATCAGCACCCGCATCCGCATCAGCAACAGCAACAGCAACAGCAACAGCAACAGCAACAGCAACAGCAACA
>NZ_JBKJRB010000128.1:0-88914 GCF_046594945.1 Gemmatimonas sp. | reverse complement strand
CATCACTGCGCTCCCGTCGTGCCACCGCGCCCGACGCATTGCCATCGTCAGATTCGCCAACTCGCTCGTCCGCCCGACGAAGTGCCGCTCGGTCGGCACGAACGACGGACGCTTCTTCGATGGCGGCTCGGTGAACCGCTTCCGCAACAGCGTCGCCGGCAGCCGGATGTCGCCGGCCAACGGCCCGATCTCCTCGAGATACCGATCGATGATCGCGACCGCTTCCGCTTTCGACCCCGCCAACATCGTGCACTCGGCGATAGTCAGGGTGGCCTCCTCGTGCAGTGGATCGAATTGCAGCAGCCAGCGCGCCAACGCGTCCGCACCCGACCAGTCGGCACGCTCGCGGCGTGTGCGCAGCAGTTCCACGAGCACGCGTCGCACGGCAGCGTGCACGCTCGCGCGCTGGGCATCAATCCACTCCTGAAACTCGGGCCAGGGTGCCACAAAGCCCGGCAAGAATACACCGAATGGTTCGTTGCCACGCACCACATCGCGGTCGAACAGCATTGTCGACTGCGACAGCGCAAACGTTGTCACGACTTGTCGTGGATCGAGGCAGACGCTATCGCCCATCAGCGACACGTTGATCCCCATCGACCGCGCCTTGTACAGCGCCTGCCGCAGGTTCCCACGCTGCCGCGCGATCGACTGCCCAGGCCAGAGCATCGACAGCAAGCCGTCGCGCGCGTGGCGCAAGTCCGGGCTGTAGGCGACCCGCACCAGCAACGCAAACAGCGTCCCCGTGCTCGGAACGACGCGAGCGCCGCCAAGCACCACACGCCCAGCGCCAAGCGTCTGGAACACCAATGGTAAATCGCCGATCTCTGCGACCCGCACGAGATCCGGCAGTGTAAGCTCCGCACGAGCCGCGGATTCGAATCGCATGCGCGCCATTGGCACACCCCCCCACAAGGGAACAGGTTGGGCGATCGTCGTTATCGCCCGAGACGACATAACACTGAACTCGCCCCGTCAGCGATGCGTCAGCGGGCGTCAATGTCGCCCAGGGGTTAGCCGGCCCGACAGCAGAGAACTCCTCCTAGACAGAACGATACACGACGGGCGGTTGCTCCAGGAAGCAACCGCCCGTGCAGTGTCATTCGTCCTGTCCCTCCCGAACCTCTTGCTCAGGGGAAGTCGATCAAAGACTCCGTTGGAATTCCGTCGGCCTCGGCCTGGAAGTTCACCACCAGTCGGTGACGCAACACCGCTCTGGCCACGCTCCGCACGTCGTCCAGATCCGGCATCGCCCGACCGTCCATCGCCGCCCGCGCCTTCGCCCCCAGCACGAGGTACTGCGACGCACGGGGGCCGGCCCCCCAACTCACGTACTTCTTGACCTTCGCACTCGCGTTCGGATCGTCCGGACGCGTGCTGCGCGCCAGCTTCACAGCGTACTGCACGAGACTCGGCGGCGCCGGTAGCCGACGCACAAGTCGCTGCAGCCGAAGCAGCTCTTCGCCGCCGACCACCGCGCGCACCTCACCCTGCAACGCGCCCGTCGTCGACATCACAATCTGCTCTTCCTCTTCACGTGACGGATATCCGACCGTGAGTTCGAACATGAAGCGGTCGAGCTGCGCTTCCGGCAACGGATACGTGCCTTCCTGTTCGATCGGATTCTGCGTCGCGAGCACGAAGAACGGTTTGGGCAATTCGTACGTGCGTCCCGCAACCGTGACGGTGCGTTCTTGCATAGCCTGCAGTAACGCAGCCTGCGTCTTGGGCGGCGCTCGATTGATTTCGTCGGCAAGCACCATGTTGGCGAACACCGGACCCTCCGCAAAACGAAACGCCCGCTTGCCGGTGCCGGGCTCTTCCTCCATCAGCTCCGTACCGGTAATGTCACTCGGCATCAGATCCGGTGTGAATTGCACGCGCGAGAACGTGAGATCGAGCGCCTGCGCCACGGTCTGCACCAACAGCGTCTTCGCCAGCCCAGGCACACCCACCAGCACCACATGTCCACCGGCGAGCAGTGCGGTCACGAGATCGTCGACCACCTGCGTCTGGCCGACAATGCGCTTTCCAATTTGCGTGGCGAGCTCCCGGCGCGCCTCCGCGAGACGGTCGAGCAGGGCGAGATCATTCTCGACAGGCGGTGTAGTCACGAGAGCGGAGTGAAGTGCGAAATGGACGAGCCTGAAAACAGTTACGGACGCCCGCGGGCGTCCGTTGCAGTATCCAGAGAATGTAATGCGCGGATCGGAGCGCGCGAGCAATGCGAGGGACCGCTGGGGTGCTCAGCGGAGCGCGAAGTCGACGCGCTGCTGCACGGGATAGTTCTCGCTGCGTAATGACGCCACAAGGGTATAGCGTCCGGGCGACGGCGGTGACCACCGCTCGTCGTACACCACCGAGTCGTGCGCGTCGAGCAGGCGGTTCTGCATCGATTGCGTGAAGAGACGGCCGGCACTCCAGCGCCACACCTCGCGACCCGCGTCGTTTAACACGACGAAGTCATGCGTGCGGCCATCAGGAAAGTTCAGCTCGACCCGTCTGCGGGAATCGTTGGCAACCTCAATCGCGAATCGTACGACGCCGCGAGCCGTGTCCACCATGACGTGAGACGTCACGCCCGTCTCGACCCCTACCTTCGGACGCGCCCCGGCGACCGGACTCGGCGTTCGCGGTCCGCACGCAAACATGAGCACGGCAGCTGCCAGCAGTGGAACGATGATGCGGGAAAGCATCAGGGAGTGGGTCGGATGGTCGGGTCGCTGATGCCGATGCCAATCGTAAGCACCGACATATGCTTGGACGACGCAGGGTCACATTTCGATACTCCGCCACGTTATCAACGACAGCTGTTGCTGTCAAGCATCAGGTGACAGGCTAAGTGACGATGCTGCTTCACATTTGCTCTTTTCACCTGGCCCGCATTCGCGTGTCGGTCTCTGTTCGGGTTCGGTCATTTTGATAGCTTGCGAAAAATTTCACAAGCGTCTAGCTTCACCGCCGAATGGTAGATGAACCGCGGAACCCGAATCCCGGCTCGACGCCGCCAGGAGAGCCGTCTCCGTGGGCGCTCGCCAGCCTTGGGATGCAGTTTTTTGCGTCCATCGTGTTGTTTGTGTACGCCGGCAATTGGCTCGATCGCCGGTTCGACACTTCGCCCCTCTTTTTGTTGGGGGGGCTGTTCGTAGGCGGGGGAGGAACCTTCTACGCAAGTTATCGGCGTCTCACGAAGCCGGTCACTTCGCGGTCCACCCACGACACTGATTCGTTGCCGAAGCCATGACGACCGATCGTGTTGCGCCCACTCGAATGCTTCGCGCCGTGCTCGGCTTCACCGCCGCGCAAGTCACGCTGGTGCTGGTGACGGCGTTCGTCATGCAGCGGTTTGTTTGGACCGATCCCGCATCGGTCGGTGCGGTGCGCGCCAGTGCATGGCTTGCCGTCATCGTGCAGACCTTCACCTTCGCGATTGCGATGCTCGTGGCGCGAACGCAAGTGATGGCGGGCTGGGGTCTGGGCGTGCTGCTGCGGTTTGCTACGGTGGCGTTCTGGGCCTTCCTGGGAGCCAAGGCGTTGGGGTTGCCGTCTACCCCCGCGCTGGTGTCGCTGGTCGTTTTCTACTTCGTCTCGACGGTGATCGAGCCGATCTTCCTGAACGCTCACTAAAGCCTGAATTCGGATGCAGTCGATGCTCCGCTCGTTGTCCTGTGCCGTGCTCCTCGCGCTCGCGCCCGTCGCGCTCAGCGCGCAGGGGCAGACCGAACACGCGCCGGCCGCGCCCGCGGCGGGTCCCGTGGACTTTATCACGCCGCACATTACCGACGGCTCACACCTCGAGATCCCGTGGCCGAACAGCCACCTCGCGAAGGAAATCGCACTTCCGAAGATTCCGCCGGTGCATATCGGCAGCCTCGAAGTCGATCTCTCGCCCACCAAGCATGTCGTGTTCATGCTGCTGGCGGCGGTGATCGTGGCGGTCGTGTTGATCAGCGCCGCCTCGGCCTCTCGCCGACAGCATGAGACGGAAGGGCGCACAAAAGGGTTCGCCGGCGCGATGGAAGCGATGGCGCTCTATCTTCGCAACGAAGTCGTGCTACCGAACGTCGGACACCACGGTGAAGGGTTTGTGCCGTTCGCCCTTACGCTCTTCTTCTTTATTCTCACGTGCAATCTGTTCGGGATGATCCCATACGGCGCAACGGCCACCGGTAACATTGCCGTGACCGCGACGCTGGCAATCATCACCGCCATCGTGGTGGAAGTCGCGGGTATTCGCGCCAACGGTCTCGGCTACCTGAGCACGATTTTTTATTGGAACAAGGACCTGCCGATCGTGATGCGTGTGTTGATGTTCTTTGTCATGTCGCCGGTCGAAATGGTGGGCAAGATCTCGAAGCCCTTCGCACTCACGATCCGATTGTTTGCGAACATGACCGCTGGCCACATCCTGCTCCTCGCAATTCTCGGCCTCATCTTCTCGTTCCAGTCGTGGGCGTTGGCCGGGGTGCCCGTGCTGATGGCGACGGCGATCAGCATGCTCGAACTGTTCGTAAGCTTCCTGCAGGCCTTCATTTTCACGCTGCTCGCTTGCGTGTTCATCGGGCAGATCCGCGAAGCCCACCACTAGGAGCTTGTCACTCTCACGGCGGTTCCTCCCACTGCCCACGAGAGACGTAGCCGATCGAGCGATCGGTGATTCCCGTTGGGCTTCGGCCCGCTGACGGGACGCGCGGTACCTGGTACCGACGTCGGGAGTGCGTTTTCAACGACTATTTTTCGGAGCGTTACGATGGAAATCATGGGTCTCCTCCAGGCCGTTGCGCCGGTTGTTCAGGATCCGAAGGGCCTCGCCATGATCGGCGCCGGCATCGCTGCTGGTGGTGCTGCGATCGGCGCCGGCATGGGCATCGGCCGCATTGGTGGTTCGGCAGTTGAAGGCATGGCGCGTCAGCCGGAAGCCGCGGGTCGCATTCAGACCGCCGCGCTCATTTTGGCCGCGCTCATCGAAGGCGCCGCGCTGTTCGGCGTCGTGATCGGCTACCTGATTCAGGGCAAGATCACGTTCTAACGTGTTCGCGTGCGGGGCATCCATCCGGGCGCCCCGCCGCACTCTCTTCTTCTCGTGGATCCCTCCATGTTCGCTCTTTCCGCTCGCCGTATCGGCGCGCTTGCTGCCGCTCTCGCCGTCACCGCGTCTCCGGCTTTTGCCTCGGAAGCCGCCGAGGGTGGCCCGCCGAGTCTGCTTGATCCGAATGTCGGCGTCATGTTCTGGACGCTGATCATCTTTGCCGTCCTTTTCGCTGTCCTCGCGAAGTATGCCTTCAAGCCCATTTTCGCCGCTGTCGAGGCGCGTGAAAAGGCCCTTGAAGACGCGATCGAGGGTGCCAAGCGCGATCGCGCTACCGCCGAGTCGCTGCTCGCGCAGCAGAAGGCTCATCTCGAGACCGCCCGGACCGAAGCGCAGCAGATCATCGCTGACAGCCGCGCCACGGCCGAGAGGATGCGCACTGATCTGCTCGCGGTAACGAAGACGCAGCAGGAAGAGATGATCGAGCAGGCCCGCCGCGCCATCGAGGGTGAAAAGGCGGCCGCCATCGCTGCGCTGCGGACTGAAGCGATCGACCTTGCCATCGCCGGCGCCTCGCGCGTGATCGAGCAGAATCTCGATTCGGCTGGCAATCGCCAGATCGTCGAGAGTTTTCTCGCTTCGCTCGACGGCGTGCAGGGTACGCGCTGATGCCGGCTGGCGTGCAGGGCGAATCGGTCGCTCGTAATTACGCCGAGGCGCTGCTGATCCTCGCGCGGAAAGCCGAGGACACGACGGGGTGGGGCACGATGTTGCGTCAGATCGCGAACGCGATCGAAACGGACGTCACCCTCTTTCGCTTCCTCGAGTCGCCGCGCATCGCGGCCGAGCAGAAGGCGGCGGTGCTGACCAAGGCGCTCGGTGACCGTGTGCCGCGCCTGTTCCTCCGCTTCCTGCAGCAGCTGGTGAAGAACCGTCGGCAGATGCTGATCCCGACCGTAGCCAACGAGTACGACACGTTGCTCGACGCCTCAGCCGGCATCGTGCATGCGCGGGTGACCGTGGCACGTGAAACAGGTGACGACGAACGCGATGAGATCGGCAGACGGTTGTCTGCTATCGTCGGTAAGACCGTTGTGCCGCACCTCGCGGTCGACCCGAGTATTCTCGGCGGCGTCGTGGTGCGCATCGGCGACACCGTGATGGACGGTTCGCTACGCCGCAAGCTCGGCCTACTGCGTCGTCGACTCGGTACGTCGCGTACCTAATTCCGCGCTGCTAGTTTCGTGAGGGACCGGGGGAGTGCACTGCAGTGTACTCCCCCGGTTCATATCTCGTCGCGCGTCCTGCGTGTTTCGTCGTACTCAGCCTTCTTCCGTTCCGATGCGCTTCGCACCAGTACGTAACGGCGGCATCGCCGCGCTCATGCTGGCCACCGCGCTTCAGCTCTCGCCCCGGGTCGCCACGGCGCAGCAGGGAGGCCTCCCGAATCAGCCGGTGCTGGCGCCGCGCGTCCCTCTGCGCCCGGCGACGACGCCGCCTGGTGGCGACACGATTGGCTATTGGCAGCAACGGGCCGACTACCAGATGGTGGCGACGCTCGACGAGAAACTCGGTGTGCTCACGGCCACCGGTACCCTACGCTACGTGAACCGCAGCCCCGATGTGCTGCGCGACTTGTGGGTACATCAACATCTCAATGCGTTCCGCCCTGGATCGAAATGGTCTGCCGCCGACGAGCGCGAAGGACGACTGCGCTTTCAGGAGCTGCGTGATCCCGACTACGCGTACGAACGCTTTACGACGCCGCCGCGCGTGAACGGCCAACCGGTAGCGGTGGAATATCCCCTGGCACCTGATAGTTCGGTGGTGCGACTCGCGCTGCCGACCCCGTTGGCGTCTGGTGATTCGATCAGCGTGGACTTTTCGTGGACCGCGCGGCCGAGCACCGTGCCGCGACGTCAGGGGCGCCGAGGGCGCAGCTTCGACTTCTCTCAATGGTATCCGAAGGTCGCTGTGTACGATCGCGACGGGTGGAAGCCGAACGCGCTGGTCCCCGCGGGGGAGTTTTACGGAGAGTTTGGTGCGTTCGACGTCACGCTGGTGGTACCGACCGATCAGACCGTGGGCGCCACCGGCGTGCCGGTGAGCGGCGATCCCGGGTATGCGCGTGTGATGGCCCTTGGCAGTGAGCGGCCCCGATTGGCCGCGCAGGCGTATCGCGACGTGCCGCCGTCGCCGTCGGTGCGCGTGCCGACGGGCTACAAGGCTGTTCGGTTCATCGCCCGCAACGTGCATCACTTCGCCTGGAGCACGTCGCCGGGATATCGCTACGAAGGCACGTCGTACGTGCGCGCGCCGTCGCAGCTGTACCGCTTTCCCATCTGGGACACCGTCTCAGTGCACGTGCTGTATCGGGCCGACGCCGCCGACGATTGTGGGCGGACGTCGCTGAACGAAGCGGCCGAGAAAGCGTGTATCGACCGCTCGCTCACGCAGTGGCAGGGCGGCAAGGCACTGGCCCAGACGCGCACGGCATTGCGCTGGCTGGAAGCGCTATACGGCGATTATCCGTTCCCGCAGATTACAGTGGTCAAGCGGATCGATGTGGGTGGAACCGAGTTTCCGATGCTGCTCATGAACGGGGAAGCTTCGGTGGGCCTCACGGTGCATGAACTCGGGCACGTGTACAGCTACGGCATTCTGGCCAACAACGAGTGGCAGAATGGCTGGATGGATGAGGGGTTGTCGTCGTACCAAGAGCTGCTGCAGGCCGGCGACGCTCGGGTGCTGCTGGCCGCCCGCCTCGAGCTGGCGGGCGAGCGTAATCCCGCGCAGCCCAGCGACCAAGCGCTTCGTCGACTGCGCGCACGGCTCGACTCGATGTCCGACCAGCAGGCGGCCACGGTGCGCGAAGGCACGGCGGAGCCAATCGGCACCCGGGCGGATCTTTTTCGCAGCTTCGCCGTGTACAACGCGTCGGTGTACGATCGCGGCCAGGCGATGTATCAGGCGCTTCACGACGTGCTGGGTGAAGAGACCTTCCAACGATTTCTGCGCGAATATTACGCGATGTGGCAGTTCCGCCATGTGGACCGGTGGGCCATGCAGTCGGTCGCGGAACGGATCAGCGAACAAAAGTTGGGCTGGTTCTTCGACCAGTGGGTGCATCAGGCCGGGATCATCGATTACGCCCTGCGGGCGCCGGTCGTCCGTAGGGAGCAAGTCGGCGGGCGGTCTCAGTGGGTCGTCACGGCTCAGCTGACGCGGGTCGGTCGGTATCGGCATCCGATGCCGGTGGCTGTCCGGACGGTCGGTGGGTGGACGGTGCGGCGTGCCGATCCGCTCAAGGACACGCAGATGATGCAATTCCGGCTGAATGAGGCCCCTGAGGTGCTTTGGCTTGATCCGTACGGAAGTACCGAGAGTCCGACGGCCCGGTTTTACCGACTAGTTCTGCCGTCGCGCTGAGGTCAGCGGGAGGGCGATATGATTCGTCTACGATTCTGGAGCGTTGCATGAGTGGTCGCGTCGAAGTGCGGCATGTGCCGAAGCCTTGGGGACACGAGACGATCTGGGCCCACACCGATCGGTACGTGGGCAAGATCCTGCACATCACGGCCGGGCAAGCACTGTCCGTGCAGTACCACGAGCGGAAGGACGAAACCGTCTATCTGCTGCAAGGTGAAATGAAGTACTGGGTGCAGCTTCCGGGTGAAACCGAGCTGCAAGACCAGCGCCTCACCACCGGTCAGTCGTTCCGCATCACGCCCGGCACGATTCACTACATGGAAGCCATTACCGATTGCGATGTGCTGGAAGCCAGCACGCCCGAGCTCGATGACGTTGTCCGGATCAAAGACCGGTACGGCCGCGAGGGGACCAGCGCTCCCTGATGCGCTCGCCGTTCGTCGGCGGCCGCTTCTCGCGGGAACCGCAGTATTTCGTACGGCGTCGCCCCTCCCCGAGGACGGCGCCGTTCTGCATCTTGCGTCGATCTGCAGCAGCGCCCGACTCACCCCAGCCACTCGGGACTGAATCCGACATGAAGGTCATTATCCCCCTCGCCGGGAAAGGCACGCGCCTTCGACCGCACACGCACGTCACGCCGAAGCCGATGCTGAAGGTCGCCGGCCGCCCAGTCATGAGCTACGTCATGGATGACGTGCTCAAACTCGGCAATGTGGAGCAGGTGGTCTACATCACCGGCCACTTGAAGGACAAAGTCGAAGCCTACGCGCGCCAAACGTACGACATCCCGAGCGTCTTCATCGAGCAGGCGGTGCAGGACGGCACGGCGGGCGCGGTCGCACTGGCGAAGCCGTATGTCGATCAGCCCGTGCTTATCATCTTTGTCGATACGATCTTCGACGCCGACCTGACCATTCTCAAGGACAGCGACGACGACGGCATCATCTGGACCAAAGAAGTCGAAGACTACCAGCGCTTCGGCGTCGTCGTGACCGACGACCACGGCCACATGACGAAGATCGTGGAGAAGCCGAAAGAGCCGATCTCGAAGCGCGCGAACATCGGGCTGTACTACATCAAGAACTGGAAGCTGTTGTACGAAGGCATCGCACACGTGCTCACCACCACGCCGAACAAGGGCGAGTGGTACCTCACCGACGCCTTCCAGTACATGATCGACCACGGGGCCAAGATCAAAGTCGTCGATGTGGCCGGTTGGTACGACGCCGGCCAGCTGGAGACGCTGCTTGACACCAATCGCACCATGCTCGTCAAGGGACGCGCCCGTCGTCCCGAGATGCTTGGTGAGGGCGCCACCATCGTCGAGCCGGTGTACATCGAAGACGGTTGTACCATCGAGCACGCCACGGTGGGGCCGAACGTGTCCCTTGGCGCGGGCAGCACGGTGCGTCACTCGTCGGTGGCGAATGCGGTCATCGGTGAGCAGACGCTGGTCGAGCACGCACAGCTGACCAATGCGTTCCTCGGCGACCGAGTGGTCGTCAGGGGTGTGAAAGGCAGCGTGAACCTGGGGGATGACTGCGACGTCCGGATGGACACGTGAACGACGACTCGAGCGGAGCCAACGGCGGCGTCTCCCGCCGTGACCTGTTGAGTGGGGCGGCGGCTGCCTTGGCCGCCGCCGCCGTGACAGGAACACCAGCGCGATTGCTCGCGAGTACCGACGCTTGGCGGGTCGACCTCACGCCGCCGCGGCTGGCCGGAAACGGCAGCATGCTCGGTGTCCCGTTCGACAAGCACGCCACGGTCCGCATTGCCATCGTTGGTACCGGATTGCGTGGTAGTTCGGTCCTCGGCGAACTGCTCGCCATTGAAGGCGTGGAGATCACGGCGCTCGCCGACATCGTGCCGGAAAAAGCCCAGCGCGCGGCCGACCGCGTGGTCACAGCGGGACGGAAGGCTCCGGCGCTGTACACCAGTGGCGAACGCGATTACGAACGCTTGGTGCAGCGCGATGATATCGACTTTGTGTACACCGCCACGCCGTGGCCGTGGCACACGCCGGTCGTGCTGGCCGCGATGCGGGCGGGGAAGCACGCCGGCAGCGAAGTGCCCATCGCCCTCTCGGTCGATCAGTGCTGGGAGCTGGTGGATACGTCGGAGAAGACGAAGCGACATTGCCTGCTCATGGAGAACTGCTGTTACGGCAACAGCGAGCTCACGGTTCTGCGTATGGTGCGTGAAGGTGTGTTCGGCACGTTGCTGCACGCGGAAGCCGCCTATCTGCACGACCTTCGCGAGATCCTGTTCGAGAACAAGGACGAAGGACTCTGGCGTCGCTTCCCACACACCGAACGCGACACCAACTTCTATCCCACGCACGGTCTCGGTCCGGTCGCGCAGTACCTCGGCATTCACCGCGGCGACAAGTTCGAATACGTCGTGTCCATGTCGTCGCCGGAGGCGGGACTCTCCGAGTGGCGCGAGAAGTCGGAGCCGACGGACAGTCCGAAGTGGAAAGAACGCTACAAGGCCGGCGACATGAACACCTCACTCATCAAGACGGCGAAGGGACGCACGATCTTGTTGCAGCACGATGTCGTGAATCCACGCCCATACTCGCGACTAAACAACCTGCAGGGGTCGAAGGCGATCTTCAATGATTACCCTGCCCGTGTCTACATAGACGGTGCGCTCGGCGGTGAGAAGTGGACGCCGCTGGCCGAGTTCAAGGGCAAGTACGAGCATCCGTTGTGGACCGCCGTGGGTGACATGGCGCGCAAAAACGGTGGCCATGGCGGCATGGACTTCATCATGGCGTATCGGCTCGTGCAGTGCATGCGAGAGGGCCTTGCCCCGGATTTCGACGTGTATGACGCTGCAGCGTGGAGCGTGCCGTACGCGTTGTGCGAACAGTCGATCAAGAAGGGCAGTGCGCCCGTCAAGTTCCCCGACTTCACCCGTGGTGCGTGGCAGACGTCCACCGCGCCGCAGGGACCCAGCACGACATGATTCGCTCGGCCGTCATTATGGCCGGAGGCCTCGGTAGCCGTATGCGGCGCACGGACGCCGCGGCAACACTCGAGGCCTCGCAGCTGGTGGCCGCCGACGCTGGGATAAAGGGGATGATTCCGATCAAGCGTCCTTTTCTCGAATACGTGATCTCGGCGCTCGCGGATGCGGGCATTGTCGACGTGCTGCTGGTGATTGGACCCGGTCATGATGGTGTGCGGCAGTATTTCACGGAGGAGGCGCCGCCGCGTCGCGTGCGCATTCGCTTTGCCGTGCAGCCGGAACCGATCGGCACGGCGAATGCAGTGATGGTGGCGGCCGAGGCGCTCGGTTGCGATCCATTTCTTGTGCTGAACGCCGACAACTATTACCCGGCGCGTGCGTTTCGAGCGTTGGCCGCCGCCGACAGCGCTGGTGTCGTGGCGTTCGATCGCGACGCGCTCGTACAGGACGGCTCTATCGACGCCGAGCGTGTGCGCGCGTTCGCCGTCCTTGATGTCGGCGACGACGGCCTGCTCCGAGGGATCGTCGAAAAGCCCGGAGCGACGTTCGACCTCGCGGGCGAGTCGGCGAGATGGGTCGGCATGAACCTGTGGGCAGTGACGCCGGCTGTCGTCGACGCGTGCCGTCGCGTGCCGATTTCGTCGCGCGGGGAGTACGAATTGCCGGAAGCGGTGGGGCTCGCACTGCGAGAAGGTGTACCCGTTCGCGCGATTCGCCTGAGCGCGTCGGTCCTCGATCTCTCACGCCGCTCGGATATCGCTGGCGTCGTGGAACGGCTCTCGTCGGTCGAGCCGCATCCGTGACGATGGATGCGTTCCCGCCGCTCAGCGAGCTGTTCGTTCGTCGCCGCTTCGACCGTGCCGGGTTTTCGCCGCTGGTCGCGAACGCCTACCGTTCGCTGCTGCGGGACGCGCATCAGGCGCTGGACGACGCCGATGTGCCGTCGGACCATCGTCGTGTCTGGATCTTGCCAGGGCGCATTGAAGTGCTCGGGAAGCATGTGGACTATGCTGGTGGACGATCGCTGCTGTGCACGGTGGAGCGCGGCATTGTGCTGGTAGCCAGGTGCCGCGGTGATCGCGTCGCGGTGCTACGCGACGCCCGACGACGGGAATCGATGTCGATTGCGTTCGACGCGCCGGTCCGGAGCGCGCTCCCGTGGGCCGTGTATCCGCGCACGGTGCTGCGGCGCCTCATCGCGAATTTTGGCAGCGCGGTGCGTGGGGCCGATATCGCGCTGGCCAGTAATCTGCCGCCGGCCGCCGGCGTGTCGAGTTCAAGTGCGCTGACCGTGGGCCTCACGCTGGCCTTCGCTGCACTTTCGGAGCTGCATGAGCTGCCGGCGTGGCGCGCGACGATCCGCGATCGGGTGGCGCTGGCGGGGTACATCGGCGCCCTCGAGAACGGCGCCGACTTCGGCGAGCTCGCTGGCGAACGTGGTGTGGGCACGATGGGCGGCGCACAGGATCAGACGGCAATTTTATGCAGCGGGCCTGAGCGGCTGGAGATGTTTCGCTGGGCACCGGTGACGTACGAGCGAGCGGTGCCTTGGCCGTCGAACTATGCGTTCGTGATCGGCGTCAGCGGTGTCGTGGCGGCAAAAACCGGTGCGGCCAAGGAGCGGTACAACCGCGCCGCGCGTACCGCGTACCGTTTGGTCGACGCCTGGAATCGCCATGGCGGCGCGCTCGCGGTCACGCCGGCGCGCACGCTGCGTGAGGCGTTCGAGGCCGCGTCCAGTGGACCTGTCACGCACGTGCCGTCGGTGCTCGCCGATGCAGCGCGGGCGAGCGCCGACGCGGAGTTCACCGGCAATCATCTCGTCGCTCGACTCGAGCAGTTTTTCGACGAAACGTTCCTAATTGTCCCGCATGCGGCCGATGCGTTGGCGCATGGCAACGTGAATCAGTTCGGGTCGCTGATCGATCGGTCGCAAGGCGGTGCCGAACGGGCGCTCGAAAATCAGATCGCGGAGACGGTGCATCTGGCACGATACGCGCGCGACCTCGGCGCGCACGCCGCCAGTGCCTTCGGCGCCGGATTTGGGGGAAGTGTGTGGGCGATGGTGCACGCGATCGACGCCGAGCGGTTCGCCTCTCGATGGCGCGACCGGTATCTACGTACGCATGGCTCGGCGTCGCATCGCTCCCTGTTCTTTACGACGCAACCGAGTGCGCCCGCGTTTGAAGTCGTGGACGACGACACGTGAAGCGCGCAGTCGCGTGAGGGAGCTAACGTGAGAGCGTCTCGGCGGTGCCCAACGCGGCGATCAGTCGGATGGCGCGCTCGAGTCCGATCTCACTGTCGGCGTCATCGTACCACTCGTTGGCGGTGTGTGCGGCGCTGCCGGTACCACCGGCACCGATGGCGATGGCCGGGATGCCGCGAGCAAGCGGGACGTTGGCGTCGGTCGACGCCGAGGCCGACTGCGGTACACGGCCCACCGCGCGCGTTGCCGAGGCGGCGGCCAACACGAGGGGATGCCGGTCGTCGATCTGGCCAGACGGCCGGTTTCCAAGCACGGTGATGGCGTAGTGCAGCGCCCTCGCCGGCTCGCGCGCGGATTCATCGAGCACCACGCGCTTCACGATGCGCTCCAATGCGTCGCTCAGCGTGCGCAGCCGCGCCGGATCCAACGAGCGCATGTCGACGCCGATCCAGGCCTGCGTCGGCACACCGGTGATAAGTTCGCCACCGTGCATGCGAGTCACGGCGACTGTGCTAAAGGGGCGCGAGGTGTCGGCAAGGCGGGCGATCGCCGCAATGCAGGCGCCGGCGGCATGTACGGGGTTGGGCGTGGACGCATTGGCCCAACTGTGTCCGCCCACGCCCGTGAATGCGATACGCCATCGACGCGAGCCGACGGCGTGGTGCACGATCGTGCAGTCGCCCGGACCGTCGATCGCCACGGCCGCGACCGGCGTGAGACCGCGCGCGGAGGCGTCGTCAAACCATTGGGTCGCGCCGCGCAGATTCCCTTCGCCTTCTTCGCCCACCGTGAGCACCAGTTCGATCGGTCGTTGCAGTCGGGCGCGCACCTCAGGATGCTGCAGCACGCGCGCCAGCACGGACATAGCCGCCAGACCGCGTCCATTGTCTCCGATACCGGGGCAGTGCACGCGCGTGCCCTCGTGTCGGACGGTCAGCGGCTGATCGGCGTCGAACACGGTATCGAGATGCGCGAGGCAGACGAGCGGTCGACCCTCGGCGGCGGCGGGCGACGTGGGTCGTATCCGCGTGATCACGTTTCCCGCGCGATCCTGTTCGACCGCGTGGCCACAGTCATGCCAATCCTGTTGCAGCATCGCCGCGCGTTCGCTTTCGTTCCCCGTCGGGGCCGCAGTCCGCGCAATCGAAATCTGTTGCTCGAGCACCCAGGCGCGCCGTTCGCGCCAGGTGGTCAACAATGGTGTCAGCCAGCTCTTTCCGGAGTTCGTCGTGGTCATCGCATGAGCCCCATCCCGCCGGACGGCAACGCACAGCCGCGCGCGAACGCATCAGCGGTACGCTGGATGCCGACTCGTAACGTGCTGGCGCTCGCCGCCGTGAGTTTTCTCACCGACGCGTCGAGCGAAATCATCGCGCCGCTCCTGCCGCTATTTCTGGTGGGCACGTTGGGCGCAACGGTAAGCATGGTGGGGGTGATCGAGGGGAGTGCCGAGGCGGTGGCGTCGCTGCTCAAGTTGGCCAGTGGATGGTGGTCGGATCGCGTCTCCCGGCGCAAGCCGTTGATCGTGGCCGGCTACACGATCGCGTCGCTGGTGCGCCCGTTGGTGGCGATCGCGCAGAGTGCGTCGCAGGTACTGGCCATCCGTTTGGTCGACCGGGTGGGCAAGGGAATCCGCGGCGCCCCGCGTGACGCCTTATTGGCCGCGTCGACGCCGGTCGAGTTCCGCGGACGGGCGTTCGGGTTTCACCGTGCGGCCGACCACGCCGGTGCGGTGGTCGGTCCGCTGATTGCGCTGGCGTGTTTGCAATGGCTCGGGATGCCGGTCCGCCACGTGTTCTGGGTAGCCGCAATCCCGGGGGCGATGGCCGTGCTGGTGGCGATCGCGTTCGTCCGTGAGGACTACGACGGACGGGCTCCCGCGCGAGCCGTCTCCGCACCACTCGCACCACTCGCGGCGGTTGCACCAGTCGTGCCGGGACCCGGAACCGCGCCGGCACTCCCGCGGTCATTCTGGCGCGCGATGGTTCCCATTCTCGTATTCACGCTCGGCAATTCCACCGACGCCTTCCTGCTGCTGCGGGCGTCCCAGCTCGGTGTACCGACAGCGTTGATCCCGTTGGTGTGGGTGCTGCTGCACCTCGTGAAGAGTGCCTCGAGCACGCCGGCGGGCGCGTGGTCCGACCGCGTGGGTCGCCGACCATTGATCGTGGCCGGCTGGGGGCTCTACGCGGTCGTCTACGCCGGTTTCTCACTGGCGACCGACCCATGGCATGCCTGGGCGCTCTTCGGCGTGTATGGCGTCGTGTTTGGCCTCACGGAAGGCACGGAAAAGGCGCTGGTGGCCGATCTCGTGCCGGCACCACGTCGTGGTACCGCATTCGGCTGGTATCAGGCCACGGTCGGTGTGGCCGCACTGCCGGCGAGCATCGCGTTCGGCGTCGTCTGGGACGCCTACGGATCGCCAGCCGCGTTTGGGATGGGGGCGGCGCTTGCCGTCGTGGCCGCCATCATCATGTCCCTCGTCGTTCTTGCCCCGCCCGACGCCTGACGCTCAGCAGCACCGCGAGCCCGGTTGCCGGTATCGGTCAATCAAGCGCTGCTTCTCAAACGCCCGGGCATCAAGCGGCGTGCAGCCGGGGTGCTTACGCTGCATGTGCGCCAGATACGTCTCATAATCGGGCGCGCCGATAATCCGATGCACGGTCGCGATCCAACGACGCATGGTGACTTTCCATGGCGTAGAGTGCCCAGTCTGTGGCATGGCGTGACGGTTGGATGCGCCGCTGTGACGCGAGGGTGACCTCGGCCATGCTGGCTCGTAGGGTGGGTGAGCGCCCGACGTCGGGTCGGTCGGCGCGCGGCCTGTCCGTAAGTTCGCTCGTGACCCGCCTTTTTGCGAGAGCTACCACCCGCCCATGTCCCTGCCGACGTCGATGACGACGAGTCGTCTCCTGATGCTGTCGCTGCTCACGGTCTCGGGCGCGGTGGTATCGGCAACGGCAGCCAATGTGTACGCCGCGGGGGATGCGGCCCGTCGGCTTCCCCCCGGTGCGCGAGTGATGGGACGCATCGATCCGCTCACACCGGCGCTGCTGGTTGAGGCCGCCGACACGACACAGTCGGCGGCTGCACGGGTGAAGCTGCTCGACGCGCTCGCCAATGGAGCTTGCCTCAGTGTCCGCGAGATGTTGTTCGGCGCAACCGCCAACCGGCACGCCGCTCTTGATCGCGTGATCAACGTCATGTCGGCGATCCCGGATGCGCCGGCGCTCCGTCAGCAGTTCCATCAGCGACTCGACGCCTTCAGCGCCGGACCACCACGCTCGAACGTCACCTCCCGCGCGGTGGGCGTCTCGGACGTCGCCCTGCTTCGCTGGCTCTTACCCGGCACGATCGAAGCACGCATCGACTATTGTCGCACGGTGCGTTGACGCAGCAAGGGGCGACGGCATTTGCCGTCGCCCCTTGCTGCGTACTGGTCGGCCGCGGCTTACGCGTCGACGAGTTGCGTGCGCACGTACGGCGTCTCGCTCGATACCGGTGCCTTGCTGCCGTTCATCACCTTCACCCACTCGATGATCGAGGCGGTCAGAATCACGACCACGGACACGAGGAAGAATCCGGCCACCGCCGCATCGAGGCGATCGTTGAAGATCATCCGTTGCGCCGACGCTAGCGTCTTGATGTTCGCCGGGAGCGTACCCGCCGCAATCTGGCCTTCGACCAAACGCGCATGCGACAGGAAGCCGAGCTTGGGATCGCTCGAGAAGATTTTCAGCAAGCCGGCCGTCGCCGTCACGATCACCAGCCACACCAGCGGGATGATGGTGACAAAGGCGTACTTGGCCTTGCCCATCTTCACGATCACCGTTGTGCCGACACACAATGCCACGGTGGCCAAGAGTTGATTCGAGATACCGAACAGCGGCCACAGCGAGTTGATACCACCCAGGGGATCCGTGACGCCCTGATACAAGAAGTAGCCCCACATCGACACGAACAGCCCGGAGCAGAACACCACGGCCGGATACCAGGACACGCGACCGAGTGGCTTGTACACGTTGCCGAGGAGATCCTGCAGCATGAAGCGGCCCACGCGCGTGCCAGCGTCGAGCGTGGTCAAAATGAAAAGCGCTTCGAACATGATGGCGAAGTGGTACCAGAGCGACATCGCCGCTTCACCACCCAGCGCGCGTGAGAACAGGTGCGCCATGCCGACCGCGAGGCTGGGCGCGCCACCGGTGCGCGAGAGCAACGAGTTCTCGCCGACCTGTCGCGCCAACAGTTCGAGATCAGCCGCCGAGATGGTCTTGAACAGCGCCCAGCCGTTGATCGTGTCAGCCGCACTCATCGCGGTCGTTCCGATTACCGCCGCCGGCGAATTGATCGCGAAGTAAATACCGGGCGTGAGCACGCAGGCGGCGATCAGCGCCATCGTGGCCACCAACGACTCGGTGAGCATCGAACCGTACCCAATCAGACGCGCATCAGGCTCACGACGCAGCAACTTTGGCGTCGTGCCCGATGAGATCAGGGCATGGAAACCGGAGATGGCACCACAGGCGATGGTCACGAACACGAACGGGAACAGCTTTCCGGCGAACACCGGTCCGGTGCCGTCAATGAACTTCGTGACTGGCGGCATCTCCATGTCCGGGAGCACCACAAGGATTCCGACGCCAAGCGCCAACACCACACCAATCTTCACAAATGCCGACAGGTAGTCACGCGGCGCCAGCAGCATCCATACCGGGAGCACCGAGGCGAAGAAGCCGTACACCATGATCGAGAGTGAGAGCGTCACGCCGCTGAGCGTGAACACCGGTGCCCAGGTGGCCGACTCCGAAACCCACTTGCCTGCGTACAGCGAGAGGAACAGCAGCACCAGGCCGCCGGCCGTCGCCTCGAGCACGCGCCCCGGACGGATCCAACGCAGATACACGCCCATCAGCATGGCGATCGGAATCGACAGTCCGATGGTGACGGTGCCCCACGGGCTATCGCGCAGCGCGTTCACCACCACCAGCGCCAGGACCGAGATCAGGATGATCATGATGCCGAGAATGGAGACGAGCGCCGTGGCACCGGCCACCGTACCGATCTCTTCCTTCGCCATCTGGCCCAACGACTTCCCGTCGCGGCGAACCGAGGCGCACAGGATCACGAAGTCCTGAACCGCCCCACCGAGCACCACGCCAACCAGAATCCAGAGGGCGCCAGGGAGAAAGCCGAACTGGGCCGCCAGCGTGGGGCCAACCAGCGGTCCTGGGCCGGCGATGGCGGCAAAATGGTGGCCGAACACGATCCACTTGTTGGTCGGCACATAATCACGACCGTCGTCGAGTCGCTCCGCCGGCGTTGCCCGGGTGGCGTCGAGGCCGAAGATGTCCGCCGCGATGAACCGACTGTAGAACCGGTAGGCGATGAGGTAGGTGCAGACGGCCGCGGTGAGCAACCACGCGGCGCTGATCGTCTCACCCTTGTTCAGGGCGATAGTGGCGAGGGCACCAGCGCCGAGCACGGCGGTGGCGATCCACGGGACCTGTTTGAGCAGGCCGGAGGTAGGGGAGGGGGAGGACATGGCATACGGTGTACGCTCTCGTACATGCCGCTGTCAATGAAGGAGGGTGCAAAATCCGGGAAAGTGGGGCAGGGCGTACTCACCGTTGGACGTGCCGTCGTCCGATTTGTGGCATTCCAGCACGCGACTTCACCTCCCGCGCGCGCCAGACGATCTTATTCCACATGGCCACTCCAGTAACGCTTATCCCCGGCGACGGCATCGGACCGTCCATTGCCGACGCCACCGTTCGTATACTGGCCGCCGCTGGCGCCGATGTCGAGTGGGACCGTCAGGTCGCTGGCATGGCCGGTGTGGCGCGCTGGAACGATCCGATTCCCGACGCCACCCTCGACTCGATCAAGCGCACGCGCGTCGCCCTTAAGGGTCCGCTGGAGACCCCGGTCGGCGAAGGCTTCCGCTCCATCAACGTCGCCCTCCGGAAGACGTTCGACCTGTACGCCAACGTCCGTCCCGCGCACACGATTGTGCCGGGTCGCTTCGACAACGTCGACATCGTGCTGGTGCGCGAAAACACCGAAGGGCTGTACATCGGTGTCGAGCACTACGTGAAGATTGGCGATGATCCGAAAGCGGCCGCCGAATCGGTGGCGATCATTACGCGGCACGGGTCGGAGCGAATCGTGCGTTACGCGTTCGACTACGCGATCGCGCACAACCGCCAGAAGGTCACCCTCGTCCACAAGGCGAATATCCTCAAGTTTTCGCAGGGGCTGTTCCTCGATGTCGGACGCCTGATCGCCCGTGAGTACGAGGGGCGCGTGCACTTTGAAGAGCGTATCATCGACGCGATGGCGATGCACCTCGTGATGCGCCCAGAGCAGTTCGACGTGGTCGTCACCACCAACCTTTTCGGCGATATTCTCTCCGATGAGATCTCGGGGCTGGTGGGCGGCCTCGGACTCGCGCCGGGTGCTAACTTCGGCACCAACACCGCGATCTTCGAAGCGGTGCACGGGACGGCGCCTGATATCGCCGGCCGGAACATCGCGAACCCGGGCGCACTCGTGCTGGCGGCGTGCATGATGCTCGATCACATTGGCGATCGTGGTCGGGCTGAGCATATCCGGCACGCCTTTGAAGGCACCATTCGCGATGGGGCCGTACTCACGCGCGATCTCGGCGGCACATCGACCACCGACGAGTTTACCGACGCGGTCATCGCGCGCCTTGGCTGAACCTGCCAAGGGTGCGACGGCGGGTGCGGTGCCCGTGCGCGTCCTGCATGTCTCCGATATCCACTGCGGCCACCCGTTCGTGGCCGCCCACGTGGCGGCCGCGCTCGCGATGGCGGCCGCGTCGCGTTTCAACGCGATCGTGATCTCGGGCGACTTCGCGCAGCGCGCTCGCATTCATGAGTTTGAGCGCGCCCGCGAGATTCTCGCGCGTTTCCGCGCCATCGCTCCGACCATCGAGGTGCCGGGCAATCACGACACGGCCTGGTGGAGCGCACCGTTCGGTTGGGGTAATGCCGATCGGCTGCACGAGCGATATAGGCAGTATATCAATCCGGTGCTCGAGCCGGTCGTGCGGGTGCCGGGTGTTTCCATGGTCGGACTGAACTCGGCGGCCGGCATGTTACCGCAGGCGGTCACCTCGTATCCCCGCGATTGGCGCGTGAAGGGCGGACTGACGATCGCCCAATTCGGGTGGGCAGCACGTGAACTCGCGGCCAGTCCGGTCGGAGATCTGCGCCTGCTCGTGATGCACCACAACGTCGTGCGCGGACATCTCTCGCAGCGCTGGGGACTCAAGCAGCCGGACGTGGCGCTCGACCGCATTGCCGCCATGTCGGTCGATGTGGTGTGCACGGGACACGATCACGAGGAGCGGACCGACGTCGTGCAGCGCACTACCGGGCGATTTATCGTCAGCGGGGCCAACACGCTGTCGAACCGCATGCGGAAGCGTCGTCCCTCGGCGTTGAATGTGATCGAGGCGACGGCCACCCACGTGACCGTACGCGCCTGGGCGTACCACGACGGTGCGTTCGTGCCGGGGCCGATGTCCACCACACTCGACCGCGGCTAGGACCCCCATGTCCACCACGTCACAGATTCTCGGCCTCCATCACATTACGCTGGTCGCCAGCAACGCGCAGCGGACCGTCGATTTCTACTCCCGCGTGCTCGGCCTGCGGCTGGTCAAGACGACGGTCAATTTCGACGATCCCGGGAGCTATCACCTGTACTTCGCCGACGAAACGGGAAACGCCGGCACGGTGGTCACGTTTTTTGAATGGCCTCGGGCTCCGCGCGGCCGCACCGGCATCGGCGGGACGCACCATGTCGCGCTGCGGGTGGCCGACCGTGATGCACTGCTCCGCTGGAAGCGACGTCTCACCGACCTTGGACTGCGAGTACGCGGTCCGTACGACCGGCAGTATTTTACATCGATCTACTTTCGTGATCCGGACGGGGTCATTCTCGAAGTAGCGACCGATGGCCCGGGCCTGCTGTTCAACGAACCAGCTGGGGCGACTGTCCAGCGCACCCCGCCGGCGGAGTTGGTGCGCGGTAGTCGTGACGAGGCGCTGATCGAAACACTCACGTGGCCAGAGCCGGTCACGACGATCGATCCGGCGATGGCGCTGACCCGCGGCATGCATCACCTCACGGCGATGACCGCGAACGTGGAGCGTACCGACGCGTTCCTGCGCGGCGTGCTCGGCATGACTTTAGTGAAGCAGACCGAGAACTTCGATGATCCCGGTACGCGCCATTGGTCGTGGGGCAGTCCCGATGCGCGTCCGGGATCGCTGGTCACGTATCTCGAGCGTCCCGCCACCGAGCGTCGCTCGCACCTGGGCACGGGCCAGGGGCATCACTACGCACTGGCAGTGGCCAACGAAGCGCATCAGCTCATGTTCCGCGACCGACTGCTCGATGCCGGCATCAACGTGTCGCCGGTGATGGACCGCGTGTACTTCAAGAGCATCTACACCAAGGATCCCGACGGACACATCGTGGAACTCGCTACCATGGGCCCCGGCTTCCTGGTCGATGAGTCGGTGAGCACAACAGGCTCGTCGCTGCGGCTGCCGCCCTGGCTCGAGGAGCATCGCGAGCAGATCGAGGCGCATATCGTGGAGATCGACCGTGCACTGTGGCCCTACAATGGATTCGACGGCGATCGAGGGATGCTCTCGCACCCTGGCCGGTCGCTGCCGATTCCCGAGAACTTGGAGGTGCGTTCGTGAACCGCGAATCGATGGGCACGCCAGCGGACCCGCACGCGGGGGTGCCGCCGCTGGTGGCGGGCACGCCGCTCGATCAGGCGTCATACGCGCTCGTGTTGGTGCACGGGCGTGGTGGCAGCGCCGAGGGGATGCTGCCGATCGCCAAGGCCGCGAAGGCCACCGATGCCGCCTTGGTGGCGCCGGTGGCCGTGGGAAGCAGCTGGTATCCGAAGCGGTTTCTCGATCCTCGGGAGCAGAACGAGCCGTGGCTCAGCAGCGCGCTGGCCTCGGTCGGTGCAGCTGTAGATCAGGTCCGCGCGGCGGGGATCCCGAGTGAGCGCATCATTCTGGTGGGCTTCTCGCAGGGCGCGTGTCTGATGCTTGAATACGCGACGATGGCGGCGAAATCGTCGGAGCGCTTCGGCGGGGTGGCGGCGTTGGCCGGCGGGTTGATCGGCGATCCTGCGGTGCCGCGCGACGATCACGGCTCGCTCGGCGGCACGCCGGTGCTGCTCGCGTGCGGCAATGCCGACGGGCATATCCCCGAGGCGATCGTGCGGTCGTCGGCCAGCGTATTCCGCGCGCTCGGGGCAACCGTCGATCTGCGAATCTATCCAGGAATCGGTCACGACATTGTGGGCGATGAGATCGACGCGCTCACCGAAATGGTCAACACGTTGCGCGGACCCCAGTCGGAGGCGCATCTTCATTTTTGATGAACAGCCGGCACACGCAATTGGGTTTTGACTTCTTCGATGCGGCTCCGGCCGTGTTGGACTCGTCGTTGCCAGCTTCGACGGCGGTGGCAGCGGCGTTGCCAACCAGTGCGCCAACCAGTGCGCCAACCGGTTTGCCAACCACTACGTCATCGTTCGCGCAGTCCGTGACAGCCGCGGTGTCACAGCTGTTCTCTCAAGGATTCTCGCCGGTGCTTACGCCGGTATTCGAGCCGGTGCCACAGAAGCCGCTGGCCGACGACACGCGTCCGGCTCGTGGTCGCACCGCCGTGCGCGCTCGGACGGCCGTGCTTTTTTCGCGACTCGAAGATCTCGGTCTGCGCGGCGTCGATGCGCTCGTGCTTATGCGCACACGCACCGTGATGGTGTCACTGATCGGCCGCACGTTGCGCATTCACGAAGGCTACGCGGAAGCGCCGGAATCGGTGCTGCGGGCGATTGTGGCGTTTGCAATCGCGCGCAATAGAGCGGAGCGCACCACCGCCCGCGAAGCGATCCTCGCCTTCGATGTGGAGCGTGGTCCGTCGGTTCGTCGACAGGAACCGGCGCGACCAGGTGACGTGGCCATGGTCGCGCAGCTCGCCGAAGCGCATCGCGACCTCAACACGAAGTGGTTCGCGGGGGCGCTCTCGGCGATTCCGCTGCGGTTGTCCGGCCGCATGGCCACCCGACTCGGTCATTACGATCCGGGCTCGCGCCATACCCCGCCCGAAATCGTGATGTCGCGTACGCACATTGCGCGGCATGGTTGGCGCGAAGCGATGCACACCTTGCTGCATGAAATGGTGCATCAGTGGCAGCATGAAACCGGTCGGGCGGTGGATCACGGCACCGCATTCCGTCAAAAGGCGCGCGACGTGGGTATAACCCCCGCCGCGCGCCGTGATGTCACGCCGCTCGAGAAGCGACGCCGGTCAATCGGGTGAATCGAACTTACGGCGCCGTCACTACCACGGTGATCGTGCTCATGTAGTTCGCCGCACCACTCGACGTGCCCGTGATTGGCAGCACGTACACTCCAGCCGGCGTGGCCGATGTGGTTGCGACCGTGAAAGCGATCGACGTGCCCGTGGACGGATTCGGCGTGAATGTGATGGTCATGCCGGTCGGTGCGCCGGTGGCCGCGAGTTGCACGGTGCCGGCAAAGTTGTTCTGGCGCGATACCGTGATGGCGCTGGCCGCCGACATTCCGGCCTGAAGGGTCAACGCCGCTGGTGATGTAAAGAAGCCGAAGCCGGCCGTGGCCGACGGCGCTACCGTGAAAGCGATCGTCTGCGTCTGCGCGCCCACGCCGGTACCGGCACCGCGAATCGTGATCGTACTCAGCCCCGCCGTGGCGGTGCTGGCCGCGGTGAGCGTGAGCGTGGTTACGCGGCTCGCGCCAGTGATGATCGCTGGAGCGAACGCCGCCGTAACGCCCGTGGGCAGCCCCTCGGCCGAAAGCGTCACATCGCCGGTGAACGTGCCAATACGATTGATCACAATCGGGATCGTCGTCGCGGCGCCCGGTGCCGCCATCGCGGTGGTCGCACTGGCTGATAGGGTAAGTCCACTGCTGGACACGGTCAGCGGCAACGTGGCGGTGCCGGCAGTCACATTACTGCCGGTGGCGCGCACCGTGATCGTGCTGGTGGCCGCCGTCGCGGTGCTCGCCGCGGTGAGCGTGAGCACACTGCTGTTCGTCGAGCCAGCAACCGCATTCGGTGAAAACGTCGCCGTCACGCCGGTCGGGAGATTCTCGGCCGTGAGGTTGACGGTGCCGGTGAATCCACCGCCGCGGGTCAGTGTCACCGGTACGGTAGTGGTGCCGCCGACCACAATGGCTGAGGCAGTCTGGCCGAGGGTGACACCGAGGATGTTGGCCGGATTGACGATATCATCGTCAGAGCAGCCTGCGGTTAGAACCGCAGCCGAGAGCAAAAGGGGGAACCATGCTTTCATCGAATCATCTCGCTTGCACAGGCGGAGAGGTGGTCGCGCGCCATCGCGCGTCCGGGTGCGAGCGGGTAAAAGCAAGTGTCGGTCCGCTATCAGTTGGGTCGGTGATGGCGAACACGCACGGCGAGTGGTTCTCGCAGGCGGCGATGCAAGCGACAACGGGAGTCGCGCAGAGTGCGCGACTCCCGTTGTCTACGGCCGAACGACAAATCGCTAGGGTGTTATCGTGCCGATACGCGCTGCGGTCCTGAATGCCGCCCCTTCAACAATCGCATCGAATCCCGAGAGCCCCCCGAGGGCGTTGGTGGTCCACGTCGTCGCGACACCGGTGCGCAGTCCCCAGCTATTGTCGAAGCCGGCCACGCCGCTGAAGTCGGGCAACTCGAGTTCGTACTCGGCCGAAGCACCGAAGTAGCCACGTGACGCACTCATGGTCCATGATCGCGGCGAGCCCGCTGACTGTGTGAAACCGGCCCCGACACCGTCGGCATACTCCGCTTGCCAATTGCCTCTCGACTTGAGTCGCGCATACGGAGTTGTCGCCGCGACGCTGATCGTCGGCGACGTGAGCGACGGGCCGATGGTGAGTGTGCGATTGGCCAGTTCGCGATTGTATTGCGCCGCGAGGCGTGTTTGAGTCACGTCGGAGCCGCTCACCGTCGATGCAAGCGCAATCGCCATGTGCAGGTCTCCCGGGCGCGTGCGAGCCAACGGGATACCGTACACGGTGTACGGCGATGCCCCGCCGAACAGCGCGCCGAAGGCGAAGCCAGAGAAGCTTCCGTTAACACTCTGGAAATTGGCGTAGACCTGAACGAGGTCGCTGCCGCCACCATTCACGGTGAACTGCGCCGTCTGTACCGGGAATGATTCCGCGCCGCTGAAGTCGATCACGGGAATCGCGCTGTTCGCCGCATAGTTCACGTCGCGACGTAGCACCGCACGATCGG
Source organism: Gemmatimonas sp. (assembly GCF_046594945.1). GTDB lineage: Bacteria > Gemmatimonadota > Gemmatimonadetes > Gemmatimonadales > Gemmatimonadaceae > Gemmatimonas. The sequence goes on along the minus strand of NZ_JBKJRB010000128.1, from coordinate 62,926 downwards.
CTACGATCGCTACCGATGTACCGCCAAAGGTTTGCGTGGTGCGGAACGCGAGAAGATCCGTCGAGCCGTCGTCAGCGTTCACGCTGAACGTGGTCGTCGGGAAGGCCGCCGAGGCGAGCGAACTTCCCACATTTACTGTTCCCGTTTGTCCGGAGCCAAGTCCCGCAAACGACCCGGTGAGCGATTTCGTCGCGCGATTGTTCACGCATTCGAGCGTGCCCATTTGCGTGAGCTCGGTGCGGGTAAAGTAGTTGACCGTGACCTGGGCCGGTCCACCAGACAGCGGCTGAGCGTACGCCACACCGCCCACGGTGCTGTTGATGGTGAACGCGTACGTCTGGTTCGCGCCGGCTGCGACCCGTGTCCAAGCGCCCGTGGTGCCGTCCCGGTATGCGAACCACAGCGGGAGCAGACTCGCGTCGCAGAATTGCCAGTTCACGTTCCCGGTACCACCGCCTGTTGCCGTCACCGTGAGCGCAACGTTCGCCGTCACGTTGGCTACGCCCGCCGTCGTGCCCGTGATCAACCCCGTGTAGTTGCCGGCGACAACCGCACCAGCTACGGTGAGCGTCAGGGTGGACGTCGTGCCGGTGACCGAGGCCGGATTAAATGCCGCTGTCACACCGGCCGGCAATCCCGTCACCGTCAGATTCACCGTGCCCACGAAGCCCGCGCCGCGGGCGAGCGTGACCATGCTCGTACCATTCGTGCCCTGCTGCGCGGTGACGGCGGTTGCCGTCATGGTGTACGTCGGGGCCGCCGTTACGGTGAGATTCACCGAGGCCGTCTGCGCGGTCACTCCCGGGCCCGACGCGGTCACGATCACTGCTGCCGCGCCAACCGCGGCACTGGTCGTCGAGGTCAGCGTGAGCGTGCTCGTGAGCGTGCCTCCGGTGAGCGTGGCCGGCGCAAAGCTCGCCGTGACGCCGACCGGAAGCCCGGTGGCCGCCAGTGCAATGTCGGCCGTATATCCGCCCTCGCGCGTGATCGTGACGGCCGTCGTCACGGCGCTACCCGCCGCGACCGTTACCGCGGCGGGCGCGGCCGCGACCGTGATCGCTGGTGCCGCTGCAACCGTCACGGCGACGGTGGTCGTGGCCGCCGTCACGCCGGTGCCGGTTCCGCGCACCGTAAGGTTGTAGATGCCGGAAACTGCCGCCGCGGTCGTGGAAATCGTGAGTGTGCTACTGGTGCCCGCCGCGAGCACCGGATTCGCCGAGAACGCACCCGATACACCAGCTGGCGCGCCCTCCAGAGCCAGCGTGACATCGCCGGCAAACCCGCCGGTACGCGACACGCCAATGGCCGTCGTGCCGGTGGCACCCGCCACGATGCTCACGGCGGCCGGCGTCGACGTCACCGAGATGGCCGGCGTGGCCGCCGCCGTAAGTGTCAACGCCAGCGACGCCGTCTGCGTGGTCACACCGGACCCAGTCGCACTGATCGTCACGGTGCTGGTTCCCGACGTCGCGTTCGACGCCACCGTCAGCGTGAGCGTGCTGGTCGTCGATCCCGCCGCTATCGTGGCCGGCGTGAACGTGGCCGTTACTCCCGTCGGGAGACCCGCCGCAGCCAACGTCACGACGTCCGTGAAGCCGTTGGAGCGCGTGATGGTGATCGGCACGGTGGCCGATCCGCCAATCACGATGGCGCTCGCACCGCTGCCGGCGGTGAGCGCCACTGCCGGTGCAGGAATCGTGAGCGCGTAGGTTGCGGTAACGGCCGAAACGCTGCTACCGACCGCGCGCACGGTGATCGTGCTCGATCCCGCCGTGGCCGTGCTGCCCACGACGAAGACCACGGTGGCACTCGTGGCCGATCCCACGAGCGGGGTCGGAGTGAACGTGGCCGTCACACCCGCCGGCAGATTCTCGGCCGTGAGCGCCACAGACCCCGCGTAGCCACCCAGACGACTCAGCGAAATCGTAGAATTGCCGGACCCGCCGCGCGCCACCGTGCCCGACGTCGCCGACAGCTGCAAGCCGATGCTCTGGGCCACCGGAGGTTGCGTGGTGCCGCCATCGCCACCGCCTGAACAGGCGGCCATGGAGAGGGAGAAGAGCGTGGTTCGGACCAAGGACCGCCAGCGATGCATCGTAATCCCCATGAAAGAAAAGTCATATTCTTGTAATGTCGAAAGCGATGCGCCGACTGCAAACATGTCAACCAAACGCGACCATATCGTGATCTTCACGTCGCCTCCCACTAGATTTCACAGGATCTCCCCGATTCTCCAGCTGAAAGGCTTCTCACATGTCGACTGATCTCTTGTCCGCCAGCGCGATCCCGGCGCTGCCCTCCGTCGAGCTCAAGGCACACGCCGCTGATCTGTTCAACATCGATGCGGCGCTCACCGAAGAAGAGCGCTCCATTCGCGACACGATCCGCAAGTTCGTCGACGAACGCGTGCTGCCGATCATCGGCGACTGCTACGTACAGGGTCGATTCCCCGATGAGCTCATTGGGGAAATGGCCGAACTCGGTGTCCTCGGCGCGAATTTACCCGAGGAGTATGGCTGCGCCGGTCTCTCGAGCGTCGCGTACGGCCTGATCATGCAGGAGCTCGAGCGCGGCGATTCGGGTATCCGCTCGTTCGCGTCGGTGCAAGGTGCACTGGTCATGTATCCGATCTTCGCGTTCGGCTCAGAAACGCAGAAGCGCCATTATCTGCCCAAGCTCGCGAAAGCCGAGATGATTGGCTGCTTCGGATTGACGGAAGCCGACTACGGATCGAATCCGTCGGGGATGATCACGCGCGCCAGAGAGCAAGCCGACGGCAGCTGGATCATCAACGGCGGCAAGATGTGGATTACGAACGGATCGAGGGCGCATGTCGCCATCATCTGGGCGAAGACCGGCGACAGCACCGACGACAGCAGCATCCGCGGCTTTGTCGTGGACACGTCGCTGCCGGGGTTCCACGCGAAGGATCAGCACGGAAAGCTGTCGCTGCGCGCCAGCCACACGTCAGAGCTGGTGCTCACCGATGTGCAGGTGCCGGCTGACGCGATTCTGCCTGAATCCAAGGGGCTCAAGAGCCCGCTGATGTGCCTCACTCAAGCTCGCTACGGGATCTCGTGGGGCGTGCTCGGCGCCGCGATGGCGTGCTTCGAGGAAGCGGTATCCTATGCCAAGACACGCGTGATGTTCGACAAGCCGATCGGTGGCTTCCAGATCCAGCAGGTCCGTCTGGCCGACATGCTCACGGAACTCACGAAGGCGCAGCTCGTGTCACTGCATCTGGGACGCCTTAAGGATGCCGGCAACTTCACCCCGACACAGGTGTCGTTGGCCAAGCGCAACAACGTGAGCATCGCGACCGACATTGCACGCGAAGCACGCCGCTTGCTCGGCGGCAACGGCATCCTCGCCGAATACAGCGCGATGCGCCACATGGCGAATTTGGAGAGCGTGTATACCTATGAAGGCACCCATGACGTGCACTCGCTCATCCTCGGCCAGGCCATCACGGGACTGAGCGCGTTCAAGTAGGGTTAAGTGGCGCGTTTGAAAGGTGACGCTCCCGTCGCATTGCCGACGGGGGCGCCCGCGCCTAGCTTCCCCTGCGAAGTAGTTCCTACCTCTCAGCCTCTTATTACGGAGCGTCCGCGGTGAAGATCGCCGTGTGCATCAAGCGCGTCCCGGTTATGGAAGTGAAGTTCGCCATTACCGCTGACGGCTCCCGCGTAGATGAAGCGGGTCTCAAGTACGACGTCAACGACTTCGATCTGTGGGCGATCGAAGCCGCGCTGCAGTTGAAGGAGAAGAACGGCAACGTCGGTGAAATCGCCGTAATCTCCCTCGGACCTGATGCGGCGCAGGAGCAGATTCGAAAGGCGCTCGCGATGGGAGCCGATCGCGGTGTGCTGTTGAAGGCCGACCGCATCCCAGCCGACGGTCTCGCTATTGCGCGTGCGCTGGCGGCGGAGATCAAGGAGGGCGGCTATGACTTGGTACTCTTTGGGCGCATCGCTATCGACTCGATGAATCAGATGACGGGCCCAATGGTCGCCGAGCTGCTCGACCTGCCGTGCGTGACGAACGTCTTCAAGCTCGACATCACCGGCACCACCGGTCGTGCCGAGCGCGCGCTGGAAGGCGCGACCGAAGTCATGGAGTTCCCGCTCCCGGCGGTGCTCACCATCGACGACGGCTTGAATAAGGAACGGCTACCGTCGCTCAAGGGCATCATGGCGGCCAAGAAGAAGCCGCTCGACGTGAAGCCGGCCCAGCTTGGCGACGCGAAGGTGACGGTTCACAAGATGGCGCTGCCCCCCGAACGGGCGGCCGGGCGCATTCTCGGAGACAGTTCCGCCGCCGTGCCCGAGCTCGTGCGACTCCTCCAAACTGAAGCGAAGGTGCTCTAACGATGGCCAACGTTCTCGTCTTCGCAGAAGTGCGTGGCGGCGACCTGCGCAAGGTGGCGCTCGAGGCCGTGACGGCCGGGCGCGCGCTCGCCGATCTCTCCGGTGGGGGCAGTGTGCATGCGCTACTCGCTGGTGACGCCGGTATCAGCGCCAAGGCCGAAGCACTGGCGCAGCACGGCGCCGACTCGGTGCTCGTGCTCGAGCACGGGGGCTTCGCGCAGTACAATCCCGAAGCCCTCGCGGCCACGGTCGCTCAACAGCTCGGGAGTGGGAGCTACGGCTATGCGCTGTTCAGTGCGACGGCGCAGGGACGCGATCTGTCGCCGCGAGTTGCCGCCAAGTTGGGCATTGGACTCGCGGCCGATCTTACCGGCTTCACGGTGGACGGCGGCACGGTGCTGGGGCAGCACTTCAACATGAACGGCAAGGTGATCGCCACGTTGGCGTTGACTGGCACGCCGGCGCTGTTGTCAGTGCGTCCAGCGGCGTTCCAGCCGGTGGCAGCCCCCCGTGCGCTGGCGACGTTGCCGATCACGTCGGCCACCGATCCGTCGGCCTCACGTGTGAAGGTGGTTGAACTCAAGCAGGGCAATACCGGCAAGCTTGATCTCAACGACGCACCGGTGATCGTGGCGGGTGGTCGTGGACTCAAGGCGCCCGAGAACTTCAAGTTGTGCGAAGATCTCGCCGATGCCTTCGGGAACGCGGCGGTTGGTGCCACGCGCGCCGTGACCGACGAAGGATGGCGCCCGCATTCTGATCAGATTGGACAGACTGGGCGCAATGTGAGTCCGAACCTCTATGTTGCCGTCGGTATCTCCGGCGCCATTCAGCACTTGGCTGGGATGCGTACGTCGAAGACGATCGTGGCGATCAACAAGGACAAGGACGCCCCGATCTTCAAGATCGCCGACTACGGAATCGTGGGTGATGTGTTCGAAATCATGCCGGCGCTCACCGCCGCTGTGAAAGCGGCCAAGGCGCAGGGCTGATCGGGAACATGGGGGTCTCCAATCTGGTCTTCGCGGTCATACTCTCCATCGCGCTCGGGTTCTTTGCCCGCAGCGCGACGCGGCTGAACCGCTGGCTGAAGATTGGCCGCGAGGAAGTCCGTACGGACCACCCCGATCAGCGTACCAAGAATTTCCTGCTGATCGGGCTTGGGCAGAGCAAGATTCTGCGCGATCCGGTCGGCGGTATGATGCACGCCCTCGTGTTCTGGGGCTTCTGCGTCCTCGGCCTCGGCACGGTCGAGATCATGATTCAGGGACTCTACACGCCGTTCACGTGGGACGTGATTCTTCCCCGGTTCCTGTATCTGCCGTACGTGGTCTCGCAGGAGATTTTCGCGGTTTTCGTGCTGATCCCTGTGGCGTACCTGCTGTACCGTCGCTTGGTGATCAAACCGAAGCGCTTCGCCGAAGTGAGCGGCGCCGACGCCGTGTTCATTCTGAGCATGATCGCCACGCTCATGATCACGCTGTTGCTGTTGTTCGTGATGGAGCTGCGCACGGGCGCGCCGTCCGACGGTCGCCTCATCTCCGGTTTGCTGCTGCCGTTGTTCAGCGGCGTGTCACCGGAGACCGCGCATGTCGTGGCGCGCGTGTCGTGGTGGATGCACGCCGTGCTCATTCTGTATTTCCTGAATCACCTGCCGAGCTCCAAGCACTTACACGTGCTCACGTCGCTGATCAATGTGTGGTTTTCGAACACGAGCGGACCGGGCCGCATCGGTGCTATGCGCCCGATGGATCTCGAAGCGGAGAACGCCGAGCAGTTCGGCGCCTCCGACGTGGAGCACCTGAGCTGGAAGAACCTGCTCGATGGCTACTCGTGTACGGAGTGCGGTCGTTGCACCGCGGTGTGTCCGGCAAGTAGTACCGGCAAGCTGCTCTCGCCGCGCATGATCGTGGTGAAAACCCGCGCGCGACTCACCGAGAAAGCCACGGCGCTCGACGCGATCGCGGCCGGCGGTGGCACGGCCACCGAAGCGCAGACCGCGGTGCTCGCGAAGAATCTCCTTGACGACTGGATCACCGAAGAAGAACTCTGGGCGTGCACGAGCTGCCGCGCCTGCGTGCAGGAGTGCCCGGTCAGCATCGACCAACTCGACATCATCAACGAGTTGCGTCGCGATCTCGTGCTCATGGAGTCACGGTTCCCCGAAGAGCTGGCGCCCGCGCTCACGAGTCTCGAACGCAACGGCAGCCCGTGGGCGTTCAGCGCGTCGGACCGCGCGCAGTGGGCCGAAGGGATGGACATCCCGACGATGGCCGAGCTGGTGGCGAAGGGCGAGAAAGCCGACATCCTCTTCTGGGTCGGGTGCATGGGATCGTTCGACGATCGCGCCAAGAAGATCACGGTGGCGTTCGCGCGCATCCTGCAAGCGGCAAACGTGCGCTTCGCGATCCTTGGACAGGAAGAGACCTGTCACGGCGATCCGGCCCGTCGCATGGGCAATGAGTATCTGTATCAGATGCTCGCCAAGGGCGTGATCGAAACGCTCGATGGCTACCACGTGAAGACGATCGTCACTTTCTGTCCGCACTGCTTCCACCAGATGGGCAACGAGTTTCCGGACATCGGCGGTAACTACGAAGTCATTCATCACACCGACTACATCGAACGTCTGCTTGAAGCGGGACGCGTGCCACTCGAGACCGAGCATGGACAGCGGCTCAAGGTGGCCTATCACGATTCCTGCTATCTCGGGCGCTACAACGACATCTACGATGCGCCGCGCAATGCGCTCAAGCGCGCGCTGCCGATCATGGAGCTCGTGGAGCCGCCGCGCACCAAGAGCCGTGGCATGTGCTGTGGCGCCGGCGGCGGTCGTATGTGGATGGAAGAGAACGTCGGCAAGCGCGTAAACGTGGAACGCAGCGAAGAGCTGCTGGCCACGGGCGCCGATCAGATCGCGGTGGCCTGTCCGTTCTGCATGACGATGATCACCGATGGTGTCACCGGAGCGGGCAGCACAGTGCCGGTGCTCGATATTTCCGAGGTGGTGGCCTCACGGCTGCTGCCGATCGTACCCTCGTAGCCCGCCTACTGCCGAATTTCGAGTTCGGCTTGCGCCGCAGTCATCGTGTCACCGCCGAAATTCACCACCGCGTAAATCGTGTACTTTCCGGGAGGGAGCGACGGCATCGCCACGCGGAACGTCTCGCGTCCGCCTGCTTCGATCCGTTTCCTTTCCACCAGCGGGACGGCGACAACCAACGAGTCGTCCCCGCTGCGCACCTGTACCTCGCCGACGATCTCGGTGGCCGTCGTGCCGGTGTTTCGGTAGCGTACTTGTAGCGACTTGCCTTTCACGTACATGTCGCTGACTTCGCCGTCCACCGTTGCCGCTGGCAATGCCAGCGGCAACGCCAGCGGCGATTGCGCCGTCGTGGCCGGAGCAGACTGCGCCCGGACGGCCGCCGCCGGCAGCAGGATCAGGAGCGCTAAGAGCAGAATCGCGAGCGCCATCAGGGGCGCGCGAAGCCAGGGGATACGAGTGGGCGAGTTCATGCCCTGCGCTACTGGAAGGATGGTGCCAGCCGCGCTCCAGAGGGAAGCCGGCGCTCTCGCGGCCGCGACTGTGGGGTGGACGCGACAGTTAGTGCAGGACCAACCCGTCAACGCGGCGCTTCCGCCGACATGTAGGAAGTTCTCGGTGGCAAGCGCACCCTGAACGTCGAGGACGGCCCTTACGGTGACGCCGTTCAGCATGACCGATGTGCCGCGTGTGCTACCCGCTACGCAGGCGTCAGCGCGATCGCGCTAACGGTGACGCAGGCGCATAACCTGAATCTCCTGCTTCACCGCTCCTTCTTCGAACTTCGTGATCACCGTGTCGAAGATCTCAAGGCCCACGTGCACGAGATTGTCACGGAACATGGGAAGCGCCAGACGCCCTGGATCGGCCACCACGGCCACCCCGTGTGGCGCGAGGGACCGCGCCATGCACTCGCCCACGAGAATCGCGTACTCTTTCTCGTAGAGCACATCGGCCGCCATCACCACGTCGAACGCGCCAAGATCAGTTGGCCACTCGCGCCAGTTCACCATGCGCACGGTGGGCTCCATCCCGAGATTCCGCGCGGCGTTGCCCCGGGTTACGTGGAGCGCGTCCTCGTAGTAGTCGGTCGCGGTCACGTCGAAGCCGCCCAGCATGGCACCAACCGTCGCGAGACCAAGGCCACAGCCCATCTCCAGCAGTCGACGTCCGGCACCGTGTTCCCGCGCCATCGTGGCTGACAAAACGCGAGCCGAGGGCCAGAGGTCGGCCCAGTACGGGAGTCGTTCGTCCATCACGTAATCGGCTTCGCTGATCAGATGGTCGGCGTTCTCCGGCTTCACGAGCGTGACCGTGCGTCCTGCGATGTCGACCGTTTCCGTGGCGAGCGAGAAGCAATGTCCCAATGCCTCGTCGAGCGCTTCGTCGTGCAGGTCAGTCAAGAACGGTCGGGTCATGTGGTCATTAAGGGAACGTCGGGCAACAGGATCGCAGTGAAGAGCGTGCCGGCGTTGGCGCGCGACACCTCGGGTGGAATCATCAGCAGCGCGTTGGCGAGGGCCATCGTACGCAGCAGGTTTGAGCCCTGCGGGCCGGCGAGTCGCGCTTCGGGCGTTCCATCGGCCCCCGCCGAAACGACCACACGCAGGAAATGGGTGAGCGCAGCCGGCGTGTCGGCGCTGTCGAGAAAGCGCACCGGGACGCGCAGCGGACGACAACCGGTGTGCCCACCGAGCACCCGAATCAAAGGCCACGCGAACAGCGAACCCGTGACCATCGTGGACACCGGATTCCCAGGCAAGCCAATCCACGGCACGTCGCGCACCATACCGGTGCCGATCGGTCCACCGGGTCGAATGCGCGCACGCCAGAATGTCTGCCGGCCTCCCAGCGCGGAAAGCGCGTCACGGGTGTAATCGTGCGCGCCCACCGAGACGCCGCCGGTCGTGATCAGCAGGTCGCAGCCTTCATCGAGCGCGCCAGCGAGTGCAGTGGTAAGCGCACGCAGCGTATCGGGTACCAGTGGCAGCGTGCGCACGTCGGCACCAGCCGAGCGCAGTAGCGCCGGCAGCGCGTAACTCGTGGAGGACACAATGCGCTGTCCCGCCTCGACTTCGTCGAACCGGTCCAGCATCACCAGTTCGTCGCCGCTCGACACGATCGTGACCCGCGGCGCCCGATAGGCCGAGACGCTGTGCGCGCCGATGCTGGCCAGCACGCCAAGATGCGAGGCCCCGATCGTCGTGCCGCGCGCGAACAACGTACTGCCGGCTGCGACGTCTTCTCCGCGCGGTCGCACATTCGCGCGACCGTTCCCGTCGCGATCGTCGAATACCGCGACCTGCGCAATCCCCTCATCGGTGTCTTCAATGCGAATCACCGCATCGGCACCCGGAGGCATCGGCGCGCCGGTCATGATGCGCAACGCCGTACCCTGTTGCACCCAGGGCAGTGCGGTCGGATCGGCTCCGGCCGCACTCATGCCGAGTACCGGCAGCAGCCGAGGTGAAGCACGCGTCGCGCCGATGATATCCGCCCGCTGCACCGCATAGCCGTCCATGCCGGCGTTGTCCCACGGCGGCAACGCCACGCGGCTGTGCACGGGCGCACTCAAGGCGCGTCCGAGCGACTGCGCCAGCGCAACCCACTCCGGCGTCGTCGTGCGACCGTCGGCCTGCAGCAGAATAGCATCGAGCGCTTCGTCGAACGAGAGTGGCAGGCGATCTCCCGGCGTGAACGCGTTGGTGAACGCGTGCGTCAACGTTGCGCTCGCGGCACGATAGGGCCTAATGGCCGACTGGCCAGCGTGGTGACGAGTAGGTCCTGCACACGCTCCACCTCGCGCGTGGGCACGGTGAAGTTGTTGCTCAACATCGAGAACATCACCAATTGGCCGTCGGCGGTGGTCACATAGCCTGAGAGTGCGCGCGCCTTGTCCACCGTGCCAGTTTTGGCGCGGGCGTTGCCCGCCGCTGGCGTGCCCTTCATGCGATTGCCAATCGTGCCGTCCACGCCGGCGATCGGCAATGCATCGCGATAGGTCGCCATCCACGGCGACCGTCGCATCGCATCGAGCACTTTCACGAGCGCTCGCGGCGTCACGTAGTCGTGGCGCGACAATCCACTGCCATCACGATACGCCGCGTCGGCGGTCGTGATGCCCCAGCCCGCCAGCGTACGCACCCCCACCGCGCGTGCGCTGTCGGCCGACCCGTCGCCGCTCGCGCTGAGTCCCGACGTGCGGAACAACAGTTCGGCAATCTGATTCTGCGACGGCTTCTGCATGCGGCGCAGCACCTCGGACAGCGGCGCCGACTGTAGCACCACCAGGGTATCGGCCTCGCGACCGAGCGTGTCCGCCTTCGACACCGCGCGGCCGCCTACACGGATCGCGCCGTCTTCGAGCGACTGCGTAAATGCCGCCACGTAGGCGTCGTTCGGATGCCGATACGATAGCGTGATCGACGCGCTGTCGCCCAGCGCCAAGGTGCCCGACACCAACACCCGGTCGCCGATGCTGTCATACACGGCCTCGAGGCGCGGCGGTCGCGCGCCACCGGCCGGCACGGCCACCGAGTCGCGCGTGGTAGCCTGCACCAGCAGGCTCGGATAGGACCGCGTCGGCGCACTCGTGACGGTCAGCACGCCGCCCACGCGCGCGGCCGCCCGCGCCTTCAGCACGAGCACCCCTTCGTTGAACATCAACTCGTCGACCGCCGCGCTGTATGCGGCATCGAAATCATCGTACGCCCAGCCGAAGCCCGTCGTGAGCCCCGGGAACGCATCACCGATCGCACGGACGCGACCCGTGATACGCCTGATGCCGCGGCCCGCCAGTGCGTCGCGCACCGGCGCGAACGCATTCATCGCCTGACCGCCGCTCAGTGAATCGCTTACCCCTGGATCGCCGCTGCCCGACACCAGCAGATCGCCCTGCCACACGCTCCCGCGCTGGCGCCCGTGCAGTAGCACAGGCGTACGCCAGCGATGATCAGGCCCGAGCGTCTGCAACGCGATGGCACCGGTGAGCAGCTTCTCATTCGACGCGGGCATGAACAGCTTGTCGGCATCGTTACTCAGGATCGTGTCCCCTCGCTCGGCGTCGACGATCAACAGCCCCCATCGCGCATTTCGCCACATTGGTGCGGCGAGCACGGAATCCACGATGCCCTGCAGCACGGATTGTGTGGTGGGAGCAGAGACCATCGCGGCCGGCATCACGACGGACGCAGTGGGCTCAGGCCGCGGCGATTCGACGGCCGCCGTCGCGCCGCGCGCACATCCGGCGGCCAGCGCCGCGCCCAACGTGAGCGTCAGTATCGTGGTCCCGTGTCTCGACGGCATGGTCATGCGTCCACCTCGTAGCTGCTACTCAGCGTGATATCCTCCGCCAGAGTCACGCGAATCACGACCGCTGTGGTGTGCGCGAGCGCGCCTTGCACACGCTCGCAGATAAAGCGCGACAGATTCTCGCCGGTGGGCATCAGGCGTCCCTCGCCGAATTCCGGCACGTCGAGATTGATGTTGCGATGATCGAACCGGTCGCGTACTTCGCGCTGCAGTACGCGGTCGAGAAATCCCAAGTCGACTACGAACCCGGTTTCTTCATCGACCGGTCCGGCCACGGTGACATCGCACACGTACGTGTGACCGTGATAATTCGGATGCGCGCACGCGCCGAACACGCCGACGTTTTCTTGGTCGCTCCAATCGGGGCGACGGTAGCGATGAGCCGCGGCGAACGTCACGCGACGGGTGAGTGACGTGCGCGGCATGCCTGTTTAGCGGAACAGCGGCAGCGTCACGCCAACCGTGACGGTGCGCGACCCGCGCCAGGCCGAGCGATTGCGTGTGTCGGTGAGCACCGACGTCGTGTCCGACGCCTTCACGAAGTAGCGGTCGGGATAGTCGTACTGCCACATAAAGTTCGTGAGATCCACCCGGATCATCGGTCCCTTGCGCGGGAGGTACCGCAGGCCGAGTCCATAGGAAAAGGAGAACTTCGTGCCAAACTGATACGACCCCGTGTCGGCCGCCGAGAAATCGCTCACAACACCGGCCCCGCCATTTAGCGACGGAATGAGTCGATGCCACGTCTTCTTGCCCGTGAGCGCGAGATCAAGACCGCCGTCAAGTTGATGTGTGGTCACGCCCGGCGTGCCGATCACCCGCGTCGCGCGTGGATTGGTGGGCACCAACAGCTTCCGCTCGGACGGGGCCACGAGATAACGCACGTAGAGCGACGCTGGACCGCCAATGGCGATATCGTAGCGCAGCGCCGCCGCCAGCGACGACTTCGGGGCGACGTCGGCCGGGTCGCGCTTCATGGCCATCCACCCGCCCATGATCGACAGATTCTGGCCCAGCTTCACGTCTTCAAACGGGCTGTTGGCCGGGAGATGACCGACCTGTGCGGACGCCAGCGCGGGGATCAGGCTGCACATTGCGACCACGCCGACACCGGCGAGCGCACGCCGCGCGCCGGTGGACGCCCTTGCCGACGATACGGGAGAGAACAGAGTGAAAGCGAAAGCGGAAGGCAGAGCAGAAGACAAAGCGGGCATCACACGGTGGCTGAAGGCGAGCGATCGCTCAGGTCGCGCAGATCGCGACCCGTGATTTCTGGAGGTAACGTGAGGCCGAGCAGCGCGAGGGCCGTGGGGCCCACGTCGCAGAGGGCACCGCCAAGTCGCAGTGGTGCCGTCTCATCGGGATCGAGCAGGACCAGCGGGACGGGATTCGTCGTGTGCGCCGTGTGCGGCTGATGCGTGATCGGATCGACCATCACATCGGCGTTTCCGTGATCCGCGGTAATGATCAAGCGGGCGCCGCCTTGTTCGGCCGCGTGAAGAATACGACCGAGGCAAGCGTCCACGGCTTCCACCGCGCAGATCGCCGCCGGGATCGAGCCCGTGTGGCCCACCATATCGGTGTTCGCAAAGTTGCACAGCATGAAGTCGTGCGTGCGATTCGCGAGCGCGTTACACAGAATGTCGCATACGCCGTCGGCGCTCATCTCCGGCTGCAGGTCGTACGTGGCGACTTTCGGACTCGGCATCATCTGCCGCTCCTCGCCGGCGTACGGCTCGTCGCGTCCGCCATTGAAAAAGAAGGTGACGTGCGGATACTTCTCCGTCTCCGCGATGCGCAGTTGAGTCAGACCGGCGTCGGAAATGACTTCGCCCACGAGATGGCGCATTGACTGCGGTGCGAACGCGACGGGGAAGGGAAACGCGTCGTCGTACCGTGTCATCGTGGTAATCGATAGCACCGGACGATCACCCGTGTCGAAGCCGGTGAAGTCGGGCATGGCGAGGGCGCGCAGTGTCTGACGCATTCGGTCGCTGCGATAGTTGAAGCAGATCAATGCATCACCGTCACGCATCGGTGCGAGCGCCGCGCCATCGGGGCCCGCCATGACATAGGGCCGCACGAACTCATCGGTCGTGCCGGCGTCGTAGGCGTGCTGCAGTGCGGCGAGGGCATCGACTTCCACCGGCGCATCGCCCCGCACGGCGGCGCGATACCACAGGCCAGTACGCTCCCATCGATGGTCTCGGTCCATCCCATAATAGCGACCGGATACTGATGCGAGCTGCGCTCGATCGCCGATCTTCGCCAATGCCCCCGCCAGAAATCTCATCGCCGACTTCGGCGGTGTATCACGGCCATCGAGCATCGCGTGTAGGACCACGCGCTCCACACCCCGATACTGTGCCACCTCCACGAGCGCCATTAAGTGCGCATCATGCGCGTGCACACCACCGTCGCCCAGCAGGCCGAGCAGGTGGAGCGTGCCGCCGGATGCGTTGACGCTATCGCAGGCTTGCACCAGCGCGTGGTTGCGGACGAAGCTCCCATCCTCGATCGCACTGCCGATCCGCACCAGATCCTGCATCACAATTCGTCCGGCACCTAAATTGAGATGTCCCACCTCACTGTTGCCCATCTGGCCGTCGGGAAGTCCAACGGCTCGCCCGGAAGCGGTCAGCAGCGTGCGCGACTCGTGGGCCCAAATGCGATTCCAGTTCGGCGTATTGGCCAGGAGGATCGCGTTCGATTCACGGTCTTCCCGATAGCCCCAGCCATCCAGGATGATGAGGGCTACGGCTCGAGCGGGTCGCGCAGTCATCAGGCTGTCGGGTAATCTGGAAGAGTGCCGGCGGTGCCACAGAGGCGTGGGACCTTCGGCGACCCCGTTCGGGGTCGATGACGCTGGTTGATCTGTTGGAATCTACTGGAAGCCGCGACCGCGACACCACCGTCGCCCCGCCGTTCTGTCCTTCACCGAGCTCCGATGCGCGTTCGTAGACGTACGCTGTTGTTGGTCTTTCTGCTCCTCGCCGTCGGCCTGTTCGACGGCTTCCTCCTCGTGCGTCGTGCGCGTTACCGGGAAGAATCGGCGCGTCTTCGGGCCGGCATGTCGACCCTTGAGCGTACCCGCGCCGATGCGATTGTTGCCGCGCAGGCCGATCGGGCGGAGCTGATGCTCGAACTCATGCGCCGACAGGCGGAAGGGGACGACGGTCTGCACCTCGCCATCAGCGCCGATTCCGCTTATCTGGCGCTCGATCGCGGGCCGGCTCGCCTCCGTGAGATCAAAGCCGAGATCGGCCCGGAACGCCGGGTTGGTGTAGCGCCCGACACCATGCACGTCGCGGTGCCTCGCGGCCTTCGGGCCGTGCAGCGGCTGCTCACGGCCAGTGATCGCTACGAACTGCCGGCTTGGGTCTGGGTCGATCGTGGGCTACCGGTTCCGACCGTGCGCGCTGACAGCGGCTGGGTCGGACGCGGCGCGATCGTCACAACCGGTGGCACGCTCATCTATTCGCTCCCCGCCTCGGGTCCCTTGGCTGACAGCCGTTATGTGATGCCCGGCAGCATTCGCGTCCCGGCGGTCGATTTGGCTGCGATTCGCGAGAATCTTTCCTCCGGCATGCGGGTCTACTTCTTCTGATGAATACGCCTCCCCTGAACCCGCGGGGCAGTGCGTCGGCCGGACAACGTACCGGCTGGCGTGGCGCCCCCCTCTGGCTGCTGCTTTTGGTCGCGGTGGCCGTGGCACACGCCGCTTGGCTCGGTCGACTGACCCTGCGTGATCGGTTTGCGCGCGACGTTGCCCGGATGGTCTTCAACGACAACAGCGAGGCGCTGGAGCAGGCCGAATTGCAGGCCGGTCTCACCACCGATAGCCTTCGGGTCGCCCTCGACGAAACGCCCGCTCCGCCGCCAGTCAACGCCGACTATCTGGTAGTCTCGATTGCCGAACGCCGCGTGTGGTACAAGCACGGCGACAGCGTGCTCTTTACGGCGCCGGTCGCCACGGGCTCGGGCAAGCAGCTGGTGATCAAGGGCAACGACAAGATCCTCCGCTTCGAGACGCCGCGCGGGCGCCTCATCGTGCAGCGCCGGGATTCGGCCCCGGCCTGGATTCCGCCTGATTGGCACTACCAAGAGCAGGCCAACAAACGCGGACTCGGCATGCTGCAGCTCGTGCGAGGAGTGCCCTATCAACTTCGCGACGGCTCCCAAATGATCGTGCAGGGCAACGACGTGGTGCGCCGCGGCGCCGATGGCGTTGTCCGCCCGCTCACGGCCAGCGATGGCCGCGAGATCGTGGCCGACGGCAAAATTGTGATTCCGCCGTTTGGCACGAATCAGCGAAAGTATGCCGGTGTGCTGGGTACGCACCGCCTCTATCTTGGCGACGGCTACGCGCTCCACGGCACCAACAACCCGGCCTCAATTGGTCAAGCCGTGAGTCACGGTTGTGTCAGATTACGGAACGAAGACATTGCGGAGCTGTACGAAAGAGTCGCGGTCGGCACTCCGGTGTACATCTACTGAAGCCCGGGTCGGCTATATTTCCTGACTGTCGCTTGATCGTCCTTGGATTGAGCGCCGAACCCGAATCCGTGACCCAGCAAATTCTCGAGACACATCAGGCAGCCCAGGAGAAGTCCTCCTCCCAGCGGCGCCGTCAGCAGACCCGACTGACCCGGCTCGCCCTCACGGTGACCGGAGCGTCGGCGTGCGCGGTGATCATGGCGTTCACCCGTCCGGGGTACGCCGAAGCTCGCGTGGCCACGACCAAGACCGCCGCCGCCCCCCGTATTCCGCTGCTCGATTCGCTCAAGGGACGTAGCCGCAAACTTCGCGCCCGCTTTCTCAGCCCGACCCGCGCCGCGGGTATTCCGTTGCTTCGAGAGCTGTTCGGCGACTCTGCGGTGTCGCGTGCCGGCGTCTACGCCGCCAACGATATTGCCGGCTTGTTTCACTTCATCACGATGCGTCCGTTTGCCGACAAGGTGCAGGGTCGCATTGGGAGCTATCGTATCGGGTTCTTTCCGAGTGAGCAGCGCACCGTGCGCTCGGCGTCGTCGGGCAATCCCGATGGCTTCCTCGAAGTTACCGCTCGCAATCAGGACACGCCGATCTCCGAGCACTTTCGTCTGCGAGACTTCCTCACGCACGATCAAGCCACGGTGTGGCCCAAGTATCTCGTGCTGCGGGAGCCGCTGGTTGACAAGCTGGAGCTCGTGCTGAGTGAACTCCGCCGGATGGGCGTGCCAGCCAATCGGCTTCGTGTCATGTCGGGCTTCCGCACGCCGCAGTACAATCAGCAGGGTGTCGGTGCCGGTGGACGCGTCAAGGACAGTCGGCACCAGTACGGTGATGCGGCCGATGTGTACGTCGTGAACGGTGACCGTGATTGGATGAGCGATCTCAATCGCGATGGCCGGGTCGACACGCGCGACGCCAAGGTGCTGGCCCAAGCCGCCGAGAACGTGGAGCGCGAGCATCCCGATCTCACCGGTGGTGTCGGCATCTACAAAGCCACCTCGGCGCATGGACCGTTCGTGCACATCGACGTGCGCGGCACGCGGGCCCGTTGGGGGGCGCTGTGATCCGGCGTCGCGCGGCACTGGTGCTGAGCGGGATGGCGGCGATCACCGCCGCTATCCTGTATCAACCCCCGGGCGAACTGCTGGCCGGTTCGTCTGCCGAGAGCGCCAAGCTGGCCGTGCCAGTCGTGGAAGCGGGGCCGGCGTCGCGCGGCGTCAGCGGCGATGTGCACATGCAGTTCGTACGCGCCGGCGAGCGGGTCGCGTTCCCGGTGCTGGTGCGGGGCAATGCGCAGGGATTCACCTACCAGTGGATCGAAGTCCGCAGCAACAGCTCGGCCGACGTGGCGCGTCCGCTTCGTGGCGACACGTTGCTGGCGCCCCTTACGCCAGGCTTCTACGAGCTCGCGGTCACGCGCGCCGGTGTGGTGCAGCGCATCACGGAGCCGCGACTGGCCGTGTTGGTGCCGTTCGAGCTCAAGCTCGGGAGTACCTTCAACGGCTACCAAATCGGCCGCTATCCCGCCGAGTGGGCGCACGACGAGCAGGCCGAACGTCCGGCGGGTTTTGCGGAAGTGCGCGAAGCTGATCTCGATCTGCCGCTCACGCGGCACATCAAAGTGCGCGATTTTGTCACGCACGACCGACAGACCGTGTGGCCGCGGTACGTGGCCGTCGACCCGCGCGTGCTCGACAAGATCGAACTGGTCTTGCGCGAACTGGCACGGCGTCGCGGCGAAGAGCGCATGGATTTCGAGGTCGAGGTGCACAGTGGATTCCGCACCCCTATCCACAATTCCGGTGTGGAAGGCTCAGCCCGCGACTCGCGCCATCTGTACGGCGATGCCGCCGATGTGGCGATCGACGCCGACGGCGACGGCAAGCTGACGATTTTCGATGCATATCGTGTTGAACAGGCCGTGGATTGGGTGGAGCGGTTGCACCCCGAACTGGCCGGCGGCCTCGGCGTGTACAGCAGCCGGCGCTTCGCGACGCCATATTGTCATATTGACGCGCGCGGCGAACGGAAACGCTGGCGCGGCTGAGCCGTAGGACAGGGCAGCTACCCCGTCCTGCCCGAATGTGCGTCCAAGAGACGCCGGAGGTTTGATGAATCCGTATGTCCGCGATCGAATCAGTCGAAAGCTCGACACGCTCTCCGATGAGCGACTGTATCAGATTCTCGACTACGTCGAGTTTTTGGAGTCCAAGTACGCCGAGAAGTCGGCCCCTGTGGCCAACGTGTTTACGCGTTTCGCCGAAGGCGTGGAGGACAAGCTGCGCGCTGGCGGCGTGGCGGTGAGCACGGTGTCCGAGACTATGGGTTTTCTGAACAAGGCCATGGGCGTGTTGAATGGCGTCGCTCAGACGACGATGACCGTGGCTGGCGACGTCGTGAACGCCGCCAAGACCGCGGCTGATCAGGTGGGCGCGCCGCCTGCCGCAGCGGCCCATGCGAGCACCAACGCCACGCCGGGCACGCAACCTGCACCCCTCGAGGTGCCACCCACTCCGCCCAGTGCGGCCGCGTAGCGTTCAGCAACTGAGCGCGGCGGCCGTGAACCTGTTGAACCGAGGGAATGCATGACCATGGACCGCCAAGAGGATCTGCCGCTTGAGCCGGCACGCGACCGTGAGCGCCATTTCGACAAACTGGCACGGGAGCGCGACGCGGACCGCCGGGCCGGTCGTCCGGAGCGCGGCCTGTTCACCGGGCGCGGTTCGAAGGAAGCGCCTCGTCCCGACGATGACGCCCCGCGCCGGACCCGCCGCCGCCCGATCGACGACGACGATGAGCCGACCCGCCCGCAGACGGGCATGAAGCGTTCTGTGTTGCGTGCAATCCGGCAGATCCCGGCGTATCTGCGCTTGCTGGTTGGGCTGGTTGGAGACAACCGCGTGTCCAAGTTCGACCGCTTCCTCGTGCTGGCGGCGGGCGCGTACATGGTGTCGCCGATCGACTTCATCCCGGATATCATCCCGTTTCTGGGCGAAGTCGATGACTTGTTTCTGCTGATGACGGCTTTGCAGCGCCTGGTCGCCAATGCGGGGCGCAGCGTGCTGATGGATCACTGGCGCGGCGACCCGGACGAACTGGAAGACGTAAACCTCGCGCGCCTCGCCAGCGCTGCTGGATTCTTCCTGCCGGCGCGGCTGCGTCGACGACTTCGGAAAATGGCCGGACGCTGACCGCTGGACAGCGCCGCGGGGGCCGTCTACTCTTCATGATGGCACCCTCGACGACAGACCTCCGCACGACGCAGCAACAGCCCGCCGCCGACGCCCTGTCGGCGAGCGGGCTTTCGCGTTCCGAGACCAGCAGTGCGAACAACGGCGCGCGGTCGCATGCACGCGTGCGCGACGATCTCGCGCTGACGTTCGACGATGTGCTTCTCGCCCCGCGTCATTCCTTGACGCATCCGCGGGAAGTCAGCATCGTCTCGCGCTTCACCCGCGGTATCACGTTGAACGTGCCCCTTGCGTCGGCGGCGATGGATACCGTCACCGAAAGCGAGATGGCGATCGCGATGGCGCGATTCGGCGCCATCGGCGTGCTGCACAAGAACATGTCGATCGACCGGCAAGCGGCCGAAGTGGATCGCGTAAAGCGCAGCGAAAGCGGCATGATTCTGAACCCGATTACGCTGTCGCCCACGGCCTCGCTCCGCGAAGCGGTGTCGCTGATGATGCGCTTCAAGATTTCGGGTGTACCGATCGTCGACGCCAGCGGCTTGTTGGTCGGCATCCTCACCAATCGCGACCTGCAGTTCGAGCGCGATCTCGATCGCCCGCTCCGCGATGTGATGACGTCGGAAGACCTCGTGATCGCCCCCGTCGGCACCACACTCGACGAAGCGGAGCGCATCCTCGGCAAGCATCGCATTGAGAAGCTGCCCGTGGTCGATGAGCACGGCGTGCTCAAGGGCCTGATCACGGTGAAGGACATCCATAAGCGTCGCCAGTATCCCGACGCCAACAAAGACATTCACGGCCGGCTGCGCGTGGCCGCGGCGCTTGGGGCTGGCGGTGATTATCTCGATCGCGCCCGCGCGCTGATTCAGGCCGGGGTCGATGTGCTGATCATCGATACGGCGCACGGGCACAGCGACGGCGTATTGCAGGCCACCGCGAAGGTGCGCGAAGCGTTCCCCGACGTGCAGTTGGTGGCCGGCAATGTCGCCACGCGGGCGGGCGCGGCGGCGCTGGTGGAGCGCGGCGTGGATGCGGTGAAGGTTGGCGTCGGACCGGGCTCGATTTGTACCACGCGCGTCGTGACTGGTGTCGGCGTCCCGCAGCTGACGGCCGTGATGGACGCCGTCGAAGGCGCCGGGGATGTGCCCGTGATCGCCGACGGCGGCGTGAAGTACTCGGGCGACATCGTGAAGGCGCTGGCCGCCGGAGCCTCGAGTGTCATGATGGGCTCCATGCTGGCCGGTACTGAAGAGAGCCCGGGTGAGTCCTTCCTCCTGGAAGGCCGCCGCTTCAAGATGATCCGTGGCATGGGTTCACTGTCGGCAATGCAGGACGGATCGGCCGACCGCTACTTCCAGGACGGGGAGATGTCGCCCAAAAAGCTGGTGCCGGAGGGCATCGAGGGACGCGTACCTTACAAGGGCGCGGTGGGCGATGTGATCTTTCAGATGATCGGCG
Source organism: Gemmatimonas sp. (assembly GCF_046594945.1). GTDB lineage: Bacteria > Gemmatimonadota > Gemmatimonadetes > Gemmatimonadales > Gemmatimonadaceae > Gemmatimonas. The sequence continues at coordinate 42,059 of NZ_JBKJRB010000128.1, read as the reverse complement.
GCCTGCGCAGCGGAATGGGATATGTTGGCTGCGGAACCATCGAGCAGCTGCGCACCGATGCGGAGTTCGTGCGTATCACGACGGCTGGGTTGCGAGAATCGCACCCGCACGACGTTACCATTACCCGCGAAGCGCCGAACTACTCGCTCTAACCCTCGGCCTGTGTTCCGGGGTCTCACCCTGCGCGGATATCCGACATGGATGTCCGTGTCCCACCATCCCCTGTCCCAACCCCCCGACTAATGGGAATCTGGTCCAAGAAGTCAGTCACGGCACTCCGCGCCGAGGCTGCGAGTTCCGAGGGCGGCCTCAAGCGAACACTTGGCGCGCTCAACCTGACCATGCTCGGCATCGGTGCCATCATCGGCGCCGGCATCTTCGTGCTCACGGGCACCGCGGCCGCCAATTTCGCCGGACCTGGCGTGTCGTTGTCCTTCGTTTTGGCCGGCCTCGCCTGCCTGTTCGCGGGACTCTGCTACGCCGAGTTCGCGTCGATGATTCCGATCGCCGGCTCGGCCTACACGTACAGCTACGCCACCATGGGCGAAGGCGTGGCGTGGTTTATCGGTTGGAATCTGGTGCTCGAGTACCTGTTCGCCGCGGCCACGGTGGCGGTCGGCTGGTCGGGGTACTTTGGCGCGATGCTGAGCGCGGTCGGTATTCATGTGCCAGCGGCGTTCGCCTCCGCTCCGTTGACCGTTGAAAACGGGCATCAAGTGGTTCGCGCCTTCACGTGCGTGGATACGAGCACGGGGGGCACGCTGGCCGATGCGGCGACCAAGATTGCGTTTGCGACCCGCGACGCCTGTTCGGCCGCGGGCGGTGAGGTCGTGAACGGATTGATCAATCTTCCGGCAATTCTGCTTATCCTGGCGCTGACCATGTTGCTGGTGCGTGGCGTACAGGAATCGGCCACGTTCAACAACGTCGTCGTCGCGATCAAGATGACGATCGTGTTATTGGTGATCGGCTTCGGCTTCATGTACGTGAATACCGACAACTGGCACCCGTTCATCCCTGACATGGTGACGAATGCAGACGGTAGCACGAAGTACGGAGTATCCGGCGTATTGCGCGCCGCGCCGATCGTGTTCTTCTCGTACATCGGCTTCGATGCGGTGTCCACCGCCGCGCAGGAAGCGAAGAATCCCCAGCGTGACCTGCCGATCGGCATGCTCGCGTCGCTGCTTATTTGTACGGTGCTGTACATCCTGATGTCGCTGGTCATGACCGGTCTTGCCCCGTACCAGGCGCTTGGTGTGGCACACCCGGTATCGGCCGCGCTGGAGGCGGTTCCGCAGCTGAAGTGGCTCGAATACCTCGTCAACATCGGCGCCGTTGCCGGTTTGTCATCGGTTGTGTTGGTGATGCTCATGGGCCAGCCGCGCATCTTCTACACGATGTCGCGTGACGGACTGCTGCCGAAGATCTTTGCCAAGGTGCATCCCAAGTACCAGACGCCGGCCGCGTCCACCTGGATTGTGGGAATCATTGCGATCATCATTGCTGGCTTCTTTCCCCTCGGCCTCCTCGGGGAGCTCGTGTCGGGTGGTACCCTGGCGGCGTTTGCCACGGTCTGCATCGGCATCCTTGTGCTGCGCAAGCGTTCGCCGGAACTCGATCGTCCGTTCCGCACGCCGTGGGTGCCGTTCGTGCCGATCATGGGTGCGGGGGCGACCCTGTATATGATGTACCAATTGCCCAAGCTCACCTGGACGCTGCTCGGTGTGTGGACCGCGATCGGTATGACCATCTACTTCGTGTACGGCATGGGCAACTCGAAGATCGGCAAGCAGGACAAAGCTAGCGGCGCCAAATGAGTGATGGCGTGCTGACGGCGTCGACGACACGTCGCGACGCGATCGAGACATGGTTCGCGACGTTGCGCCCCGGTATGACCGTGGCGCTCTCGACGCACATCAACTCGGATGGCGACGGGTGTGGTTCGGAGACGGCGTTGGCACGCCTGCTGGCGCAGCGGGGGATTCATGCACGCATCGTGAATCCCACGCCGTGGCCGGCGATGTTCAACTTTCTTCTTGGGGATGACATCGAGGAGGCCAGCGCGCGCGGGGCGGCCGCCCTCGACGGCATCGATGCGCTAATCGTGCTCGACATCAACGACATCCGCCGGCTCGGACAGCTGGCCGACACCGTGCGATCGCTGTCGGTGCCGATTTCGGTGGTCGATCATCACGTGGCCGGCGACGAACCGGTGGGCCACATCGCGGTGGCCGACACCGCCGCCTGCGCCACCGGCGAGTTGGTGTTCGACATCGCCGTGACCCTGGGACTCGACGTGACCCCGGCGGTGGCGCAGTCACTGTACGCGGCGATTCTGACCGACACGGGCAGCTTCCGCTTCAGCAACACCTCGCCGCGGGCACACGCCATTGCCGCCGCCTTGCTGGCGGCCGGTGTCAATCCCGAGGAGATGTACCGGCGCATCTATGCGCAGGTGAGCGTGGGCCGTCTGCATCTGCTGCGCGAGGCGTTGGCGACGCTGCATTCGGACCCTGAAATCGGCTTGTCGTACATCTCGGTGGCCGCAGGTGCGATGGAGCGGTTCGATATTACCAGTGAAGAGCTCGACGGGATCGTGGAGCACCCGCGATCGATCACGGGCACTCGCATGGCGATGTTTTTTCGCGACCTGGGGCACGGCAAAGTGAAGGTGTCGTTCCGCAGCACCGGTTCGGTCGACGTGCAGCAGTTCGCGCGCCGGTACGGCGGTGGCGGACATGCGAAGGCGTCGGGGGCGTTGCTCACGGGTAATTTGGCGGAGGTGCAGGGCCAGGTTGTCGCTGATGCGCGCGCGTATCTGACGGGTGGAGAAACGATGGCGTAGGCCAGCGGCGTAGGCCAGCGGCGTAGGCCAGCGGCGTAGGCCAACGGCGTAGGCCAACGGCGTAGGCCAACGGCGGGCCACCGGCTCTACAGACTGCGGGCTATTTGCGCGGTTTTTGTTTGGCGATCTCGCGGGGTGAGAGCGTGGTGGTGGAGAGTTGGACAACAGATGACGTTTCGTGGCCGATGAATGCGGCAATGAGCCGTCCGTCCGATGTGATTGCGAGGGCGGAGGGTGTGAACGGCAGGTGCCTCGAGTAGAGATACGCGCCGTTCCTGGCTCCGTAGTAGTCAACGAGCTCGTATGGTAATCGCTGCGTCGCGCCAGCCTCGATGAGAATTGTGTCACCGCGCTGCATGGCACCGCGTGTGATGGCGCTTACGTCGGTCGTCTGAGTGAGCTGGTCAGATGTCTCCGCTCGTGTCCGATCCACGGTCCGTTTCTTCCGCGTGATCACCGCATCACGCCCGCCCTCGACATAGGCGAATCGCCGCGTCGCACCGTTCAGCGCGACGCGGTACCACGATCTCCCAAAGCTCGGCGCGAGGGTCATCACTCCGTCTGCACAGCCATCGGCGAGGAAGGCGGAGTTCGCGAAGGTGGGAGCCTTCTGCAGCTCCGAGGTAACCGGTAGTGAGCTTCGCGAGAGCATGCGACCCGTGCTATCAATCGTGGCCAAGGCGCTCATTGCCCCGACATACTTCACGCGCAGCAGGCCGCGCGGCAGCAGGCACATCGCCTCGACGCTCGGCCCATCGGGCACGTGCGTGGTCCAGAGAAACCGCCCGGAGTCAGAGTAGACGGTGATCCGACTCGTTGCCTGATCGAGCACTCCGACCAAGAGCGTCGTGGTGGCGATGTGCGTGGGACGCTTGAACTCACCCGGACCCTCGCCACTCGCCTTGAGCAGAAATCGCTTCGATCCGTCCCTGAGATCGAGCGCATGCACTTCTCGCGTACCGGCATCGAGTACGATCACCGCGTTCCGTGTGACGGCGATCTCGCGCGGTTCGACGAACAGGTCTGGCTCTTTTGCGCCGCCACGAATCCATTCGCGGATATAGAACGAGTCCGCATGAAATTGACGCACCGCAGGTTTCGTCTGGGCCTCAAGAGAAACGGCATGCGGAAACAGTCCCGCGACCACGCCCAGCACGCTGCTGGCGCGCCGGGCGATCTTGGATACTCGATAAACGTGGCGCATTTACAGTTCCTCTATCCAGGTGAGCCCTTCAACAATGCGACGCAGGCCGGCGACCTCGCGCGACGAACGCGGGCTCTGCGTCGTGAAACGCACCCGCCCCTCTTGATCGAGCACGAGAAGCGCCGGCGTCGTGGTATGACCCAGCTCGGCGAATTGACGTACGACCACCGCCGGTGCCGGACGCAGCGGAATCGGTGACGTCCAGGCCGGGAGCTCGGACCGAATGGCCAAGGAGTCGTCGGTTGGACCGACATACCAGATCACGGCTAGGTGAATCTGCTCCCGCGATCGGCCGCGGTGCAGCACGTGCAGCATGCGAAGATTGCCGGAACAGTCGCTGAGCTGTAGCAGGACAGCGGCGTGCAGGACGGTCGGGCTGTTCGGGCGCGTCGACGATACATGGAGGAACGGGCGCATGGCGGTGCGCAGCGTGCGCGTGGGTACCACCCGCACGGCGTCGAAGCCGACGCCGGCGAGCGATAGGACAGCCCCCGCGAGCACCCAATGCCAGAGGCTCGGGGCGCGAGACATCACATCTCGCAGAGTTCAAACGTCTCCTCTTCATCACCTGATCCACGCATTCCGGACAATCCGGTACCCGTGCTGCCGCCGCAACTGTTGCTCGTGCCATCCGTGCTCGTCGAAATCGTCCGCATATCCTTGTACAAGGTCTTGTAGCCCGCACTGGTGCAGTTGGTAGTCGACCACGTGACACCGCCGCTCTGCAGCAAGACGTTGAAGTTGAAGCTGAACGTCGTCTCACACTTCTTGATCTCTTCGGTGCCGCAGGCCGCAATTGCGCCTACGCCACAAGCGGTCGGCGTCAACGTCGTCTGCGCCATCGCGCGCGACACATCGACCGTGGCCACCGTGAACAGCAACGCAAACACGCCGAACGCGGCGCGGGGAATGGTCAGCATCATGACATACCTCGGGATCTATCCGTGAAGTGGCGCGCCGCGGAGTGCGTCGCACCGGTCGACGCGGCCCGGATCCGCGCGACGGAGCTACCATATCACCCTTGCGTCAGCACACTGTCATCCAATTGCGGCCGCCATGGTCATTCCACCGCCGGAACGTCATTCCCCGCTTGGAGCGCCCTGCCACTACGCCTAGTTTTCGGGATGTAGTCATCCCGACAACCCGACTCTCCAATGCAGCCTCTCATGGAGCGGATCACCGGCGCCCTCGCCGCGGTCCGCAACCCCCGTACCGGCGCCGATGTCATGGCCGCCGACATGGTGCGGGATATCGCCACCACGGTCGACGGCAAGGTCCGCCTCACGTTCCTGCTGGCCGCTGAAGACGACGCCACCCTCGTGCGCGACGTCCGCCAGGCCATCGAGGCGCTCCCGGGCGTCACCGATGTCCGTGTTGATGTGCGCGATCCTGCGCAGACCGAACCCACGCCGGCGCGTCGCGCGCCGACGGCAGCGCCTTCGCCAATGACTCAGCCGCCAGCGCCCGCCAGAGGCGTTGCCACCGGCGGGATGGGACGCGCCCTCCCCGTCATGGACGCCGCCCCCAAGGCGCCGCCCAAGGTCCCCGAGCCCGTCGCCTACCCGCAACTCGGTCGCATCATCGCCGTGTCGTCGGGCAAGGGCGGCGTCGGCAAGAGCACCGTGGCCGTGAACATCGCCGTGGCCCTCGCCAAGATGGGCAAGCGCGTCGGCATCATGGACGCCGACATCTATGGTCCCAATCTGCCGCTCATGCTCGGCGTTGATGCGGCGCCCGCCGTGGTTGATGAGAAAATCATCCCACTCGAGGCCTACGGCATCAAGATCATGTCCATCGGCTTCCTGATCGAGAAGGAGCAGCCGGCAATCTGGCGAGGCCCGATCGTGATGAAGATCCTCACCCAGTTCCTGAAAGACGTGGCGTGGGGACAGCTCGACTATTTCCTGGTCGACATGCCGCCCGGCACCGGTGACGCGCAGCTCTCGCTGGTGCAGGCGACGCAGGTGCACGGCGCCGTGATCGTGACCACGCCGCAGCAGGTGTCCGTCGGCGACGCGCTCCGCGGCGTGAAGATGTTCGAGCGCACTGCCGTGCCCGTGCTCGGCATCGTGGAAAACATGTCGTACTTCGAGAATCCCGAAACCGGCAAACCAATCGCCGTCTTCGGCACTGGCGGTGGCGCGCGGTTGGCCGAACAGTGCAATCTGCCGCTGATCGGGCAGGTGCCACTCGATCCGCGCATTCAGGAAGGCGGCGACACCGGTCGCCCGATTATCGACGCCGAGCCCTCGTCGCGCGCGGCGAAGGAATTGGACGCCATTGCGCACCGTGTCGTGGAGCGCCTTGTCAGCATCTACGGCGCCTGAAGCCGACGCCCCGCGCGGCGCACTCGTCGGGGAGCCGCTAGCCCTCACGATTCGCCGTGTGGCGCTGCCGGCCGTCGTCGCGAACCTGCTCATGACCACGTTTCACAACGTGGACACGTACTGGATCGGACGGACGCTCGGCCCCGATGCCCTCGCTGCCGCCACCAGCTCGATCTTCTGGATCTGGCTCGTGATCTCCATTGGCGAGATGGTTAGCATCGGCCTCGATGCCATCGCGGCGCGTCGTCACGGCGAACGTCGCCCCTCCGAGGCGGCGCGCACGGTCAGCGAGGGGTTCGTACTCGCGCTCCTGCTGGGCGGTGCGATCGCACTGGCCACGCCGTTCCTGCTCCACTGGCTGTTCGCCGTGATGAACACTGGCGCCGACGTCAGTGCGATCGGTCGTGACTACCTCGGCACGTACCTGCTCGGCATGCCGCTCATCTTCGGCTTCTTCGCCGTCGATGCCGCGTTCCGCGCCAAAGGAGATACGCGAACACCGCTCTATATTCTCGCCGTCACCATCATACTCGGACTGGTACTCGACCCGATTCTTATTCGCGGTGTCGGTCCCGTGCCAGCCTTCGGCATTCGCGGTGCGGCGCTCGCGACGTTGGTGCCGCGTGGACTGGGTTGCATTGCCGGTGTGATCATTTTGCAACGCCGCGGCATGCTGCGATGGGCGGCACCGCGATGGGACGTGATCGCGAGCATCGCGCGCGTCGGCGCGCCGGCGGCGCTCACCGGTGTCGCATTCAGCGCGATCTACGTGCTGCTTACGCGGATCACCACGCAGTTTGGAACACCGGCGCTGGCCGCACTCGGTCTGGGATTTCGTATTGAGAGTGTAGTGTACGTGGTGTCGGTGGGTATGGGTGCCGCCGTCGCCGCCATCGTGGGTCAGAGCATGGGCGCCGACGATCCCGATCGCGCGTCGCGCGCCGGCTGGACCGCCACCGGCATCGTGAGCGTCGTCGGTGCGTTCATGGCGGGCGCCTCGTTCTTCTTGGCCGAAGAGTTTGCGTCGATCTTTTCTACCGACGCCGCCGTGATCGCGGAGGCGGCGCGCTATCTGCGCATCGCGGCGTTCTCGCAGCTATTTCTGGGCGCCGAGGTCGTGTTGGAAAGCGCGATGGGCGGGGCGGGGTGGACGCTGTGGCCGATGATTGGCTCAAGCACGATCACGGTGTTGCGGCTACCGATCGGTGCGTGGGCCGCGGCGCAGTGGGGCACCAGCGGCCTGTGGTGGACGCTGGCGCTGACCGCCGCGGCCCGCGGCTTGTTGATGGCGGTGCTGTGGGGCAGTGGACGGTGGCGGCGCGTGCGGGTGTAACGCACGTTACGGCATGATCGCTCCCGCCATCACGCTGCTCACCGACTTCGGCACCGCCGACGGCTACGTTGCCGAAATGAAGGGTGTCCTCACCACGCTCGCGCCCGGCGTGCCCATACTCGATCTCACACACGACGTGCCGGCGCAGGATGTCGCGTTCGCGCGGCTCACCGTCGCGCGGTACTGGCGTCGCTTTCCCGTCGGCACCGTGCACCTCGTGGTCGTCGATCCCGGTGTCGGGACATCGCGCGAGGCGATTGCGGTGTGCAGTGAGGGACGATTCTTGGTGGGGCCCGACAATGGCGTGCTGTCGCCCGCCCTGTTCGCGCTCGATGCCCGCGTAGTCTCGCTCACCGTCGAGGCGCAGGCGTCGCCCACGTTTCATGCGCGCGATGTGTTTGCGCCCGCCGCCGCGCAGTTAGCACGCGATGCCTCAATGGCAGTGCTCGGCGAACCGTTCGCTGACCCCGTGCGGTTGCGCACGCCACAACCACGCCGCACACCCGATGGCACCTTGCACGGCGAGATCCTGACCATCGATCGCTTCGGCAACGCGATGACGAATCTTATGGCCCGCGACGGAGTTGGCGTGCAGGTGGGTGGCCAACAGCTGCGCTTCGTGCGCACGTATGGCGAGGCGGCCCCCGGTGAGTTGGTGGCACTCGTGGGGTCAAGCGGCTTCGTGGAGATCGCCGTACGAGACGGTCATGCGGCGGCACGACTGCGACTGTCTCGCGGTCAGGCCGTGGAACTGGGGGCGGTGAGGCGTTGACATCATCAGCATGAGGCCGTTGCATCATCGTAGGCGTACGACCATCGACTTAGACGATGCGCTGCTCCAGCGCCTGCGCGAAGGGGCGCCTGCGCGAAGGGGCGCCTGCGCGAAGCGGCGCCTGCGCGAAGCGGCGCCTGCGCGATACGGCGCACCGGGGAGGAGTGTCGTCTAAGGCGCGGCCGCACTTCGGGCTTCTGCGTGGGCTCAAGATGCCTCGCGTTGCAATTGAAACGGCGTATCGAATGCCGTCAATCTCGATGGGGCAGGTACGCGAGGGCATTGACCTGGTGAAGGCTCGCTCGCAGACGACCTCGAGGATGAAGAGATTGTCCGGTCGATGGCGGAGGGTCGCTCACGCGTGATTGTTCCCGACGTCACCCCGCTGGATTACGCGGTGCGTGCGGAAAGTGCAAAGCACAGCACAGCACAGCGCAGCACAGCACAGCACAGCACAGCACAGCGCGACGCGACGCGCGCGTGGCGCGATGCACGGCTCAGCGTCGATGAAGCGGTCGGATTATCGTGGACGGTGCTCACCGGTTTCATTCGCGTGGGTACGAATCCGCGCGTGACCGCATCACCCATGCGCCTCGACCGCGCGACCGCACTTGTCGATGAGTGGCTCGCACGTCGCGTCACCAGCGTCGGAGAACCGGGAGCACGGCAGTGGCCGATTCTGCGCGCATTGCTGCGTGACGCTGGCCGCGGCGGCAACCTCACCACCGTCGCGCATCGCGCGGCACTCTGCATCGCGCGCGGTGCCACGCTCCACAGCGCCGATGGTGCCTTGACGCGCTTTCGCGGACTGCGCTACGAGAACCCGTTGCGTTGGCCTATTGAACGGCGACGCCGGTAAACAGCGCGCCGTTCACCAGGAAATGCACCCAGACACTCGCGATGTAGCCAAGGGCGATCGCCCAGCTCCATTTCAAGTGCGCGACAAACGTGTACGTACCGCGAGCCTGTCCCATCAGCGCCACGCCGGCCGCACTCCCGATCGACAGCAGCGAGCCGCCCACGCCGGCGGTGAGCGTCACCAAGAGCCACTGTCCCGCGTCCATGGGCGGTTGCATGGAGAGCACGGCAAACATGACCGGGATGTTGTCGATAAGCGCGGACAGTACGCCAATGGCGACGTTCGCCTTGGTGGCACCAAAGCCACCGTACGCCAGATTCGATATGGCCTCGAGATAGCCGATCGCACCGAGTCCGCCGACGCAGAGTATCACGCCGTAGAAGAACATCAGCGTGTCCCACTCCGCCCGCTCGAGATGCTTGAACACGTCGAACGGCTCACGATCGGCGCCCGCGTGCGACACCACCTCGAAGGGGTTGTCTGAGTCCACGCTCTGTAGCGCAACACGATGTGTCGATTCCCGCTGCGACGACTTGTGTGCCGCCAACCGGAGCGCGGAACGCTGCAGCGTCCAGCCATACAGTTTGAGCACACCAAGACCGGTCATCATACCGAGCACCGGCGGCAAGTGCAGGAATTGATGCACGCTCACAGTGGCCGCAATCGTGAGCAGGAACAGCCCGACGATCACGAACGCACCGGGCTGTAGCCGCAGCTGTTCGGTGATCGGCGCCGGACGGCCGACTCCCACGGCCGTACTCATGATGGCCGCCGGGACCAGCCAGTTTACCAGCGAAGGTAAGAACAGCGCGAAGAACCCAGAGAAGGGAATGAGTCCCTTCTGCCACACCATCAGGGTCGTAATGTCGCCGAACGGAGAAAAGGCCCCGCCGGCATTCGCGGCTACTACGATGTTGATCAGCGACACCAACACGAATCGCGGATTTCCCACTCCAACGCTCAACACCACGGTGCCCATCAGCAACGCGGTGGTGAGATTGTCGGCGACGGGCGAGATGCAGAACGCGAGCCCGCCGGTGACCCAGAAGAGGCTCCGCAAGCTGAAGCCGCGAGTCACCATCCATCCGCGGAGCGCGTCGAACACGCCCCGCTCTTCCATTGAATTGATGAACGTCATGGCCGCCAACAAAAACAAAAACAGCTCGGCATACTCCAACAGGTTGTGCCGAACCATCACTTCGGCAAACTGGGCGAGTGCGAGCTTGGTTTGCGGGTCGGTCGCCGCGTCGGCGATATGGGCGTAGCGCCATCCGATCAACGCCCAGATAACACCGGCGGCGATCAGGACCGGCATCGACTTGCGGATGTGCAGATACTCTTCGCCGATCACCACCGCGTAAGCCAGTATGAAAGCGACGAGGGCGGCAATGCCCACCCATGTCGTCGTCAGGTCCAGCCGGGTGGCGACGTCCGAGAGTTCAACCATGCCGAACAATAGCCCATCGAACGCTCATGATTGCGCTGCCTACAGCTCGGCGCCGTTCCCCGTCCCGCTCTCGGTGCTCACCGGCCGCCGAGCCGCCACCACACCCTGTACCGGCGTGGGCGTCTGCCAGCCCGGTGCTGCGACTTCGGTCGTCGTGGTGGTAGACGCCGCGCCCCAACGCGAGGCAAAGCCCGACGCACCGAAGCGCGAGCCGCTCAAGCGAACGGAGAGCTGCGCCACCCCGAGGCGGGACTTTACCACCGCCCCAAGCCCTACCGTGGCCACTACCCACGTGAAGGCAACCGCAATGAGCCGGGCGATGGCACCGGCCACTGGCACCTTCGCGGCGATGGCGGCGCCGAACCAGATCAGACTGAGCGTAGCCAGACCCACGGTGAGTCCGCGTAACGCCGCGCCACGCTCGCTGCTGTTTGCGCCGCGCCCGGCCAGCGCCCGACCGATCACAAGGGCCACCGCCAGAATGCCCAACGTGAAGGCGCCGGCGTAGGCGAGCGCCCAAGCCAGGGCGGCAATGGGAATTGCCAGAATGCCAATGATGGTGATGGCGCACGCCACTACCATCACCACGAGGAGAGGTACTGCCAGCAGCTGCCAGAGTAGACCCACCCAGAAGCTCCCGGAGATGTCGCGCGCGGCAGTCTTGGCGACAGCGGTGAGTGCCTCCTCGGCGGTCATGAGCACCATCAGGCCGATGATCAGGCCGATGCCGAACACACCGGCCACCGCGAGCAGATTGGTGGTCGCCGTCAGCATGTCATGACCTTACCGGGCGCGATGCGAGGCGGTCGCGAGGGCGCGAAGGCCGACCACTCCCATCCCCACGATTGCGACAAATCCGCCGGCGGCGATGGCCGCCAGCTCGGGCGATCCATGCTGCATCACCGCGATGCCCGGCTGACCGAGCACCGTGGACGCCAGGTCGCTGGAGGCGGCGACGATCTGGTCACGCACCCCTTCGGCGCCAAGCTGCGTCAGAATGAACGCCATGTCGGCGCGAGCAACCACCCACGTGGTTCCGGCGGTGGCCAGTCCGGCCGTGATGGCGGCGCCGAAACCGGCCGCAATACGGGCCGGTCGCGTGGCGGGGACGAGTTGGCCGACGGTGCGCGTGGCCGCGGCGTGCCATGGCTCGAACACCTGCACCTGCAGCATGACCCGATCGGAAAAGTTCACGGACGGCGCAAAGTCAGGGAGTGCGTCGAGGGCCACCATGAGCTCCCGGGCACTGTCCAGTTCCTGGCGGCACGGAACGCACGATTTGACGTGCGCTCTCAGGGGAGCGACGCCAAATCCTTCCTCTCCATCCAGCAGGAGCTCGATTTCGTCTGATCTCAGGTGTCTATCATGCATCGGTGGCCTCCACGGGAAAGTACGCGCCTGCCCGCCATCAGGTTTCACAGGGTTTCAGCAATCTTTACGAAGATCGCTTCACGAATCGGATCATCAGTCACGAAGCCCCTCAAGTGCCTTTCGGAGCTCGTGACGGGCCCGATGGATGTAGGTCTTGACCGTGCCCAACGGCAGGTCGAGCGTTGCCGCAATTTCCTCGTATGAGCGGCCTTCCACATGACGGAGCATGATGCATGCCCGATACTCGGGGCGCAGCGTGGCGATAGCGCGTTCGATGGCCGAGCCCAGCTCCTTCGCCTCGAGTTCGTCGAGGGCACTCTCCTGATCGGCTTCCAGGTTGAGGGTTGTGGCCTCGACCTCGCTGGCCGAAGCGGCGTGCGGGGAGCCGTCCATGCTGATCGTATTCAGGCGCCGTCGCCGCAGGTGATCAATCGCCACGTTGTTCGCGATCTTGAACAGCCAGCTCGAGAACTTGAATTCGGGGCTGTACTTGTCGATGTGGTTCAGCACCTTCACGAACGCATCCTGCGCGAGGTCTTCGGCCATCTCCCGGTCGCGGACCATGCGGAAGACAAGCGAAAACACCGGCCGTTCATAGCGGCGCACCAGTTCGCGGAACGCGAGCTCACGGCCCTGCTGCGCTAGGCGAACGACATCGGCATCGGGGAGTGTTCCCAGCTCGTCGAGAGTCTGCATCGGATCGCATAACCTAGCATGGGCGTGCGCTTGCTCGCACTCCCCCGCCTATCGATGTTTCGCAAATGCCAGTCGTAACGCCTCCAAACACGGCCCCCGAACGCTCGCAATCCACCGGCCGGGCCGAACAGGCCGCCCGTGGGGAAGGGAAGCGCGAGTACGTGCAGCAGATGTTTTCGGACATCGCGCCGCGCTATGACCTGCTCAATCACGTGCTGTCGATGAATATCGATAAGGGCTGGCGGCAGAAGGCCCTGCGCTCGCTCCAGTGGTCCCAGCGACCGGCTGGAAGCTACCTTGATCTCTGTGCTGGTACGCTCGACGTCGGCGCCGCGCTGGTGCGACAGCCGGGGTTCACCGGCTTCGTGGTCGGCGCCGACTTCGCTGTGCCCATGCTGCGCTTCGGAAACGGGAAGGCCTCACGTGACCTGCTGGCCCCCGTTGGGGCCGACGCGCTGGCGCTGCCATTTTCCACCGCCTCGCTCGACGGCGCCATCGTGGCCTTCGGCATCCGCAATGTGGCTGATCTCGATGCCGGGCTGTGCGAAGTGCATCGCGTGCTCAAGCCGGGCGCCCGTTTCGTGATTCTCGAATTCTCCACGCCGCCGTCGGCGATCGTGCGTAGCGGCTATCACCTGTACTTCCATCACGTCCTGCCTTTCGTGGGGCGACTGGTGAGCGGCCATCGCAGTGCGTACACATATCTGCCGATGTCCGTTTCGCATTTCCCCACCGAAGCGACGCTCGCTGACCACCTGCGCCGCGCTGGCTTCACCACGGTCACGTGGGAGCGACTCACCCTCGGCGTCGCGGCGATTCACGTCGGCACGGCGTGAGGAACGACATGACGTCCCGACCGGTTGCACACTGATGTCCCTCGATACGCTTTCCGACTTTCTTGCCGCCATCGACCGCGCCGGCGAACTGCATCGCATCACCGAACCGGTGAAGGTGTATCTCGAGATCACTGAGATCGCCGACCGCGTCTCCAAAATGCCGGGCGGTGGCAAGGCGCTGCTGTTCGAGCATCCGATCCTGCGCGACGGCACGCGCTCGCAGTATCCGGTGGCCATCAATCTGTTCGGCTCCATGCGACGCATGGCGATGGCACTCGGCGTGGACAATCTCGACGCCATCGGCGATCGCATCACGGCGCTCATGGACCTCAAAGTGCCGGACGGCTTTCTCGGCAAGCTCTCGTTGCTGCCGCGCCTGCTGGAGCTGTCGAAATTTCCGCCGCGCACCAAGAGTGGTTCGCCGTCGTGTCAGGATATCGTGTGGCAGGGTGACGAGATCGATCTCGACAAGATTCCCGTGCTGCACTGTTGGCCGGAAGACGGCGGCCCGTTCGTGACGATGACCGCCGTCATCAGCAAGGATCCGGTGCGGGGCATTCGGAACGTCGGCATGTATCGCGTGCAGCAACTCGATAAGACGTCGGTCGCGATGCACTGGCAGCGTCACAAGACGGGCGCTGAACACCTGCGGCAAATGGTCGAACGCGGCGAGAAGATGCCAGTGTGCATCGTCGTCGGCGCCGATCCCGCGAGCATGTTTTCCGCTAGCGCCCCCCTCCCGCCGAACATTGACGAGTTCCTCTTCGCCGGATTCCTTCGTCGCGATCCGGTGAAGCTCACGAAGGCCGTATCGTGTGATCTCGAAGTGCCGGCCGACGCCGAGTTCGTGATCGAGGGGTACATCGACCCGGCAGAAGCACTGGTCGTGGAAGGCCCGTTCGGCGACCACACGGGCTTCTATTCTGAAGCCGACCTGTATCCAAAGGTCCATGTCACGGCGATCACGATGCGCAAGAACGCGGTGTACTCCACCACCATCGTGGGCCGTCCCCCCATGGAAGATTTTTATCTCGGTCACGCCACCGAGCGCATCTTCCTGCCGTTGCTCAAACTCACCACACCGGAGATCGTGGATTACCACATGCCGGCCGAGGGTGGCTTTCATAATCTCGTGTTCGTGAGCATCGACAAGAAATATCCAGGACACGCCGACAAGGTAATGCATGCCTTGTGGGGGCAGGGGTTGATGTCGCTCGCCAAGGTGTTGGTGGTGGTGGACAAAGAAGTGAACGTGCGCAACCCGGTCGAGGCGTGGTGGGTGGCACTGAACAACATGGATCCGCAGCGCGACGTGCGATTCACCATGGGGCCGGTCGATGTGCTCGATCATGCCAGCCGCGCCTTCACGTATGGGAGCAAGATGGGTATCGACGCCACGCGGAAGTGGCCGGAAGAAGGCTTCACGCGCGCGTGGCCCAAGGTGATCAGCATGGATGAGGCTACCCAGCGCGCCGTCGACGCGAAGTGGTCGAAGCTCGGTCTCCCACCACTGGGCAAACCATGAACAGCGTCTTGCCGCCGAACGGAGCCCGCGACGGTCAGCTGATAACGGGCGAGTCGCTACTCGTGCGACTGGCGAACTTCGTGAAACTGCCGCACACCGTGTTCGCCATGCCGTTCGCGTTGGTAGGCGTGTTGTGCGCGAGCGTCGTGGCGCCGGTCACGCTCGCGATGATCGGCTGGGTGCTGTTGGCATTCACCGCGGCGCGCTTTGCGGGCATGGGGTTCAATCGGATCGTCGATCGCGATGTCGACGCGATGAATCCGCGCACCGCCAAGCGCGAGCTCCCGGCCGGCACGCTGTCGCTGACCCAGGCCAAGGGCTCAGTGGCCGTGGCCAGCGTGTTGTTCGCAGTGGCGGCCTGGCAGTTGAATACGCTCTGTTTTGTGTTGTCGCCCGTGGCATTGCTCTGGGTGTTGGGCTACAGCTACACCAAGCGATTTACGCGGTATTCGCACCTCTGGTTGGGGCTTGGGCTTTCCATCGCGCCGGTGGGCGGCTACCTGGCGGTCACGGGCGCGTGGAGCGACCCTTGGTGGTTCTTGTGCGTGCTCGCCGGGGCGGTCGTGTGCTGGAGCGGCGGATTCGACATGCTGTACGCGCTGCAGGACGCCGATTTCGATCGCGCCAACCGGTTGCACAGCATGCCGTCGGCGATCGGTGTGCCCAACGCGATTCGCTTCTCGCGCTCGCTGCACGTGATTGCGGTGACGTGCCTGTCGGTAGTCGTGTCCACGCACCCGCTGGGAGTCGGGCTGCCGCTGGTGCAGGCGGTGCTGTGGGGAGGCGTTGCGTTCGTGGCCGCCATGTTGATATGGGAGCATCGCATGGTGCACGCCGATGATCTCACCAAGCTCGACGCGGCGTTCTTCACGATGAACGGGATGATTTCGCTCGGATTCCTCACGGTGTTCGCGTGTGCGCGCTTCCTCGCTTCCGGATCCGTCGCATGACGTACGTGGCGGCGAGACATCCCGTGGTGCTGGCGATCACGGGCGCATCAGGCGCACCATATGCCGTGCGTCTCTTGCAGCAGCTGGTGACACTGCAAGTGCCGACCTGGCTGATCGTGTCAAGCCATGGATTTCGCCTGCTCTCCACCGAAAGCGACATCCCCGACATGCAGACGCTGCGAGCGCAGGTTGGTACTGCGCTCTTCGACGCCTGTGTCACGGTATTCGATGACAATGACCGTGGGGCCGCTCCCGCGTCTGGATCGGCACGGTCGAGTGGGATGGTGGTGTGTCCCTGCAGCATGGGCACCGTGAGTGCCATTGCCCATGGCTCGTCACGGTCACTCGTGGAGCGCGCCGCCGACGTGGCGCTGAAGGAGCGGCGTCGGCTGATCCTGGTGCCACGGGAAGCGCCACTCTCGCTCATTCACCTCGAAAATCTCACGCAGGTTACGCGGGCCGGTGCCACGGTCATTCCAGCGGCGCCGGGGTTCTACCACAAGCCGGCCAGCATCGACGACCTCGTGGATTTCATCGTGGCGCGCGTGCTCGATCATCTCGACGTGGAGCATACCCTCGGGACGCGTTGGGGCCGCGAGGTCGAGTAGCCGTCAAGCCGGTCACCGCTCCTGTGCATCGTACCGTTTGGGTGGGTCGAGTCGTCGGCAGGCTGCTGATGCGATTGACTGTGAAGTCCACGCCCTGGGGATGAATGCCACAAGTGAAGATCGAACCGGTCACGCTCAAGCCAGACAGGTACCGTCACGTCGTCAAGACGAGAGCTACCGTGTTTGTGCTGACCTATCTGTGCTTCTTCCCGTTCGGTCATCTGGTGGGCCGACTCCTGGGATACGCCGGGGATAAGCGCTGGCTGATGATGCCGGTCTTGGCGCTGCCAATGGTATCGGCGCTGTTTGCGGCGATCGTCGCGGCACAGTGGATGGCCTCTGAGGCGTTTCAGGCGTTTCTGAATCCTGGCGGATCGCGCGCACCGGCGGCAATCAGCAGCCGTGTGGAGTCGCTGGTAGCGCGCGGTCGGTACGAGGAGGCCGCGGCCGAGTTCGCGGCACTGCGGGCCACGTATCCCCATGATATCCCCTTGTTGCGCGTCGAAGCCGAATTCCATGCCGGTGTGGGAAACAACCCGCAGCGTGCTGTTCAGACACTGAACCAACTGCGCCGGGTGGCGGGCGTGCCGGGGAGCGTGGAGCGGTATGCTACACATCGACTCCTGGACCTGTATCTTGGAGTGTTGGCCGATCCCGGCCGCGCCATGGTGGAACTTCGGCGCATGGCCGATCGCTTTCCCGACACACCCGATGGACAGGGCGCGCTCGCCGAACTCCGGCGCCGACGCGACCACCTCGCACAGGATCAGACGCAGACATGAAGGAAGCCACGATTATCGGCCTGATTTCCGATACGCACGGACTGGTGCGCCCCGAGGTGTTCGCGGCGCTCGACGGCGTCTCGCGCATTTTTCACGCCGGTGACGTGGGACCGCCCGAGGTGCTGATCGAGCTGGCGACGATTGCGCCGATTCAGGCCGTATGGGGGAACACCGACGCGCCGGGCCGAGCGGATCTCGTGGAGCGCATCGAGGAAGTGATCGATGGCGTGCGCATCGTGGTCACGCACGGCCATGAAATCGGCAGCGTCAACCCGCCGCGACTGGTAGGCGCCTACATGCACGCCGACGTGATTGTATACGGGCACACCCACCAGCAGCTGATCACCAAGGCGGCGAAGCGAATCGTGGTGAATCCTGGCGCCGCGGGACCACGGCGCTTCAAGCTGCAGCCGAGCGTGGCGAAGCTGTACATCCTGAACGGGAAAGCGGACGTTGAGTTGATATCGCTGGGGATTCCGGAGGATGTCGTGGTTGAGGACGACGAGTTGGGTGAGGGCTGACGGACTCACGTGAGCTCTGGGTATTGAGTTCGAGTTTCGAGTTATTCGTTGGGCGACTCACGACTCGAAACTCGAACGCGCCACTCCAAGCTCACGTGAGTGCCTCGGCCTCACACCAAGCTCCGCTTCAGTCATTCGGCAACTGCCCGTGCGCGAACGACTCCGCCCGCTCTCTCGCCTGCCGCGCCAGTGCTTCGAGCGCGCCGACCACCGTGTCGGCCGTGAGCACGGCATCGCTGGGCCGGGTGCGAAACCACGATTCGATCATCAGCAGTTCATCGAGCTGATCGACGACCGCGCCGGTGGGGACGTGCGCGCCGCGCTGCTCCAGCGCTTGTAAGGCCGTGACCGATTCCACGTCGGAACAGCGCGCTTCGGCCACCACGCGTCCGTGACGCACCAAGTACAGCCGATCGTCGCCGTCGCGCCCCGGCATCGCGTACACGAAGCTGGGTTTGGTGATGGCCTCGCGCACGCGCGCCAATTGGGCATCGAGTCCCTGGAGCGCCGTGAGGCGATCGCGCAGCCAGCCGGCCCGCTCGTACGAGAGCGCAGCACTGGCGGCCGACATCTCGCGGACGAGCTGTTGATGCGGTGAATCATCGCGTCCTTCGAGCACGGCGCGCGCGCGGGAGAGTTGCGCGCGATATGCGTACTCCGTGGTCGCACCGACGCACGGCCCCAGGCAGCGTCGCGTTTCATAACGGTGACAGCCCGGTGTGCGCGTGAGCGACGGATGCACCATGTCGTCGAAAAGGTCGACGGCATCGTGCAACACCATGGGCACGCGGTCGGTGCAGTCCCGGAGCCCCAGCGCGTCGTTGAGCACGCGCAGTGCCTCGACCAAGGGACGGCGCGACGCAAACGGGCCGATCACCTGCGCGGGCTGCTTGGCGCGCGCCGCTGTACTCGCGCGCTGAATGCGAAGGCGCGGGGCAGGACCGCCGGCTACCGTGATCACCCACCACTTATCGAGCGGGCGCGCAGCTTTGATGTTGTACTTCGGGAGATGCGCACGAATCAGTCGTACTTCGCGAAGCAGCGCGGCGAACTCGCTGGGCAGCGGCTCCCACTCAATGCGCGATGTTTCGCGCAGCAGCCGTGCGTGGCGGTGCTCGGGCCAGGCAAGCCGGAAGTACGAGAGCAGCCGCGTGCGAACCTGCGTGCTCTTCCCGACGTACAGCACTTCACCGTGAATGCCGCGCATGAGATACACGCCGGGCACATTGCGCACCTGCTCCCGCACCTGGGCGCGCAGTCGCTGGACGTCGGCGTCGGGTGAGCCGACAGACAGATCGAGCTGGGTGGCCAGCTTGGGCCGCGACTTACCGTGCGCGCTACCGCTGGCAGTGCGAGCAGAAGACGGTGCTGCGGCCGTCGATCGCGTGCGTGCCGACCAGACGGCGGCCGCAGTCGAGACAGGGTTCACCAGCGCGGCCATAGGCTGCCAGCTGCTCGACGAAAGATCCGCGTTCACCGCGAGCATCCCGGTAGTCGCGGAAGCTCGTGCCGCGCGCCGCGATGGACGCCGTCAATACCGCACACAGCTGCTCGCGCAGCGTGGCGCTTTCCTGCTCGGAGAGGGTGCGCGCTTCGCGCGACGGATCGATCCCGGCCAGCCACAGAGCCTCGTTTGCGTAGATGTTACCGACGCCCGCGAGTCGCTTCTGATCCATCAAGAACACTTTGATGGCTTGGCGGGACTCCCGAACAAGTCCCGAAAATTCGGAGTTGCCGAGCCGTGGGTCAAGAGGTTCTGCACCTAATGCGGTCGAATACTTCGTGAAACGTTCGGGTGACATGAGCGCGACCGTGCCGAGTCGGCGCACGTCGCGGTAGTGCAGGGCTCTCCCGTCGTGCAGCCGTAGCGTGACGGCCACGTAGGCCCGGTCGGCTGCCGACAGCGAGCCATCGTCAACGACCATCCCGCCGGTGAATCGAGGTTGCACCACCACTCGCCAGGGTGGTGCCGTGGCGGGTGGATCGACCGAGCCCACCGCCGCCGGCGGAGCCGTTGGGCGCAGGTCGAGCACGATCAACTTGGCACGTCGCCAAACGTGGGCTATGGTGAGTCCGTGCAGCACCTCGGCGAAGCCCGCCGCGTCGGCTTCGCGCAACACGTCGGCTTTGCGCACGTCCACACCCACGACGGTGGCGCCACATACCATCGCGTCGAGATCGCGCGCGATGGTTTCGGTTTCGGGAAGCTCAGGCAAGTCTCGCGGCTTCCCGCCATCCGATGTCGCGACGATAGATCGCGCCATCAAACTCGATACGGGCGGCTGCCTCACGGCTGGCGTCCTGCGCGTCGCCGAACGTTTCGGCCATTGCGGTGACCGCGAACACCCGACCACCGCTCGTCCGCAACGATCCATCCTCGGCGCGTGCCGTGCCGGCGTGATACACGCGCAGATCGTCGCTGAACGACGGCAGGGTGATGTGCTCACCGGTGACCGGCGCGTCGGGATAGCCCTGAGACGCCACAACGGTCGTCACCGACGCGCCCTCGCGCCACGTGAATGGCGACAGGTTGCCAATGCGTCCACCGTGGGCAACGGTCATCATGGGGTCGAGCAGACTGCTGGCAAGCATGGGCAGGATCGCCTGCGTTTCGGGATCGCCGAAACGGCAGTTGAACTCGACGACCTTGACGCCTTCTTCTGTCAGCATCAGCCCGGCGTACAACAAACCGGTGAACGGCGTGCCGCGCTTGCGCAGCGCATGCAACGTGGGCAGAAAAATGCGCTCCGTGACATCGTCCATCAGCGCGGGCGTGGAGAACGACACGGGCGTGTAGGCGCCCATGCCACCGGTGTTCGGGCCCTCGTCGCCATCAAGCAGGCGCTTGTGATCCTGGGCGCCGAGCATCGGCATCACGTTGTAGCCGTCGGTTACGGCGAACAGCGACAGCTCTTCGCCGGTCATGAATGCCTCCACGAGACACTCGCTGCCGGCGTCACCGAAAGCCTTGTCTTCGAGGATCCGCTCAATCGCGGCGTCGGCTTCCTTGAGCGTGTGACAGATGATCACGCCCTTGCCGGCGGCAAGTCCGCTCGCCTTGATCACGACCGGCACGCCGAAGCGCGCCCGCACGGCATCCTTGGCATCGGTCGACTTTTTATGCGTCTCGGCGCGAGCGGTCGGGATGCCCGCTGCCATCATCAACGACTTCGTGTCGGCCTTCGAGGTCTCGACCTTGGCCGCGCCCATCGTGGGGCCGAACACCGGCACGCCGATGTGCTGCAGATGATCCACGAGTCCGATGGCCAACGGCGCTTCCGGTCCGACGACCACCAGCTTTACCTGCTCACGCTCCGCCAGCTCGGCGACCTCGATCGGGTCCGAGGCATTGACCGACACCACACGGGCCAACTGGCCAATGCCGGGATTTCCCGGACCGGCCACGATATCGATAGTCGTATTTTCGCGCGCGAGAGCGTCTGCGAGTGCGTGTTCACGGCCGCCAGAGCCGAGGAGCAGGATCTTCATGGCGGGGAATCTAGTCCATCGGGAACGTGAGGAGTGCCCTCGGAGGCCTGGTGTGACAGTAAAAGAACCGATCACACATGAGGTGCAGAGAGCGCAGGGGACGCAGAGAAAATGTCTGATTTTCTGCGTCCCTTGCGCTCTCTGCATCTCTGTGTGAGCTGGTCAGCCCATCCAGTGAATCACACGCCGACTGGCGGCTCCGGAGCCGGCGGCGGAGAAGCCGGTGGCGGCGGAGAAGCCGGCGGCGGCGGAGAAGCCGGCGGCGGCATGTCGTCTCCCATACTCGCCGCACTGGCTGCGGTCTTGAACGCGTCGCGAAAGGCGTCGGCGGCGCGGTTGATCACATCACCGACGGTCTCGGCGGCGGCCTTCGCCTTGTCGGCGTAGTAGTCCTTCGCGTCGCGCAGATCGTCGCGCAGCGGGCGCTCGGCCTCGCTGCCGCGGCGGATGTACTCGCCCACCACGATGCGCGTGTAGTCACCCGACTGCTGCCACCGCTGGAGCTCACCAGCGCGCACGGTGTGGAACGGGTGTTCGCGCAGCGCCGTGTTGAGCGCCTTGATCACATTATCCCACGCCGATCCTCCCACTTCGTATTCGGCGGCTTGCGCGAGGTACGCGTCGAGGTCGATCGTGTCACCGTAGGCACGGCCACCGGCCAGCTTCAGGAACGTCATCAGGCTGGCCCGCGGGTCCTGGGTGCCAAGCATGCCGGCGCGGTCGGCCGACAGTTCCGACTTGCGATACCACTCGAGCAGCGCGAGCTGAAACGGGAGCAGGGCGATCGATGCCAGCAGCGGCAGCGCGCTCATGCCGAAGAAGAGCACGATCAGGGCGATTGTGCGATACGTGGTGCGCCCCGTCATGATGTGGCCGAGTTGTTGCGCCAAAATGAAGCGCTGCTCCTCGGGTTCCAGCAATTCGAGCACGCCGGAGTTGATTACGATGAACGGCTGATCGAAGCCGACCGCGCCGGCATTGGCGATCGGGTTCTGCGCCACGTACAGTTGGGGGACGGGGTGGCCGGCGGTGGGCCAGTCGAGTGCCTGCAGCACGTCGTGATAGAGTGCATGCAGTGTAGGGCGCTGGGTAGGGCCGACCAGCACGGCGTCGCCGAGGAAGAGATTGCGGACGCCGCGTTCGCCGAAGACACTGGCGATCTTGCGCACGACCTCGTCGAAAGCGGGGAGGGCGCGAAGCGTCTGCAGGGCGGCTCGGTCGGCCGGATGTTCCCAAGTGACCGACGAGATCTGCGTAAGCGGTGTGGCGGGCATAATCAGGGGGCTGGAGACACCCTCCCTACGACGGGAGGGTGCTCAAGTTCCACCGGGAGTCAGATTCGGATCACATCCGATCGGCTGTTTTCAGATTCCTTCAAGGGCACCGTCGAGATCGGCGATCAAGTCCTCGGCGTCTTCGATCCCGCAGGACAAGCGGACCATGCCGTCGTTGAGGCCCATGGCGATCTTGATCTCGGACGGAACCGACCCGTGGGTCATACTGAACGGGTGGTTCGTGAGGCTTTCCACGCCGCCCAGCGACTCGGCCAGCGAGAATACCCGCACCCGCTCGAGGAATGTGCGGGCGTTGTCGATCGTCTTGAGGTCGAGCGTCATCATGCCGCCGAAGGCGCTCATCTGGCGCTTGGCGAGTTCGTGGTGCGGATGGTGCGCGAGGCCGGGGTAAATGACCCGATCTTCACCGAGACGCTCCAGCAGCCAGGCAGCCACGGCGCGGCCATTGAGGTCATGCTGCTTCATGCGAAGCGGGAGGGTCTTCGTGCCCCGCAGCGCCAGCCAGGCATCAAACGGGCCGGGGACGGCACCGGCCGCATTCAGGATGAATTGAAGCCGATCGGCCAGCTCATCCTCAAGTACAACCGCGAGGCCGCCGATCATATCAGAGTGACCGTTGATGTACTTCGTGGTCGAATGCCAGACGATGTCGGCTCCCAGTTCCAACGGACGCTGGAAGATCGGCGTCGCGAAGGTGTTGTCCACGATCAGTAGCGCCTGGTGTCGCTTGGCGATGTCGCTCATGGCGGCCAGGTCGGTGAGTCGCATGAGCGGGTTGGTCGGCGTCTCCACGAGAAGGGCTCGCGTGGACGGCGTCATCGCATCAGCCACCCGCTGCGGATCATCGGTATCCACGTACGTGAACGATAGGCCGAAATGACGAAGGATTCGATCAAACAGACGGAACGTGCCACCGTACACGTTCTCCCCGCACACGATGTGATCACCGGCGCGGAACAGCTTCATGATCGAGTCGAGGCATCCCATGCCGCTGCTGAACGCGAAACCGTGTTTGCCGCCCTCGAGCGTGGCGACGTTTCGTTCGAGCGCCTGGCGGGTGGGATTCTTCCCGCGGGCGTATTCGTAACCCTTGTTGACGCCGATGCTCTCCTGCACGTAAGTGGACGTGAGGTACAGCGGTGTCATGATGGCGCCCGACACCGGGTCGGGGCGCTGGCCGGCATGGATGGCGCGAGTGGCCATACCACCAGCGAGGTCTTCGTCGTAAATGCGCGTCATGGGCTCCGTGTGGTCCGAGGCGAACTGGCGGCGGAAGCTACTGCCGTTGCCGAGCGTCGGCGAGTCGTGCCGCTCGGATTCCGTCGTGATGTCGGCCCTCGTCCCACCGTATCGCAGCCCAAGGCCGTCGTGTGGCCCACGCTGCCGCGCGATCCACAGTCGGCGGCCTGATGCGTTTCGCCAGTGCGCTCGCCGGCGCGCCGCGCCGTTGCCTGATCGTCGACGACGAAACGTCGATGCGCACGGTGGTCCGCCGCGTGATGCAGGCCGAAGGGTTCGAGTGCCTTGAAGCCGACTGTGGGGCGGCCGCGCTCGTCGTGCAGGCCGCGACGCCGTCGCCGCTGGTGCTCTCGGACTTTCATATGCCCGGGATGGATGGCGCACAGCTGTTGACGGCGATTCGCTCACGCTGGCCAGACACCGCCGTCGTCATGCTGACGGCCGTGTCGGATGTCGACTTGGCGGTACGCTGTCTCGACGCCGGCGCGCTCGACTATCTCACCAAGCCGTTTGCCATCGAAGAGTTGCGGGCCCGCGTCGTGCAGGCGCTGGAGAAGCGCCGGCTGCTGATCGAGAACCACGCATATCGTTCGGATCTCGAGGCGCGCGTGGCGTTGCAGGCGCGCAAGTATGAGGAGCTGTTCCTGGCCGCGTTGCAGTCACTGGCCGAGGCCCTCGAAGTGAAGGATTCGTACACGTGGGGACACTCCACTCGCGTGAGTCGCTACACCATGGCGATTGCCCGCGAATTGCATGTTGCGCCGTCGCTGCTCCACGAGCTCGAACTGGGCAGCCGCTTGCACGACATCGGCAAAATCGGCGTGCGGGAGTCGGTGCTGAACAAGGCTGGTCCGCTCACGGATATCGAATATGCCCACGTCATGGAGCATCCGGTCATCGGTTGGCGCCTGTTGGCGCCACTGTTGCGCGAGATGCCGCACGCGCTGGCGGTCGTGCGCTCACACCACGAGCGATTCGACGGTCACGGAACGCCCGACACGTTGCGCGGCGACGAGATTCCGCTCGAAGCGCGCATTACGGCCGTCGCCGACTCGTTCGACGCGATGACCAGCGGCCGTCCGTATCGCGACGGCATGCATGTCGATGATGCGGTGGCCGAACTGCGTCGTTGTGCCGGCTCACAGTTCGATCCCGCCTGCGTGGCCGCGTTCGAGCGGGCCTTTACCAACGGCGCTATCCCGCGTCCCGATCGCAGCGTGCAGCGGCAGATTCGGATGCAGATCGTCGCCTGACGTCTATCGCGTCGCGACCTTTGCCTAGGCGTCGGTGAGTATCAGGTTGCCGTCGCGCAGCTGCTGCACGGCGTTCGCGACGCTGAACGCCGTGACGCGAATGCCTGTCTCGGTGCGCCATCGCGCGGCGATCATAGTGACGTCGTCATGGTCGACCGCGTGGCGCACGTCGGCCACGCTGATTGGCGACCGCATCGTCACGCGGGCGCCGGCGAAGAGTGGCGCCGCCAGGCAAACGGCGACCGCCTCCGAATCGCGGCACGGCAGCAGCGACAACACGTGATCCACTGGCGTGAGTAACAGCTCCGCGACCGCGGCACGACCGGCGGCAATCAGCACGCGGTGCGACCACACCTGACGGTCGCCCGACGGCATGTACGCGGCGATGCACTCCTCGTCACGTCCCCGCGTCGCGGTATCACCCTCCAGCGATAGCCCGTGGTGCGATCCCAAATCGATGTTCATGATGCGATCCGGTACGATCACGCGAGCGACACGCGGGGCGTCGTCGAGTAGCACCACCGGCGTATCGCTGGGGAGCCGCGGCACCAGCGCCTCGGTGGTGAACACGGCCCCTACATCGGCATCGGCGAGTTGCCAGGCGATCAGCGCGGGCGGCGACGTGCCATCAAGCAGGAGCGCACCGCGTCCCTCCGAGGCGGCGAGAGCGACGAGAAAGGCGGGGCCGCTGGGCAGCAGGATCGCCGATCGCCGACCGGCCAGCGCGCGAACCAGGGGGGCGGATCGTTGCAGCAGCGTCAGCCCCGCGGCAACGAGCTGCGACGCGTCGAAGGGGCCAACGCGGCCCCCGCCGGCGGCGATGGCAAGCGGGAGCAAGGCAAGCGGATCGGTCATGCTCGAAGAGACTAGTGCACTGTCCGGATAGGTGCCACCGCCGTAACGGGAGTGCGTACTGGATCGTCTGGAAGCGACGCTCCGATTCAGGCGAATGAATTCACGCTCATGCGCGAGTTGGCCGGAGGGAGCTTGTCGTCTAGCTTGTAGAATTCTCCGAAACGTCGCCGATGTACCGAGGAGCGAGATGGCATTCGATGGGCTGATGGTGAGTGTGTCCGGCGTGCGCGGACGTGTCGGTTATGGCTTGACCCCGGAAGTGGTGGCGACCTTCGCCGCGGCCTTCGGCGCGTGGGCCGCACGACAGGGCGGACGCACGATCGTCGTGGGGCGTGACAGCCGCGTCTCCGGACCGATGTTCACGCGCATCGTGCACGGTGCACTGGAGTCGGTTGGCTGCACCGTGATCGACATCGGCATGGCCCCCACCCCCACCATCCAGCTGGCGGTCGAACACCATCACGCGGCGGGCGGTCTCGGCATCACGGCCAGCCACAATCCGATCGAGTGGAACGCGCTCAAGTTCATCGGTCCGTCGGGACTTTTCCTGTCGGCCGACGAGGGCGCCGAAATGCGCGCCTTGATGGACCGCGGCATTCCGCGGGCAACGTGGGACGCCCTCGGCGAGATTGTGCACGACACGGACGCCGTGCAGCGTCACATTGATCAGGTGCTGGCGCTCCCGTACCTCGACGTGGCAGGCATTCGCGCCCGTCGATTCCGTGTCGCGCTCGACTGCTGCCGCGGTGCCGGTGGTGTGATCATGCCGCAGCTGCTTACCGAGCTGGGCTGTGAGGTGTACGCCATCAACATGGAAGCCGACGGCCAGTTTCATCGTCCACCGGAGCCGGTCGCCGAGAATCTCGGGGAGTTGGCGGCATTGGTGAAGGCGACCGACGCCGACATCGGTTTTGCGACCGATCCCGACGTGGACCGCTTGGCGCTCGTGCTCGAGAACGGGATTGCGCCGGGTGAGGATTATACGCTCGCGCTGGCCGCCCGTACGGTGCTACGGCATCGGCCGGGGCCGGTGGTGACGAACCTGTCCACGAGCAAGGTGGTTGCTGACGTGGCCCGCGACGCCGGTGTGCCGTTTCACTTCGCCAAGGTGGGCGAGGTGAACGTGGCGATGGCCATGCGCGATCTGGGTGCCACGATTGGCGGAGAGGGGAACGGTGGGGTCATCCTTCCGGAATTGCATCTCGGGCGGGACGCCCCAGTGGGCGCGGCGCTGTTGTTGCAATTGATGCTGGAGGAAGCTCGGCCGCTGTCGGCGGTAATCGCCGAGCGGCCGCGGTATGTAATCGTGAAAGACAAGCTGGATCGTCCGGATGCGCCGCTCGATGCCGTGTATGTGGCACTGCGCGCCGCGTTTCCAGACGCGGCGGCCGATACGCAGGATGGACTCCGGCTCGATTGGCCCGACCGCTGGGTACACCTGCGCCCGTCGGGGACCGAACCGATCGTCCGCGTGATTGCCGAAGGACCGTCCGAGCAGGACGCGCGCACGTTGATCATGCAGGCCCGGGAGCCGCTGTCAGCTCTCGGATCACTCTAGACCTCGAACGACCATGTGCGGAATCGTCGGTTACGTTGGTGATCGGATCGCGACTCCCATGCTGCTCGAAGGGCTCAAGCGCCTCGAGTATCGTGGGTATGACTCGGCGGGCGTCGCCATTATGAACGGCAAAGGTGTGGAAACGCGCCGGGCGGCGGGCAAGATCTCTCGGCTCGAAGCGGTAATCGCCAACGATCCGCCCCTGGGCACGTTGGGTATCGCGCATACCCGTTGGGCGACGCATGGGCCGCCGACAGAAATCAACGCGCACCCGCACGCGAGCCAGAACGGCAAGATCGCGGTGGTACACAACGGCATCATCGAGAACGCCACCGCGCTCAAGGCCGGACTGGAAGCGCGCGGCTACGTGTTCAAGTCGGATACCGATACCGAAGTGCTCGCCCACCTCATCGAGGTGGCGTATGCCGGCAACCTCGAAGCAGCCGTGATTGAAGCGTTGCGTCAGTGCGATGGCACCTACGGCTTGGCGGCGATCACGAGTGACGAAAAGGACAAGATCGTGGCCGCACGGAAAGGCAGTCCACTGCTGATCGGTGTGGGCGAGGGCGAGTACTTCGTGGCCTCCGACGCGTCGGCGATTCTCGCCCATACGCGCAACGTGGTGTATCTGGATGACGGTGACATCGCCGTCATCACGCGCGATGGCTACAAAGTGCTCGACCTCGATTCGGCGATCCGCGACAAGCCGGTCACGCGTATCGACTGGGATCTGCAGCAGATCGAGCGCGGCGGGTATCCGCACTTCATGCTGAAGGAAATCTTCGAACAGCCGACGACGGTGGAAAACACCATGCGCGGCCGTCTCATCCTCGAAGAAGGCTTCTCGAAGCTCGGTGGTCTGAACATTTCGAAGGAGGACCTGCTCAAGGTCGACAACATCATCATCACCGCCTGTGGTACGAGTTGGCACTCGGCACTGATCGGCGAAATGATGATCGAAGAGTTGTGCCGTATCCCCGTCGAAGTCGAGTACGCATCGGAGTTTCGCTATCGCAATCCGATTGTCACGCCGACAACGCTCTGCATCGTGATCTCGCAGTCGGGCGAAACGGCGGATACGCTCGCTGCCATGCGCGAAGCGAAGCGACGTGGTGCGCGGACGCTTGGACTGGTGAACGTGGTCGGTTCCACGATCGCGCGCGAAGACGACGGCGGCATTTACCTGCACGCCGGTCCTGAAATCGGCGTGGCCTCGACCAAGGCGTTCACGAGTCAGGTGGTCGCGCTGGCGCTGTTCACGCTCAAGCTCGCGCGCTTGAAGAATCTGAGCGTGGCGCGCGGTCGCGAAATCGCGCAGGCGCTGGCGGACCTGCCGGCGCAGATCCAGTCCATTCTCGATCGTGCCGAGGAAATCGAGAACCTCGCCGAAGAGTTCAAGCGGGCGACCAATTTCCTGTACCTCGGACGCGGCTACAATTTCCCGGCGGCGCTCGAAGGCGCGCTCAAGCTCAAAGAAATCTCGTACATCCACGCCGAAGGGTATCCGGCGGCCGAGATGAAGCACGGCCCCATCGCGCTCATCGACGAGATGATGCCCGTGGTCTGCATTGCCCCGCACGACGCCGTATTCGACAAGATCACGTCGAATATTCAGGAGGTAAAGGCACGCAAGGGCAAAATTATCGCGATCACCACGCGCGAAGAGCCGGCGTTGGCCGGGAAGCTCGATTACGAGTTCCGGATCCCGGAAACGGTAGACCTGCTCACGCCCATCCTGGCGAGCGTACCGCTGCAGTTGCTGGCCTACTACATCGCGGTCAAGCGCGGCTGCAACGTAGACCAGCCGCGAAACCTCGCCAAGTCGGTGACGGTGGAGTAGCCAGCCGCGGTGCCGTTTCGAATACCCGTCCGGGGCGCTTAGCTTTCGGGATGACTGACGCTGTCTCTCCTGATGTTGCCGCTGAACGCCTCGCGCACGAAATCTCCCGTCGCCGGACTTTTGCGATCATTTCGCACCCCGACGCCGGTAAGACCACGCTCACCGAGAAACTGCTCCTGTACGGTGGTGCCATCCACCTGGCAGGCTCGGTAAAGGCGCGGCGTGCCACACGGCATGCCACGTCCGACTGGATGAAGCTGGAGCAGGAGCGCGGCATTTCGGTGACCAGCTCCGTGCTGCAGTTCGAGTACCTGGGGTATCAGCTCAATCTGCTCGATACGCCTGGGCACGAAGACTTCTCCGAAGATACGTATCGCACTTTGGTCGCGGCCGACTGCGCGATCATGCTGCTCGACAACCGTCGCGGCGTCGAAGAGCGCACGCGGCAGCTGTTCGACGTCTGCAAGCGGCGTCGCACCCCGATCTTCACCCTGGTGAACAAGTGCGATCGGCACGGCGAAGATCCGCTCAAGCTCATTCAGGATGTCGAATCGGATCTCGGCATCGACTGTTTCGCGGCGACATGGCCGGTATTCGACAACGACGTCTTCGTCGGGGTGTACGATCGTCTGAAGCGCGAAGTGCACCTGTTCGAGCGCAGCGGTGATCGCGGCGCCACGCGGGCCGACGACACGATCGTGAGCATCGACGACGGGGCGCTCATCGAGACGATGGGCGAAAGCGCGTTCGATCGGCTCATGACCGATATCGCGCTGCTCGATGCCGCCGGTCACACGTACGATCACGACCGCGTGATCGCCGGTTCGCTCACGCCGGTCTTCTTCGGCTCCGCGCTCACGAACTTCGGTATCGAGCCGTTTCTCCGCGAGTTTCTCGAGCTGGCGCCGGCGCCGGGACCGCGCGAAACGAACACCGGCAACGTGGCGCCAGAGAGCACCGAGTTCACGGGCTTCGTGTTCAAGATCCAGGCGAACATGGATCCGAAGCATCGCGACCGCGTGGCGTTCGTGCGCATCGTGTCCGGACACTTCGTCGCGAACATGCAGGTGCTGCATCAGCGCAGCGGAAAGCCGATCCGGCTGGCCGCGCCGCAGCAGTTCATGGCGCGCGATCGCGTCAGCATCGAAGAGGCGTGGCCCGGTGACGTGATCGGCATCATGGATCGTGGTAACCTTCGCATCGGCGACACGCTGGGTGGCGACGGGAAGCTCGAATTTCAGGGCATTCCGCGCTTCCCCCCCGAGCACTTCGCCCGCGCCATTCCCGCCGATCCACTCAAGCGCAAGCAGTTCGACAGCGGCCTGCGTCAGCTCACGGAAGAGGGCGCGGCCCAGGTGTTCTTCGCCGAGACCTCCGCCGGCTCACAGCCCATTGTGGGCGCCGTGGGGCAGCTGCAGTTCGACGTGATGGCGTTCCGTCTCGAGCACGAGTACGCCGCGCCGTGCAAGTTCGAGAAGATGACGTATCGCTGGCCGCGCTGGATCACGGGACCGAAAGCCGACGTGGAGCGAGTGGCCACGGGTCAGGGACGTCTCAAGCTGTTCGACCACAAGGGACATGTGGTCGTGCTCTTCTCCGATGCGTGGGCACTGCGTCGCGCCCTGCAGCACGAGACGAGTGTGGTGTTCCACGAAACGGCTCCTTAAGCGCTGTTCGGCGCGGGGCGCTGTCACGCGGGAAGCTGCTGGGTGAGCAACGTGTAAACGACAAACGGAAGTACCGCTTCGGCGCCGGCAGCGATGGTGGTCACCGTCGCTGAGCGGTCCGAAGCGGTACTTCCGTTTTCGACTACACCTTCCTCACCAATCGACTTCAGGTCGGAACTGACTCCGTTGCCAGCGTGGCCGCGGCCACTTCGATCTGGCGTCCGACATGGCCGATGACAAAGCCGCCGTCTTCCGACGACGTGAAGTAGATGCGCAGACACGTGAGCGGATTGGCGCCCTTGCGCAGCTGGTCGGCGCATTCGATCTCGCGCTCGCCATCACGGAAGATGTACGGTGTCTTACGGCTGCCGTCGGACGGTCCTGGCGAGAAATCCACGCCGAGGTCGGTGAAGACGTCGCCCAATGGGCGACCAAGTGCGCGGTCTTGGCGACGACGGCCTACTTCGCCGAGGGCCTTCAGGTACGACCACGCCGTATCGGGGTCGGGGAAGGACGACTCGCGAGACGCGGCGAAGGCCGATGGAAGCAGGCGGAGCGCATCGGAATACAGTGCCTGCGCGCGCTCAACCGCTTCGAGCACCGACTGCGGGGCATCGCTGGCCGGCTTGGAAATCGGTTGGCGTTCCTTGTGGGCGGCCAACGTCGTACGGAGCGCTCGGGCCGACGCGCGCTCGGCCTCCAGCTGCTCACGGGACTCAACCAGGCGTTCGCGGGTGCGTGAAAGCTCACCCTCGGCGGCGCGGACCGCGTCCTCGTACTGCCGGACCAGCGAGATCAGCTGACCCTTGTCCATTTCCACACCCGACTCGGCGGCGGCGAGCGCCTCCGCGGCATCTGGGCGCTTGCCATACGTGGACGCCCGCTGATCGCGAAGCGTATCCACGATGGCCGGGTCGGAGAACGGACGCTGTACCGAGACTTCGGCCAAGCGCTGGACCAGCCGGCGACGTTCGCCGGGGAGCGCCAAGGCGCGCGCCAGCACCAAGGGATGCTGAAACGGATCGGACTCGAGCGTGAAGCCGGGCAAGTAGGCGCGCGCCGAACCGAGGAACACACTCCGCGCATGTCCGCCCACGGCGTCGGAAAGGGCAAAGGTGTCGGAATGGCGCAGCATGAAACAAAGGCCGAGTCCGAACATCTCCGCGGCGAACTGTTCGGGTGGGAGCACGTAGCCGCCGTCGGGCAGTTCGGTGAGGAGCAGCACCGGCATCGTACGGGCCGGATCGCAGAGCACGAAGCGCACAAAGGCGTCCAGCGTCCCGGCCTCGAGCTGCGTCGGCACGCGCTGCAGCGGACCGTCGTTGGACACGAGCGTGAACTGCGTGTCGAGCTCGGAGAGCAGCCGGGGCGGTCGCACCGGCGGAGGCGCGCCATTGCTGAGGCCTCCGTCAGTGCCGACGCGGAGGTTCACCTGACGGTGCAACGCTCCGCTCGTACTGGTGGTCACCACGTAGGTGACGTGCGTGGACCACTGCAGCGACCGATCGAGCGGATCGGGCGCGTGCACCACAATGTCAGCCAGCGCCGATCCGCCTTCGCGGTATGGCGCCCACCGAAGGATCCGTCCACCATCAAGCGTGTGATTGGATGGAGTCTCCCAGCTTAACTGCTGCCCCTGATCGAGCCCGAGCCACGCAACGCAAGCGGCGAGGAAAGCAGAGTCAGCATCCGTGGCCGAAGAACGCGGCGTCAGGTCAAAGTGTAGGGCAAGTCGTGGTTGCACGGTCGTCATGATTGACATTTTTCCTTTGCACTTCCGAGAATCGGAGTGCAATGCCAGACTTTCGCGCTATGCGAATTTTACTTCAGCGAGTCAGCAGGGCCGAAGTACGTGTTCGTTCGGACGATCTCGAAGTGGAATCGAGGGTCTCCGGGCGCATCGGGTCTGGTTATCTGCTTTTGGTGGGGTTTACGCACAGGGACACCGAGGCGGAACTCCGATGGATGGCCGACAAGATCGTTGGCCTTCGCCTGTTCGCAGACACCGACGGGAAACTTAATCACGATATTACCCAGTGCGCAGGTATGCTCTTGGTCGTATCGCAGTTCACGCTATACGCCGACGTCAGAAAGGGAAAGCGTCCAAGCTTTATCGACGCCGCCCGACCGGAAATCGCTATTCCGTTATATAACCAATTCGTGATGCTTTTGCGCCAGCACGAGATGGTTGTCGAAACAGGGGAATTCGGCGCCACCATGGACGTGGAGCTGGTAAATGATGGACCCGTCACAATGTGGCTTGAGCGAGAAGCCGCTCCGCCCGACGACGAGCGGCATGAGAACCGACCGCGGTGACCGTTGTCACAGGTGCGGCATCTGCCGGTGTTACTGAAGCATTTGCCATGCCACGGCGTGTCATCCTGCCGCTTGCCACAACGCATGGCGTTATGACGCTGCGCGCGCGCGCCCGAGCGCCTGTTCCAGATCCGCAATGATGTCGGCGACGTGCTCGAGGCCAACGCTAACCCGAATCATCCCATCGGAAATTCCGACCGCGTGGCGCTCGACCGGGGTTAGCTTCGAATGCGTGGTCGAGGCCGGGTGCGTCACGATGGTCCGGGTGTCGCCGAGATTTGCCGAGTGCGACACCATCTCTACGGCATCGAGAAACCGCTGCCCCGCCTCGAGACCTCCTTCCACCTCCAACACCACGATGCCGCCGCCCTGCGACATCTGTGCGCGGGCTAACTCGTGTTGTGGATGTGACGGCAAAAATGGATAGCGCACCGCGGTTAGTGCCGGATGCCCCTCAAAGTGCTGCGCGAGTGCGAGCGCGTTCGAACAATGGCGATCCATGCGAACGGCCAGCGTCTCGAGTGACTTGGACAGCAGCCAGGCGTTGAACGCACTCATCGCCGGGCCGGTGTGCCGTGCGAAGAAGCGGCAGTCCGCGATGTACGACCTGTCACCCACGATTGCGCCGCCAAGTGCGCGTCCCTGTCCGTCGATGTACTTGGTGGCCGAGTGAATTACGACGTTCGCCCCGAGAGCAAGCGGCCGTTGCAGATACGGCGTGGCAAAACAGTTGTCGACCACCAGCGGAATGCCGCGCGAGGCAGCGAAGTCGCCAAGCCACTGCAAATCGAGCAATTCCAAGCCGGGGTTCGACGGCGTTTCGACAAAGATCACCTTCGTGGTCGGACGTACCAGTCGCTCCCACGACGCCGGATCGGAGGCGTCGGCATAGTCGCAGGAGACGCCCCACTTGGGCAGGATACGCATGAAGATCTGGTGCGTCGAACCGAACAGCGCACGCGAGGCCAGGACGTGGTCGCCGGCAGAGACGCGAGCCGCGATCGCCGTGAACACGGCCGACATCCCGGACGATGTGGCGATGCCGTCTTCGCCGCCTTCGAGCAGGCAGAGTTTGCGCACGAACTCGTCGGTGTTCGGATTCGCGTAGCGACTGTAGATGTTGCCCGCCGCCTCCTCCGTGAACAGCGCGCGCGCATGCTCGGCGTCGTCGAATAGAAAGCTCGACGTCAGATAGAGCGGTACGGAGTGCTCACGCTCGGCGGAGATAGGCGCCTGCGTGCGGATGGCGAGCGTCTCGAAATGGGCCTGTTCGTCAGACATGCGCGGGTGGGATGCGAGGAGAATTGTCGTCGTCTAAACTTACACGCATGGCTACCTCCGCTCTTGCCTTGTCCGCTCCGGGAACCCGTCCCCGAGTGATCCTCGCCTCCCAGTCACCGCGCCGCCGGGATCTGCTCGCGCTGATCGGAATTCCCCATGACGTGCACCCCGCCGACGTGGACGAATCGGTGCATCCCGACGAGGCACCGGTGCCGCATTGCGAGCGGCTCGCGCGGGACAAGGTGCACGCGCTGGCGGTCCGCCATCCCGAGGCGGTCGTCATCGGCTCGGATACCATTGTCGTGATCGACGGTGACATTCTGGGCAAGCCGGGCGACCGGTCGGAGGCCATCGCGATGCTCACGCGCCTGAGTGGACGAACGCACACGGTATTCACGGCCGTGGCCGTCGCGCATGGCGGCGTGACGCTGTCCGGGGTCGAGTCGGTCTCGGTGACTTTTCGTCCGCTCGATGCGGCACAGATCGCCGCCTACGTTGACACCGGCGAGCCGATGGACAAAGCCGGTGCCTATGGCATTCAGGGGTTCGGCGCGACCAATGTAGAGCGCATCGATGGTGACTACTTCGCGGTGATGGGACTGCCGCTTGGCCGCATGGTCGGACTGCTGCGTGATCTGGGGTTCCACTACGCGTTTGGACCGCTCACGGTCGCCGATAGCGTTCCTGCCAGCGCGTGAGCATCGCGCGTACGTCATCCACCGAAATGCGCTCCATGCGGTCTTCGCGATAGGTCGTATCGAGTGGATAGTCTTCGTCGGGATCGCCGTAGGCGTCGATCATCAGATCGCGGGAGAAGTCGTACGGTCCGACGCGCTTGGGGTTGGTGTATCCGAGCAGCGAAATGACCGGCGTGCGCAGCGCGACCGCCAGATGAAGGGGGCCGGTATCCGGTGAGAGCGCCACGGCCGCGCCGTCGAGGATCGCCGCGAGCCGACGCAGGCCACTGCCCAACGCCGAGTGCGCCATCGGCGCATGGCGCAGGATGACTGCCTCGGCGGCGACTTCGCGCGGCGAGCGTCCGCCAACGAGCACTGGCTGCAGGCCGAAGTCGTTCCAGAGCAGGTGGCAGACGGCCGCCCATCGCTCGGGCATCCAGTCTTTCGCGACTTTGCTGGTGGCCACGACGATCGGCGCGATGGGACGATCGAACTGCGCGTGAAAGTCGCGCTGCCAGCGCCGCTCGTCATCGTTCCACGGTCCGAGCGTCCATTGCGGTACGCCATGCGGGACGCCGAGCGCCTCGAGGAACTCGAAGTACTGGTCCTGGACATGCTGCCCGGCATGCGGTGCAATGCGATGCGTTGTGAACATCCAGTTCGCGTCGCGCGCGCGCGCGCGGTCGAATCCAAGCTTCAACGGCGCGTGCGTGAAGCTGGTGATGAGGCCGGCCTTGAAATACACTTGTAACGCCAGTACGACGTCGAATCGGCGGGAGGCGAGCTCGCGACGGGTGTGCAGAAACGCCGTCCATCCCTTCGAACGATCGAACAGCACGATATCGTCTACCAGTGGATGGCCGCGCACCAGGGTGGCCGGTCCCGGCTGCAGCACCCACGTGATTCGCGACGTCGGCGAATGCGCCTTGATCGCGTGAATGATGGGCATGACGTGCACGGCATCACCGACCGCGCTCATCATCACGATACCGACGCGATCGAGAGTGAAGGGCGGCAGGGACGGGGGCGCGGCAGGCACGATCACGCTAGCGTTCATGGGGGCCGGAAGCAGACGTCAGTTCGGCGGTCACGGCATCGCTGAACGCCGCGATTCTCGAGTCGGTCACGTCACACCCAAAGTGCGCACGCCATTTGCGCACCGACCGCGTGAGGCGAGCAACATTTGCCCGCATGGTTGCGCTTGGTGCGCGGTTGTCGTCCCATCGCACGACATCGACGTCGATAATCAACGCTTCGACGCCGCCGGACGCGGGGCGCAGCAGAATGTTCTTGACGTTGAGATCGGGATGGATGACACCGTGGCTGGCCAACTGCATGAGCAGCCGCTGCGTCGCCGACAACGCGGTCTCGCAATCGACAAACGGCGCGAGTCCGGCGAGTACCATGCCGAGATCGGCGGCGTCGGCCACATAGCGGGTGACGACGTCCACATGACAGAGCCCGAACGACGCCGGATAGCGCGCGAAGCCGAGCACCTCGGTGGTCGGAATGCCGGCCGCGAGCAGCGCGGCCGAACGCTCCATTTCTATGGGGGCGCGCGTGGGGCGTCGAAAGCGGTCGGCGGTGAGCGGCGCCAGAACGCCGCCGTGCCAACCGTGTCGGACCACGACTTGAATGCCGCACGCGGGGAGCGTGGCGACATACACCGGCGCCCGTCCGCGCATTGCGCGTGGCTGCGGTTGCTCCGCGGCCCAGTCGTACAGCGTATCGTGCTCGCGCACGAGCTCGGACAGATCATCGAGCACCACTGGCATACCGGTGACGTCAGCGGTACCAACGGCTCGGGTACGCGTCGCTTCAATCACGAGGCCGTCCAGGAGGCCGTCACCTGCCACACGTCCTGCGGCGCACCATGCTGTCGTGCCACGGCGAGCTCGGTTCGCGGCGCGCAGAGGTTGGGGTCGGCAAGTTCGGTGCGCACCGCGTCGCTCACGAGAATTTCTCCGCCGCCAGCCAAACTGCACAGCCGGTTCGCGACATTGACGGTGTCGCCGATAAGCGTGAACTCGAGACGACGCGGCGAACCGATGTTGCCCACGAAGGCGTCGCCGGTGTGAATGCCAATGCCGACACTGAGGACGGGCCGTCCTTCGGACGCCCAGCGCGCGTTCAGGAACTCCAGCGCGTGTTGCATGTCGAGCGCTGCCGCCACGGCACGCGCGGCATCATGCTCTCCGGCTTCCGGGACGCCCCAGTACGCCATGATCGCATCGCCGATGAACTTGTCGAGCGCGCCCTGGTGCCGAAACACGCAATCGACCATCGCACCGAAGTATTCGTTCAACTGATCGGCCATCTGGGTGGGCGGCAGCGATTCGGCAATCGTGGTGAAGCCGCGGATATCGCTGAACAGCACCACCACGTGTTGGCGCGATCCGCCCGGTGCCACCCGGCCGGTGCTGTCGGCAATGCGCAGGGCAATCTGCGGCGCGAAGTAGCGCTCAAAGTTCGCACGTACGCGGGCCGCCTGCTGCAATCGTGCCGTCGAGGCTTCGCGCTCCACGGCCGCGGAGGCGATGCCGGCGAAGGCGACCAGAAACGCCAGATCCTCATCGGTGAACACATCCGTTTCGCGCAAATGGTCCACGTATAGCACACCGAGCGTTGTCTGTTGCTCCCCGATCAGTGGAGCCGCCATCGCCGATTGCACCGCCTGCTGCAACACCGACGCCCCGGCCGTGCGCGCATCGGATCCGGCGTCGTTGGTGAGTAGCGCAACCTGTCGTTCGGCCACACCATTGGCGATTGCCCGCGGCACGGGACGTGGAATGTTGCCGCGTCGATCGCGCGATACCCGAGTCTGCAGCAGGCCGTCGGCATCTCGAAGGAGAATCGCGACACGGTCGGCGTCGAAGCTGCGAAACAGGTCGCCGGCGAGTGCTTCCAGCAGCGCATCGAGATCGGTTGGGCCACCGAGGTGTTGCGCGATCCCGACCAGCTGCGCGAGCCGCGCGGTGGCTTGGGCATGTCCGGCGGTGATATGCGCCACGTCGGCCAGCGACTGCTCGCGTGACGGCACGCTGCGTTCAAACAACACCGTCGCACTACCATCGAGCGGCGATGTGGGCGAGGCGGACGGCGACCCCGGCGGCGATGACAAGGGAGACGCCGAGGGCGATGCGAGGCGCGCTCCGGTGACGTCCTGATGCAGCAACGTGAAGGCGACGGTTCCGAACGCCAACGTGTCGCCGGGTACGACCGTGGCGCGCTGCACGCGAGCGCCGTTCACCCAAGTGCCGTTGCGCGACTCGAGATCCCGCACTTCAAGCGTGCCCGACTCGGTCAGGCGCAGGTCGGCGTGACGGCGCGACACCGCCGGATCGAGAATCGGTAGCGTGCACGACAGCTCACGCCCGGCTACGAAGCTGGTGCGTCCCGTGAGCGGGAAGCGCCGGTCACCCGACGTGGAGACGAGCACGAGTGTCATGCGCGCTTACGACGCCGCACGAGCGCGGCCAATAGCGGTGAGCAGCGCACGGGCCTTGTTCTCTGTTTCGGCCCATTCGCTTTCCGCCACCGAATCATGGACGATGCCGGCGCCCGCTTGTACCGATGCCACCCCGTCGGCGATCACGCAGGTTCGGATCGTGATCGCCAGATCCATGCGGGTGTCTCCGGCACCGATAAAGCCGATGGCGCCGGCGTAGGCGCCGCGGCGTTCGGGCTCGAGTTCGTCGATGATCTCCATGGCGCGAACCTTCGGAGCACCGGTCATCGTGCCGGCGGGGAACACTGCACGGAAGGCATCGAGCGCGCTCGATCCGTCGGCCAGTTCGCCTTCGACCTGACTCACGATGTGAAACACATGCGAGTAGCGCTCGACCGTCATGAGGTCGGTCACGCGCACGGTCCCATAGCGCGCGAGCCGACCCACATCGTTGCGGCCAAGATCCACCAGCATCACGTGCTCGGCCCGTTCCTTCTCGTCGGCCAGCAGTTCGGCCGCCAGTGCGGCGTCTTCCTCGGCCGTCTTCCCGCGTGGACGCGTGCCGGCGATCGGACGCACCGTGAGACGACCGTCAGCCACCCGTACCAACAGCTCTGGCGAGCTGCCCACGAGCTCCATGCCGTCGAGCATGAGGTGGTACATGTACGGCGACGGATTGAGCGCACGCAGCGAGCGATACAGCGTGGTCGTGTCGAAGTCGAGCGCCACCGACATGCGACGGGCGAGCAATGTCTGGAAGACATCGCCGGACAGGATGTATTCCTTGATGCGCCCCACGTCGCGGATGAAATCCTCGCGTGCGTAGTTCGACTGCGCGACGGCGGCCGGTGCCGACTCATTGAGCGTGAGTGGCGGCAGCACGTCCGGCCCCTGCAAGCGCCCGATGGTGTCGGCCAGGGTGTATACCGCTTCGGCGTGTAGCGCCTCGAGCGCCTCGTCGGTCACGCCGGCCGGCACCGGCACCGATACGATCACGCGAGCCTGTCCGCGCCAGTTGTCGATGACCACCAGCGCCTTCGTGAACACGAAGCAGGCGTCGGGATAGCTCAACGCCCGTGGTGGTGCGTGCGGGAGCTTTTCGATGTGCCGCACGACGTCATACGCGAAGAATCCGATGGCGCCGCTCCACAGCGTTCCGAGCTCCGGTGCCGGCACCGGACGCATGTCGCGTACGAGGTCGCGCAAATCGGCGATAGGATCGGCGGGCATGCGTGCGCCATGCCAACCGTGCGCGTCATCCCAATCCTCAACGACGCCTTCGCGCAAGCGCCAGGCGCCACGCGGTTCCGTGCCGAGGTAAGTATACCGCGCCCACGACTCACCACCGGCCGGGGCCGACTCGAGCAGAAAGGCGAATGGGCCACGGCGCAGTTTGGCAAAGGCCGAGACGGGCGTGCAGAGATCGAGCAGGCAGTCGCTCCACACGGGGACAACACCACCGGCGGTACGACACTGCGCGGCACGAGCGCGGAAATCAGCGAGAGCAGTCACAGAGGGAAGTTCGCCGCCGCGCTCGCTGCAGGGCAAGCGACCGGGTAGCATTGGTTATGATCCCTTCGAGTTTCGCCCGGCTCGCACTGCCAGCGGCTGACGTCCAGATCGCGGCTGGTGTGGTCGATGTTGTCGTCCTCGCCCCGGCGCCGCACGGTCGCCGCGATCGCTGGCGGGTGCTCACCCTTCGCCGGGCGGCCGGCGTCCGTTGTACAGGCGCGTGGGAGGTCGTGCATGGCAGCATCGAGCCGGGTGAGCTTCCGGCTGTGGCAGCTCGTCGCGAAGTGTTCGAGGAGACCGGCCTGGTCGTCCAGCGCCTCTACGCCATCTCGGTCAATCCGTTCTACCTTCCCCCGCGCAACACGATTCAGATGGCGGTCGTGTTCGCCGCGGTCGTGGAGCACGCCAGCGTCGTCATGCTGAGCGACGAACATGATTCCAGCGTGTGGCGCACCCCGACGGCGGCGATCAAGTATCTCGCCTGGCCCCGCGAACACGAAGCGGTGCGCTACGCGGTGCACTTGCTGCGCGACGGGGATGCTGGCGCAGTGGAAGACGTGCTGCGCGTTCCCGAGGTGTGACCGCTGGCCTGACGCCGTCTCAGGTCAGATCGGCGGTTTGGGAGCGGACGCCGCGCGCGAGCGCACCAGTGCGCGTTCGCGCTCGATCCGCTGGATCACGCGATTCCAGTCGGTCACGCTGGGGGTGCTTTCCATCAGCGCCGACAGGGGCTGATTCACATCGACCTGTCCGTCGAAAATCAGCAGCGCGGATTGCACTTCGCGCTGTGTCAGGCGGTACTCGCCGAAGCCTGGCGTGATCGGCAGCATATCGAGCGGACGGAAATCGCGCCCGGTGTTGTTGATGATGAACTCTTGCGGTGAGAAGCGCGTTTCGCCCTGCTCCTGTGCGAAGAAGCTCACATACCAAATCGAATAACTGGGCAGGCGGTTCCGCTCCTTCACGGCCAACAGCTCTCGATCCTTGCTCGTCACGAGCTCGCGGAGCGACCGGTACGAATCGGGCGAGAGGAGTCGGATGATTCGCTCGTCGAGTGGTATCGCGCGGACCTGGAGCCCGTTCGCCGGCGACACTTTCAGCGCGATGTCGTCCTGTCGCAGCGTGCCGAAGCCGGCCGGAATCCAGTTCGGGTCGAGCGTGTCAGCCTGCGTGCCCGATTGCCCAGCAGGAGGCATCGTGGGCGGCACCTGCGCGACGATGGTGGACGTCGAAGCACAGGCGCAGAGCACGCTCGCCAGCACGGCCAGCGCAGTGTGTTTAGCGGCATGCATCACGTTGCCCCTGGTTCAATCGGTTCGACGGGGTGTCCTTCCGGCTCGTCGTCGTTGAGTCCATCCGACGACTCCGGAAGCTTCCAGTCGGGAAGCGCGAGCAGGTCGATCAGCGCGGACGCCAGCTCATCGCGGCCAAGTCCGGTGGTGGCGCTGAACGGCACGATCTGATCGATGTCCAATCCGAGAAACTTCGACACGATTTCGAGGCGCGGCGTCACGTCGAGCTTGCGCAACTTGTCGACCTTGGTAACGGCG
>NZ_JBKJRB010000100.1:0-5694 GCF_046594945.1 Gemmatimonas sp. | reverse complement strand
CCGCCAGACGCCACGGCAATTCATTCAGCACCTGTTCCACGAGACGCACGTGCCGTACGCCGCCTGACGGCACCACGCACGACGTTGCGGCCTCGTCAGTAACCGAACAGCATTGGGTCCGGCCCCCTTCCCGCGTATCCCCTTGCTTCTCGCCCCCTGAACAGCTCACTCCTGCTCCCTAGCGGTACGTGCGCCAATCTCACGTCCTGCGACGGCCACGTTTCGCGAGTTTTCATGGGAGAATCCTGTCTCCTTCCGCTCGCGAACATGCTACCTGAAAGCCGTGGCGACGCGAGGTGTGCTTCTCGATGTGATCCATTCAACGGCGCCCGACCAATGGTCGCGTGGCGGGATGGACACGAGCGCTGAGGACGCACCCGCACGGCTTGGCCGCGCCGCGTGTTCGCCGTGAAAACCGCAGACATGAAGGCGCCGTCCTCTAGCGAGGGATCGGTCCATGGGTACCGTCTGTTCATGGAAGCGACGACGGGGGGTATTTTCAGAGGGGAAAGGCAACAGTTTATGGCCAAGAAATGCGAAAGTGCCGCGAGGGCGGTTCCACCCCCCTGAACCCCTCCCTCCTGCCTCCTACGCCGTTGGCCGTTCTCGATCCAACGGATACGCTGGTTCCTCAGCCCCTTACTAACTGACTAGTCAGTCAGTAATTTTCCGAAGTGACCAGCATCGAGCCCCATCGCCGACGAGCGCCGGAAGAGCGACCCACTCAGATCCTCGACGCGGCGTTCCATGAGTTCGGCGAACGCGGGCTGGCTGGCGCTCGTCTGGACGACATTGCCAAGCGGGCGCAAGTTGCCAAGGGCACCATCTACCTCTACTTCCCCAACAAGGAAGCGCTGTTTCGGGAGATGGTGCACACCACGATCGTGGCTGCGCTGGCCGAGGCGGAGGCGTCACAGGCTGATCTGCAGTCGGAGACGGCCGACGCCCGGATGCGCTGGCTTGGTCGCGGCTGGTGGGCGTTTCTGCGCACGGATCGCATGCAGGTGCTGCAGCGTCTGGTGTCGCTCGAGTTGGGCCAGTTCCCCGACCTCATGCAGTTCTACGCCGACGAGGTGATCGCCCGTGGGCGACGCCTCGTGTCGGGCATTATCGCCCGCGGGGTCGAACGTGGTGAGTTCCGCGAGGTCGACCCGCAGCTGGCGGCCCGCATGTTCTCGTCGATCTGGATGACGCACAGCACGTGGTGTGCGCGTCGTGAGTTCCACCAGACACTCGGCAGCGACGAGCAGGTGCTCGACGAGATGATCGAGTTTTATCTCTACGCCCTGCGTCCATGAAGCGATACCTCTCCCTCGTTGCCGCACTCGTTGCCGCACTCGTCTCGACGATCAGCGGCGCCCTGCCCGCTCAAAGCGCGCTCTCGCTCGGCGACGCGGCGCGTCTGGCGGCGAAACAGAGTGGTGGCGTCGACGTCGCCCGCGAACGCGTGGCGCAGGCGGAAGCCCGTGTGACGCAGCGCCGCGGCGCACTCTTTCCCGACCTCGCGGCGGGGATGCAGCAGTCTGAGCGCACGCTCAACTCGGCAACCTTCGGTTTCTCGTTCAGTAATCCCGTTACGGGCCAACCGCTGTTGCGCCCCGATGGTGAACTCATCGGACCGGTACCCACCGTGGACGTGCGGTATCGGTTGCAGCAGCCGCTGCTCGACCTCGGCAACATTGCGAAGTGGCGTGCGGCGCAGTCGTCGGTGCTCGCGGCCACTGCCGATGTGCAGGCGCAGGCCGAGCTGGCGGCCGCCACTGCGGCGGTGGTGTATCTGCGTGCGGCGCGCGCCGAGGCGCAGCTGTCGGCGCGCCGTGCTGATTCCGCACTGGCCGCCGATCTGCTGCGCATTGCGCGCGATCAGCTTCAGGCCGGCACCGGCATCGCCCTCGACGTCACACGCGCCGAATCGCAGCTGGCGAATGTGCGGGCGCAGATCATCGGTGCCCGCAATGAACGAGACCGCGGACTGCTCGAACTCAAGCGGGCGGTGGGCCTGCCACTCGATGCGCCGCTCACCCTGACCGATTCACTGGCCGGCATGCCGGTTGGTGACGTACCGCCCGA
This sequence comes from Gemmatimonas sp., assembly GCF_046594945.1. GTDB lineage: Bacteria > Gemmatimonadota > Gemmatimonadetes > Gemmatimonadales > Gemmatimonadaceae > Gemmatimonas. The sequence continues at coordinate 3,624 of NZ_JBKJRB010000100.1, read as the reverse complement.
TGCCGCCAACGCGCTTGCCAGGGCCACCGAATCGCGCGCCGATGTGAAAGCGTTGCTGGCGCAGGAAACCGCCCAACGCGCGGCGACGCAGGCCATCAAATGGGAACGCACGCCCCAACTCGGGCTGGTGGTGGATCAGGGTGTGATCGGCAGGAACTGGAACCGCATGTTACCCACCTACTCATGGGGCGTGCAGCTGTCGGTCGGCCTCTTCGACGGCTTCCGTCGTGAAGGGCGTGTGCAGGAGCAGCTCGCAGCCTCGCGCGAGACCGACGCCAAGTTGCGTGACCTGCGCGCGCAGAGTGCGCTCGAAGTCCGCGCCGCGCTGCTCGACTTGAGCGCCGCGCTGGAACAAGTCGACGCCGTGCGCGAACGACTGCGTCTGGCCGAACAGGAAGTGTCTCAGGCGCAAGAGCGTTTCCGCGCCGGTGTGGCCGGCAACGGCGATGTGATCACCGCCCTGCTGTCGCTGAATCAAGCACGCACACTGCGCAACGACGCTCTGGCCAGCTACCAAGGTTCACGGGTCGCGCTGGCACGAGCGATGGGTGAAGTACAAAAGCTCCCGTAGCCCCATGCCTACTCCGTACTCCTCACTCCGTACTCCCTACTTCGCTTTTACAATATGAATATCCGCATCATAATTCCCGTCGCATTAGTGATCGCCGGCGGTGTGTGGGGGTTCAATCGCTGGTCCTTCTCGCAGACGCACGAGTCGACCGACAATGCGCAGGTTGACGGTCACATCGTGCCGGTGGTCGCCAAGGTGGGCGGCTTCGTGCTCACGGTGAACGTGGGCGAGAACGCGCATGTCGACGACAAGGGTATACTGGTGTCGCTCGACCAGCGCGAGTATCAGGTGAAGCTGGCACAGGCCGAGGCCGACTACGCGGCGGCGGTGGCGGCGGCGGGCAGCGTCGGACTCGAAGGACAGGCGGCGGCGATGGTGCGCACGGCCTCGAGTCAGCGCGACGTCGGTGACGCGCAGGTGCTGGCGGCGCGCGCGCAGGTAGTGAAGGCGCAGAGCGATCTGGCGCGCGCGAAGGAGCTGTCGGCGAAGCAGATCATCAGTATGGCGCAGCTCGATGCGGCACAGGCGGCTTTCGACGCCGCGTCGGCGCAGCTCACGGCCACGCAGCGTGGGGTGAACGCGGCCACGTCGGGCGTGTCGAACGCCGAGGCGGGCGTACGTCTGGCGCGAGCGCGTCTGGCGGCGGCGCTGGCGGCGCGTGAGAATGCGTCACTGCAGCTGTCGTACGCGAAGATCATCGCACCGCTGTCAGGCGTGGTGTCGCGCAAGCAGGTGGAAGTCGGTCAGCTGGTGCAAGCCGGTCAGACGCTGATGTCGATCGTGTCGGACACGGGCATGTTCGTGACGGCGAATTTCAAGGAGACGCAGCTCGGACGCATTCGCGCGGGGCAGAAGGTGGAACTCGAGATCGACGCCTATGCGGCCAGAGCCGAGGGCGAAGTGGAGAGCATCGCGTCGGCCACGGGTGCCAAGTTCGCGCTGCTGCCGCCCGACAATGCCACCGGCAACTTTACGAAGGTAGTGCAGCGCGTGCCGGTGCGTATCCGCATCACGAAGTTGCTGGGCGCCGATCGTCCGCTGCGTCCGGGCATGTCGGTGCTCGCGAACGTCATCGTGAAGTAGCGCCACGCTCGACATGGCGACCACAGTCCTTCCCGCCGGTTTGACCGGTACACCCACCGCCTCACAAGCGGCGGTGGCCGACGATCCGTACAAGAACAAATACTTGATCGCGATCGCGGTGACGCTGGCCGCGGTGCTCGAGCTCGTGGATACGTCGATCGTGAATGTGGCGATCCCGCACATGATGGGCACGCTCGGCGCCACGCTCGATGAAATCGCGTGGGTGTCGACGTCGTACATCATCGCGAACGTGATCGTGATCCCGATGTCGAGCTGGCTGTCCGCGTACTTTGGGCGACGCAACTATCTCACCGGCTCGATCACGATCTTCGTGGTCGCGTCCTTCTTCTGCGGCGCCGCCACGTCGCTGTGGGGGTTGGTGTTCTGGCGGGTAATTCAAGGATTGGGTGGTGGCGCGTTGTTGTCCACCGCCCAGACCACCCTGTTCGAAGCGTTCCCGCCGCATGAGCGCGGCATCGGGCAGTCGATTTTCGGCGTGGGCGTGATGGTGGGCCCGACGCTCGGCCCGACGCTCGGCGGCTACATCGTCGATGCATACGCTTGGCCGTGGATCTTCTACATCAACGTGCCACTCGGTATTTTCGCCGGTTATCTCGTGTGGACGTACGTGCGCGACGCCGCGTATCACGTGAAAGCGACATCGGTGGATGTACTCGGCATCGTGCTGCTCACCATGGCGGTCGGTTCGTTGCAGTGGATGCTGGAACGCGGCGAACGATTCGACTGGTTCGACTCGCGCTTCGTGACAGGGCTGGCGATCACCAGCGTCGTGTCGGCGGCCCTGCTGGTGTGGCGCGAACTCACGATCGACGAGCCGATCATCGATTTCCGCATTCTCAAATCACGGCAGCTGGCACCCGGGGTGCTCTTCGCCATGTTCCTCGGCCTGGCGCTGTATGGCTCGGTGTTCGTGCTGCCGGTATTTTTGCAGACGCTGCACGGATACACGGCGCAGCAGACGGGCATGGTGATCCTGCCGGGCGCCTTGGCGTCCGCGTTCACGATGGCGATTGTGGGGCGCCTTGCCAACAAGGTCGATGCCCGCCCCATGATCGTGGTCGGCGCCTTCCTGTTTCTGGGTGCCATGGTGCAGCTGTCGCGTATCACGCTCGACGCCGGCCCGAACGAACTATTCTGGCCGCTCATCATGCGCGGCGTGGGGCTAGGCTTTCTCTTCGTGCCGCTCACGAACGCCACGGTGGCCGGACTCCCGATGCGACTGATCGGCCAGGGGACGGGCATGTTCAATCTCATGCGTCAGCTGGGCGGATCGCTGGGGATCGCGATCATGGCCACGATGCTGGCGCGTCAGACCGTGGTTCAGAAGCAACTGCTAACGGAACATGTGGGCTCGTATGACCCGACCACGATGGCGCGGTTGGGAGGACTGACGAAGGGACTGGTGGCACGCGGGATCGACGCGGCGATTGCGAAGCAGCAGGCGCTGATGATCATGGATCGCCAGATCGCGACTCAGGCCAGCGTGATCGCCTTCTCGCGGATTTATTTGATTGCCGGAATCCTGTTGGTGGCGGCACTGCCGCTGTTGTTGATCTGGAAGACGGGGAGAGGGATGATAGGCTCACCGAAGGTCGATTTGCATTGATGGGGCTGTGGGCTGTGGGCGGTGGGCGGTGGGTTTGCTGTCGGCTCTCGGCTCCCGAGGCTTGGGGCTGTGGGCTCTCAGCTGTCAGCCGTGGGCCATGGGCCATGGGCCGTGGGTGAACAAGAGGTGGGTCCGGTTTGAGAGCTGAGTTCTCAGTCAGACCCATGGCCCATGGCTCATGGCCCATGGCTGATAGCACATCGCCGAAAGCCCAAAGCCTCGGGAGCCGAGAGCCGACAGCAAGCCCAAAGCCCCCCGCCATGTTGTCCCAGCCGTTAGACTTGCACCACTGCTCTTTCGCCGCCCCTCCCCCCGCCTGCTGCCAGTAGATGCCCCTCCCGTC
>NZ_JBKJRB010000131.1:0-4162 GCF_046594945.1 Gemmatimonas sp. | reverse complement strand
CGATGGGCGTCCTCGGCCAGGGGCTCGCCAACCTCAAGGTCATTCGCGACTTCGCCTATGCCGGCGTGGGCAACGTGCCGCTCAACGATCGCGACGCGATCGGTGGCGCCGCCGATTACATCCTGATGCGCGAGGACATCGACACCGTGATCGTCTACGGCATCGTCGACGACCGCGTGGACGGCTCGCTCCGCACCAACAGCCCGAGCGTCGATCCGGCGGTCTTTCTCGGGACGGCGTTCGGTCGCGACCGCGACGGCAAGCCCTACGGCGGCGGTCGCGCCGACAAGGGTGGCTTCCAGATCCCCCTCGGCCTGCTCGCCGAGTGCGACGACACCGATCGCCTGTGGGCGCTCGTCACCGAGATGATCGAGTCACGTCTGGAGCGCGTCGTCCCCGACATCGAGCGTGAGCGTGAACGCGAGCGCGAGCGCGATCGCGATCGGCACGATCACCGCGACCGCGATCGCCGCCGCACCGACGACTAGAGACTACCGGCGCGACCTTCCGCCCGGCTTCCACGAGCTGTCGTTCGCCGAGGTGGCAGTCATCGCCGAGTGCAGGGAGGACTCGGCGAAGGTGAACTATCACCACGGCGTGAAGCGCCTCCGTACGTCGGTCCCTCCTGCCGAGGGAGACTAGGGATCGACGGCGGCGGAGATGTGCGCGGCGATGCGCGAAGACGGCAGCGCGCTCGGGTAGACGGCGATCTCGTCGACGGAGCCGCGGAAGGAACCACCCACGCCACTCGACGCGAGGCCGAAGGTGAGCGGGCTTGTGTTGGCGGAGAAGGTGAGGCCGCTGTACCCCTTCGACGCCGGTGCGCCGTCGACGAACAGCTTGGCGGTCGTGCCGTCCCAGCTCGCGGCGACGTGAACCCATCTGCCGGTGCCGGGGAACGGCACGGCGACATACGTCTTGAGACTCCCGCCGTCCCAGCGCTCGAAGAGCACCTGCAGCGGCGATGATTGGATGGAGACGGAGTACCCGCTGCGCGGTGAAGCAACCTCTTTGCTGACGATCCGGGGATAGTCGGTGGGGATCGTGTCCGCGTTGACCCACGCCTCGACGGTGAACGGAGAAGCGCCGGCGAAGTCGAAGGGGGTCACCGCGCACTCCACGTTCTCGGTATCGGTGAGGCGCACCGCCTTGCTGTCGGAGAAGGCTCCGGTGGACTGCAACTCGACCGCGCCGAGGTAGGTGCAGTCTCGCTTTCCGCTGCTCGAGTCGGTGGCGACCAACTTGCCCGTCGCTTCGTCGAGGCGGAGGTAGAGGAGCGGCGAATCGGCGAGGACGGCGGCTCGATATCGCTCGGCTTTGGTGATCGTGGCGTCGCTGGCGGTGTCGATCGATGTGTCGGTGTCCGTCGGCGCGTCATTAGTGGTGGTGTCGATGATCGCGGTGTCGATGATCGCGGTGTCCGAGGTCGCCTCCTCCCCCGCTACGTCCTTCGTGTCGTTCGTGTTGCCCGTGTCGAGCGCGGCGTCCGGCGAGCGGTCAGCTGCGTTCAGGCCGTTGAAGACCGTGCACGACGCAAGGAGCGCTGCGACGAGCGGCATCAGGCCGAGCGCGCGCGGATCAATTCGCTTCATAGGGGTTCTTGTGGAGGTCGGGGGCCGCCGTGGTCGCTCCCGGCTTTACCTTCTTTCCACCGGGCTTGAAGGCCGCGCTCATGGTGGGGGCGAGCGTGGGCTCGGGCAGAACCGACACGCTTGCGCCCGCGGTCTTCGTGCTGACGAGAGCCGAGGGAGCGCTCGCGATCGTCGGCGCAGAGGGCTCGACGTGCGAGTTGGGCCCTGCCGTGCGGGGCCACGCGTAGATTGCCGCGAGGCCGAGGGCGACGGCAAGGGTGACTCCCGCGATGGGCAACAAGGTGCTGCGCGCACGAGGGGGCTTCCCCGCATCGGTGGCCTGCGGCGGCACCGCGTCGCTGACGCGCGTGGGCGACGTGGGCGGGATCGCCGGCGCCGCGTTTGCGCGTGGTGTTTGAAACCACGTCTCGATGGCCGCGCGACGCGCCTCGAACGTGTTGTGGGCGTGGTGCTCCACCAGCGCGCGCACCTCGCGTGTCGGTGCCAGCGACAGAGCGGTCTCGATCGCCTCCTGCAGATCGGCGGCGGTCGCATACCGGAGTTCCGGATCGGTGCTCGTCGCACGAGCGACGATCGCGTCGAGGGCCGGCGGGATCCCCTCGACCACCTCGCTCGGGGGCGGCGCGTCGCCAGTGAGGATGCGCAGCAGGATCGCGCCCTCGTCGGAGCCGCTGAAGAGGTGCTTGCCGGTCATGGCCTCGAAGAGGACGATCCCGGCGCTGTACACGTCGCTGCGGCGATCGACGGGCTGCTGCCGAATTTGTTCGGGCGACATGTAGCGGATCTTGCCCTTCAAGCTGCCGCTCTTGGTGACGGTGAGGCGCGACGCCGCTTTGGCGATGCCGAAATCGATGAGGCGATCTCGGCCCGCTTCTCTGCGCCCCAATCAACAAGAAAAATCGCGGTCGCCGCCGTGAGTACCACCATGCCGGCGGTCACGCCGAGGAGGACGTTGGTGCGCGTCTGCTTGTCGCGTCCGCTCGCGAGGTTCGCCTCGCTCGGGTCTGCGTCGAACGTGGTGCGTGCATGGTTGGTGTCGAGCCCCGACCAGACGGCGACGCCTCCGACGGCGATGGTCGCAATGCCGGAAGCCCATACGAACGCGGGCGACAAACCCGAGCGAACCTTCGGCGGTGGCTCGTTCGGGTGCTCCAATCGTGCGGGTGGCGGAGTCGTGGGGATGGGCGCGGTCGCGCTGGCCGCGGGCTCGGAGGGAGCCGACACCGACACATTCACGGTGGCTCCGGCTTCGACGAAGAGCGAGCGCTCGACCGTCTTGCCGCCAAAGCTCGCGCGGAGGGTGTGGGTTCCCGGGTGAACGAACGCGCTCGGGCCCTCGACGACGCCTCCGTCGATCGTGACCTGGTCTGCCCCCGGTGCCTGAATCTCGAAGCGGCCGAGCTTCGCGCTCAACTGCAGCAACGCCGCGGTCGCGCTCTTGCGATCGGGATCGCCGAGCGGCGCCTCGCGCAGGTAGCGGGAGTAGAGGCCGGCAGCACGCCGCGTGTCGCCTCCCTTGTGCCACGCCCGGGCCGCATTCCACAGGCCGGAGGAGTGCGGCGCGATTCGGTAGGCCTCCTCGAAGGCCGCGCCGGCGTGCAGGTAGTCGCCAGCGACGAACGCCGTCTCTCCCTCCTTGAACTTCGCCGCGGCGGCCTTGCGTTGCTCGGCGGTGGTGCTGGTCGCCGGGGCGGCGGCGACGTGGTTCGTCGCGATGGAGAGCAGGACGAATGCTGCTGCGCAGCGTGCCCGAGATCGTCGGAGGCTCGAGGTCCGGAGCGGCAACACCCTTCAGGCTAACACCGCCGGCCTCCCGTCTCTACGCCGGGCGTTCGCGAAGAAGCTCTGCTGCGGCGTGTCGCCCGTCGATGCTCGCCACCCTTCCCGTGGGACCGGAAATGACCTCGGCGAGGCCTACAACGCCGGCGTCGGCTTTGGGTTCACCTTCGCGGTGAGCACGTGGTCGCGCCAGCGGTCGTGGAGAAACAGGTAGTCACGCGCGTAGCCCTCGACGGTGAAGCCGAGGCGGCGGAGCAGGTTGCCGCTCCGTTCGTTGGTCGGCATGTAGTTGGCTTCGATGCGGTGGAAGCCGAGCTCATCAAATACATAATCAATCGATGCTTCGAGCCCCTCGCGGAGGAGCCCCTGCCCTTCGTGGGCGCCGTCGACCGAGTAGCCGAGGATGCAGCGCTGCAGCGCGAGCCGAAAAAACTGCGTAAAGGAGACCACGCCGAGGATGGTGGGATCGCTCGGCCGCGACATATAGAGACGTAATGAAGTGTCGGCGAGGAACTCTTCGCGTGCTGTGCGGAGGCGGCGCTCCCAGTGCTCGCGCGTGTAGAACCCGTCGACGGGGGGCGGCGATACCGGCTCCAGCCGCTCACGGTTACGCGCGAAGTAGTCGAGGACCAGCGGCGCCGCGGACGGCTCGGGGATCGTGAGGACGGTCCGCGGCGTAACGATCCTCGGGATCGCGCGCTGCAGAATCACGTGCGCTCCGCCGAGGGGAACGAGCCGGTGGTGCGCATGCCCGCGATGGCGTCCCACCACTCGCGCACCTTGCTGCCGGC
>NZ_JBKJRB010000024.1:0-14806 GCF_046594945.1 Gemmatimonas sp. | reverse complement strand
GATGGGCTTCACCAGCGACGCACTTCCGGCGGGCCTCGAGTTCCTCGGTCGTCCCTGGAGCGAGCCGCGACTCTTCGGCTTCGCGTACGCGTACGAACAGGCCACCAGACACCGGCGGCCACCGCGGACGACGCCGTCACTGACCGCCGTGCGGTGAGGCGTTCCTCGCCGATTGGACCAACCCCGGGCCGGCGCAGAGCGCGATCGTGCGCACGGTCAAGGCGCCGGTGGGCAGAGTTGCGGGCACGGGCACGCACCTTGCCCCACATACGGTTGCCAGATCCTTTCGCTCCGATTGTCACCGGTATCCCCGTGCCTCAGCAGATTCTCCTGGTCGATGACGACGACGGCGTCCGCGCGTTCACGCGCCGCGCGCTGACCGCTGCTGGCCATCAGGTGGTTGCCGTATCCAGCGGCCGCGAGGCCCTGGCGGCGGCGCAAGACCTGAGTCATCTCGACGTCCTCGTCACCGACGTCGTCATGCCAGGCGTGATGGGAGGAGCCGTCGCCCGCGCCGTCGCCGGCATATTTCCCGACGCGCGTGTCCTGCTGATCTCCGGCTACATAGACGACCCCTCGGTGATCGACAACGTTGCATCCGGCACCTGGGCGTATCTGGCGAAGCCCTTCACCATGGTCCAGATCTGCGAGGCGGTAGATCAGCTGGTCAGAGCCAGACGCTAGCCATCGCGGGGCTGCACCGCGTGTGCTTGACAATAGGGGAACGGGGTATGCAGATATGGATCATGACACACGATTCGGCTGCAACTGAGGAGGTCGTGCCCTCCGCACACGTGTCTGCTAGTGCGCATCCCGACGCGTCGGCTGTGGGCTGCGGGTGCGCCGTGCACGGCGATGGTGACAGGAAGGCCGTGGCGGTCGATCCCGACACCAAGGCGCGCAATCTCACGCGACTCCGCCGCATCGAAGGGCAAATTCGCGGATTGCACAAGATGGTCGAGGAGGACCGCTACTGTGCCGACATCTTGACGCAGATCTCCTCGGCCCACGAAGCGCTTCGTGCCGTCGGACGGGAGCTCATGCGCAATCACCTCAAGCATTGCGCCGCCGCCGCCATCGCCGCCGGCGGCGTCGAGCGTGACGCGATGTACGATGAGCTGGTCGACATGATGTACAAGCACAGCCGGTGATGACCACGCCCACCCTCCCGCGACTCGCCGGGGCGTTAGTTCTCGCGTCGCTGCTCGCGATGCCGAGGCAAGGTCGTGCACAGGTCGTGTCCGCGGCGGCAACCCCTCCGGTCACCGCGCTGCGCTTCGGGGCGATGGCCGATCCATCGGGGCGCACCACAAAGAACGTCACGATTCTCGTGCAAGCCGATACGGTGCTGCGGGTTGGGACCGGCACGGCCATGATTCCGAAAGGCGCAACCGTCGTCGATCTGCGGCGCTACACGGCAATCCCCGGTCTCATCGACGTGCATACGCACATGACGTTCGTGCGCGACAAAGCCACTCCGCTCGCGAGCGGTCCGCGCTCGCGCGATTCGGTCATCGCGGCCGCCGCCACGAACTTGCGGCGTACGCTCGAAACGGGCGTGACCACGGTGCGTGACCTCGGGGCCAGTAATTACGCCGACATCGGCCTCCGCGACGCGGTGAACAGTGGGGCGATGATCGGGCCGCGGATGTTCGTCGCCGGCTACGGCCTCTCGAAGCTCACGACGCCCGCGGTGGCCGGTCAGCCCTCACTCGCGGCGCGCGGTCGTGTGCGCGACACCATGGAGATCAAGGAAGCGATCCGAGCGCAGGTCGATGCCGGTGCCGACTGGATCAAGATGTACGGCTCCACCGGTACGTACGCGAATGTCACCGGTGTGCAGACGTTCACCGACGTGGAGATGCGTGTGGCGGTTGAGACGGCCCATCGCTTGAAGCGGCCGATTGCGATTCACTCGTACGGTGATTCCGGTGGACGCGCAGCGCTGCACGCTGGTGCCGAATCCGTCGAGCATCCGGCCGGGTTCGACGACGCCACGCTGGCCGTGTGGGCGAAGCGAGGCACCATGTACGTGCCCACCATCGATCACAATCGCTTCTACGCCGAGAATGCCGCGCTTCTTGGCTACTCGCGCGACCAGGTCGCCGGTCTGGATTCCTTTCGGCTGCTCAATCTCGACACGGCGCGCCGCGCGCACGCCGCCGGTGTACGCTTCGCCATGGGCTCCGACGCGGTGTACTGGATGTTCGGCGAGAACACGCGAGAGCTGGGCTGGTTTGTGAACGCCGGGATGACGCCGGCGCAGGCGCTGGCCACGGCCACCACGAACGGCGCGCTCCTGCTCGGTCAGCCTACCAAGCTCGGGCGCATTGCCGCGGGCTACTATGCCGACATCGTTGCCGTCGAGGGCGACCCGCTGGCGGACATCGCGGTCATCCTCGAGCGTGTGCGCTGGGTCATGAAGGGCGGCGCGGTCGTGGTGGACAAGCGCTGACCGAGCGAACAGTTTCGTGGTGTTTTCGTGGTGTTTTCGTGGTTTATTCGGGTTGCAATTCGAAGGGTCGCTGCAACCTGCTTCCAGCACGCGACTTGCGAGCGCGTCCGGCCCGCACTACGTTGCAAGGCTCGCCCCATTTGGGGGGAGATCCATCGGGGAACCTGAAAATGGCTAAGCGCGCCCAGCGAATGCAGGCGGCGCACCCGATGCAGAAGACGTCTGTGTGCTGTAGCACGGAGCCGGAACATGGCGCGCGAAAAGATCATTCTCGGTTGCACCGAGTGTAAAAACCGCAACTACTTCACCACGAAGAACAAGCGTCTTCACCCCGAGCGGGTGGAGTGGCAGAAGTATTGCCCGCGCTGCAATTGCCACAAGACGCACAAGGAAACGAAGTAGAGATGACGGCTCCCGTCGAGGTTTCCCGTCCGGGACTCGGCACTCGGACGATCACGTTTTATCATGACGTGATTGCCGAGATGAAGAAGGTGACCTGGCCCGATCGCGCGCAGCTTCAGCAAGCGACGATCCAGATCATCATCTTCGTGCTGCTTCTTGGTGCGGTGATCGCCCTGGTCGATGTTGCGTTGCAGGCGCTGCTCGTGCGCCTGCCCGCAATGTTGCTCGGCCGCTGACCCCGCATATGTCCTTGTCCATGCTCGAGCACCGGTGGTACACGATCCAGACCACATCTGGACACGAGAACAAGGTGCAGCGCCTGATCCAGCGGAAAATCGACATGGATTCGGCGTCGCCTGAAGATCGTTTGATTCGTCAGGCACTCGTGCCGGTTCAGGAAGTGGTGGAGATCAAGAACGGTAAGAAGGTGACGGTCGAGCGAAAGATTTTTCCGGGCTACGTGCTCGTTGAGATGGTCGCCAGCCAAGACACCTTGCACGAGGTCAGCGCCATTCAAGGCGTGATCAAGTTTGTCGGAAAGGAAAAGGAGCCGACGCCGCTGCGCGACGACGAAGTGCGTCGGTTGCTGGGGCAGTCGGATTCGACCGAGGAAGCGCCCACCCGAGAGGAGATTCCGTTCCTAATCGGTCAGGCAGTGGCGATCACGGAAGGTCCGTTCGCCGACTTCAACGGCACCGTCGAAGAGATTTTGTCCGACAAGGGCAAGGTCAGGGTGTCGGTCAGCCTGTTCGGCCGACCCACCAGTGTGGAGCTCGATTACCTGCAGTTACGCGGGTACTGAGTTCTTCGCCGGACGTCGCGACCACTCGACGTAAAACAAGGTGGCAGCACGACCGCAGCGCCGGATGGTCCGGCCGCGGAACTTGCGATGAGGAAGACGCATGGCCAAGAAGGTCACTGGATTCGTCAAGCTGCAGATTCCTGCAGGCAAGGCGAACCCGGCGCCCCCAGTAGGTACGGCCCTCGGTCCGCAGGGTATCAATATCATGGGCTTCTGCAAAGAGTTTAATGCTCGGACGCAGGGCGGTGATATGATCATCCCGGTCGAGGTGACGATCTACGGCGACAAGTCGTTCACCTTCATTTTGAAGACTCCGCCGGCGGCGGAACTCATCAAGAAGGAGCTCGGCGTCGCGAAGGGCTCGGGTCAGCCGAATAAGGTGAAGGTCGGTACGATCACGAAGGCGCAGCTTGAAAAGCTGGCCACCGTGAAAATGCCGGATCTGAACTGCGATTCGATGGAGAGCGCGATCGCCATGATGGCGGGTGCCGCGCGCTCCATGGGCATTGTGGTCAAGGATTGAGTCTCATGGCACAAAACGGGAAGAAGTACCGCAGCGCGAGTGAGCGCCGCGAACTCGGGAAGCCCTATGAGGCCAGCAAGGCGATCGACCTCGTGAAGCAGATGAGCTTTGCGAAGTTCGACGAAACGGTCGAAGTCGCCATCCGTCTCGGCGTCGATCCTCGCCACGCCGATCAGGTGGTGCGTGGCACCGTCGTACTGCCCGAAGGAACGGGCAAGACGATGCGTGTGCTCGTTATCGCCGCCGGCGCCAAGGTGCAGGAAGCGCTAGACGCGGGCGCCGACTATGTCGGTACCGAGTACCTCGCCAAGATCAAAGAAGGCTGGTTGGATTTCGACGTGCTGATAGCCACGCCGGACCAGATGGGGCAGCTCGGCCAGCTCGGCCGCGTCCTCGGTCCTCGCGGCCTCATGCCGAATCCGAAGGCTGGTACGGTCACGTTTGACGTGGCGAAGGCGGTCAAGGAATCGAAGGGCGGAAAGATCGAGTTCCGCGTCGATAAGGGCGGCAATGTGCATGCCCCGATCGGTAAGGTCTCCTTCGGGCCTGAACAGCTCGCGACCAATTTCGCTGCGCTGATGGATACCATCGTTCGCTCGAAGCCGTCCGCGGCGAAGGGCGTGTACATTCGGAACGTCGCGATCTCGAGCTCCATGGGACCTGGCGTCACCATCGACACCACGCCGTACCGGTAAGAGGGAGACGCAACCATGAAAGCAAAGGCCAAGGCCAAGAAGAGCGATAAGCAGCTCCTTGTTGACAGTCTGAGCGCGAAGCTCGGATCGGCGCAGGCGCTGTTTTACACCGACTTCACCGGTTTGAACGTGAAGCGCATGACGGATCTTCGTCGCCGCCTGAAGAAGGCCGGGGTCGAGTACGTCGTGATCAAGAACACGCTGGCGCTCCGTGCCGTCAACGAGAGCGGGCTGGTGTCCCAGCGACTGAAGGGCCCGACGGGGGTGGTGGTGGCCAAGGATGGCATCACTGCGGCCAAGGTTCTCTCCGATTTTGCGAAGGAGAACGATCAGCGGCCGTCCGTGAAGGGCGGGATCTATGAGGGCAACGCCGTAGACGAGGCGCTGGTCAAGAAATTGGCCTCGCTCCCGACGCGCGACGAAGCTCTGTCGATCTTCGCTGGCTACCTCAACAGCATCCCGATGATGTTTGCCCTCGCCCTCGACGCCCGCAAGACGCAGCTCGAAGGCTCCAACTAAGTCCCCAGGCGTTCGCCTGATCACACGCCCCAGGCTCCCTGGGGGAGATTTACGGAGAGTACGACCATGGCTAACACGACCCTGAGCAAGGACGAGATCCTCGACGCGATCGGCGCGATGAGCGTCATCGATCTGTCCGAGCTCATCGAAGAGTTCAAGACGAAGTTCAACGTCACGATCGCCGCGGTTGGGGCGGGCGGCGGCGGCGCTGCGGCTCCGGCGGCAGCGGTAGAAGAGCAGACGGAGTTCGCGGTCATCCTCAAGGAAGTTGGCGGCAAGAAGATTCAGGTCATTAAGGTCGTGCGCGAGCTGACCGGCCTGGGCCTGAAGGAAGCCAAGGACTTGGTGGACGGCGCCCCGAAGGCCGTGAAGGAAAACGTGACGAAGGACGAAGCTGCCGCGATCAAGGCCAAGCTTGAGGCCGAGGGCGCGACCGTCGAAGTCAAGTAAGGCTGCCGACCGATCGTCGTTTTAACTGCAGTTCCGTCGTTGTAACGCTCCTCCCCGGGGGGGCTGGTCACCGAAAAGTGACTGGCCCCGTCGGGGACGGAGCGCTTTGCGCCCCCGGTATCGCCGGATTCGGTGCGCCCCGCAAGCGGGTGAGCCCCTAAGGATATGATGAACCAGATCTCGTTCGCGAAGCTCGAGACGGGCATGGATATGCCCCATCTGCTCGACATCCAGACGCGCGCCTTTGAGTCGCTGCTCCAACTGGATGCTGCCTCGCAAGAGCGCGAGGATGTTGGCCTCGAGCGCGTTTTCAAGGACCTGTTCCCGATCTCGGACGTCCACGAGAATTTCTCGCTGGAGTTCGTTCGGTACAGCCTCGGTGAGCCCAAGTACTCTGTCGCCGAGTGTATCGAGCGCGACATGACCTACTCGGCGCCTCTCAAGGCCACGTTGCAGCTGGTCATCTTCGAGGATACCGGGGACGGCAAACGCCCCCGCAATATCATCGAGAAGGAAGTCTATCTCGGCGAGCTCCCGCTCCTGACCGAGCTGGGCACCTTCGTGATCAATGGCGCCGAGCGCGTCATTGTCTCACAGTCATCGCTCCCCCGGCGTCGTGTTCGAAGAGAGCACGCACCCCAATGGGCAGCGGCTGCTCTCGTCGCGCATCATCCCTTTCCGGGGATCGTGGGTCGAGTTCACCGTGGACATCCACGATGTGATCTACGTTCACATCGACAAGAAAAAGAAGTTCCCCGCCACGGCGCTCCTGCGCGCGTTCGGATATGGCGAAAATCGCGATATCCTACGCCTGTTCTTTGCCGAGCGCGAACTCGACCTCGTCATGAAGCGCGAGACGCGCATCGAGTTGCGTGAGATCCTCGGCGCGATCATCGCCGAGGACATCACCCTCTCGGGCGAAGTCACGCCCGATGACGCGCCGAAGGCGAAAACCAAGAAGGCGAAGGCCGAGCGCGAACGCGCTGAGGCCGAGCTCTTGGTCCGCGAGGGGGACGAACTCACCGAAGAGGTGCTCAACCGCCTCGTGCGGCAGGGGCTCGACACGGTGAAGGTCTTCGCCTCGTACACGCAGATCGATCTGCGCGACGAACAGGACGCGATCGACCGCGGCGAGCGTGAAGTGCGCCGAACGCTGGCACGCGACGTCGTCGATGCCGACACCGGTGAAGTCGTGGCCGAAAAGGGTGCGGTGCTCGTCGATGCCGTGATCAAGCGTATCCGAAAGGCCGACCTCACGAAGGTGCAGGTCTTCGTCGCCTCCGGCCGCGCCGAGTCGACGCTGATCAAGAACACCCTGGCCAAGGACCCGACGAAGCATGAGGAGGAAGCGCTGAAGCAGATTTACGCGCTCCTCCGTCCAGGCGACGCGCCCAACCGCGAGACGGCCAAGCAGGCGCTCGAGCGTCTGTTCTTCTCGCCCAAGCGCTACGACCTCGGTCGTGTCGGCCGCTACAAAATCAACCAGCGTCTGCGTCTCAACACGCCGATGTCGACCACCGTCCTCACGAAGGAAGACTTCGTCGAGATCATGCGCCAACTCGTGGAACTTCACGAAG
Source organism: Gemmatimonas sp. (assembly GCF_046594945.1). Classification (GTDB taxonomy): domain Bacteria; phylum Gemmatimonadota; class Gemmatimonadetes; order Gemmatimonadales; family Gemmatimonadaceae; genus Gemmatimonas. The sequence continues at coordinate 7,383 of NZ_JBKJRB010000024.1, read as the reverse complement.
GCCGCGGCGACGTGGACGATATCGATCAGCTGGGTAACCGCCGTATCCGCTCGGTGGGTGAGCTGATCGCCAACCAGTTCTCCGTTGGTCTCTCGCGCATGGCGCGACTGGTCAAGGAGCGCATGTCGATCAACACCGATCCCGAGAAAATCTCGCTCGACGATCTCGTGAATGCGCGTACCGTATCCGCCGTGATTCAGGCGTTCTTCGGTTCGTCGCAGCTGTCGCAGTTCATGGACCAGACCAATCCGCTCGCCGAGCTGACGCACAAGCGTCGCCTCTCGGCCCTCGGACCGGGTGGCCTCACCCGCGAGCGCGCCGGCTTCGAAGTGCGAGACGTGCACTACTCGCAGTACGGTCGCATGTGCCCCATCGAAACGCCGGAAGGCCCGAACATCGGCCTGATCACGTCGCTTGCCTGCTACGCCCGCGTCAACGATCTCGGTTTCATCGAGACGCCGTACCGCATCGTGAAGGACAGCCGCGTGACCGGGGAGATCGTATGGCTCGACGCGAACCGCGAAGAGGACGCGATCATCGCGCAGGCCAATTCCAAGCTCAATCCCGACGGCACGTTCGTCGATGATCTCGTGCTGTCGCGTAAACGCGGTGACCTCCCGCTGACACCGCCGGCCGATATCGACTACATGGACGTCGCGCCCGAACAGCTCGTGTCGATCGCCGCCGCGCTCATCCCGTTCCTCGAGCACGACGACGCCAACCGCGCGCTGATGGGCTCGAACATGCAGCGCCAGGCCGTTCCGCTTTTGAATCCGCGCACGCCGTTCGTTGGTACCGGACTCGAAGCGACGGTCGCCGTCGACTCGGGCGCGGTCATCATTGCGCGCCGGCCGGGCATCGTGACCAGCGTTACCGCCGACGAAATCATCGTCGACGCTGGGGTCATAGGCGCGATCGATTCCGATCGTCCGCTGGCACGCTTGGGACATCTCGACCGCTACCGACTTAAAAAGTACTGGCGCACCAACCAAGACACCGCCATCAACCAGCGCCCGCTCGTGCGCATGGGGCAGACGGTGTCGAAGGGTGAGGTGCTGGCCGACGGTGCCGCCACGGAAATGGGGCAGCTTGCGCTTGGCGCGAATGTCACGGTGGCGTTCATGCCGTGGTACGGTCACAACTTCGAAGACGCGATCGTGCTCTCCGAGCGCCTGGTGAAGTTCGACGTCTTCTCGTCGATTCACATCCAGGAACTCGAACTGCACGTCCGCGACACGAAGCGTGGTCAGGAAGAAATCACGCGCGAAATTCCGAACGTCGCCGAAGAGTCGCTGGTGGACCTCGACGAACGCGGCATCGTGCGCATCGGCGCTCAGGTGAAGCCGGGTGACATCCTCGTCGGTAAGATCACGCCGAAGGGTGAAACCGAGCTCTCGCCCGAAGAGAAGCTCCTGACTGCGATCTTTGGCGAAAAGGCCAAGGACGTGAAGGACAGCTCGCTCAAGGTGCCGCCCGGTATGGAAGGCGTGGTCATCGACGTGAAGATCTTCTCTCGCGTCGAAGACCAGGTCGTTGAAAAGGATCGTGGTGAGCGCATCGGTGAAGTGCGTCGACTCGAGGGCGAGGAGAAGATCCGCGTCAACGAAGTCCGCGACATGGAACTGGCCGCGCTGCTCGAAGGCGAGACCATCTCGCTGGCCCTCAAGGCCGGCACGGTGGAAGAGGCGATCGCCGCCGGCACCACCCTCGCGACGGACACGCTGAGCGGCCTGCGTTTCGCGACGCTGGACCTCAAGACGTTCCGCGTCGAAAGCAAGAAGGCCAACGATCGCGTGCGCGAGATCATCGATGCCGCGAACGAAGAAAAGGCCCGTATCGAAGAACGGGCCGAAGAGCGCATCGACCGCATTCTGCAACCCGATGAGCTTCCGCCTGGCGTGATCCAGCTGGTCAAGGTGTATCTGGCCGAGAAGCGGAAAATCTCGGTCGGCGACAAAATGGCCGGACGTCATGGGAACAAGGGTATCGTGGCCCGTATCGTCCCCGAAGAAGACATGCCGTTCATGCCGAATGGTCGTCCGGTGGACATCGTGCTCAACCCGCTCGGCGTGCCGTCGCGCATGAACGTCGGACAGATTCTCGAAACCCACCTCGGGTGGGCGGCGAAACTGCTCAACTTCTACGCCAAGACGCCGGTATTCGAAGGCGCGAACGAGCGCGAAATCGGCCTGCTCATGAAGCTCGCCGGCCTCCGCTGGGCCCGCGAAACGCTCGAACTTGGCGCGTCGTCATTCGACGCGACGCCACAGGATGTGCGTCACTTGCTCTCCGACATCAAGCCGGATCGTCGTCTGCCGGATAAGGTCGAGCTGCTGGGCGATGCGAACCTGAACGACCTCGCCACGAAGGCCATGTCGGCCGAAACGAAGTCGCTGTTCAGTCGCGTGAAGGAGTTCGTCACGCAGGGTGCCCGTACCGTGGCCGCACGTGAGCTCGAAGGCGTGCGCGCGTCGCTGGCGCTCCACCAGTCGGCCGACGACGAGACAGATGCCGATTTCAAGGCAGGCGTCGCGGCGCTCGAGGCCGAAGCGGCCATGAGCCCGGTGGACACCCTACTGCGTATCGGTCAACCGGCGCTTGCCGCCGTGCTTGCCGGCAAGGATGTCAATGTCGACGCCGCGGGCTCGGAGCTCATCCGTCTGGCGGGCCTCACGCCTACCGGCAAGGTGCGCCTGCGCGATGGTCGGACCGGCGAAACGTTCAACGCGCCGGTCACGGTCGGCGAGATCTACGTGCTCAAGCTCAGCCACTTGGTCGACGACAAGATTCATGCGCGTTCGATCGGACCGTACTCGCTCGTTACGCAGCAACCGCTGGCGGGTAAGGCGCAGTTCGGTGGACAGCGCTTCGGAGAAATGGAAGTGTGGGCGCTCGAAGCATATGGGGCGGCGCACACGCTGCAGGAAATCCTGACGGTCAAGTCCGACGACGTGAACGGCCGTAGCCGTGTCTACGAGGCGATCGTGAAGGGTCAAAACCTGCCGGAGCCGGGTATCCCGGAATCGTTCAACGTGCTGGTGAAGGAACTGCAGGCGTTGGGTATCAAGGTCACGCTCGGTGCCAGCGATGGTACGGGTGCCGATCGGATCGACGCCGGCGGCAACGGTAACGGCGGGGAGGAATAATCATGATCGACTTCCGCAGCTCGCGCGAAGCCCGCGCGTCCGCGTTTGACTACATGTCGGTCCGTATCGCCTCACCCGAGGAGATTCGCGGACCCAAGGACCCCAAGGAGCGCGAACGGCTGGAAATGGCCGGCTTGCGCACCTGGTGGTCGTGGGGCGAAGTCACCAAGCCCGAAACCATTAACTATCGCTCATTCAAGCCCGAGAAGGACGGGTTATTCTGCGAGCGCATCTTCGGTCCGGTCAAGGACTGGGAATGCCATTGCGGGAAGTACAAGCGCATCCGCTATCGCGGCGTAATCTGTGACCGATGCGGCGTGGAGGTCACGCTCAGCAAGGTCCGGCGCGAGCGCATGGGTCATATCGAACTAGCAGTGCCCGTTGCGCACATTTGGTTCTTCAAGACCCTCCCGTCGCCGATGGGCAACCTGCTCGACGTCACGCTCCGTGACCTCGAAAAGGTGATCTACTATTCGAACTACATCGTCATCGATCCGGGCTCGCAGGAAGTGCGTGAGCGCCAGCTGCTCGACGAAGACGAGTACCTGACGCTGCGCCAGAAGGCGAAGGCGGAAGGCGATGCGGCCTTCCAGTGCGACATCGGTGCGCCGGCCGTGCGTGAATTGCTCAAGCGTCTCGACGTCGATTCGACGGCCGAGGAACTGCGCGCGTCCGTTGTCGGCGAGACGTCGCAGCATCGCAAAAAGCAGATGCTGAAGCGTCTGAAGATCGTCGACGCGTTCCGCACTAGCGGCGAGGGCGGAGAAATCCGCAACCGTCCGGAGTGGATGATCCTCGACGTCATTCCGGTCATCCCACCCGACCTGCGGCCGCTGGTGCCCCTCGACGGCGGGCGCTTTGCGACGTCCGATCTGAACGACCTGTATCGTCGCGTCATCAATCGCAACAACCGTCTCCAGAAGCTCATCTCGCATCGCGCGCCGGAAGTCATTCTGCGCAACGAAAAGCGAATGCTGCAGGAAGCGGTCGACGCCTTGTTCGACAACGGCCGTCGCTCCAAGGCCATTCGTGGCCGCGGCAAGCGTCCGCTCAAGTCGCTGTCCGACATGCTCAAGGGCAAACAGGGCCGGTTCCGTCAGAACCTGCTCGGCAAGCGCGTGGACTACTCGGGCCGTTCGGTCATCGTCGTGGGTCCGGAGCTCAAGCTGCACCAGTGCGGCTTGCCGAAGGCCATGGCCCTCGAACTCTTCAAGCCGTTCATCATCCACAAGCTGGTGGAGAGCGGTGAAGCCGAGACCGTGAAGCGCGCCAAGAAGATCGTGGAGCGCGAGAACGCGATGGTCTTCGAAGTGCTCGAAGGCATCATCAAGGATCACCCGGTGCTGCTCAACCGCGCACCGACGCTGCACCGTCTGGGTATCCAGGCGTTCGAGCCGGTGCTGGTGGAAGGCAAGGCCATTCGTATTCACCCGCTCGTGTGCGCGGCGTTCAACGCCGACTTCGATGGTGACCAGATGGCCGTGCACGTGCCGCTGTCGTTCGAAGCACAGATCGAAGCGCGTGTCCTGATGCTGTCGTCGAACAACATTCTGAAGCCGTCCGACGGACGCCCGGTGGCCGAGCCCTCACAGGACATCGTGCTTGGCTGCTACGTGGCCACGAAGGCCCCGACGGGCTTCGACAACGTGACCTCGAAGGACCCGGTGGCCGTGTCCAAGCTTTCCTCGATGACGACTATCGGGGAAGTGGAAATGGCGATCGCGAACAATCGTGCCACGTACCAGACGCCGATCCGGTGGCTCGACAAGACCGACGGCGGCGTGACGTGGATCGCCACGACCACCGGTCGAGTGCTGTTCAACTCGATCGTGCCGAAGGGGCTGCCGTTCCTGAACAAGGACATGAAGAAGAAGGCGCTCGGCGAACTCGTGTTCCAGAGTTACCGGAATGCAGGACTCGCGGAAACGGTGGCGTTGCTCGATCGCCTGAAGGAGTTCGGTTTCCGCAACGCGACGCGTGGCGGTGTCTCCATCGGTATCGAAGACCTACATATCCCGAAGGAGAAGGAAACGCTGCTCAAGGAAGCGTCAGAGCGTGTCGAGCGCTTCCAGCGGGCCTACGCAACGGGCAACATCACGAACGGTGAGCGCTACAATAAGGTCATCGATACGTGGACGCACGCGAACACGGACGTTGCCGACGCCATGGTGAAAACCATGCGCGAATCGCAGGGTGGTTTCAATCCCGTGTTCATGATGTTCGACTCCGGTTCTCGTGGCTCGCGCGACCAGATCCGTCAGCTGGCAGGCATGCGCGGCCTCATGGCCAAGCCGCAGAAGAAGCTTACGGGTGGTATCGGCGAAATTATCGAAAACCCGATCAAGTCGAACTTCCGTGAAGGGTTGTCGGTGCTCGAGTACTTCTCGTCGACGCACGGAGCCCGCAAGGGTCTGGCCGACACGGCACTCAAGACGGCCGACGCCGGCTATCTCACGCGTCGACTGGTCGACGTGGCGCAGGACATGACGATCCAGGAAGAGGATTGCGGGACGATCCTCGGCCTCGACACGGCGGCGCTGAAGGAAGGCGAAGACGTGATCGAGCCGCTGGCCGAGCGTCTGGTCGGTAACGTGGCGGCCGAGGATATCCTCGACCCCATGGAACGCGACGAGGCGGGACGTCCGCGCATGCTGGCCGAGGCGGGCACGCTGATCTCGGAAGAGACGGCGCAGCTCATCGAAGATTCGGGCATCGAGACGGTGAAGATCCGTTCCGTGCTCACCTGTGAAGCGAAGCGCGGCCTGTGCCGCATGTGCTACGGCCGAAACTTGGCCACCATGCAGATGGTGGATCTGGGCGAAGCAGTCGGCATCATTGCGGCGCAGTCCATCGGCGAGCCGGGTACGCAGCTCACGCTCCGTACCTTCCATGTCGGTGGTACGGCCTCGCGAATCGCCGAACAGACGATCAAGCGCGTGAAGTACGACGGCGACATCGTCGAGTATGGCGATCGCCTCGTGTTCGTCATCAACAAGGACGGTGACAGCATCGTCACGTCGTACGAAGGCGACGTGAACATCAAGTCGGCGAAGGATGGACACGTGCTCGCACGCGTTCAGGTGCCGCTCGGTGCGACGATGCTCGTGCCCGACGGCGGCAAGCTGGTGCGCGACGAAGATCGTCGTGACGCCCGTCTGTTCTCGTGGGACCCGTACACCAACCCCATCATCGCCGACGTCGAGGGCACGATTCGTTTCGTGGACCTCGTCGAAGACGAGTCGTTGTCGGAAGAACTCGATGAACTGACCGGTTTGCGTCAGCGCGTCGTGATCGAAGACCGCGAGAAGAAGCTCCACCCGCACATCGAGATCTGGCAGTCCAAGGGTGGCAAGGAGAAGCGCGTGCGTGACTTCATCCTGCCCGTGGGCGCCATCATCACGATCGAGGATGGACAGGAAATCACGGCCGGTCTCACGATCGCCAAGGTCAGCCGCGAGGCGTACAAGACGCGCGACATCACGGGCGGTCTGCCGCGAGTCGCCGAACTGTTCGAAGCGCGTCGTCCGAAGGATCCGGCCACGATCTCCGAGATCGACGGCTTCGTCCGCTTCGGCGAGATCAAGCGTGGAAAGCGCGAGGTGTTCGTCCGTCCCGCCAGCATCGAGAGCGGTCAGTGGATCGTCGATGAAGCGCAGGCGGAACAGGTGTACGAAGTGCCGTCGGGCAAGCACTTGCGCGTGCACGAGGGCGACCGCGTGCGCGCCGGTGACCGTATCTCGGAAGGGCCGGTCAATCCGCACGACATTCTGCGCATCAAGGGACCGCGCGCGGTGCAGGAGTATCTGCTGAACGAAGTGCAGGAGGTCTATCGCCTGCAGGGCGTGAAGATCAACGACAAGCACATTGGCGTGATCGTGAAGCAGATGTTGCAGAAGGTGCGCATCGTAGACAGCGGCGATACGGAGATGCTCGAGGGTGAGCATGTCGATCGCGCCGAGTTTCGCGACACGAACGACGAAGCCAAGAAGAAGAAGATTCGTCCGGCGACGTCAGAGCCGTTGCTGCTCGGTATTACGAAGGCCTCATTGACCACGCAGTCGTTCGTGTCGGCGGCTTCCTTCCAGGAAACCACGCGCGTACTCACGGATGCGGCCATTCGCGGTTCGCGTGACAATCTCCTTGGACTGAAGGAGAACATCATCATCGGCCACCTCATCCCGGCCGGTACGGGTATGTACCGGTATCAGGAAGTGGACGTCGAGTCGGATGCGCTGCC
>NZ_JBKJRB010000168.1:0-84216 GCF_046594945.1 Gemmatimonas sp. | reverse complement strand
CTTCCCGGAGCACGCCGCGCTGCTGACGCAGGTAATGGAAGGCCTGACGGTTGACGAGCAGTCTACGGCAGCCGATATGATACGAGCGCTCGGACTATTTGCTTCTGGCGGCGCGCAGACAGGCCCTGACCACGGCTGAAGCGTAGGGATTGACGACAATTTGATAGCATCTATATTTCTCAGTAGTGAGACACTTATTTGAGAGATATGCGCTCTCAAACCCCTACTAATTGAGGTTTCTATCGATGCAGTGGATTCTCGACCCGGCACATAGCCAGATCCAGTTCTCCGTGAAGCACCTAGGCATTTCCACCGTGCGCGGCACATTCCAGCAGTTCAGCGGCACGATCGAAGCGGAAGGGGGCGTCGTGAGCGCAGTGACCGTTGACATCGACGTGGCGTCGCTGAACACCGGCAACGAACAGCGCGATGGTCACCTCAAGAACGGCGACTTCTTCGACGTGGAGGCCAACCCAACGGCCTCGTTCACGCTGACATCGTTCGAGCGGTTGGGCGACAATGTGGTGGCCAGCGGTAATCTCACGATCCGCGGTGTGACCAAGCCGATCACGTTGAAAGGCGATATCGGCGGCCCGGCGAAAGATCCGTGGGGCCATCAGAAAGTCTCCGCCGTGCTCGAGACCAAGATCTCGCGCAAGGAGTGGGGCCTCGTGTGGAACGTGGCGCTTGAAGCCGGTGGTGTGCTCGTGAGCGACGACGTGAAGCTGCATATCGACGTGCAGGCGCAGGCGGCGGCTGCGTAAATGGCGGTCGCGAGCCGTGTGCAGGAGCGTGGGCTTGACGGGCCGCCGGTTGCGTGAACAGCACGCGACCGGCGGCCCGTGCGCTATTTACGGCGGGTGAAGGCGGCCGAGCGCGCGCGGCCACGGCGAGCACTATTCTGCCGTACGCTCGCTGCGTGATTGACGCTGCTGTGCTATCGCGCTCATCGGTGCCTCTCTGCATGAACTCCGATTAGGCTGTCGCGGCTGCAGCATAACGGCGGAGCAAGCGGACGACGGCAGGTCGGTGAAGTGCTTGTGGCGTGACAGGTTGCGGAGTGATGCGAGGTCCTGCAACATCTGGATATGCTGCCGGGGACTGCCTGTCTAAGGTCCGCTATGCAGCAAGTGCCCGCAGGCTAAGGGGCGTTCGGAAGACAACCAAATCTCCCAGGCAATGAGCGAAGAGATTCGATATGAGCTTGGACAGCTAGCAGTCCAACACTACGCGGCGGGAAGGCTATCGTTCAGGAATACCGGTCTTCAGGTTACCGGTCATCTATTGCACCGCGCTATTGAGTACGGGTTCAAAGCAGCCCTCATACAGAGTCTGTCGTTGTCCGAGCTTAAGCGAATAGGTCATTCAGTGACCAAGCTCCATCGGCAGCTCGAACCTCTTTGGCCGGCACTAGCGACAGAAAAGCATAGATCTGCAGTCGAGAGTCTCGATCGGTGGGAGAATATTCGGTACCCGAGGCTACGGAGTGGTTCCGGACGCTTAACCGTTATATCCCCATTTCCGCTACCGCCCGACTCGGCCGCGAGTTTGGACGGTAGCGCAAGCGTTGAGCGGTACCAAATCGTCGTGCAGGACATCGATGAGCTATTTGCCCAGGCATTGGCTGCAGCGCGCCTGAATCCCGATGCGTTCTTTGTGAGCTTAAGTGAGCTTGCTCGTGAGAAGGTGCGCGAGTTCAACGCAGTCGAGTCTATAGTCAACGCATGTCGATCTACCGCAAGTGCGAGTGCCTGAGCTTCCTAAGAGAACGTTGCTGCCGACAGCGCGTTCGGTGTGAGGCAGGCGGTCGCCGTGCTGGCGCACGTCGCCCGTCCGGCCGCATTTTGTTTGATGCGCTGCAGCAGAACGCAAGGCGTTTAGATCGCCGACGAATGTGCACCGCGTTTCACGCCGGCAGCCAAGATCAGATGCATGCCTCTACAAGCGATGTCAAAGTAATGGTCCAAACTGATGCAATCCTGCGGAGATCGCATGAACAACATTAGGTATGGGTGGGATGCTGTTGCTGTACTGGGGTGTGGTCCTTGGCGTCGTCGTCGCGTTGCTGAGCGCCGTGTGGCGTGTTGTCCGTGCTCACGAGCGCATTGCGAACGCCGTGGAGTCAATCGCGGCGAAGAAGTGAGCGTGACATAACACCGTATGGCGATATCCGTCCTTCGGGCGCGCTCTGTCAGGCGGCGCTTCCTTGGTTAGGAAGGCGGGAAGGGTATCCGCGCCATCGGCCGTGGCAATCCGCGCCAAATAGGATAGCGGTCTAACGGACCGTTGCTGCTGACAGCGCCATGTGGTGTGCGGCAGGCGGTCGCCGTGCCGGCGCACGTCGCCCGTCCTGCCGCATTTTTTTGGATGCGCTGCAGCAGAACGCAAGGCGTTGGACCGCAGTTCACCCAATCCTGTTACCGCTAGTCAGAATTGACATAATCACGCGACGCGTTACTATTCAGGATGATCGTCTCGTTCCGGCATGCCGACACCGAATCACTCGCGACCGGTCGCCGGACGCGGCGGTTTACGAGCATTGAATCTGTGGCACGTCGGAAGCTCCGACAGCTCGAGATCGCGGGTCGTCTGGACGATTTACGGGTGCCACCAGGTAACCGATTAGAGGCGCTCAAGGGTGATCGGGCCGGACAGCACAGCATTCGGATCAATGACCAGTTTCGCCAGTGTTTTCGATGGACTCCTGCGGGTCCGGCTGACGTCGAGATCGTGGACTACCACTAACCGGAGGCACCTCATGACTGCACTCACGCCAGTGACGCCGGGCGAGTTGTTACTCGAAGAATTCCTCGTGCCCATGCACCTCTCGCAGTATCGGCTCGCGAAAGAGATTGGCGTGCCGGCTCAGCGCATCGGCGAGATCGTCGCTGGGAGGCGGGCGATCACCGCCGATACCGATCTGCGTTTGTGCCGCTTTTTCGGCTTGTCGAACGGATACTGGCTGCGCGCGCAGGTCGCGCATGATACGGAGGTTGCGGCCAAGACGCTCGCGCCGGAACTCCGTCGCATCAAGCCGTGGGCCGGCACCGCGGCATGATGATGTCCGCTCCGCCCAACAACGGTTGCACCAGACAGCCGATCGATGGTACGCTCGCTTCGCTCGCCTAATTTGATTCGCCTGCTGGTGAACTTCAGCGTTGAGGCTGTAGAGTACGTCGATTTTGCGGCCGCAGGACGTCGTCGATGATCCTCGTGATCGCTTTGATGCGCCGAACGCGGAAACGGCGCGCGTTTATGGACTGTCCCGTGCGGATTCGCGCGTGATACTACGCGTTCCGCGATGTTCGCTACGCCGCGTAGCCCGCGTGGGCGAGTTTTTCGATGTTGTGGACGAGGCCATACAGCGTCCATTGCCCGTTCACCTTCGCACGGCCGCGCAGCGTGAAGCGATCAAGCTGCTTGATGGCCCGCAGATTGCCAAACACCGGCTCCACCGTGGCAAAGCGTGCCCTTACGCCTGGCGTCCCTCCGGTGTGTCGATCCGCGCTTGCCTGCGCGCCGTGTGCGTGGGCCCGTCGGTGTCGACGCGTCCGTGGAAGAACGCGAGGTTCCGCACCGGCGTGGTGTCGGGCGTCCGCCGGCACCACGCGGGCAGCGGGCACGGACCGCAGTCACGCTTCGCACTGCGGAAGGGCGCGCCGACGTTGTCCTTGATCTTCCGATTGCCACCGCATCGGTACAACGACTTTCCGGCGGGACACACGCCGGTGCGGGCCTCGGCATCGTACGTGAAATCGGCGGCGGTGAACACGGTCGGCGTTGACGTCGTCGGCGTTACACTTTTGGGCTCTTCAGGGTTTCGAGTGGGTAGCCGTCACGACGGCCTCGGTTCGAGATCCAGTGTGCCGCAGTGAAAGTAGATGGCCATCTTGAACGCGTCGCGGTTCCGATAGCCGCGCGCGCCGTACTTGATCCATTGGATCTTGGCGTTGAGTCCTTCAACGACGGCGTTTGTTAGGCGATGGGTGAGATACGTGAGGGTGTTCTCCACGTGCGCCTTCAACATCCGCGCGAGTTGCTTCATGGGCTCCAGCTGGCACCGCATGGCCCACCCGTACCAGCGACGAAAGCAGGGGCGGGCGGCGCCGACATCGGTGTAGTGCCAGAGCCGTCGCAGACGCTCTTTCATGGCCCACGCACGCGCCAGGCCATGTTGGCGGGATTCGTGAGCCACGCGTACTTGGTCCGCGTACGGCGTGTGTCACCGGCGGCCGACAGCACTTGGTGTTCCTGCTTCCGCACCGTGTCGACCGCTGCCCCGACGTGCTGCATGATGTGGAGCTTGTCGAAGACGATTTTGGCATCGGCATCCGGTACGTGCGCGCGCACCGTGGTGCGAGAGGGCTCCCACATGTCCATCGCGACCGACGTGATACCCTCCCGCTGGGCGCGGGTGACGGCGGTGAAGTACGGGGTGAGGCTCGTCGCCTTGCGATCATCGGCGACGTGGAGCACACAGCCGCGATCCAGATCCGCGACGACGCTGACATCCTGATGCCGCTTCAAGAAGCGCTTCTCATCGATGCCGAGGCGCGCGACCGCGCCATCGCCAAACGCTCGAACAGGAGCGTGAAGCTGGGGCAGGGTCAGCCCACGGCACGCGCACGGTCGTCACGCCATGCGTCGCACAGCGCACCCGCGGCACTCGGGCACTCGGGCACACAGTAGCGTACGAAACTGACAGGTATCCAAGTGGCGCCAGCGCCCCACACATCCACTTCCTGCGTCGCCTCGCGGAGCTCCACGCGCTCCACTTCCCACGGGGTCGTCAATCCCCAAATGGTCTGATACAACGCCCGATCATCTATCGCCGTCGCTCCCTGGTCCAAGTCTACCGGACGCTACGTACCCACTCTATTTCCTGAAGAGCCTCTTTTCCTCTGCGCGATGCTCTGGCTGTCATGGTGCGACGGTCGCGTGCCCCCGTTCTTGAGCCCCACGGTGGAGCGCACTCTGTATTTCAAGCTGCCAATCTCCGCGACCCGCTTCCACTGGACCTTCCTCGATCGCCGCGCCTTTCTGTCGGGCAAGCTCACCCTGCGCATCGTAAATGCAGACCGTGATCGCGATCAGACGCCGGTGATCTTTAGAAACGGGAAGATCACGGAGGGATGGGGATCGTGTCGGCCACCTGCCGGACGACCGGACGCCGCGAGCCATATTGCGGGCGCAGCGGTCGTCGTAGAATGTCTGCAGGCGGTGCAGCTGGTCCGCCACCAACCGAAAGAGCGGCGACCCCTGGGGGCGCCGGGTCGGCGATCGGCGCTCCACGTCGCAGGCGCGCCGAGCATAGCCCAGAGTCTGGCCCGGCCCGTCTCCATTCCGTTGCGCGACGGGCTGTTTCGACGCAACCTATGCGATGGCCCGGCCCAACGATGCTTGCTGTTGCCGAGCAGACCAACCGTCCGCGCAGCACGAAGCAGCGGGCGGTCCGCTCGCTGCAGCAGTTGGCGTGAGGCTGCAACAGTATTGCCGCAGCGTGTTCATCTCTTTCCGAGGTTCATGGTGTCAGCTCGAGTAACGTCACGATCACGTCGTCTTCGCAAGCGAGCCTTGATTCGCCCGCGAGGCTGTGCGCAATGACAACAACACGGCGCATGTTGGCGGGGCTGTTCGTACTGCTGCTGGTCGTGTTCAGCGTCGGGTGGTATGCCCTTACGCTTGGTCCCGACAATCCCGTTCCGTGGGCGATCGTCAGTGTATGGGGGAACATGATCACCGTGGGAATGGCAGTAGAGCAGATACTGGGCTACGTACCGTCCGACGGAAGATCACTCACGCACGCGGCTCTGGTCGTCGGCAGCTCTGCGTTTTTCTGGGCCTTTTTGTTTACCGCCATAGTCGCAGGCGTCTCTTGGTGCGTTCGGATAGCCAGAAAGCTGGTTTCGGCACGTACTTAAGCGCCGTGGTTCTGTCACTTTTTAATGACTGCGTTGGACCTCCTTCTCTATCGTTGCCTTACGTGCGCCGAAGCCGCCGAGCAAGTTACGAAAGCTCGCTGCGCTCGTATTTTTATCATTCGCTCGCCGCGTAACTGAAGCGTTTGGTGGCTGCACCGACAATGTTTGAAGGGGGCGTGCATGCCGAGGGGTAATTGGGTGGATCGGGGAGACCCGCTGGAGTCGGTTTTGGCACGTGTGCTTGGGCATGCGATCGGCCGAGACGCGACCGACCCCGCGGTAGAGGTCCATGTGCTCACCATTCGCGGCATGGTCGAGGCCGATAGCACCGAGGTCCACGTGTCGGGCTATCTCCGCACAGTGTGGACGACGGAGGGCCACGCCGAGCTCGAACCGACGGCGCGTCGGACGTTGGCAATCGCCCTCTGGCATATCGCGAAAGCGGGCCTCGTCCGGGATGCGATGGCGCGCGAGATCGCATCCCTGCGCTGCGCGTCGCCGGCCGGCCGGCCGCTCGGGGACCAACTGCGCGACGCGATTCTCGGCGCGCCCCCCGATGCGTCGACGCGCGCGCCGTTCGTGCCACCCCGCCCGCACGAGGCATCGGCGCAGCGACGGCGATGACGCGTGTGGTTTGCGATGGCGTGGGTGGCCACTTAACCTCGCGTGGCTGCCAACAGCGCGCTTCGGAGCGCGGCACGCGGGCGCCGCACTGGTGCACGTCGCCCGTACGGCCGCGATACTTGATGCGCTGCAGCAGAACGCCAAGGCGTTGGACACTTTGGAACCAAGACGCGTGAGCGAATGTGCCTACTCTCCACGCCGGTTACCGGTGGAACTCGCCGCAACTCAGGCTCTGGTCTTGGACGGCATCTGCCAAACGAGTGAGCTCGGCGAGCTGGCCTCCACTCGTCGTATGGCGAGCCTTGAGGCCATCGCGCGCCGACACCACGAGGGCAACCTAGTAGAGGACGTTACAGAGACATTTCTGTATGCGTGGGCGTTCGTTGATGCGGTAGATCGCCGTCGGCAACTTGTGAAGATGGCGCCCGGCTTCACGACGGTGCCACGCTCCAATGGGGAATAACCGAGGTTATTTGGCGCGTAGGAAATGTCTCTGATCACCTTGGCCAGAGAGCTGACTACGTGGTTGCCAGAAGCGGAGCGGCACTCGGTGTTCTTCAGTGGGTCACGCCTCTCTCTCTCTCTCTCTCTCTCAAGAGAGAGAGAGAGAGAGAGATTCTGTGCTGTGCTGCTCAATCCGGCCTGGGAGGCTTTGATCGGCAACGCTTCCGTTGGTAACGCTTCCAGATCGCGAACTCGAGATTGCTGACTGCATTGCGATCAGGGCAGGAGAGCACCAAGCGGACCTCTCGCGTGCTAGGACCGACGCCAGGCGCGTCACCCGAAACCTTGAGGTGGCATTCATCAGTTGGCTCGGCAATGCACAGATGCATCGCACGCCTGCGCCGGGTGACATCGTGGCAGTGGCGGAGCTTCGCTTCGAGCAATCCGACTCCTCGTCTGTCTAGCGAAGCGCTGCTGAAGACGGAGCCAATTGGGAATGCAGCGCGCGCTCGCCGCGACTTGTGCGAAGCGCCCTGCTGCAGAGCACAGCCTTATACCGACACTCACGCACTAGTGCACCCACGCACCGATGCGTCACCGCGCTCAATCGCTGCTCATAGGCATCCTGCTGCTGGCATCGGGTTGCCTCACACCTAGCGGTAGCAGTTCCCAGTCCATGCCGGAGGCCAGTGGTGAGCATGCCGCGCTCGTGCGTGCGGCCGAGCACTTCCTCCGCGTGTTCGACAACGTGGAGTGGGAACCGCTTGGGGCGGCGTGGAGCAACCCGCCCTCGACCTTCTTCCCTTTTTGAGACACCCTGGAACGCGTCGACGGAGACGCTGTCGCCATTCGCTTTCGTCGATTCTTCGAGGAGGTCAAGCGGGAGCGCCCAGGACCCCCCTATCTGCGACTCCAACGCCAAGAGTTTCGCGCCGAGGTGCTGGGCTCCGCAGCAGTGGTGACCTTCACGCTTGGTCGTCCGCCTGGCAACATCGGACGGCGCACGCTCGTCTGTGTCTGGGAGCAGGGCCAGTGGACGCTGGCGCATCTCCAGGCGTTCACCGCGGAGGCCTAGGAGCCGCGTTGACGGAGTGCGCGTTCAAGGACGCCGAGTGGGGGATGACGACGCTTGCTGCCCCACCACTGCTTTCTCTTGACGCGTTCACAGCAGAAGCCGGTGTTTTGGACACGGCGGCGGGCGTTGCGGCCGACCGACCTTGCACCCAGTGTTCCTTACATGGTCGAACGGTCTCCAGCCCTCGAATCCCTTTTCGCCGAGGAGCGCATCGCGCTCATGGGCCGACTCTGGGATAGTCTTGATCCCGCGGCCGCCGCGTTGGTCGTCTAACGAGATCTCAAGCGGCGTAAATCACATCGCCGTCGCCGTCGATACCCAGCTCCTGCTCTATCCCGCACACGCCGCAGGTGAGCGACGCGTGCCACTCCTCGCCGAACTCCGCGCGTAACGACGGCGGCGCGGCGCGGACGGTGACCTTGCGATAGGTGTATTCCTGGCATCCGATACACGCGTGGGCGCGCGCAATGCGTTCGGCGCGCTCCTGCGAAATCACGTCGTGCCGCCGTCGGTCAACGACTTCGGAACGTCGGGATAGCCGAGTCCCGTTGACGCGGCGCTGCGGGTCCCGGCCGACCGCGGGACGTCGCCCGCGCTGTCGTTGTTGCGGCTGGTGGCGTTGAGCAACTCGCGTAGTCCACCGAGCGCGCCCATGACACCGCTCGCCTCGGCCGGCAGGAAAATCGTGGAGCCTTTCCCCTGCGTGAGCAACGGAAGTGCTTCGAGATACTTGAGCCCGAGCAAGTACATCGCGGCCTGACCTTCCGGCAGCGCCGCTGAAATGCGCACGATCGCTTCGGCCTCGGCGTTGGCGATGGCGAGACGCGCTTCGGCCATTCCCTGCGCGCGCAGCACGCTCGCATCGCGCTCGCCTTCGGCTTTGCGCACCTGCGATTCGCGCTGTCCTTCCGATTCGAGAATCGCCGCGCGCTTTCCTGCTTCGGCATTCGTGACGGCGGCACGACGCTCGCGTTCGGCGCGCATTTGCAGCTCCATGCTCTGCTGGATGTCGCGCGGCGGCTCGATGCTCTGTAGCTCGACGCGCGTGACGTCGACGCCCCAGCCGATCGACGCTTCCTCGATCACTTCACGCATCCGCGTGTTGATGATGTCGCGGCTGCCGAGCGTTTGGTCCAGTTCCATCTCGCCGACGATGTTGCGCAGCGTGGTGCGCGTGAGCGTCTCGAGCGCGTACGGCAGATTCTGAATCGAATACGTGGCCTTCTGCGGATCGGCCACGCGGTAGTACATCACGGCGTCGATGTCGATCGTGACGTTGTCTTTCGTGATCACCGGTTGACTCGGAAAATTGAGCACCTGTTCACGCAGATCGATGCGCGTGGTGGCGCCCTGGATTACCCGGCGCGCACCACCAACGTCGGTCTCGAAAAAGCGAACATCGATCGAACGCGGACGCTCGATGAATGGGATCAGCAGGTTGAGTCCTGAACGCGCAATGCGATCGAAACGACCGAGCCGTTCGACCACCATCACTTCTGCCTGTCCGATAATTTTCACCGACGCGATCAGAATGATCGCGATCAGGACGACTGCGATGATGAGGACAGGCATGGGATGTCAGTTCTTCCAGTCGGCGAGGAACAGGTTCGTTTCGCCCGGCTTCGCATCATGTCGGTTCGATGCCCAGATCAGCGACTTGCCGTCGGGACTGAACATCGGGAAGCCATCGAAATCTTCGTGCGTGGTCAGACGCTCGAGACCTGTACCATCAACGTTAACGAGAAACAGATCGAAATTGCGGCTACGCGGATTGCGATGGTTGGACGAAAAGATGATACGCTTCCCGTTGGGCGTCCATGACGGGCCGAAGTTCGCACCGCCGAGCTTGGTAATCTGCGTCTGATCGGATCCGTCGGCATTCATGACGAACAGCTCCATGCGATTCGGACGAATCATGCGCTTGCCGAGCAGATCCTGATACGCTTTGAGCTCAGCCGGATCGGTGTAGTGCCAGGCGCGATACACGATCTTCTTGCCATCGGGCGACCACCACGGCCCACCGTCGTAGCCGGGGGTCGTGGTCAGCCGCTTGACGTTGGTTCCGTCCACATTCATGGTGTAGATGTCGAGGTCACCGTCCTTGAGCGACGTGAACACGATGGAAGTGCCATCAGGGGAGAGCACACCCTCGGCCGTATACACGCCGTAGTTGGTGAGACGCTTCAGATCCTTGCCGTCGCGGCCGACGGTGTAGATGTCGAACGGATCGATGCCCCACACGTAGCCCTGCGACGGATCCGGCTTGACGGGGCACGCGCTATCGGCGGCGTGCGTGGACGCGAAGAACAGGCGCTGGCTGCCCGGCAGGAACCAACCGCAGGTGGTCTTCCCGCCGACGGACACCTTGGTGAGTCCCGAGCCGTCGCGACGCATCACGTACTGCTGATCGCAGGTGCGGCCATCTCGCGTGGACTGAAACGTGATCCACTGTCCGTCGGCGCTGAAATACGCTTCCGCATTCTCGCCGCCGTTCGTGAGCTGGCGGATGTTCGAGATGTGGGATTCGCCGCTGTCGGGGGCGATCACGTCACCCATTGGCGCCGTGTTAACGGTGGCGCTCGAGCGCGACGACGAGGTGCAGGCTGCCGCGAGGCTAGCGACCGCGACGAGGATCGGGAGGGGAGTAAAAATACGCATGGGCTGAACCGTAGAGAGGTTCAGCCCATGCGGCAATTCAGTAGAGATACGGACACACTTCCTGCAGTCGGCGGTCAGTTCCCGCCGCGACGGGCTACTCCGGCCTTGGTGACGACCGGCGCAGTGCCGGCGGCGGTGAAAACATCCTTCTGAACTGCGGCCTTCTTGAGCAGGTCGATCGCGGCACGAAGCTGATTGTCGTCCTTGAGCGTGCGACGACGAACCAGCGTATCGCCGAAGGCGATCTTGGCCACACGATCTTCGATGGCGCGGTCGATATCCGGCGCGCCGCCGTCCCAGACGGTCTTGTCAATCTTGACCGTGTCGGCGACCAGCTTCTGGTACAGCTCTTCACGCCACGCCGGGTTCACGGCAAAGTCGGGTTTCACCTTGCCCTTCTGGCCCTCGGCAATCACCGCGATGTGATTGAAGTATTTCTGGAAGCTGGGCGCAATGGCGCGCCGGAACGCTTGTTCGGCGCTCGAGAGCGTGTCGGGCGCCACGATCACATCGGGCGTGATGGCACCGCCGCCGTACAGTGTGCGCCCGCTCGCCGACTTGAAAATGGGGCGCGCCTTCCGCACCGAGTCAGTTTCCATGGAGTCTGGGAGCACTTCGACAAACTGGCCTTCGGCGTTGATCTTCCGCTCTTTTTGGATGGAGCGACCCGACGGCGTGTACCACTTGCCGGTCGTGATCTTGAGCGCATAACCGCCGTCGAGGTTGTAGACCGACTGCACGAGGCCCTTTCCGAAGGACGTCGTGCCCAGGACGAGCGCGCGGTCGTAGTCCTGCAGGGCGCCGGCCACGATCTCGGAAGCCGAGGCGGAGCCGCCGTCGACGAGGACTACCAGTGGAACCTCGAGGGCAAGCGGGTCACGCTCGGCGACGAATTTCTGGAAGTCGCCGCGTCCGCGCACTGAGAGCAGTTCCTTGCCCTTGGGCAGGAACAGGTTCGACATCGAGAAGGCCTCGTCGAGGATGCCGCCCGGATTGCCGCGCAGGTCGATGACGATGCCCTTGGCTCCCTTCTTCTTCAGCTCTAACACCGAGTTGGCGATGTCTTCGGTGGTCTGCTCGGAAAAGCGGGTGAGCGGCACGTAGCCGGTGCGATCGTCGATCATCATGGCATACGGCACGGCCGGCACGTGAATCTCGGCGCGCTTGAAGTTGATCTTGATGGGCTGGCCGACGCCGATACGGCCGAAGGTCACGTGGACCGGCGAACCGACGGGACCGAGCAGCTTATTCTGGACCTGCTGCGTGTTGAAGCCACGCGCGTTGGTCGTGTCGATGATCATGATCTTGTCGCCTTCCTGCACACCACCGCCTTCGGCGGGGGAGTTCGGGAAGACCTTATTCACGGTTACGTAGTCACCCACCTTCGAGATCTCCATGCCGATGCCGGCATAGCGACCGTTGGTGTTCCGCGAGAACTCTTCAAGCTGCTTGGGGGTGAACAACTCGGTGTAAGGATCGTTGAGTTCCTTCACCAGGCCGCGCGCGGCCTTTTCGTACAGCTGCTGCGCGTCGAGCGTATCCACGTATCGCAGGGCGACAAACGTCAGCACCTGGTCGAGGAGCTGAGCTCCGCCTCGCGTGGAACGCGCCTGCAGGGCAAAGCCCCCGGCGAGCGCGGGGAGGAGGATCAGGCTGGCCAAGGCGGCCTTGCGGGTGCGTGTCATGCGGCTGCTCTCAAAGGAGGGACCGAGAAGAACTCTCTAGAATACGTACGCCTGCCGACAGCCGCTGTTCCAGTACGAGGCGGTCAGGTCTCGTCGCGCGGACGGGAGCCAAGGACGTAGTCCACACTCCAGATCCGATCATACTGCCGAACGGCGATATCTCTTACCAAGCCGGCACTCAGCAGCATCTCGTGCGCTGGTTGTAGGACGCGCTGGAGGTGCGAAGGGTACCGCTGAGTGAGCGGGAGTTGCTCGGCCAACCGCTCCAACGGCACGCGCCACGAGAGTCGGCCATCAGAACGGGCGACTTCAAGGATTCGGTAGAGGCGACGGGCCACGGGCGACGACAGGGCGTGGTACCGCGCCGCCGAGAGGGTAATGGTATGACGGGCCGCCAGATTGGCGCGGAGCGTGGCGGACAAGGTCACGCGAGCATCGCCCGGTTCACCGGTGGCCAGATTGCCGAACAGGTGCAGCTGCTCGCGATCGGCCACCCGGCGACGTTGCACGGACACGGTACTGAGGACGGTGAAGCTGATGTCCTCGAGTCCCGACTGGGCCGACCAGTATGCCCCGACGGATTCGAGGGTCGTCCGTTCGAGACGAGAGAGCGCGGCGCGCAGCTGCTCGTAGGTGCGGCCGTCGGCGCGACGGCCCATCGAGCGCAGGAAGGCATGCAGCGTGAACGTGACGGCGCCATCGGCGGGCGAGCCCGCTTCGTTGTAGCGATGCAGCAGCTCGACGTACACGTCCTGATCAAACGTGCCGGGGAGTCGATCGCCGGGCGCGGGGATGACACGCCACCGCCCACCGTTCTCGGTCGAGAACGACACGGGCGTATCGTCGGCGGAATCGCTCAGGCGAAAGAGCGGGAGTTCCTCGAGGGAACGATCGAGGATCACCCCGCGCACGGCCGGGCGCCTGCGTGCTGCGAGTGTCATCGGAAGGGAAAGCTGTCCACTCGACGGTACCGGCGCCAGTCTAAGCGCGTTCGGGAATCGAGCGAGGTCCGTGCGCTCGCCACGCGCCACGATGGGCACTACGGTGGGCGCTACGGTGGGCGCTACGCCAGCGTGAGGACCTGTCCGGAGACGTTGCGCGCCAACGGACTGATGAGAAAGGCGATGACGTCGGCAACAGACTCGCGGTCGACGTACTCGGTCTTATCGCCCATATCGGCGAGGTTGGCGGCGGTGCGGACGGCGGTGGGTGCCACCGCGTTGGCCCGGACGCCATGCGGCTTTTCCTCGGAGGCGACGGCATGCATGAGCGTCAGCACCCCACTCTTGGCGGCGGCGTAGGCGGCCATGCCCTTAGGCGCACCGCCGGGCAGCGCGGCGACGGAGCCAAAGTAGACGAAGCTGCCCTTGGCAGCACGCACGGCGGGTAGAAACGCGCGGGTGGCCCCGAAGGCGGTTTCGAGGTTGATCGTGAACTGCTTGCTCCAGGCCGCGGGGTCGGCGTCGCTGATGGGACCGGTGATCCCAAATCCGCCTGCCGCGCATATCACCGCGTGTACGTGTCCGCCGAACTGCGCCTTGGTGCGCTCGACAACTTCATCGGCGGCCACCTTCGCGGCATTGGCATCGGCCAGATTCGCGACGTGCGCGGTCGCCGCGAATCCTCGTTCGGTAAGCCACGCCGCGCGCGCTTCAACTTCGGCGGGCTGCACATCAAGCAGGGCGAGTGTGGCACCCCGCTGTGCAAACGCGAGCGCGACGGCCTCGCCAACCTGACCGGCCCGACCGACACCAGTGATCACGATGAGCTTGCCGGCAAAATCGAGTGCGTTGGTCATTTGGGGTTCTCGTGGAGGGCCGAGGAGATCAGACGGCGAACAACAACAACTACAAAAACAACGGCAACATCAACCGCAACAGCAATTTCCGGAACACGGAGACCACGGATTTTACAGACCATGCACTGATAAGATGAACAGCGCGGCTTCATCGCTTATCTGTGCGATTCAGTGAAATCCGTCGTTTCCGTGTTCCAGCTGTTGCGGTTGCGGTTGCTGTTGTTGCTGTTGTTGTCCGCCTATTTTTCCATCAACTCACGAATGGTATCGGCCGTGGCGTCGAGGCACAGGGCGAGGCGATCGGCTGTATGATCTCCCATGTGCCCGATACGAAACGTGCTGTTCTTCAGCTTGCCGTAGCCACCGCCGATCACGAAGCCACGGTTGGCGACGCCCTTCACGATGTCGTCGCCTTTGAGTGTGGCCGGCAGCGCGACCGCCGTCACAGTACCGCTGCGCGCGTGGTTCGGGGCGTAGACGCAGAATGCATGGCCGGTGTCCTCGCGCAGACGCCCTACCCACGCGTGCGTCATCGTCGCCATCTCAGCGTGTCGCGTCCAGCGCGCTTCGATCGTTTCGCGCGCGATGTACTCGCCCTGCACGGCCGTGGCGTACAGCAACGAAATCGCCGGTGTGCTCGGTGTTTGGTTCTTGTGCACGAACTCTTCGAACTCGACCATGTCGAAGTACAGACCGCGCGCGGTGGCTTTCGCGGCCTGGTCGATGTAGCGCTTGGACGCCACGCCGAACGCGAGGCCGGGCGGAAGCGCAAGGGCCTTCTGCGAGCCGGTGAGCACGAAATCGAGATCCCAAGCATCGGTTTCGACCGGTACGCCGGCGAGTCCGGTCACGGAATCGACGAGTATGGCCGCGCCGTATTTGTGCGCTAGGGCCGCCAGCTCCGGCAACGACGTGAGTACGCCCGTGCTGGTCTCAGAATGCACGACGGTAATCGCGGAAAAGCTCCGCTCGCGCAACGCGCGCTCAACGACGTCGAGTGGGACCGCCTGATGCCACTCACCTCCGACGACACGCGTGTCGCGGCCGCAGGCGAGCGCGATGTTGGCGAAGCGCTCACTGAACGCGCCATTAACCACGGAGAGAATTGGGCCCGGCGCGGCGCAGCGGATCGCTGCTTCCATGAGTCCGGTGGCAGACGAACTCGAGACGTACACCGGACGGATGGTCCGGAAAATCGGACGCAGGCCATCCTGAATGCGGGCGAACAATGCTTCGAAGATCGCGCCGCGGTGCGGTAGCATCGGCGCCAACATGGCCTCGAGTACCTCGCGCCGCACCTCGGTTGGCCCGGGAAGGAAGAACGTACCGAAGTCGGACATGGTGTCTTACCGCGACGACGCGGGATGAAAGAGCAATGGATACAGCGCGGCGAAGCTGTCGGCTTCGGCGTCGGCCACTGCCACGACCTGCTCACGACGCGCGACGCCGGTGTAGGCAATGAACTCCGTGACGACACCGCGCACGGCCGCATCGGTGGAGCCGTCACCGATCATGACCGTTGGTGTGGCCAACGCCAGACGCTGCACGGTGAGTGGCTTGCCGCGCTGCGTGGACAGCGGCTGATTGCCGTCGAGCAGACTCATGGTGCCGTCGGTATCGCGCGCGAGCGATACGGCGTGCACGCGATCGGTGGGCACACCCAACTGCAGGGCGATCGGCACGATCGCGATGCGGAGTCCGCCACTGAGCAGGTGCACCTGACAGCCAGCGCGTTGCAGCAATGTGATCAGCTCCTGCGCGCCGGGCTGCAACGACTCACGGTACGCTTCAGCCAGAGAGATCAACTCCCCAGCGGTCGGCCGGATGCGCTCCAAGCGCCGTGTATACACCGCCTCGATCGGGAGCTCCCCCGCCATGGCCTGCGCCGTGAGCGCCTCGCTTTCGCGCGCGATGTCGGGATCTCGTCGCGCAGCCAGCCAGTCGATGCCTTCGATGGCGCACACCGTGGAGTCGACGTCGAAGAGGACCGACTTGAATCGTGGGCGGCGCAGGTCGACTGGCGAAGCAATGGTCGATGCGTTCACAGTACGTTGCCCTGCGCCAGCAGATTGAGGGGGTCGAACTCACGCTTGATCGCGTGCATCACGCGCAGTTGTGCCGGGCTGGCCTGCATCGGCAGCCAGCGGCGTTTGAGCTTCCCGATGCCATGCTCGGCGGCCACGGTGCCGCCCATCGCGATCACCTCGCGCAACGTGGCCTCGACCACGCATTCGATACGATGCAATTCGTCGGCATCCTGCGCGATGAAGTTCTGATGTGGATGTCCGTTGCCGGCGTGGCCATAGGCGATGCCCGACGTGACGCCGGCGTCGGCGGCGAAACGTCGCGCGATGTGCAGCGCCTCGGCCAGCCGAGGATACGGGACGGCCCAGTCGGTGCTGACCTTGCGTCCGCCGAACGGCCGCCGCGCGGCGCCGCGTTCGTTCATCGTGGCCGGCACCGCGTGGCGCAGATGACGCGCGTCGCACAGTGCCGTGGCCGAATCGTACACGCGAATGTCGGCGCTGAGCGCGGCGTGCGCGTCGGCCAATTCGAGCCACGCCTCGAGCGGCAGTTCATCGTCGGGACGTGATTCGTCGGTGCCCGTCTCTTCGACATATACCATCGCGGTGGCGTTCGGCGCCCAGCCTACGCTGCCTTCCGCCATGCGCGCGATGTCCATCGCGCCCTGATCGAAGAACTCGAGACAGCGCGGATGCACGGCGGTGGAGCGCCGCGCCGACACCACGAACGTCAGCGCATCGTGCTCGCGCTCGAACGGAATCATGAGTCCGAGCACCTGCACCGGCAGCGCATGCAGCGCGAGTTCGGCCTCCACCACCACGCCGAGGGTGCCTTCACTACCTACGAACCAATCGACCGGATCGTGCGCGATGGGATAGCCGACGGTGTTTTTCTCGAGCTGCGGCCGACGCAGGTCGAGCCGCTCACCGCTGGCCAGCAGCACCGTCATCGCCCGCACGTGCGGCCGAGTGGCCCCGTAGCGCAGGGAGCGGGCACCGGACGCGTTGCAGGCGATCGCACCGCCGATCGTGGACTCTTCGTCGCTGGTCGGGTCGGGGGTGAACAGCAGGCCGGCCGCTTCCGCAGCCCGTCGTACATCCGCCACGATCGCGCCCGGCCCCACCCGCATGCTGCGCGTATCGGTGTCCACGTCACCGATCCACGCCAATCCGCGCATCGACAACAGGAGTCCGTGATCGGTGATGGACGCTCCCGTGGTGCTCGACTGCCATCCGGCCGGTGTCA
The DNA here is from genome assembly GCF_046594945.1 of Gemmatimonas sp. Classification (GTDB taxonomy): domain Bacteria; phylum Gemmatimonadota; class Gemmatimonadetes; order Gemmatimonadales; family Gemmatimonadaceae; genus Gemmatimonas. Next base: position 66,741 of record NZ_JBKJRB010000168.1, on the reverse strand, counting down.
CCGCCGTGCGGGCCGACGTGGCCTCGCGCAGCAGCTCCATGACTTCGGCGATGTCGTTGGGGCGCGCCACGGCATCGGGAACCAGTTCGAGTCCTGAGGCGTCGCGTGCAAACGTCCGACGGATGTCGATATCGACGGTCGTGACGTCGCGGGTGTTCGTCATCGGCTGGCTCACCTACTCGGCGCGGAAGTGGGCAACACTGGCGGTGAGCACATCGGGCAGTTCGAGCAGCGCTTTACGGGTCTCTTCGCTGACCGAGCCGTCGACGGAGATTGCCGCGAGCGCATCGCCGCCTTGCGCCAGTCGCGCCTGATGGTACTCGGCGATGTTGACCTTGCGTTCCCCCAGCAGCGTACCGACGCGGCCGATCACGCCAGGCACGTCGTGATTGGTGAGGATGAGCAGCGTCTGTCGCGGATTCACGTCGACGTGGAACTGACCGATCCGGGTGAGGCGCGGCTTGCTCCCTTCGGGTGCGGCGCCGGCCACGGCCAGCTGCTGCATGCCGCCGGCGAGGGCCACTTCGATGGCGCGGGGATGTCCGAGGTCGCTGGACACACCGACCGACAGCTCGAGGCCGCGTGCTTCGGCGAGGCTGCGCGCGTTGATGAGATTGAGCCGATCCGTTTCAATGACACCTTCAAGCACGCCGGCAGCGGCGGCGGCGAGCAGCGGACCGGCGCCGTGGGCAAGATCGGGTCCGATGCGCAGGGCCAATCGGCGCACAGCACGCATACCCTGATCGGCAAGCACGGCGCGAGCCACGGCGGCGGCGCGACGCGCCACCAGCATCGCCGGCTGCAGGTCTCCCCACTCGCCCGAGCCACCGGCCACGTTGATCGATTTTGACAAATCGTTGTGCAGCAGCGCGTCGCGCACGGCGAGACAGACATCGCGCGATACGTTGCGCTGCGCTTCGACGGTGTTGGCCCCGAGGTGCGGCGTAAGCAGCAGATTTGGTGCGGTGCGCAACGGCGAATCAACAGCGAGCGGCTCGGCATTGAACACATCGAGCACCGCGCCGCGCAGCTGATCGGCTTCGAGGGCGGCCAGTAGCGCCGTTTCATCGATGATACCGCCACGCGCCATGTTGACCACGACCGAGCGGGCGGGAAGACGGCCCAGCTCGCGCTTGCCAATCATGCCGCGCGTCTCGTCGTTGAGTGGCACGTGCATGGTGAGGATATTGCTCTCGGCGACCAGCGCATCGAGCGACGGCGCCCGACGCACGCGCAGGGCCGTGAAGCGTTCGTCGGCGATGTACGGATCGAAGGCCACCACGGTCATGCCGAAGGCATGGGCGCGGGTGGCGACTTCGCTGCCAATGCGACCGAGTCCGACGATGCCGAGTGTCTTGCCCTTGAGCTCGCGGCCCATGAGTTTCGAACGATCCCACGTGCCGTGCTGCATGGAGAGCGCCGCCGCGGGAAGTTGGCGCAGCAGGCCGATGACCGTGCCGAAGAACAGTTCCGCGACGGCAACCGTGTTGCCAGCGGGCGCATTGATGATCGCGACGCCGAGTTCGGTGGCGACATCGAGTGCAATGTTGTCCACGCCGACGCCGGCTCGCCCCACGACCCGCAACTTCGTGGCGGCGCGTAGCAGCTCGGCCGAGATCTTCGTGGCACTGCGCCCGACGATGGCATCGTAGTCGCCAATACGCTGCAGCAGTTCGTCCTTCGGCAGCGTGGGCACTTCATCGACCAGCAGCTCGGGCTCGGCCGCAAGCAGGGCGAGTCCCTCCGGATCGACATCGTCGGTGACAAGAACGCGATATGCCATGAGTGCACACGAAAGGAGGCACCGCGTGGTGATGCCCGGGACAGACATCACGCATCGCGGAGAAGACGCAGCGAAATTGAATGCAACGGGAAGATGAACATCGGCGTATCGACCTGCAGGATCAACAACGGGCGCCGTGCATCAGGTCCCGAAGTCGTTCCGGCCGAGCGTGTTGCGAAGCATGTCGCGGAGCGCCACGAGCAGGTCGTCGCGGGCGGCCGGCGAATCGTCCCGCACGTGCAATTCCACGCCATCGGCGATGGGCACGTGTCGCCAGCTGGCCACGCCATTCTGCTTGGGCGCGGTGGAATCCATCTGCAACGTGAGCGCTGGCGCGAGTGACGTCGCGACGCGCCGTTCGAGCGCATCTCCGGTGACTTCCCGCATTTCCTTCTTGATCGCGTCGAGCGTTTGGCCTTCGCGCTGACGGATCTTGATAGCGAGCAGTTGCAGTAAGTGCCGATAGCCGTACGTGGCGGCCGTGCCGGCGCCTTCCGGTCGATCGAGCAGGCCGTTGGCGACGTAGAAACGCACCGCGCGCGCGCTGGGCATGGCCCGCGCAGACGCATTCGTAGGCTTCATTCCGGCAGAATCCACCAGAGCAGCGGCGTGTGCCGCCAGCCCGCGGGCATTCCACGGGGCATTTCGCGCGTGAGCGCGCAGAAGTGGGACGGGAGACTCGGCCATGGGGAGGGCAATATACGCTGGATCGCGGCCGTGTGCTGACCCCAATTCGCCGACATCAGTATTGGCGCGCCGACACAACAGCAAACGCCGACGTCGGAACCAATTCCCGCACTGATGTTTGGACACCGATCACGCGACTTCGCCGACTCGCCAGGCCGCCCGTGTGACACTCCCCAGTATCACCCACCACCCACCGGGACGACCTGACGATTGTGTCGGCGCAGTCGCGTGACTGTGCCTGCCCTACCTGATTATCACCACACTGCAGGACGGCGTGGATCGGTTACTCGCGGACCGCTGGTGCGAAGGCGGAACGCACGCCGGCGATTGCAGCGTGCTGTGCTATCGTGGCGAGGTCGACCGGCTTTTCGAGAAAATGCAATGCTCCGAGGCGGAAAGACGCCTGCCGATTGGAGTCGTCGGGATACGCCGTGAGCACCAAGACCATGGCATCGGGCGAGAGCATGCCCGCGAGGGCCATCACCTGCAGACCGCCATCACGCTTGCCGCCAAGCCGGAGGTCGGTGACGATTAAATCGAAGCGCTGCGTTCGCAGCCGTTCGAGCGCCTCCGGAAGCAACTCCGCCGAACTGACGGAATTACCCTCGACTTCAAACAGCTCTACGAGGATGTCGCGGATGGACTGCTCGTCTTCGACGATGAGCACGGATTTGGCGGTCTCGGACATCTTGATCATGCTTCGGTGTCTAGCGAGAAGCGGGCCGAGATCGGGCCGTGCTTATGAACGTGTTGCGCATCAGAGAGTTAGCCGACGTTCATGTCACAAGACTGCTCGCCGCTGCTGTCGGACATCCAGTCGGGAGCGGGTGGCATCGCCCGAATTCCGGTCAGTGATATCCGGTGAGCAGTCATGACCTCGTGACTGCTACGCGATGTCGGGGGGAAATCGCTTGAGCTTCTCAAGAAGCGTGGATCGAGCGATTCCGAGGATGCGGGCGGCATGGGTGCGGTTCCCCCCACTCGCCGTCAGTGCTTGGCGGATGACCGCACGTTCGGCTTGCTCCAGAGTGCGCGGCTCGGTGGTCGGGGCGGACGTGACCGTCGGAGGGTCGGCGGCTTGGGCGAGCCCCAAGTGCGCGGGTTCGATGGGCCGCCCTTCGGCGAGGATGGCGGCTCGCCAGATGGTGTTCTTGAGCTCGCGGATATTTCCTGGCCAGCGATAGACAGCCAGAGCATCCTCCGCTTCGTTCGTAAGAGAACTTCCCTTCGGCAGCATCGCCATCGCCATCGTCAGGATCTCGTCCTGTCGCTCCCGCAATGGCGGCAGTGTAATCGTGAGGACCTGCAGGCGGTAATACAAATCTGCCCGAAAGCGCCGTTCGGCGACTGCGTCGGCCAGCGACTGGTGCGTGGCGACGACCACCCGAGCGGCTGAACGTAGCGTCGTGGTACCGCCAAGGCGCCGGAACGTCCGTTCTTCCAACACCTTGAGTAATCGCGGTTGGACTTCCGGGCTGAGTTCCGCGATCTCGTCGAGAAACACCGTCCCTTCACCGGCTACCTCAAGTAGGCCGCGCTTGGCCTGCCGGGCGTCGGTGAATGCTCCTCGTTCGTGCCCGAACAACTCGCTTTCAAAAAACGTTGCGGAGAGGGATGCGCAATTGATTTCCACATACGGCGATTGGTTTCTAACCGAACGATCGTGAATTTGTCTTGCAATGTACCCTTTGCCGGTGCCCGTTTCTCCCTGCAACAGGATCGGCGCCTCGGGGTTCCGAGCGGCCAGATCGATCAGATCGGAAACCGTGGGCGCCATCACCGGTGGTGTCGCGTCGTCGCGCCCGTGCGCGCGCAACAGGGCCACTTCCTGGCGGAGTCGGCTGCGCTCCGCGGCGCGACTGACGGCGGCGGCCAGTAGCTCGAGATCGACTGGCTTTTCGAGCAGGTCGGCGGCCCCATGCTGCATCGCGGCGACGGCGGTCCGCACGTCGGCATAGCCGGTGAGCACGATGACGGCGAGGTCGGGATCATCCGCCCGCAGCGCTTCGAGGGCCCGTACCCCGTCGGCGTCAGGGAGGCGCAGATCCAGGAGGACGACGTCGGGCGCGTGCTCGGCGGCGAGTCGTCGACCCTCGGTGGCGGTCGAGGCGCCACGTGCGGTGTAGCCGAACGTCTCGAAGAATTCGACCAGCGTCGAGCGCACCGACTCGTCGTCGTCGATGACGAGCAGCGATATCGTCACGCGGCCGCCGTGGGGGGAAGCGTGAGGGTGAGCGTGGTGCCCGCTTCGGGAACGCTGTCAATGCTGATGGTGCCGCCGTGTTCGTCCATGATGCGCTGACAGAGTGCCAAGCCGATGCCGGTCCCGCCCCGTTTGGTCGAGTAGAAAAACTCGAACACATGCGGGAGGACGTCGGGCGGTATCGCCGGCCCGCCATTCGACAACCGGCAGCGCCAGCCACCCACGGGCGATACCTGCGAAAGCAACATGAGTTCCGAGCCCTCGGGGGCGGCGTCGCAGGCATTCACGAGGATGTTGCGGCAGACCTGCCCGAGCTGCTCGAGGTCGATCAGGCTGCGTACGGGGAGCTCCGGACGCAGGCGGCGGATCGTGAGCTGCCGCGCCTCGAGCCGGGCACGTTCACCGTCGAGAATGTCATCCCAGACGGCTTCGGGATCGGCGGGCACAAGGTGCACGGCGTTGGGTCGGCCGAACTCGAGCAGCGACGTGACCATGCGGTTGAGGCGTTCGACTTCGCGCAGGATGCGACCGACGTTCTTCACGACGACCGGATCTTCCTTGGCTCGGAACTGCAGCAGCTGAGCGGCGGACGAGATGCCGAACAGCGGATTTCGCAGCTCATGGGCGACGCCGGCGGCGACTTCCCCGATCGCTTCGAGTCGGCGTTTCGACTCAACGCGCCGCACGAGCCAGGCCCGTTCGATGGCCACGGCCGTCTGGGCGGCGATCACGGCGAGGACGCGTTCAGCCTCCTCGAGTGATTGCTCGGACTCGATCGGCTCGGCGTAGAGGGTGATCGCACCGAGCACGCCTTCGGCGGTAATCAGGGGGGCGGTGATCTCGAGGCCGACGTTGGTGGACTGCCGGGTGACGTTTCCCGTGGCCAGCGCATCGAGCCACGTGCGCAGCAGGCGGACTTCGAGCTGTGTGTTGGAGTGCGCGTCGTAGCCTTGCCGGTGGGTGATGCGAAATTCAGCGGTGTCGTCGTCGGCGAGTGCGATCACAAAGCCCGTGGAGGGCACGGCGCGGAGCAGCTGGTGCGCGACCTCCTCGTAGACTCGGTCGAGCGAGATCGCCTCGGCGAGGGCAATGCCGGTGTTAATCAGCGCTTCACGCGAGCGGTGGCTCGGTGTGATGTCCACGGTCGAAAAGACGAAGCCGGAGACCTCCTGCCCGTCGTCGATGGCGGTGACCTGCATGAGGAACACCCGTTCCTCATCGGGGGAGTTGCAGGGGAACTCCCAGCGGACGACCGGAACGCGCCGCGCACGCAGCAGCGCCATGGCGCGCTCGATCTGCTCGCGCGCGGGGTCGTCGTTAACACTTTCGAACACAGAACGCCCGAGAACCGCCGCTTCCGTGGCGATCCCGGACGCTCCGTTCTCCGTCGCGAATTTGGACCACGCGCGGTTCGCCGCGGTGATGCGTCCGTCGAGATCGACGGACCATATGGTGAGCGGCAGCGCGTCGAGCAGCCGCCGCGCGATCGGCGGCTGCTCGTCGTGCGGCATCACCGGCGCTTCGCGCCCTTCTTGGCGGGCTTGGCGGCTTTCTTGACGGCCTTCGTCGGCGCTTTCTTGACGGTCTTTTTCGGCGCTGCCTTGACCGGCGCTTTCTTAACTGACTTCGCCGGCGCCTTTTTGACCGCCTTTGCCGGTGCCTTCTTGGCCGGTGCCTTCTTGGCCGGTGCCTTGTTGGCAACGGCCTTGTGGGCGGGCTTGGCGGGTGCCTTCTTGACCGGCGCCTTCACGGCCGCCTTCTTGGCCGGCGCCTTTACGGCCGCCTTCTTGGCCGGCGCCTTAGCGGGGGCCTTCGGAGCCGGCTTCGCCGTCGGCATCGCCGGGGGAGCGGCCGGCGCTTGCACCTTGGGTGCCGCAGGCTGCTTGGGAGCCTTTGGAGCCTTTGGAGCCTTTGGAGCCTTTGGAGCCTTGGAAGCCTTGGCGGCCTTCGGCGTAGCGGGAGCCTTCATCGGCTCCGGGGCGTCGGCATTCGATTCGGTATCGTCGTCATCGAGCCCCTCGAGATCCTCGATGTCATCGATCTCGTCGATCACCTCCGGCAGGTCCACCTTGGGCTCCGGCTTGGCTGCTTTCGGCTTCGGGGCCGGCTTCGGCGCGCCCGGATTCTTGGGCGGACGACCGGGACCACGACGCACGGGGCGACTGAAGATGTCGTCTTCGTCGTCCTCGTCTTCGGTCAGCTCCTCCTCGAAGCTGTCGCCCTCGTCATCGTCGTCCTCGTCCTCGTCCTCGTCCTCGGCACTATCCCAGAGGGATTCGCCGCTTTCGGAGGGGAGGCCGTAGCCATCCTCGTCATCTTCGTCGTACGACGAGCGGCCGTAGCCCACATCATCCAAGTCGTCTTCCATCAGATGGAGCTTCCCAATCTCGTCGCCACGCGGCATGACGCCCCCTCTCCTCGGAAAAGTTCGAACGCGGTCGTCGTCCCCATCGGCTCATACACCGGCTGCGGTGACGCAGAACGCGATACTCAAGACTTCGTGTGCTGCTGAACAGCACGACCAAGTACATACAAAAAGCGTGGGAGTCAAGCGTTCGGCGCACTCCCGTGCCATATCCCGCTACTTCACCCGTGGAATTCCGTCGACGGCTCCGCCCTGAACGACGGCATGCAGGGCGTCGAAAATGCGCGGTTCGAGCAGGCGTCCGGTCTGAGTACGGAGGTAATCGAGGGTGGTGTCGGCCGACATCGGCTCTCGATAGGCGCGCTGCGAGGTCAGGGCGTCGAAGGCATCGGCCGCCGTCAGAATCCTCCCGCCAATGGTGATGTCCTGCGCCGCCCGCCCATACGGGTAGCCGCCGCCGTCCCAATGCTCGTGATGGTCGCGAATGAAGAGCAGGGCGTCGCCCAGGTGAATGAGGGGTGAGAGGATGTCGAGGCCGATAAGCACGTGGTCCTTCACATGCGCGAATTCCTCGTGGGTGAGCGGGCCCGGTTTGTTGAGCACCGCTTCGCGAATGCCGATCTTGCCCACGTCGTGCAGACGGCCGGCCGTATGGATGGAGTCGACCGTGGCCGCTTCGAGTTCGAGGTGCCTAGCGATCGCGGCGGCGATTTCCGCCACCCGATGCGAGTGCCCGCGCAGGTACAGGTCCTTCGCTTCCATGGCATTGATCAGCGTCTCGGCCACGCTCACCGTCATCAGGCGGAGCGCCCCCTTCTCTCGCTCCAGCTGCACCGTGCGCAGGGCGACCTCCTCCCGAATGAGACGGTCCACGGCACGCCGTTCGACGCTACGAACCCGTCGCATCATCGCCCGCTCGACGGCCGCCTGCAGATCGGGAAGCTCGACGGGCTTCGTGAGGTAGTCGAAGGCCCCGCTAGAGAGGGCCTCCGTGGCGCTGGCGGCGTCGTTCACGGCGGTCAGCATGATGATGCCGAGGTCTGAGTCGAGGGCGAGGGCGCGCGGGACGACGTCGAGGCCACTGATCCCGGGCATCCGGAGATCACACAGCATCAAGGAGAAACGCTCGCGGCCCAGCAGGTCGAGCGCAGCGGCGCCGGAATCGGCAACTTCGACTTCGAAGCCGCGCGTGCGCAAAAAGCGACTCAGCGCCAGCCGGATCGTGGACTCGTCGTCCACCACGAGGATGCGGCGAATCGAATCTTGCGCGAGCGCGGCACCGGCGGCCTCGATCGCCTCGATCGAATCGTGAACCGGAAGACTGGTCATATATGATCGGGAGGCATGGCCGGCAGCACGATGGTGACAGTCGACCCCACATTGGGCTCGGACTCGACGCCGATCGTGCCGCCGTGCGCGTGAATGATACCGTAGCTGACACTGAGGCCGAGGCCTGTCCCGACGCCGGCCGGTTTGGTGGTGTAGAATGGCTCGAAGATGCGTCGACGCACGTCCGCCGTCATGCCGACGCCGGTATCGACGGCGGTGATGATCACGCAGTCGTCGTCGCGCCTGGTACGGACCACCAACCGTCGTACTTCCCGATCCCGCATGGCGTGCTCGGCGTTGCCGAAGACGTTGAGCAGGACCTGCTGCAGCGTTTGTGAGTCGCCGCTGATGCGAGGGGCGGTTGGGTCGAGCTGCAATTCGACCTGGACGCCGGCGTTGCGCAGCGGGTAGGCGCGGAGGCGCACCGTCTGCTCGATGACCTCGTTGATATTGACCGGACCGGCGCCACGCTCGGTGGTGCGGGCGAACAGAAGCAGATCCTTGATGACCGTCTTGGCGCGATCGCTTTCCTGCTTGATCAGTTGGACTGATTCGCGTTGATCGTCGCCGAGGTCCTCTTCGAGGAGGATCTGCGCGAAGGCGGAGATGCCGGTGAGCGGGTTGTTGATTTCGTGGGCCACGCCGGCCACCAGCTCGCCAAGCGCGACCATCTTTTCGGTGTGCCGAAGCTGCTCCTCCAGCCGTCGGTCCTGGCTGACGTTGCGCACGCTCACGACTTGGCCAAGCAGTTCGCCGTCGTGTCCAGCGAGCGGACTGACCGTGACGGCCGCTGGGAAGTCACTGCCGTCTCGCCGCCAGTGCACGTCGTGCGAGAGACTCACGCCCGCTTCGAGCAAACCGTCGGCTTCGCGCATGCCTTCGCGCGAATCGTGTCCGGCCACGAGCTGTTCAAACTGCATTTCCATGAGCTCCACTTGCGACCACCCGTACTCGCGCGCGGCGGCTGGATTGGCGTAACGCACGCCGACGCGATCGAGAATGAAAATCGGGTGGTCGATGGTGGTGAGCGCGGTGGCGAGCAGTTGCTCGCGTTCGCGGGCGAGGCGCTCTTCTTCGTCGAGCAGCAGCGCATCGAGGGCCAACGCGAGGGACGCGGACAACCGCTCGAGCGTGATGCGATCGCGGGGCCGTAGCGGCGCGGTGCGTGGGGCCGTGACCAACAGAATGCCGAGGCTGCGGTCGCGCGCGGTGAGCGGGACGGCCAGCGCCCATTCGTCAGGGAGCGAATCGGCGACCGAGGCCGGAGCCACATCGCGGAGACTTGAGAGCTCGGTGGGCCGACCATCGGGCGCGACGTCGTTGACGCCTTTGGATCCGGCTGGTCGCTGTCCCTTGAACACGTCGAGCGTGCCACTGGCGGCGACATACTCGATGTGTCCATCGCGTGCCCGGGCCACACCGATCGCTTTGCCGATCGAGGGCACGAAGCGATCGAGCACCTCCAACAGTTCGGTCGCCCCGTCGGCCAGTGTTACAGCCTGCAGGGTGACACGGGCGAGTTCGGCGGCGCCTTCGGCGCGCTGACGTTGGAACTCCTGCAGCGTGAAGAGGCGCGCGGTTTCCACGGCGGTGCCGGCGTGGCGCGCGATGATGGTGAGGAGGTCAAGGTCCTGCATCACGAATGCGTCACGCTTGGCGCCCAAGAGTCGGATTACGCCGGCACTTCGTTGGCCGAAGCGTACCGCGGCGCAGAGTTCCATTGTACCGCGGGCTACATCAGGTCCGGCGGATAGATGCGAGGCTAGCCGAGGGACGCCGGTCTGCGCTGTGGACGTGGCCAGTCGTTCTTTCGTGATTGTGACCGGGTCGGTCGAGATCACCTGTCCAGCCTGCATGCGCAACACGCGCTGCAGCCCTTCGGCGCCTATCGCCAGGACATCAATCGCATCACACGGGATCACGAGATGCACAGCTTCGGCGATCGCCTGAGGTAGGCTCTCCTCGCTGGTGAGCTGCGTGAGTTGCTGCTGCGCACGCGCGAGCAGGGCGAAGCGATCGGCCCGGCATTCGAGCTCACCCATCAGCACCATGTTGCGGAAGGCGAGGGCAACCTGTGTGGCGAGGTTGGTGAGCAGCTCGCGCTCGCCGTCGTCGAACCGTCGTGCGCCCAGATAGCGAATGGCGAGGACGCCCTGCGCGCGTTCCTCGAGCACCAGCGGGAGCAGTGCCAGCGCGTACACGCCGGCGTCCACGAGCGCGCGGCCGATGTCGTCGAGGTTGGACTCGGCGGTGAGGTCCTCGATGAACATCGGCGTGGCGCTGAGGACCACGTCGCCGAGGCGCGTTCGCCAGAACGCCGACTCAATGCGGGTACGGGCAAAGCTGGCCACCCCCCACTGATGTTCGAAGCGCGCTGTTTTGAGCTGGGGATCGGCGGCATAGACCGCAAATCCGTCGGCGCGCAGCTTTTGCACGAGGATGTCGGCCAGCCCGTCATAGAGCGCGGCGGGTGTCGTGGCGTCGGCCAGCGAGCGCGCGGTCTTCACCAGGATGGCATTTACGTTGGCGGCGCGGGCGGCATCCTCGGCACGGGCGCGGGCGTCGTTGGCCGCCGCCTCCGCCTGTCGCACCAGCGCACTGCTGCGCATCACCATCGCGCCGTAGGCGGCAACGAGTTCGAGCAGGGCGAGGTGGGCGTCGGTGAAGCCGTCGTGGGCGGTGTTGATGCAGGCGAGCAGTCCGGTCACGTCACCGGCCAGCAGGATCGGCGCGAGCGCTAACTGCCGGACCTCGAGCGACTGTCGAAAGCACGGGTCCACGCGCAAATCATTGGCTCCGTCGTTGAGGCCGCGGGCACGGCGGCTGTCGAGTACCTCGCGACAGAGCGACGGCGCTTGGGCCATCGGGAAGGAGGACCCGTCGACCAGTGGCGTGACGCCCGTGGGGGCGACCACACGGACGCCCTGCTCGGTGAGCTCGAGGACGCAGGCGCTCGACGCTTCGACGAGCTCGCGCGCCGTTTCGGCCAACCGCTCATACAGCGCACGAGTGGTCAGCGTGCTGTTGGCGAGGTCCCGCACGAGCCGCGTCAGCAGGTCGGGGATGCGTTGAGGCAGCATGTCACCAAGCGACCCGGGCGGAACAACCGGCGGGGGAACGCTCACGACCGATACCCACTCCTCACGGATCAGTCCGCGAACTCGACCTCTACCGGTCGGATGATGCACACCGGGTTGATCGTGCGGACATACACCATCGTATGCGCCAGCGCGTCTCGGCCACGAACCGCTATCACTCACTCCACCAGCCGGAGTGCGGCGCTCGTGTCATAGCGTACCACGAATCTCCAGCGTCGGCAATTGCCAGATCACGGACATCGCCGGGAATGACGGTACCGGACGCTCAATTAATTGGGCTTGCGTGCGTCTTCGGCCGCGCGTTCAATCTCGGCGCGGTGCATATCGTAGTCGGGCAGCCGAGTGGCGAGTTCCGGCGCGAGCGCCTTCAGCAGCCGCTGGTCGAACGCTTTCGCGCCTGCGTTGTCGCCGGTCATACGGGCGGCGCGGGCGGCCAAGAGCAGTCCCAACAGGTTGTTGGGGGCGGTCTGGAGGATCGTGTCGGCCTGCGCCTTGGTAACGGCAGGCGCGTTGGTCACCTCGGCGATGCGGCCGAAATGATAGCGCTCGTCGGTGCTCGCCCCTTCAAGCATCTCGTGTGACGCCATCGCCATCGGCGCGAAGAACGCGACCGAGTCGACCTTGCCGGCCTCGGCGTACTCCATGATGCGCGTGTACAGCCGATTGGCGCGCTCACTGGGCGACAGGTTGGCGATGTTCGGCGCTGCGCTCCCGCCGCCGCCCTGGGCGAACGGCGCGGCACTGGCGCCGTCAACCGCCTGCGTGGGGAGCGAGTTGGCCGAGCCGTCGATGCCGGAACCCTTGGCCGCACCGAAGTTCTTGCCAGCAACCATGGCGACGAGGGCCAATAACGCGACGAAGGCGACGCCCCAGGGAAGGACGGACGCGGCGCCACCAGAGGCAGCCGGCGTGCGCGTGAGGGGCAGTCCCTGTCCGACCGGGGTGCCACAGCGATGGCAGAAGCGGGCGCCGGCGGAGAGCGATGCACCACAGGCCGCGCAGAAACCCGCGCTGGCAGCAGGGGCCGAGCCCCCGGACGAATTCGATGGAGTCATGAGACGAGAAAAATACTACAATACGTCACGCGTGTACTCCTCCTTTCTTGACGAATCGTGCCGATTCACAGTCGTTCCCTCGTCCCTCCCGCCCTGACGGGCGCCACCGCCACCGACATCCTCGAGTTGGCGGAGGCGCACCAAGTGCGCTTTCTTCGGTTGCAATTCACGGACATTCTGGGTGTCATCAAGAACGTCGAGATCCCGTCGTCGCAGTTCAGGAAGGCGCTTCAGGGCGACATCATGTTCGACGGTTCGAGCATCGAGGGCTTCGTCCGGGTCGAGGAATCGGACATGCTGCTGGCGCCGGATCTCACCACGTTTCAGATCTTTCCGTGGGGGGATCCGGCGGCGCGCGTGGGCCGCGTGATCTGCGATGTGAACCGTCCCGATGGCACACCGTTCGAGGGCGATCCGCGGTGGGTGTTGAAGCGTCAGGTGGCCCGCGCGGCCGAGCGGGGCTTCGTGATGAATGCGGGCATGGAGGCCGAGTTCTTCCTGTTCAAGCCCACGGCCGATGGCCGGCCGGCGACCGACACCCATGACGTGGGCGGATACTTCGATCTCGCGCCGATGGATCTCGGTGAAGACGCCCGGCGCGCGATCGTGGACGCGCTGGAGCAGATGGGATTTGAAGTGGAGGCCGCGCACCACGAAGTAGCGCATGGTCAGCACGAAATCGACTTTCGCTATGCCGATGCCCTACGCACGGCCGACAACATCGCGACATTTCGCTTCGTCGTGAAGCAGGTAGCGCGTCAGTTCGGCCTGATTGCGTCGTTCATGCCGAAGCCGGTCTTCGGACAGAACGGCAGCGGCATGCACACGCACCAGTCGTTGTTCACGGGCGGGCAGAACGCGTTCTGGGATCCACAGCGCGAGTGGGCGCTGAGCTTGACGGCGCTGCATTATATCGGTGGCCTGCTGAGGCATGCGCGCGCGCTGTGCGCGGTCACGAATCCGTTGGTGAACTCCTACAAGCGCCTCGTCCCCGGATTCGAAGCGCCGGTAAATGTGGCCTGGAGCATGCGCAACCGATCGCCGATGATCCGCGTGCCGGAGCGTCGCGGCACGGGCACGCGGTTGGAGCTGCGCACGCCGGATCCGAGTGCGAACCCGTATCTTGCCCTCACCGCGATGCTGGCGGCCGGACTGGACGGCATCGAGACGCGCGCGGATTGGCGCGAGCCGGTCAATACGAATATCTGGGAGATGTCGTTCCGCGAGCGGCGCCGACTTCGACTCGATGATCTGCCACAGAATCTCAGTGAGGCGTGCGACGAATTGGAGAAAAACGACGTGCTGCGTGTTGCACTGGGCGAACACATCACCGAGCAGTTTCTGACTGCGAAGCGTGCGGAGTGGCGCGAATACCACCAGCAGGTGAGCGCCTGGGAACTCGAGCGGTATTTGGCCAAGTACTGATTTTTTCAGGAGATGCGATGAGCGTTTTTTCGGTGCTGGCGCAGCGCTATCCGTTCGTGCTGCCCGCTCTCGGCTATGACGCGAGGGCCATTGCGCCGGCGATTGATGCGCTGACGATGACCATTCATCACGACCGCCATCATGCGGCGTACGTGACGAGTCTGAACACGGCGCTGGACGAGTTTCCCGAGCTGCATCAGTACGCGCTGGGCGAGTTATTGATGGGAACGCGCCGGTGGCCGGCAGCGGTGCGAACGGCGATTCGCAACAACGGTGGCGGTCATGCCAATCATGCGATGTACTGGGGATTGCTGGCACCGGGGAGCGCCACATCGTCGACGCCAAGCGGAACGCTGAGCGACATGATCGCGCGCGATTTCACGACGGTTGAGGCGTGCAAGGCCGCGCTCAAGGCGGCGGGGTTGGCGCAGTTCGGCTCGGGGTGGGCGTGGCTGGTGAAGACGGCGACGAGCCGACTCGCGGTGCGCGGGCTGGCGAACCAGGACTCGCCGCTGCTGGAGGGTGAACTGCCGATCGTGGGCCTCGATGTCTGGGAACATGCGTACTATTTGAAGTATCAGAATCGTCGTGCGGACTATCTCGATGCGGTGCTGGCGCGCATCAACTGGGACGTGGCCAGCGCGCAGCTCACGCGGTGAGCATTCGATGACGGTTCGGTGACCACGCTGGCGGGATTTGATCCGCGCGCGGTGACGCTCACGGGTCGCGTGGTGCGTCTCGAGCCGCTCACTGTTGCGCACGCCGACGGATTACTGTGGGCCGGGCACCACGAGCAGTTGTGGCGCGTCACGGTGCAGCCGCCGCTGGTGTCGGCCGACGCCGTGACGCGCTATCTGGCGCAGGCGGCCGAGCAGGCAGCACGTGGCGACGAGGTCCCGTTTGCGATTGTGGCGCGCGATACGGGCGTGGTGATCGGCTCGACGCGCTGGATGGACATCTCGCGCGCGCACCATCGGGTGGAAATCGGCGGCACGTGGCTGGCGCCGGCGGCGCAGCGCACGTTGGCGAACACCGAGGCCAAGTATCTGCAGCTGGTGCAGCTGTTCGAGGTACTCGGTGCCATCCGTGTACAATTCAAGACCGACGCGCGCAACACGCAGTCACAGCGGGCGCTGGAGAAACTCGGCGCGATTCGCGAAGGTGTGCTGCGACGACACATGGTGGTGCGCGACGGCTTCGTGCGCGACAGCGTGTACTACGGCATCACCGACGTGGACTGGCCGGGCGTGAAGCGACGGCTGACGGAGCGGTTGGCGGCTGGGGTGTGAGCGGCGGGTGGCGATGAGACGGCTGAAAACAACAGCAAAAACAACAGCAAAAACAAGAGCTGGAATACGGAGATGACGGATTGACGGAAACCACACAGGATACGATGAACCGCGCTGCGACTTCCATCTTATCAGTGTTATGCGGTGTGACCCGTCGTTTCCGTGTTCCAGCGATTGCTGTTGCAGGTCGGATGTTCTGCCCTGAAGCATCGCCAAGTGAGTCGCGGCGCGCCACCTTTGTGAAGTCTCCCGAGTCCATCCTGTTTCATCGCCAGCGCTCCGCCATGATGCCCATCCTGTTCGCTGCCACGTTGTTTGCCACCGCCGTGCTACCATCGGCGCGGGCCATGGCTCAGTCGTCACCCGCCCGCCCCGTGGTGGCGTCGCGTGCGTTTGCCGTGGCCGAAGCGGCGGCACTGCTCCCGTGGTCGCAGCAAATCGCGATTCGCGAAGACTGGCTCACGAAGCGGCACGCGCTGCTGCTGCCAATGATGCGGCGCCACAAGATCGGAATGTGGATCGTGGTGAACGAGGAATTCCACGACGACCCGCTGTCGCAGTACGTCGCGCCGCCCCGACCATATACGGGCAATCGGGACTTCTTCGTGTTTGTCGATGGTGGTGAACAGGGGCTCAAAAAGTTCGCCATCACCGCGTACACCGAGGAAAATCTGGCGCGCTTCTTCGAGG
This sequence comes from Gemmatimonas sp., assembly GCF_046594945.1. Classification (GTDB taxonomy): domain Bacteria; phylum Gemmatimonadota; class Gemmatimonadetes; order Gemmatimonadales; family Gemmatimonadaceae; genus Gemmatimonas. The sequence continues at coordinate 50,817 of NZ_JBKJRB010000168.1, read as the reverse complement.
CCCCGTTTACGGAGCCCCGTCCGCCCGCTACCACGCTGCGTGACCTCTATCAACAGTACAGGCCGACAACGGTTGGTCTCGGGATTCGCGGGCGGCGTGGCCAGACGCGTTCCCTGGGCTACGATGCCTATCGCTTCCTCGCGGAAACGCTGGGCGAAGACGCCGAAAAGACGTTCGTGAGTGCCAGTGATCTGATTGAGGAGTACCTCGATACGCGTCTCCCCGAGGAGACGGAACACTACCGTGCCGCGGTGTCGGTCACGGAAGCGATTGTGAAGCGCGCGCTGTCGAATGCGGTGATCACGCCGAATCGCACGACCGTAGGCGATGTGCGTCGGGCCCTGTTCGATATGCTCGGGGCGGCTGGCGTGCGCACGTGGTTCCAGCCTGATCTGCGTGTGCAGCGGAAGGGTGAAGACATCGCGACTTCGCGCGGCTTTCTCGCCGTCGCACCGGAGAGCACCGTGATTCGCCCCGGTGACGTGGTGCACGTGGATTTCGGTATCAGCTACATGGGCTTCGACACCGACTGGCAGAAAATGGCTTATGTGCTGCAGCCCGGTGAGCGCGATGTGCCGGAGAGCTTCAATCGGGCAATGGCCAACACGAATACGCTGCAGGATGCGGTCATGTTGCGGCACGCGCGTCCGGGCTTCACGGGCGGCGCCGTGTTCACCAACACGATGGCCGAGATGAGGGAGCGTGGCATCGAAGCCATGGTGTACTCGCATCCCATCGGCACGCAGGGGCACGGGCTCGGCGCGTCGATCGACTTCCGCAGTCCGCTACGCAGCGATACCACGGCGCAGAATTCACGACTGCGACTCGGCTCGTATATCTCTATCGAACTCAACACCGCGACACCGATTCCGGAGTGGAACGGCAAGAAGCTCTTCGTGATGATGGAGGACGATGCGTTTCTAACGGAGCAGGGATTCCACTTCTTTCGACCCCGTCAGCAATCGTACTATCTGATCAAATCGTCAGGCAACGCGATGTGAGGGTGGAGAATTCGGCATGACTTCGCGTCGTGACTTTCTACGGGTGTCGGGCGGCTGCGTCGCCCACGTCTTGCTCTCGTCGTCTTGTGCGTCGGCGAGCGCACGCCGCCGATGGACCTCGCCGCTGCATCCCACGGTCAGCGCCACGCCGTTCGCGCATCTCGATGCGATTGGGCCCGAGACGTGGGCGCTGATCTCCACGCCGCTGGCCGGAGACCGCACGACGTTCGGTAATGGCGGCATCATTGCCGGTCGCGACGGCGTGATCGCGGTGGAAGGCTTTTATCGTCCTGCCGGCGCGACGTGGCTGGCCGAGCGTTGCCGGGAGCTCACGGGGCGCTGGCCAACGCACGTGGTGCTCACGCACTACCACCTCGATCATGCCGGCGGCGTACAGGGGTATGCGCGTGACGGCAGCGCCTTGCCCATGGTGCGATCGACCGATACCACGCGTACGCTCGCACTTGGCGGCGGTCCGGTGGCCCCGCCGAAGGACGCGGCACTCGAGCGGGCGTTCGCCGACGTGGTGATCGTGGATGCCACGCGCACGAGCCGCATCGATCTCGGCAATCGTGTGGTGGAGTTGGTGCCACTGCGCGGGCACAGCGCGAGCGATCTGGCCATTGTCGACGAAGACGCGGGGATCACGTTCGCCGGAGATCTGTTGTGGAACGGCATGTTCCCCAACTTCGTAGACGCCACGCCGTCGCAGCTGATTGCGTCGATGACGCAGTTGTCCAAGCGCGCCGGGCATGCGTTTGTGCCGGGACACGGAGGCGTGGCTGGGCGGGTGAGGGTGGCGCGCTATCTCGACCTGCTCAATGATCTCGGTGCACACGCTGGTCGCGAGCGCGCGGCGGGTCGAACGGCGGTCGAGGCGGCTGCGACGTATCGCGTGCCGGCGTTGCTGGGCGACTGGATGGCGAGCACGAGCGGTCTCGAACGCGCGATGACAGCGTGGTGGCGAGAGCAATGATCCGGCTTCTCGTTCGTCTCGTGCTGACCGTGCTTCTCGTGACGCACGGATTGGTGGAGCCGCGCGCCCTCGGCGCTCAAGGCGCTCCCTCGAGTCCGTTCGGGGAGGCGTTGCAGCAGATCGTGCGGTCGAACCGGCATATCGCGCAGCGGTGGCCGCAGCTGAGCGACGTGACGACTGATTTGCGCGCCGTGTACACGGCGAACGGCTGGACGCCGCTATGGACCCGAGGCGGGCGACCAACGCCTTCGGCGCTGTCGACGATCACCGAGTTGGCACGGATCGACACTCGCGGACTCGATCCGTCCGACTACGATGTCGAACGCCTCGGTGTGCTCGCGCGCGCGCTCGGCGTCGGTCCGCCCTCGACGACGGAGGCAGAAGTGATCGAGTTCGACGTCATGTTGAGCACGGCCGCGCTTCGATCGCTGCGCTCCCTGCAGTACGGCCGCGTGTCCGCGCGCGTCGCACATGCTGATCTGCGATTTTCGCACGAGCCTTGGGACGCGCCGGCCGCGTTGGTTGAATTGGCGGCATCCACGAACGCGGCACAGCAGTTCGCGACGGCCGAGCCGCCGTACCAACACTATCGCTTGCTGGTCGATGCGCTCGCGCGCTATCGCGCGTTGAGCGACGACACGGTGCAGTTGCGGCAGCTGCTTCAGGATAGCACGCGGAAGCGAGGCTCATCGGAGAGCATCGGTACGCTGCGCCGTCGACTGGATGCGCGCGTGCTGCAGATCACGACGACCCTTGAGCGCTGGCGCTGGCTGCCGCATCGATTCACGGTGCCGCCGATCATCGTGAACATTCCGGCGTTCGAACTGTACGCGTTTCGTTCCGCGCATGAGCGTGATGTGCTACGCATGAACGTAGTCGTCGGCAAAGCATACAATCACAAGACGCCGGTGTTCAGCGGAGCGGTGCAGTACCTGGTCTTCTCACCCTTCTGGGATGTGCCGTCCAGCATCGCGAGGAAAGAAGTGTTGCCCAAGGCGCGGCGCGACCTCGATTATCTCACGCGCAACGAGTTCGAGATTGTCGGCTCAAACGAGCGGGTGATCCCGACAACATTTGGTGCGCTCGAGGAGGTGTCAGCGAGCCGTGCGCGAATTCGTCAGCGCCCAGGCGTCCTCAATGCGCTCGGTGGCGTGAAATTCATTTTCCCGAACGAATTCAACGTGTATATGCACGACACACCGGCGCAGGCATTGTTCGGTGCAACGCGACGGGATTTCAGTCACGGCTGCATCCGGCTGGCAAAGCCGTCGGATTTGGCCGCGCTGCTGTTACGTGATCAGGCCGGATGGGATTCCACGCGCATCGCGACCGAGATGCATCGCACAACGCCGCTGCAGGTGCGGCTCACCGCACCGGTGCCGGTGCATGTGGTATACGCCACCGTCGTCGCCTACGAAGACGGTTCCGCCTCCTTTCACGACGACATCTACGGTCATGATCGCCGGTTGCGCGACCTGCTGAAGCGCGGGTATCCGTATCCTGCACCGGATCGCCGCCCTTGAGCGTGTACGTGACGGCTCGGCGCTACGGCTGGACCTTCGCGCGCCGCTTCATGAGCGCTTCGATCTCGTCCATCTCGCGCGGTACCAGAGAGATCCGCTCGAGTCCTTTGCCGGTGATGATGTAGTCGTCCTCAATGCGGACGCCGGTATTCTGATATTTAAGCACCGTCTTGCGCACCTTGGCGATGAACGCGCGGTTCTTCGGTGTGTCGGGCAGCACGTCGAGCGCCTTCGTGCTCACGTAGATCCCCGGTTCGATCGTGAACGCATCACCAACGGCGAACTTTCCGTCGGGACCGTTCTCCTGCATCGGATCGTGCACGGCGAGTCCGATCCCGTGCGTGATACCGTGAATCATCCAGAGATTCGACTGTCGACACTGCGTCGGACTGATGGCACAGTTCACCTTCCACGGCGGATCGAACGCGGCGTCGACGCTTTCCACCAGACCGAGGGCGGCTAGTCCCCGCGCGCGCAGCGCGACGGACGAATCGGCGGCCGCCCGTACGCTCATGCCGGGCTTCGAGAATCGTTCGGCGATGTCCTGCGCATCGCGAACCAGTTTATAGAGTTGACGCTGCTCGGTCGTGTAGGTGCCGCTTACCGGGATGGTGCGCGTGATGTCGGCCGCGTAGCCGCGATACTCGGCCGCCGCGTCCATCACCACAAGATCGCCGGGTTTCACGGGATCTCCGTCCTTCATGTAGTGCAGCGTGGTGCCGTTGATACCGGCGCCGACGATCGATCCATAGGCGGGACGTTCCGCGCCGCGCCGCGTAAACTCGTACTCGAGGGTGGCGCGCAGCTCGTACTCGTGTCGTGGATTCGCGGTGAGCATCGCGGCGCGATGTCCCTCCGCGCTGATCTCGGCGGCCTGACGAATGAGCGCGAGCTCGGCGTCGGACTTTTTGGCGCGCGCCTCGAGTACCAGCGCCATGCCGTTGCGCACCGCCAACGTGGGAAAACGCTTGGCGAGTCCCTTTACTGCTTCTTGGCCGCGCGTGAGCGTGTCGTTGCGCGCGAAGTCCATCGTTTCCACGTCGGGGACGTGGTAAAAGGGCAGGCCGGTGGCGGCGAGCGAATCGAGAAACGCCGGCAGGGCTGATGACGAGCGCCCAAGCATGCCGTAGTTCGCCATGCTGGTGGTCGAGTCCAGCCGCTGGCCGTAGTAGAACGCCGTTCGCGCGTCGAGCGTGGTCAGAAAAAGCGTGCTTTGCGGGCGTTTGTTGCGCACCACCATGACCAGCGCCGCGTCCGGCTCGTTGAGCTCCGTGAGATACCGGAAGGCCGGGAGCTGGTAGAACGTGCTGAAGTCGTGCACCAGTTCGCGTCCGCCGAAGGCGATCACGACGCCACTGTCGATGCGGGCGGCTATCGCCTCGCGGCGGGCGGCTGTCTCTTTCGGAGTGATCGCCAGGTTGGACTGGGCGAGCAGCATGGCGGGCGTCAGCGCAATAAGCGCGAAGGCCAATTGGCAGAAGGATGTACGCATGCCTTGAAAAGGGGCGGTTGCGGCTCTGGTCGTCAAGTCGTGGGGATCGCGCGGGTCGAGGCTGGGCCAAGCCGCGACGCTTCGGCACGACCTCTGCAGTGTGGTGTGTCACACCTTCAAGGGAGATCTCATGCGCGCCACACTCGTGCTCGGCATTCTGTTAGTTCTGGCCGGCGGCTACATTCTCGTTCAGGGGTTCAGCGTCACCACCAATCGTCAAGTGCTGGACGTTGGCCCGCTGCAGGCGTCGGTGTCGGAGAAGAAGAGCGTGCCGACGTGGGTTGGCGGTGTTGGCGTCGCCGCAGGGCTCGTGCTGATCATTGCCGGAGCCGGAGCGGGAAAGAAACTAGGCGCCTGAGGCGCATCGAGGAGCGAGATGCAAGCGAGATCGTCGTGGGGCACCGTCGTAGTCGGTACGCTTGGCTTCCTGCTCGCGACGGGTGTGTGTGCGCCGCGCGATCTCGCGGCACAGCCGACGTTGGTCGTGCTGGTCCGTCACGGCGAGAAGTCGACCGCGGGTGGCAGTGATCCCTCGCTCAGCGACGCCGGGCGGGCGCGCGCACAGGCGCTGGCGGACGCGTTGGCGATGACGGCGCCCAACGCGATTGTCGTGACGTCGCTCAAGCGTACGGCGGAAACCGCGGCCGTGGTGTCATCGAAGACGGGGATAGCGCCCACCGTGATCACCATTACTAGCGGCGCGAAGCACATCGTCGACGTCGCAGCCGCGGTGCGCCAGGCGACCGGTGTCGTGCTCGTGGTCGGTCATAGCAACACCATCCCGGCGATCGTGACCGCACTCGGGGGGCCCGCGCTGTCCGATATCTGCGACTCGAGCTACGCCTCGATGTTCGTGCTCACGCCCGGTGTTGATGGGAAAGCGGCGCAAGTGGTGCTGGCGCAGTACGGGGCTGCGGATGGGCCGCTGCTGGCGTCGTGTGCGAGGATGGTCGCCAAATAGGGGTGGGACGAAACGAGGCTACGGTGGCGCACTGGGCCATGGTGGCGAACGGTGGATACCGCCGGGGACGCTGTTTGGCGGCGAACGTGTGGAGGCTGGCGGCAGCGGGCAATTGTTGGGATGGAACTACTCCACGGCGAGTTGACGGCGGGAATTCTGGCGAGGTTTCGGCAGGTGTACGCCAAGCGTCGTCATGGGCACCCGGAGGAGATTTACCAGCGCGCGATGGCGATCGCGTTGGCCGACGCGGGGTGTTCGGTGGCGCGGGAGCTGTTGGTGGTGGTGCGATTTCGCGGTCACGCTGTCGGCCGCCGCCGACTGGACTTGGTGGTAGACGACTTGGTCATGTATTGAAGGCAAGGTCGCGAGAGGCGTCGAGCCCGAGCGCGTCGGCCAGCGCCTCGGATACCTCAAAGGCCACGACCTTCGACGTCGGACTCGTCATAACCTTTGGTCGTTGCCCCGAGCCAAAGCGTGTAATGTTCACGCACTGAGAAAACCCGGCAGCGATGGTCGCCCCGCAGCCGTGGCTGGTGGTCCCCCGCTTCCGCCAGCCTCCGAGCGTTCGCCACCGAACAGCTTCCCTGTCTGAATCCACCGTTCGCCCCGGCGCCCCCGTGATTACCTGCGGCATCATTACCGTGTCCGACCGTGCGTCATCGGGCGTCTACGACGACAAGTCCGGCCCGGCCATTCAGTCCGTGTTCACGCGCTGGATCGCCTCGCCATGGCAGGCTGAATACCGCCTAGTGGCCGACGAGCAGCCGCTGATCGAGGCCGCGATCCGTGAATTGGCCGACGAGCATCATTGCGCCCTCATCGTGACCACCGGTGGCACCGGCCCGTCGCCGCGCGATGTCACACCCGAGGCCACGGTGGCGGTGTGTGATCGGCTGCTACCGGGCTTCGGAGAGCAGATGCGGGCGGTGTCGGTGCGGACCGTCCCCACGGCCATCCTCTCGCGTCAGGTGGCTGGCACCCGCGGGAGCTCGTTGATCATCAATCTCCCGGGAAAGCCGGCGGCGATCGAGGAATGCCTCGGCGCGGTCTGGGCGGCGGTCCCATATTGCATTGACCTGATCGGAGGGCCGCGACTGCTGTTCAGCGCGGCCGCTCCCGCCCCGTTTCGCCCCACCAGCGCGTAAGCGCGAGCCCGTGCCATGAGCCTGTCTCCCGAACTGCTGAAGATCCTCGTCTGCCCCAAGTCCAAGGCACCGTTGGAGTACTACGCGGGTCCGCCCGAGGTGTTGGTGTGCCGTGAGAGCCGTCTGGTGTACTCGGTGCAGGACGGCATTCCCGTCATGCTGATCGACGAAGCGCAGCCGTTGGACGACGCGAAGTACCCGCCAACGGCGTGAGCACTTCAACCAACCGCGACTGGCACGACGGCACGCGGGTCGTGCGAGCCGGTCTGCCCGACGCGACGCCGGGTACCCCGTATATGGCCGGGCCGGTGTTCGCCGCTCCGTATCACGCCCCCGGCGATCCGACGGCGTCGCCGTTCACCTACGGCCGGTTCTCCAATCCCACGTGGGTGGCGTACGAGCAGGCGCTCGAGTCGCTCGAGGGTGGCCCGTGCCTGCTCTTCCCGAGTGGCATGGCGGCCACAGCGGCGGTGTTGGCCACGATGGTGCCGCCCGGGGGCACGCTGGTCATGCCGACCGAGAGCTACTACACGACGCGCATACTCGCGACGCAGCACTTTCCCGGTGCGTGGTTTGCCGCGCAGGGCATCAAGGTGGTGATGGCGCCGACGGTCGGCGACGGTTTACGCGAGGCGCTCGATGGCGCCGCCGTGCTCTGGCTCGAGTCACCAACCAATCCCGCCCTCGATGTGTGCGACATTGCGGCCTTGGCGCAGGCGGCGCAGGCGGCGGGCGCGCTGGTGGTCGTGGATAACACCACCGCCACGCCGCTGCTGCAGCAGCCACTCGCCCTTGGCGCCGATTTCGCCGTGGTGTCCGACACGAAAGCGATGACGGGGCACGCTGATTTGGTGCTTGGTCATGTGGCGTGTCGTGATGCCTCGCATGCCGAGGTCATTCGCACGTGGCGGACACGCATGGGCGTGATCGCAGGACCGATGGAAGCGTGGCTCGCGCATCGGTCGTTGGCCACGCTCGACGTACGACTCGCGAGGCAATGCGATACGGCCATGCAACTCGCGACGATGCTGGCGGCGCATCCGAAGGTGCATGGTGTGCGCTATCCTGGCTTGCCCGACGATCCGTCGTATGCCATCGCGTCGCGTCAAATGAAGCGTTTTGGAGGTGTGATCAGCTTCGCGCTGGAAGACGCCGACGCCGTGTCGCGTTTCTTCGCCGCCTCCACACTGGTGTACGAGGCCACGAGTTTTGGCGGCGTGCATACGAGCGCCGAGCGTCGCGCCCGCTGGGGTGGCGACGCGGTGTCGGAAGGATTCGTACGACTGAGCATCGGGCTCGAGGACGTACGCGATCTATTGAACGATTTCGAGCGCGCGCTCGGCGCGGTGTAGAGGATATGGCATGACGAAGCGGATGGATCGACGTGATTTTGTGGCGTCGTCGCTGGTGACGGCCGCGGCGGCCACCGTGGGGACGATGTCGACGCTCGTACCGACGGTGGCGGCGCGCGCTGACGAGCGCCCGCGTGACGCTGACAGTACGCAGCCCGACGCTTTCCCGTTTGCCGAGCTGAGTGTCGCGGAATTGCAGTCGCGGATGACGAAGGGCACGCTCACGTCGCGCGCGCTCACGATGGCGTATCTGTCGCGCATCGCAGCGGTAGATCGCAGTGGTCCGACGCTCAATTCGGTAATCGAAACCAATCCGGATGCGCTCACGATCGCGGCAGAACGTGACGCTGAGCGTCGGGCCGGCAACGTGCGAGGTCCGCTGCACGGCATTCCCGTGCTGATCAAGGACAACATCGACAGCGCCGATCGCATGCAGACGACGGGCGGTTCGCTGGCACTGGTCGGCAAGCCGGCACCGCGCGATGCGTTCATCGTGCAGCGTTTGCGCGAGGCGGGTGCGGTACTGTTGGGCAAGACGAATCTGAGCGAGTGGGCCAACTTTCGCTCCACGCGGTCGACGAGTGGATGGAGCGGGCGCGGCGGACAGACGCGGCACCCGTTCGTGCTCGATCGTAATCCTTGCGGCTCGAGTTCGGGTACCGGCAGCGCGATTTCGGCGAACCTTGCGGCGGTCGGTATCGGTACGGAAACCGATGGTTCGATCATCTGCCCGTCGTCGATCTGCGGGCTGGTCGGCATCAAGCCGACCGTCGGCTTGTGGAGTCGCAGTGGGATCATCCCCATTTCGTCGTCGCAGGATACCGCAGGGCCGATGGCACGCACGGTGTCCGATGCTGCCGCGCTGCTGGGCGCCTTGACCGGTGTAGATTCGCGCGATCGCGCGACGGCGGCGAGCGCAGGCAAGAGTGCGACCGACTATACCACGTTTCTGGATGCGAGGTCGCTGCAGGGGGCGCGCATCGGTGTTGCGCGCAACATGGCCGGTTTTCATCCGATGACCGATGCGACGTTTGAGCGGGCGATCGAATCGCTGCGCACGGCGGGTGCGGTGATCGTCGATCCGGCCAACGTTCCCACGGTGGGCAAGTACGACGAAGCGGAACTCGACGTGCTGTTGTACGAGTTCAAGGCGGGGGTGAACGCGTATCTCGCGGAGCGCGGCGCGACCGTCTCAGTGCGCACGATGGACGACGTGATCGCCTTCAATCGCGCGAATGCCGGTGCCGAGATGCTGTACTTCGGGCAGGAACAAATGGAACGCGCGCAGACCATGGGTTCGCTTGCCGACGCGAAGTATCGTGATGCCGTGGCCACCTGCCGGCGATTGTCACGCGATGACGGCCTCGATGCCATCATGGCCCAGCACTCGCTCGATGCAATCGTGGCACCGTCCAACGGCCCATCGTGGCCCACCGATTTGATCAACGGCGATCGCTACAGCGGCGGCAACTCGAGTGTCGCCGCCGTGGCGGGTTATCCCAGTATCACCGTGCCGATGGGATTCGCCGACGCGTTGCCGCTGGGTGTGTCGTTCATCGGTCGCGCGTGGAGTGAAGGTCGTTTGATCGGCCTCGCCTATGCGTTCGAGCAGGCGACGAAGGCACGTCGCGCCCCGCGCTTTCTGGCCACCCTGCCGATCGCCGCACCGCAGCGGGGGTCGTGAGTGGCGCCGGAAGCAACGCGTACGGCGAGCATGTCCCGCCTCATCGCCATCGGCAGCCTCGTGGGCGCGCTGGGACTCGGCGTATGGGCGTGGCAGTTCCTGAATCGTGCGGCCGATTCTGGATTGGAGCGGTTGTCACGGATCGATGCGATGCGCTCGGTGTGCACCGCCGAGTGGGTACAAGCGCGTACGGAAGTCGATTCGATGCGCGTGGACCGGTTGGCGCTGCCGGACACGATCGACACCGGTTCGGAGCAGGCGATCGACCGATGTGGTGACCTGCGTGGCGAGAGCGTGCCGAATTCGCTGCCGAATGCGCGCGAAATGTCGGGCGATCCGATGCCACGCGGACTGCGCTGAGGAATCGAGATGAAGCGTGTACTGGTTGCGTTGCTGGCATTGTTGGTGGTGGCGGTCGCCGGCTTTCTCACCGTCGGCGCGCGCATTGCCGACGGTCGGATGAATACCGTGGTCAGCACCGCAGTGCCGGTGGTGTCACCGGTGGCGGCGGCGTTGCATCGCCGGCTGTTCATCGCTGACATGCATGCCGACCAGCTGCTGTGGGGACGCGATCCGCTGGAGCGCGTATCGCGCGGTCACGTGGACGTTCCGCGGCTGCAGGAGGGTCATGTGGCATTGCAGGTGTTCTCGGTGGTGACCAAGACGCCTCGCGGCATGAACTACGATCACAACACAGGCGACACGGACAACGTGCTGCTGTTGGCGCTTGCCGAGCATTGGCCGCTCGCCACCTGGACGAGTCTCCGCGCTCGCGCCGTGTATCAGGCCGACAAACTGCGCGCCGCCGCGCTCCGCTCAGCGAATACGCTTACACTGATCACGACGCGTGAGGAGATGGCGCAGTTTGCGGAGCGTCGGGCCGGTGATCCGGCACAGGTGTCGGCGCTGTTGGCCATCGAAGGACTGCATGCGCTCGACGGCAGGTTGGAGAGCGTCGATACGTTGTACGCCGCTGGGTTTCGCATGATGGGACTCACGCACTTTTTCGACAACGAAGTGGCTGCCAGCGCGCACGGTGTCACGCATGCGGGACTCACCCCGCTTGGGCGCCAAGTGATCACGCGCATGGAATCGCTAGGGATCATCGTCGATCTCGCGCACTCGTCGTCACAGACGGTGCAGGAAGTGCTCGCCATGGCCACACGTCCGGTGGTGGTCTCGCATACCGGCGTGGCCGCCACCTGCCCGGGTCCGCGCAATCTTACGGACGATCAGTTGCGGGCGATCGCCGCCAATGGTGGACTCGTCGGCATTGGATACTGGGATGGCGCGGTGTGCGAGCCCACCGTGAATTCTATCGTGAAGGCGATCATGCACGCCGTGCAGGTGGCGGGTGCGACACACGTGGCGCTGGGGTCCGACTTCGACGGCGCCACGCAGACGCCGTTCGATACCCGTGGCCTGGCGGCTATCACCGATGGACTGCTCAAGGCGGGCATGGCACAGGACGTCATTGCGCGCGTGATGGGAGAAAACACGCGGGACTTCCTGCTACAGCAGCTGCCGTCGTCGTCGCCCACGCCGCCGGCTGGCCGGTAACGCGCGGTGCTGAACGCATGACGGAGCACGCATGACGCGCGCCTGGTGGATGCTGGTCGTGGCCGGACTGCTTGAGGTTGTCTGGGCCATCGGACTCAAGTACGCCGACGGTTTCCGGAAGCCGGTGCCCTCGGCGCTCACCGTGAGCGCGATGGTCGCGAGTTTTTACTACCTCGCGCAAGCACTCAAGACGCTGCCCGTCGGCACCGGCTATGCGGTCTGGACCGGCATCGGTGCGGTCGGCACGGCCATCATTGGGGTGCTGGTGTTCGGCGAGTCGCGCGACCTCGGACGGATCGTCTCGGTCGCCCTGATCGTCTGCGGCATTATCGGCCTCAAGCTCACCTCGCCCAGCTAGCGCGCCCGGACGACGCGACCAGTTTGGCACTTCTCGCTGCCACGAGGCATTACATCAGCATGATCCGATTTACCGCTGTTGTCCCGGTTCTGCGCGTCGCGGATGTCGAACGCTGCATGGCTTGGTATAGCGAGATCCTCGGCTTTTCCGCCGATCCGTCTCCCGACGTAGCACCGTACGATGGCTGCATTCTGCGTCGCGACGCCGCCGAACTGATGCTCCGGCGCACGCGCACCCCGATCGTGCGCGCCCCGGCCTCCCATGACTGGGATATTTATCTGCGGCTCGACGGTGGTGAACTGACCGCGCTCCTCGATCACACCCGTCGTCGTACGCCGCTGGTACGCGGGCCGGAACTGATGCCCGGTGGTCAGGTCGAATTCGAGCTTGAAGATCCGGAAGGGCACCGGATTTGTGTGGCTGAAGTCCTTGATGACGCGACGGGCTTCCCTCTCGCGGTCGACTAGCGCGGTCGACGTTCAGACGCGCTCAGCCCGAGACTGATTGGGGTCCGGTCGTGCGTTGCGGGAGGGCGACGCTGATTGCGATCATCGTGATCACGTTCAGGACGAGCGCCAAGAAGCCCGTGTTGATGTCGGTGATGCTCTGCGGCCACCCACGAAAGAGTGAGGCCATCGACACGCCGCCGAACGCGGTGACGGCGACCGCCGCCTCGCCCACCACGATGCCGGCGATGGCGCCGGCGGCGGTGATGCGCGACTGTGGCAGCAGGGAGGCGAGCAGCGCGGGAAAGAGTTGGGTGACCATGCTGTACGCCATGAGCAACAGCGTAACGAGTGTGCTGCCACCGCGGAACGTGAACAACAGCGCGATGCCGGCGAACAGCGGCACCAGCAGGCGCGCGCGCGTAGCGGAGTCGGCCGGCTGCCCTTCGCGCGGCGGACGGAGGATGCGCGCGAGCGTCGTAGCGATGCTCATCAGAATGAGCGACCCCGGCACGAGCGCAGTGAGCAGCCCCGCCGCGCCGACCAGTCCCACGATCCATGGACCGAACGTGTCGCGTGTCACGCGCAGCAGCGCGAGATCGACATCTGAGCCCGTGAGCCCCGGCACGGACAGTAGTGCCGCGAACCCGATAAAAAACACGAACAACAACACCAGCTGATAAAGCGGCATCAGCGCAGCGTTGCGGCGGAACACCGACGCGTCACGGGCGGTGAACACCGAGCCGAACGTATGCGGCCACATGTAGAAGCCCAGCACGGTGAGCGCCACCGTGCTGGCGAACCAGCTCGGCGACATTCCGTTCAGCGGTAGCGTGAGGAAGCCAGGACGCTCGGCGGCGATGCGCGTGAACATCGGGCCGATGCCGCCGTGCAACTTGTACGGCAACACGATGCCCAGTCCGACCACACAGAGCAGGACCATCACGTCTTTGAGCGCCGCGGTCATCGCCGAGCCCTTCACGCCGGACAGCACTACGTAAATGACCGTTGCGATGGTGCCGATCCAGATCGCGGCGTTGGCGCTGATCGCACCGTACGATGTCTCCGACACGATGATGCCGAGTCCTTTGAACTGCAGCACGAGATATGGCATGAGTGCCGCGATGCTCACCACGGCCACCAGCGTGCCCAGCGCGGGACTGCCATACGCGTGCGTGAAGTACTCTGCCTGTGAGAGCACCTTCCACGCTGTGCCGCGCTTCCAGATGGCGGGTAGCAGCCAGTACGACATGATGTACGCGACGGCGCCGTAGCCGATGATGTAGAATGCGGGCGCGCCGCGTCCGTAGGCCCAGCCACTGCCGCCGAGAAACGTGAACGTCGTGTAGATCTCACCGGCCAGCAGCATGAACACGAGCACCGTGCCGAATCCCCGATTGCCCACGCTCCACTGTTCGAGACTCGTCGTGCCACCAGCGCTTCGCGCGCCGCGCACGCTAAGCAGCAGCGCCAACAGCAGGGTGGTGGACAGAATCCCCAGCGAGACTATCATGGGTCGCGATCGTCGAGGGCGCCGATGATGGCCATTGTCACAGACGACATGAGCACCCAAAACACGATCCATCCCAGCAAGAACGGCATGCCGAGGATGCGCGGCTCGACGCGATTTGCAAACCACGGCGCGCCGAGAATCGCGACTGCTGGTACAAGGGCCAGCAGTCGATACGGTTTCGTCACGCCAACCCGAGCAGGTCGAGCGTGGCGGCGGTGAGATACCGCAGGCCGATGTCCAGCGACCGCTCGTCGATTTGAAAGCGCGGGTGATGATGCGGGAAGTCGATGCCAGCATCGACGTTGCCGGCACCGATGAACGCAAATACGCCGGGCGCCCGCTGCTGGTACGCCGAGAAGTCTTCTCCGCCCATGGTGGGACGCATGTCGATCAGCGTGGCCGCGCCGAAGGTGCGCGTGACCACGTCGGTGAGTCGCGCGGTGAGGCTCGGATCGTTGACGACCGGACGGTATCCCGGCTCGTAGCGAAACGCGTACGTGGCGCCGAAGGCGCCGGTCACCCCTTTGATGATGCGCTCGATCGTGACGGGCACCGTGGTGCGCAGCGTGGGATCGAAGGTCCGCACGGTACCGGCGAGATAGGCCGTGTTGGGAATGACGTTGAAGGTGGTGCCGGCGATGAACTGCGTGATCGATACGACCACGGGATCGAGGGGATCGACGGTGCGCGACACAACGTGGTGGAGCGCCGAGACCACCTGCGCGCCGACGGCGATCGGATCGATCGTGTCGTGGGGGACCGCCGCATGTCCGCCCTTGCCGAGTATGGTGCACTCGAAGGTGTCGGGGGCCGCCATGGCCGGCCCCGAGATCAACCCGATCTGCCCGACTGGCATGGCCGCCCAGACATGGAGACCGATGACCTGATCGACGCCGTCCATCACCCCCTGTCGCACCATCTCTTCGGCACCTCCGGGCGAGAGCTCTTCGGCATGCTGAAAGATGAAACGGACTTCGCCGCGCAGCCGATCGCGGTGGCGCGCCAGGAGGGTCACGAGTCCGAGCGCGATCGACGTGTGCCCGTCGTGCCCACAGGCGTGCATGGCGCCATCGGACTTCGAGCGGTACTCGACATCGTTCTCCTCGTGGATCGGGAGGGCATCGATGTCGGCCCGCACGGCAAGCACCGGCCCGGGACGACCGGTGAGTAGGCGCGCCATCACGCTGGTGTCGGTGGGACGCGAGATCTCGAGGTCGCCAATCTGTTCGAGCACCTGCCGGATGAACCGGGCGGTTTCGTGCTCTTGAAAGGCGACTTCGGGGCGCCGGTGGAGCGCGCGGCGCCAGTCGATCACTTGAGGCGCCAGCTGGTGCGCCTCGTGGAGCAAGGCCGCGGCGTCGAGCGCCGGCGAATGAGTGGCAGTCGTCATGGTCACGGATCAGGCACGGGTGGACTCGGACGCGTCCCTAGTGATGTAACCGCTTTCCGCTTCTTTGCGTAGGTTAGACTATGGTCCAACAGCAACCCGTATCCGCGCCGGCGGTTCCAGCTCCGCCACCCGTTCCTCAGGTGCCGCTCGGCGCCACCAGCGGTGGCGAGCTGATCCTCCTCAACTCCAAGCCGCTCTCTGCTGCCGACGTCGAGGCGCTCAAGGCGAAGCGCAGCGAGCTATCTCGTCAGCTTTCGTCGGTACAAGGGCGCCGGGACGATGCCGCGAGAGAGTTAATGCGCACCTCGGGGCCCAGCGCCAAGGGGCTGGAACAGCGTCTCGCCGTGATTGACGAGCGCATCGTGCAGCTGGAGCGGGATATCGCTTCGAATGGCCGTGAACTCGCTCGCGCTCCGGGCGAACTGGTCAACGAAGAAGCCACCGCGCAACGTTACGGACCGTTCAGCTCCAATCAGCTCACGGCGATTTCGATCGTCTCGATCGTGATGGTGTGGACACCGCTGGCGTGGGCGGCGGCGCGCATGATGATGAAGCGCGCGAACCAGCCGAAGCCGAGTCCGCAGTTGCTGGAGGGCGCGGCCCGTCTCGAGCGCATAGAACAGGCGGTGGACGCCATGTCGATCGAAATCGAGCGCATCTCCGAAGGACAGCGTTTCGTGACGCAGCTCATGTCGAACCGGGCACCGGTGCCGGCGCTGGTTGAACGCACCGAGTCGCCGGCGTAACGACGGTGGTTAGGCCGGCAGGTCGTCGGCCGTGCGGTCGGCCAACAATGTCGGGTTGGTCACGATGGACGTGATGGAACGCGGACGCACGATGCCACGGAGCCGCTGGTAGTTGAGCCGGAACAGTTCGACAGCGGCGGGGACATCGTGCTCGCTTCGCATCCGAAAACTGATCCACCCCGAATTCGGCTGGGTGCGGTGCGGTTCGGCGCGACCGGCGGCCACGAGGTCGCGACGCAGCCTCACCGGCATGAGCAGATCGGCCACACCGCCCACATGGACGTGACCGATTTCGCGATGGTCGACACGAAACTCCACGCCGCCGAACCGATACGGCCGTGTCTCTACGCCATCCCAGTGCTTGACGATACCGGCGACACGTTCGCCGAGGTCGATAGTGCCCATGCGCGTCACCAAGGCAAGACGTGAACCGATTGCAGCGCTGCCTGAGCATGCACCAAGTTTCCGCGAAAGGCGAGCAATCGGGAGTGTCCGGGTTTGCGGAGACGAATCGTGTCGCGGCGCGGACGCGCGCGGCGTATCGTCCGACATGGCTCCACTAAACGCTGCTCCTGATGCAACGATCGATCCGCGCTGGCGGGCGGTGGTCGAGCGCGACCGCCAGTGGGACGGCAGTTTCGTCTTTGCGGTGACGTCGACGAAGATCTTCTGTCGCCCGTCCTGTCCTTCGCGCCGTCCGCGGCCGGAGCGGGTGCGATTCTACGCGACCGGACACGACGCTCGTGCGGCTGGCTTCCGTTCGTGCAAGCGATGCGAGCCGGAATCAGCATCGGCCGCGGGCAGCGATGCGATACACACGACGATGGTGGTGCGGGCGATCAACCGGCTGGAGGATGAAGCGATGACGGTCACCCAACTCGCCAACGCGCTCGAGGTGAGTCGAGCCCATCTGCAACGCGTCTTCACCCGCCTCGTTGGATGCACGCCCGCCGAGTGGCAGCGTGCGCAACGCAGCGAACGATTGCGCGCCGCACTCTCAACGAGTGCATCAGTCTCGAGCGCTGCCTTCAATGCGGGGTTCGACTCGTTACCGAGTGCATACATTGCCGCCTCGGCGCACCTCGGCATGTCGCCGGGGGCACTGCGCCGCGGCGCCTCCGGAGAGACGGTGTTCTATTCGATCGTTCCGTGCGCACTCGGTTTCGTATTAGTTGCGATGACGTCGCGTGGTGTGCATCGCGTACTGCTCGGTAGCGATCCGCTGGCGCTTGACGCGACCCTGCGGGCTTCGCTGCACGCGGCCGACATCGTGCGCGACGACGCCGCACTCGGTGACATCAGCGCAACTGTGGTCGGGCTGGCGAGTGGCGCCGCGCTGTCGCAACCGTTGCTCAACGCGCTGCCACTTGATCTCCGCGGTACCGCCTTTCAGCAGCGCGTGTGGCGTGAGCTGCAGCGCATCCCGCGAGGCGAAACGATTACGTACGCGGAGCTCGCCGCACGCATCGGTTCACCAAAAGCGGTACGGGCCGTGGGCACGGCGTGCGGTGCGAATCCGGTGGCGATGGTGGTGCCATGTCATCGCGTGGTGCGTGCCGACGGGAGCCTCGGCGGATACGCATGGGGGGTGGAACGGAAGGAGCGTTTGCTGCGGGGGGAGCAACTGCCGACGGCTTAGGGGGCAGGGGGAGGTTGTCAGGGGGGAGGAAGCAGAGCACCGCGCACAGCGGCCTGCCTCCTCCCCCTGTTGTGCTCCTCCCTGTCCCCGAAGCCGTTGGCGGTTCCCAGATCAGACCGGGAACAGCATCTCCCGGTACCGCGGTAGCGGCCAGTACTCGTCGCCGATCGCGAGCTCGATGACATCGGCCGCGTCGCGCACTTCGCCCATCGTATCGCAGCCAGTGGTTGTGAGATAGTTGGCCTGGCCATCGAGGTCATCATGCATGTGCTCGGCCTTGGTGAGTACCTTGGCGAGTTCTGCGCGCTTCTTCTGCAACGTGGCCACCAACTTCGATACCGAGTTCGCGGCATCGACGATAGGCTGCATATTGATGCCGGCGGCGGCACCTTGTCCCGCTGATGCGGCAAGCTGTCCGAGATACGCGTACGCGGCCGGCAGCACCTGCGTGTCGATCATCTGCTGCATCGTATGCAGCTCGATCAGGATGTCCTTCACGTAGCGCTCGAGCCGCACATGGTAGCGGCTATCGAGTTCGACGGCGGTGAGAATGTTGGTGTTCTTGAACAGTGCGATGGCCGTGTCCGTGCGCAGTTGGGCGAGCGCTTCCGGTGTACGACGCAGATTGAGTAACCCACGCTGCTTGGCTTCGACCACCCATTCGTCGGAATAGTTGTTGCCCTCGAACCGCACGGCAGCCGATTCCTTGAATGCCTTCGCGGCAACCTTGAGCGCGGCGTCGTCGGTACTCTTGCTGGTCTTGAGCTCCGCTTTGAGCTGTTCGATGATCTCGCCGAGCGCTTCAGCCACGGCGGCCTGTAGCAGCATGACGGGGAACGCGATACTCTGCGAGGCGCCGACCGCGCGGAACTCGAACTTCGCGCCCGTAAAGGCAAAGGGCGATGTACGATTGCGGTCGGTGTTGTCCTGTTGGACTTCCGGAAGCTTCGCCACGCCGAGCTTGAGCATGGCCTGCTCCGCGTTCTTCGGTGACGTCTTGCCGGCAGCAATGTCTTCAACGACCTGCGTGAGGCCCGAGCCGAGAAAGGCCGAAATGATCGCGGGTGGTGCTTCGTTGGCACCGAGCCGATGTTCGTTGCCGCTCACCGCGATGCCGGCGCGGAGCAGACCGGCGTGCTTGTGTACGCCCTTCAGCACAGCGGCCAGAAACACGAGGAAGCGAATGTTCTGATGCGGCGTCTTGCCCGGCTTGAGCAGGTTGGTGCCGTCGAGCTGGTTGTCGGACGTGATCGAGAGCGACCAGTTGCAGTGCTTGCCAGAGCCGTTGATGCCGGCGAACGGCTTCTCGTGCACGATGGCCTGCAGCCCATGACGCAGCGCGATCTTCCGTAACACGCTCATCACGAGATGGTTATGATCGACGGCGATGTCGGTGTCTTCGAAGATCGGCGCCATTTCGAACTGCGACGGTGCGACTTCGTTGTGACGCGTCACGATGGGCACGCCGAGCTTGTACAGCTCATGCTCGACTTCGCTGATACAGGCCTGCACGCGCTCGGGGATACCACCGAAGTAGTGGTCTTCGAGCTGCTGGCCACGCGGCGGCGGCGCGCCGACGAGTGAGCGCGCCGCCATGACGAGGTCGGGGCGGAGGGCAAAGTGCGAGCGGTCGATGATGAAGAATTCCTGCTCGACACCAAGGGTGGTGTTCACGCGAAGGACATCGCTGTCGCCGATCAGTTCGAGCAATTCCATGGCGCGATGCGACAGCACGTCGGAGCTCCGCAGCAGCGGCGTCATCTCGTCGAGTGCTTCACCATTGTAGCCGATGAAGACCGACGGGATGCACAGATACTTCACGCCACCGGTTTCGCTGATGAACACGGGCGACGCTGGATTCCACGCGGTGTAGCCGCGGGCTTCCCACGTGGCGCGCAATCCACCCGACGGGAAGCTGGACGCATCGGGCTCCGACTGAATGAGCTGCTCACCGGTGAACGTCTCGATGGGGATCGTGTTCTCGTCGAAGTTCAGGAAGGCGTCATGCTTTTCGGCGGTGAGGCCGGTCTGCGGCTGGAACCAGTGCGTGAAGTGCGTCACGCCACGCGACATCGCCCATTCCTTGATGACCTGCGCGACGACGGGGGCGATCTCGGAGTCGAGCTTTTTGCCGAGGCGGATGGACGCCGCGAGCTTCTTGTAAACGTCCTTGGGCATCTTGGCGCGCATCTGGCGCAGCCCAAAGGTGTTCATGCCGAACCACACGCTGGTCGGCTGCAGAATGCCGTTCTCTTCCGGGCGGACCGTAATGCGGACCGGGCGCTGCGTCACTTCGCGCATGGCAGCGATGCGCGAGCCGTTCAGGGAGGACATGGCGATGTGATTTGAGAGTGGTAGTCAGACGGCCGGTCAGCCATGGGTCCGCTGTACGGCGATTCGTGCATTCGTTGCAGAAATATGTCAGAAGCAGAGCCAGAATCCACCTCGGAGTGATAAAATGTTCGCATTTTATTGACTATTTAGCGGAAAATATGGTACAGTCTGCTATCATAGTAGATTTTACGAACAAAAACCGAAGAAAAGTTGTGCTCTGCGCCTCTGTGTCCTCGTTCCCACTGCGTGATCTGTGCAGCGGAGCCTGCCCCGTACCGGAACTGATCATGCCGAGCACGCAGAGGCGCAGAGAACGCCGAGGGTTTGGCGGCGAGCCACTTCTCGGGGTACACTGGAAAATGCGAACTGCATTTTGTCTTTTGGGGGCGCGACGGACGATCGCGGCGACCGGGCTCGCGATGGCGGCAGCCTGCGGCGGTGGGGACACCGCTGCGACCGACTCGACCGCGAGCACTCCCCCGGTGGCGGTGATGCCGCGGCCGGCGACACCGAGTGACTCGGCCTGCCCACGCGACGGCGCGTGGAAGCGGTGTGCTCTCGAGGATCGCGTGGTGAAGTCGGGGCTAGCCTTCAAGCCGGCCGGCGACTCGATGAAGGTGGCGTACCTGAGCGTGCCGGGCGTGCGCTACAAGATCGGGCTCACCGCGTCGATGGTCGCGTTCTTCTATAGCGACTCGCTGGCCGCAGCCCGGGATGTCACGGCGCTTGACCGCTTCCGACTGACGCCGCGCGGCGACACGATCGGGGCGTGGCCGTCGGTGCCGAGTGATGTGATCTGGTCGAGCAATCTGGTGGCGGTGCTGTTCAACGCCTCGGCAACACAGATCGAGCGCATTCGGCTCACCATCGCGGCGGGAGCACCGCAGCCGCTGAGTAAAGCGGCGCAGGCCGCGCAGGCCGCGCAGGCTCAGCAGGCCGCGCAGGCCGCTTCGGCCGCTTCGGCTCAGCAGCTCCCCCCGATGCCGTCGCGCTAATGGTGGTCTACGGGCGCGCCTTCGCGTCGGCGCGCCAGTCTCTCACCATTCGCACCAGCACCGTAGATCCGTAACTGATGGCCAACCGCTGCGCGACAAAGGCGCGGCCGGAGGCGGCGGCGTGCCGTTCGGGGCGCCAGCTGAGCGACGTGGCGGAGCCGATCGTGATGCCCGCGAGCAACGGGAGATTGGGTCTCCGGTTACCAGCGGTGGTGCGAAGGGTACTGGTGCGTACGAATGCGCAGCCGGCGCGGACCACGACTTCACGACTCCAGGCCACCGGCCGAGAAATGCACGGCGAGCGATCGTCCACCCAAGGCACGGCGCGGTCGACCAGATACCGCACACTCGTTCGCACGGCAAGAAATCCGTACAGGTCGCCCACGCGAGAACCGTATCCACCCCACGTGCGCTTCCAGGCCTCTGGCGTGCCCATCGTCTGTGACCATCCGGCCGACAGGAGCGGTGTGACGAGTTGAATGGGACTTGGCCTATCCGACACGCGCTCAACCGCGGGCTCGGCGACGGTTTGCGCGCGAGCGGCCGCGCGTGGAACGCCGAGAGCGGCAATGATCAGCAGGGCGGCGAGTCGCCAGTTCGGGGAAGCGGGCATACGGAGAGATTGAATTTAACGGATTGGCTCCCAGCAGAACTTCACTGCAAGAAGGCTGCAAGGCAAATGGCCGCCGAGTACAGCACTCGACGGCCATCTATTATTGTACGACCATTGATAAGCTAGTATACCGACACTATAGAACCATTATTGATTATCTTCGGCCAGCTGTATCGGGCGCTGGCTTTGGGGTGTCGAGCGCGGCGCCGAGTGCTTCGGCGGTCCAGCTGATGGCATTGGTGTAGAAGTCGCCGACTTTGGCGGGGTCGATGCCCATCTCCGTGGCGATTTCAGTGGCGTTTTCGAAGAGACCGAGCTCGTACGATTCGGCGAAATTGATCGCGTCGGCGTAGGGTCCGGTGCGGTCGAGCAGCGCTTCGTTGGCTTCGTCGCTGAGTACGACCCGCGAGAGGATCTCGGGGAGTGGCATGCGGAAGACGGCATCGAGCAGTGAGAACAGGCCGACGAGGAACAGGGTGCCGCCGTCGCGAGGGCCGCCGGCCAGCTGCTCGAGCAGTCGACCGCGTTCCACGGCCTGCCGTACCAGTTCCTGATCCACGCCATTCGACGATCGACGGGCGGCGGCTACCGCTACGGCCAGCCACCGGAGAAATGCGGTTCGACCGATCAGGCGGAGCGCTTGACCGATTGAGCTGACGCCCCGCATACCGATGGCGGCGGAATTCACGAGGCGAAGGAGCTGGAACGTGAGCACCGGATCGGTCGAAATGACGTCTTCGAGCTGGCGGTCGTTGATCTTCTGGTCGCGCGCCATGCCCATGAGTCGCATCGCGGCGACCGTAGACTGCGGCATGTTGGCCGATGGCAGCGGCTCGGGACGGCTAAAGAATGTGCCCTGAAACGCGTCGAAGCCGAGACCGAGCACCACCTCATACTGGGCGAGCTCATCGATCTGGGTGGCAATCAGCTTGGGGGCGTGCTTGCCGAAGCCCTGCGTGATGCGGTCGCAGATTTTGCCGATCGTGACGGCGTTCTCACTGCGGACATCGATCCGAACCCACGTCACGTACGGGACCAATGACTCGGACGGACCGGCGATCTCACCGACCTCGTCGAGTGCGAGGAGTCCGCCGTGCGCGCGATAGCGGGCGACGGCGTCTGTCACGGCCTCGTCGGCGTCGAGATCCGGCGGGAGCATGACAATCGCGGAGCCGGGCTCGGCGACGTGAAACGCGTCGTCAACCAGCTGCGCACGCGTGCAGGACACGAAAGCCGGCATGCGATTGCGCACCAGGTCGAACGTGCCGCTCAGGAAACTCTCTACGAACCCATGTTCCCCGATCTCCGTCTCTTTGAAGCGGATTTCGTACCCAAGCAGGGCGCCGGTCGTACCGAAGATGGGCTGGCGAACGAGGCAGAAGTCGGACATTTGGCTCGGAAGAACGCGGTACAGGGGTGGCGCCGACGGCGTCGTCGTAGCGACTCTAAGACGATTCAACTGCTCGCGAGGCACTCTTCGGGATTCGGACCCGTTCTGCGTGTCTCGCCATCATCCCTCGGTCAGACATGAGTATTACCACGCTCGACGGGAGCCTTCACCGCGGCTGCGGTGGGCGGTACGCCCTCCAGACGGAAAATGTGACCATGCGCATCAGCGGCATGGCGGCCGACGTATCGCGCGAGTTTTATCGGTGCGAGAAGTGCGGGCACGAGAACCGGATGATCGAACAGCGCGATGCGGCGGAGAAGTCGGCGACGGAGCAGATCCGGCTTGCCCATGATTTGCTGGCCCCGAAGGCGATCCGCCATCTGCGTGAATCGCTGGGACTCACGATTCCGCAGTTTGCGGACCTGTGCTACGGCACGCCGAAGGGGATCGTGGAAGGGTGGGAGAAGGGAAAGTATCTGCAGAATCGAGTCGCCGATGCGCTGATTCGCGGTCTGCTCGATCGCGAGACACTCGAGAAGCGCGCGGCGAAGGCTGGTGTGACGTTGCCAGTCATCGTCGATCCGCTGGCGCCTGTCGCGGCGCCGGACCTGGTGCTTACGCCCACCGCCTAGAACCGAGGACGCTGCTATCGCGCTCATCACCACCCACGAGTTGACACGTCGCTTCGGCGACGTGACGGCGCTCGACGGCCTGACGGTTTCGATCGAACCGGGGATTACCGGCCTCGTGGGCTCGAACGGGGCCGGCAAGAGCACGCTGGTGAAAATCCTGCTTGGACTGCTCGAACCCTCGAGCGGATCGGCGAACGTGATGGGGCACGATGTGGAGCGCGACCGTCCCGCGATCCGCGCCCTCGTCGGATATATGCCGGAACACGACTGTCTGCTGCCTGAGATGACGGCGGCGGAATTTGTCTCCTTCATGGCCCGGTGTTCGGGACTGCCGGCCACGGCGGCCCGAGAACGTGCGGCCGAAGTGCTACGACACGTGGGACTGTTCGAGGAGCGGTACCGGCCCATGGGCGGCTATTCCACCGGGATGGCGCAACGTGTCAAGCTGGCGCAGGCGCTGGTGCACGATCCGCGCATTCTGGTGCTCGACGAGCCCACGAACGGACTCGATCCCGCCGGCCGCGATGAGATGCTGGCATTGATTCAGCGAACGGGACGCGAGTTCGGTATCTCGGTGCTGGTGTCCTCGCACCTGTTGGGAGAACTCGAGCGCGTCTGTGATCACGTCGTGTTGATCGACGAGGGGCGTCTCGTGCGCGCGGAGCGACTCGGCGCGCTCACGGGCGAAACGGGCACCTTGCTGGTGGAAGTGGACGGCGATGTGGACGCGTATTGCGCCGCGCTGGTGGCGCAGGGGCTGGCGGTGCAGCGCGACCTCCTGCGCGCCCTCGTGGAATTGCCGAGTGGCGATGATGCGGAGAGTGTGGCGCGGGTATTCGCCACGCACGATATCGTGCGCGATGTCGCCGTCGCGACGGGCGTGGGACTGCTGCGCATTGAGCGGCGTCGCGGACATCTCGAAGACCTGTTCGCGGGATCGGCGACGTGAACGACACCACGATTCACGACCTCGGCTATCGACGCTACGACGGCGCACGTGAGGGGGTGCGCGGGGCATGGCGGGCGCTGTTCGCGCAGGGCTTCCGGGCGATGTTCGGACTCGGTCGTCCGCTCAAATCGAAGGCCGTGCCGGTGTTCGCGCTGGCGGCCACCATGCTGCCCTGTCTCGCGACGTTAGCCGCGTCGTCGGCCACCAAGGGGCAGTTGCCGATCATGTACGGCAACCTGATCGAATCGCAGCTCATTCTGTTCGTGCTGTTCGCCGCTGCACAGGCCCCGGAGGTGATGAGTCACGACCAACAGCACCGGGTGCTGCCGCTGATTCTCACGCGCGACGTGACGCGCGACGTATACGCCAGCGCGCGAATTGCCGCGGTGCTCGGCGCGCTCCTGGTGGTGTGCGCGGCGCCGCTGTTGCTGTTGTACATCGGTGAAATCGGCATCGCGGTCGATCCAGCGATGGCGTTTCGCCAGATGGGTACGAAAGCCGGGCCGGTGCTGATGCAGGCCACACTTACCGCCTGGGTGATCGGCTCGATCGGTGCGGCGATGGCATCGATGACGGCGCGCCGTTCGTATGCGACGGCGTCGGTAATCGGCGTGTTTCTGGTGGCAGCCGCGATCTCCATCGGACTTGATGATCTGGCTGGCGTATCGGCCGACGTGTCGGGGTTCATCGATCCGTTGCGCTCACTGCACAAGATGGCGTTGATGCTGTTCGGCGAGAAGACTCGCGCGATGGAGCTGGCGCCGCCGCCGCCGCTGTGGATGTTCGCCGCGCTGGCCCTCTCACTCGGCGCGACCGGTGTGCTGGCCACGGTCTGGCGTCTGCGTCGCGTGCGCGTATGAGTGATCAGCGTATGAGCGATCCGCCTATCCCCCTGGCGTTCGACCGGGTGTCGCACTGGTACGGCGATGTCGTGGCAGTGAACGACGTGACCTGCGTCATCGAGGCCGGGATCACCGGATTATTAGGACCGAATGGCGCGGGCAAGAGTACGATGCTGCAGATGGCGGCGGGCCTGCTCGCACCGTCGAGCGGCACGGTGCGGGTATACGGCGAATCGCCGCTCGACCGTCCGTCGCTCTTTCGCCGGGTCGCGTTGGTGCCGGAACGGGAAGCGTTGCCGCCGATGCTGTCGGCGCGCGCGTTCGTGGAGGCGCGTGCGGTGCTGCTGGGATTGCGCGATCCGAAGCCGGCCGCACTTCGCGCACTCACCATTGTCGAGATGGACACGGTGGCGGACCGCAAAGTGGGCGGCTTCAGCAAGGGCATGCGGCAGCGCACCAAGCTGGCGGCGGCGCTGGTGCACGAGCCCACGCTGCTGTTGCTGGACGAGCCGTTCAACGGTCTTGATCCGCGTCAGCGCATGCACATGATGCGCCTGTTGGAAGCCCGCGCGAGCGAAGGCACCGCCGTGTTGCTCAGTTCGCACATTCTTGAAGAGATCGAGGGCGTGGCATCGCGCATTCTAGTGATGTTGTCGGGACGCCTGGCGGCGAGCGGTGATCATCGCACACTGCGGCGTATGATGACCGACCGACCGCACACCGTGCGCATCCGCTCCACGAACGATCGCGCGCTGGCGTCGGTCCTGTTGTCATCACCGACGGTGATGGGAGTGGATCTCGAGACCGACGCGCTGATCGTGCGGACCATCGATTATACCGGCTTTGCGCACCACATCGGCGCCGTGGCACAGCAGGCCTCGATCACGCTGCTCGAAGTCCAGCCCACCGACGAATCGCTGGAACACGTGTTCGCATACTTGGTCGCCAGATGAGCGTCGCGTACGGTCGTATCTCGCCGTGGGCGACGGCACGGGTGCTAGTCCAGCTGGCGTGGGCCCGCACATTTTCGGTCACGCTGGTGGCCGGTGTAAGCGGACTCCTGTTGCTGCCGGTGCTCTTCGCGCTGGCGTTTGCGTCGCGCGGCAGCTTGAGTGGCGATCCGGTCGCGTTTCTGGTGCAGCGGTACGATACACTGGTGTGCGCGCTGGCGATGCCTCTGATCGGGCTGCTGCTGGGTACGAGTGCGTTCAGCGCCGAGACAGAGGATGGCACGTTGCTGTATCTCGTCACCACGACGACCCCGCGCTGGTGGATTGCCTGCGTGCGCGTGATGTATGCGTCGATCGTGACGGGCCTGCTGTCAGCGTTCGCAGTATGGAGTACCGGTGCGATCGCGGCCAATGGCAGCAATCCTGAGAACGTGACGACCGCGTTCACGGTTGCGGTGATGTTCGGCGGTGTCACCTACGCCGCTCTGTTCACCGCGCTGGCGTTGCTGACGCGTCGGGCGCTGGTGGCCGGCCTGGTGTACGTGCTGTTCTGGGAAGGCGCGTTGAGCTCGACCTTTCCCGCGCTACACTACCTCAGTGTGCGTCAGTGGACGCTGTCGGTGGCGTCGGCGCTCACGGAGTCATCCGAGAAGGCGCTGCAAAACGGTCCGTCGCTCGCGGCCTCATTGATCGGCGCGACACTGCTGGTGGTGGTGTCGGTGTACGTCGGTGGGCGACGATTGCAACGGCCGCGAATCTTGCGATAACTGCAAAGTATGGGGTACGGGGTACGGGGTAGGGAGTATTACTCCGTACTCCCGACTCCCTACTTCGTTTTAATAGCTGCCTGTAGTTCAAGATCCGGAATCGCCTTCCGTAGCACATTGTCGATCTGTGTGAGTCGCGCGGCCGGCGAACGCTCGGCCAGCAGTCGATATCTGCTGTCGAGATCCAGATCGATCATGGCGCCGACGCTCCACGCGACTTGCGCGGCGTCGTCGGGCAGCTCGGGGAGCGGATTCGTGTCGTCGTTCAACGTGCGCACGGCCTGCACGACGCGCTTGAAGTTGGCGATCACTTCGTCGGCCGCGACCGCCAGCGCGACAGGTGACGCGCCGGTCTCGTCGATCACGATGGTGCCGGTGGCCACGTGATACGGTGCGTCGTGTTCGACGAACGCATCGAGTGCGAATCGTTCGCGGCCCATCACGATGATGTTGGCGCGACCGTCGGGCATGACTTCGACGTCGGTGACCTCGGCCACGCAACCGAGGCGTCCCGCCGGCAGGTCGCGTTCGGCGACGCCGGGAATCGCGGCGATGATGCCGAAGCGCCGATCGCCTTCGCGTACATCGGCGAGCATCTGCCGATAGCGTGGTTCGAAGAGGTGCAGCGGCATCAGGGTGCCGGGGAGGAGCACGACACCCAGCGGAAAGATAGGAAGCAGGAGATCGGTCACTTAGGAAATATCTAGCGAAAGCGCGTCGTGCGCTCCACAGCGTGACGATGCGAACGGAATCCGTCGTCAGCGCCTCGGCCGAGGGCGACCATCGCGGTAATGGTGGCGCCGGTCGGGATGCCGAGAATGGCTTTCACGCGATCGGGCTCAAAGCCGAGCATCGGCGAGGTGTCGAAGCCTTCCGACTTGGCGATGAGGAGCAGATAACCGAGGGCGATGTTGGCTTGGCCATTGGCCCAGTTGGCGCGCGCTTCGGGGGTCATACCCCCAAAGTTATTCTCGAGCATGGCGATGGTGCTGGCACGCTTTTCCGTTGTGAGGTCGGGATGCACGACCTCGGCGAGGTTGGCCATGGCGTCATCCATGTCGGCGTAGATCGCGATGACGACCGGGGCCTCACCGACCTGCTTCTGACCGTAGGCCGCCTCCTTGAGCGCGTTTTTGATGGCCTGATCACGTACGACGATGAAGCGCCACGGCTGGAGATTGAAAGCCGAGGGGGCGCGTCCGGTGAGCTCGAGGAGCGTCTGCAGCTCGTCGTCGGTCACGGGGATGTCGAGATACGAGCGCACCGAGTGACGCGTCATGGCCGCGTGGGCGGCGGAGAGGCGCTCGTTGGTTATGGCATACTCTGCGGTGAGGAGCGCAGCGGAAGCGTTTTCGAGAAAAAGCATCTTAGTAAATTCCTGTTGGTGTGACGTCTGTCGTTATAACAAACAGTTGACCAAGAAATTAGTTTCCGGGACAGTTCCGGCGAACTCCATGAAGGAGGCTGGCGAGCTGTGCGCGCTCGCTGTCGGCGAGTCCATCGAATACCGAACACTCAGCTTGGCTAACGGACGGACCCGCGTTCTTGAGCAGTTGCCCGCCTTTCTCGGTGAGCTCCGTCTGCACGACTCGACGGTCCTTGTTGTCGCGTTTCCGCGCCACAAAGCCGGCACTATCGAGCCTGTCGAGCATCCTTGTCACATCGGGCCCAGGCGCGGCCAGATGCTTGGCGAGTTCGCTGCAGCCGGCACCGCTATTGTGGTGGCGTTCGATCACCAGAAGCAGTTCGAACTGCGCCGTGGTGACGCCGAACGGTTCGAGGGCCCACGCTAACGCGCGCTCGACATGGGCGGCGGCCGTCCGAAGGGCGTGAACCGTCTCCGAAGGCGTCGCGGTCGGGGTGGTCGCCTGCGTCGTGTGTTCGAGCGTCGTGTCAGATCTCATACCCGCAATATGTCTGTTCAAACAATGATTGTCAAACCAACTCATTGTTTAGGAGGCGCGCAGGTTGCTACCACTGGAGGGGTTCGGTCGATACATTGCCGATCTGCCTGTAGAGTGCGGGTAGGGCGCCGTCGCCAAGTGGTAAGGCAGGAGACTGCAAATCTCCCACCGTCGGTTCGATTCCGACCGGCGCCTCTTTCAACTGCGGTATCGAGTGCGGAGTTTTGGGTTCCGGGTACGGGGACGAGGGCGGCTCCCGTTCGGGAGTCGCCCTCGTCGTGTTTTGGGGGATGTGCCGCGAGTGCTACTCCGAGTACGCCGTGAGGTAGTGGACGCGGCGCCGGACCGGGAACAGTTGATCAGGCTGATCGAAGGTGGCGCGTTGGCCGTGGCCCCTCAGTCCATGTTTCCGCCGTCCGTACTCTGGCCGGTCTGGGACTGACCTCCGACCTTCTCGGCATCGCGATCAATACCGGCGGCTTCGTCACCGCCGGCTGCGCGGCGCCTGATAAAAGAACTCCTAGGTTGCGCCGATAGTCCGAAACACCATCTCCGTCAAAAACACTGTCGTCGAATGGTCCGCGTCCAAGTGCGTGACTTCCGTGAGCGATGGCAAATGTTCGGCGAAGTACTTCTGCACGTGTGAACTCTCCACCACCGTCGACACGAGTGCCACGGGATAGGCGTACACCGGATTGACCGCCGAAATCATCTCCGCAACACGTCGACACAAGCGCTTATAGCTGCGGAACAATCCCTCACGATTCTCGGCGGCGACGAGTTTGTTGAGGTAGACTTTGGACGACTCGGCGACCACAATGCGATAGAGCGCCGCCTCATCGATGTGCGGCGTGACGTCGTCGGCGTGAATGGGTTGCGTGAGCGCTTCGAGCGCATTCCGGAGACGATCGTCCGGCGCAGTCACATTGCTGGTGGCCACGTGCACGCGGTACTCCATCCAGCTCCAATACCACGACGTCAAATACAGGAGTAGCCGATGCTTTCCCCGGAAGTATCGGTAGATCGTTGGTTCGGTGGTGCCGATACGGTCAGCCAACTTTCGGAACGTAAAACTCTCAAAGCCAATTTCGTCCATCAGCTGAATGCCGTGCTCGATGATGCGAAGCCCCACGTCGGAAGAATTCGGATCTTTGAGGAACAACTTTTCATCAACAAGAATCTGAATGGGTACGCCGTCGTGGAGCTTGTTCATCGGGGATCGGAGTGAATGACATACATTAGCGGACGCCCATGACCATGAGCGAGTCGTAGAACTCCACTGCACCAGACTCGACGTCGTATATCCCGCCCAGCAACGCGATCTTGGAGTTGTCCAACATTTCGGCGAGCACCGGGCTCCGTTCGATGATCTGACGCTTCACCAGCTTCACGTTGAGACTCGCCACCCGTTCGACGTACTCGGCATTGCTCGACGTGCGGTTTTCGTGCGTCTCGGTTTCCTCGGCGATCGCCGGCTCAATCTTCTGCAATAGCGCCGTGAGATTGCCCAATCGCACTCCGTCGCAGGCACCCATGATGGCGCCACACCGTGTGTGTCCAAGCACCACGATCGCCTTGACACCTACGACCTTACAGGCGAACTCCATGCTCCCGAGAATGTCTTCGTTCAACACGTTGCCGGCGACGCGTACACTGAAGATATCGCCCAGCCCTTGGTCGAAGATCAGCTCGGCCGACGTGCGCGAATCGATGCAGCTGAGTACGATGGCGAGAGGATGCTGCCCCTCGCTGGTTTCGTTGACTTGCTGCAAGAGATTGCGATTGGCCTTGAGGTTGTTCACGAACCGTTCATTTCCGCGCCGCAGGACATCGATCGCGAGGTGAGGAGTTAGCGCGTCGCGCATCTCACGGGATAGCGTTTTCATTGGAGGTTGGGATTGAGGATGGCGCCGTGAACGTTCACGGCGATGTTGCGGGAAGAGGCACTTGCACGAAACTCGCGGAGGATTTCCAGCACATCGAAGTCGATGACCTTGGAGTGCGTGCCATCGATGACGACACGGGCATCGTTCGGGATGGATTGCAGCTTCGCCAGGATCTGTCCCTTGTTGAGGAACGACACTTCCTCTGCCAGCTGAATGCGATAGTCCATCGAATCCGACGCGTGCTCCGCGAGCGAAAACGGGTTGCGCAGGTTGTGGCGGAGAATGATCACGACGGCGACGGCAAATCCAATGCCGATACCGCGCAGCAGGTCGGTTGCCACGATACCCACAACCGTGGCTGCGAACGGCGCAAACTGCTCCCACCCGTGTTGGTACATCTGTTTGAACAACGCCGGCTTGGCGAGCTTGTAGCCGACCACGAGCAGGATGCTCGCAAGAGTGGCCAACGGGATCGTGTTCAGGAGCGACGGAATGGCGATGACGCACAAGAGAATCAGCACGCCGTGCATCATCGCCGACAACTTGCTCCTTGCGCCAAATGCGATGTTGGCCGAGCTCCGCACGATGACCTGCGTCACGGGTAGCCCACCGATCAGCCCGGAGACGATGTTGCCCAGCCCCTGCGCCTTGAGTTCGCGATTCGTCGGCGTGATCCGCTTCAGAGGGTCGAGGCGATCGGTCGCTTCAACACAGAGCAGCGTTTCAATACTGGCAATGATGGCCAGCACCGCCGCAATGACATACACGTCCGCGCGCTGGAGGAAGCTGAAGTCTGGGGTCGCGAACTGTCCCAGGAATTCGCTGACGCTGCCGGCGACGGGAATCGCGACCAGCTGGTTCGCCGCCAGCGAGAACGGTATCGCGCCTGACGTCATCAGGGCGCTGAGGAGCATCCCCGTGGCCACCGCCGCGAGTGGACCCGGAATCAGCCGGAATATTTTCGCCCTTGGCGCCAGCCAGCGCTCCCAGGCGATGAGAAGCATCAGCGACAGCGCGCTGATGAGCACCGCGCTTGGCGCCATCCGCTGCAGCATGTGGTCCAGCTGCGCAAAGGCCGTACTGCCGCCGCTCTCCTCGCTGCTCTGACCGGCAATGCCGATCGCGAATGGCAGCTGCTTGATGATGATCAGCAGACCGATGCCCGTTAGCATGCCCTTGATGACGGACGACGGGAAGTAGTAGGCAATCCCGCCCAACCCGGCGAAGCCCATTGCGAGTTGCAGGACGCCGGCAAGGACCACGGCCACCAAAAAGCCTTCCCAGCTCCCGCCCAGCGTGGCAATCGCGCCCAGCACAATTACCGCCAAGCCCGCGGCGGGTCCACTGACGCCAAGCGGGGACCCGCTGGCGCCGCCGACCACGATACCGCCCACGATGCCCGCGATAATGCCCGAAAAAAGCGGGGCCCCGGACGCTAGCGCGATTCCGAGGCAGAGGGGTACCGCCACGAAGAAAACGACGATGCTGGCCGGTAGGTCCTGCTTGAAGCTTTGGAAGAGTGCGCGCATGCTACTCTGGGTGACAGGGAAGTAAAGCTAACATTTAATATAGTATTACTATTGTAATCGGAAGTAAAGAGATGATTGCCTTTCGATGGGCGGTGGTGGGGACGACGAACGGGCGGCTCCCAGAGGGATCCGCCCGTTCGTCACGTCAGCGCCGGCACTACTGCCAGTATGCGACGAAATCGTAGTACGCAGCTCCGGCTCGAGAATCATTGACCCGGATGATGGCGGTGTAGCCGT
Organism: Gemmatimonas sp.; assembly: GCF_046594945.1. GTDB lineage: Bacteria > Gemmatimonadota > Gemmatimonadetes > Gemmatimonadales > Gemmatimonadaceae > Gemmatimonas. The sequence continues at coordinate 18,003 of NZ_JBKJRB010000168.1, read as the reverse complement.
TCCACGCACTTGGCTGCTGGACGACCGCGATGCTGCCGCGGCCTGAACGCTGTTCGATCTGCAAATTTACGTTCCGGTTCGGCAGTCCACCCCCGCGCATGTTCGAGTTCACCTCGCTGACGCGGACACCACTGCGGGTAATGGCGTCCACGCGACGGCCGGAGATCTGGATCTCGACCACGTCGTCGACGCGTCCGCTCCAGTTCAGCGAGCCCGCACCACCGTTTTGATCGTTCCGGCCGCGATCGTTGTGGCCGCCATCCCGGTCGTGGCGGTCTTTCTCTCGGTCTTTGTCGCGGCCTTTGCCTCGGCCTTTGCCCGGAAACGGCTCGCCGTCACGTCGACCGCCGCGTCCCCATCCACCACCGTTCCCGTTGTTGCCGCGCTCCTCGTCGCGATCTCCATCGCGACGATCGTAGACCTCGTCCCCATTTCTCTGGCCGCGATCGTAGACGTCGTCGCGACTGTCGCGGCCGTAGCGATCGTCCACATACGCGGTGAGGCGATAGTTGTCGGCACCGGCGCGTGGGTCACGGACCCGCAGCACGGCTTGGTACCCGTTTTGTGCCGACGGCTGTTCGATGACATCTACATCGCCACGTCCGTCGTTCACTCGCACGACCACATTGGCGTTGGTGCGCGGGAGTGCGGAGTTCACGCGGGTACGATTCGGCAGCGCGGCATCGAAACCGCTCGTGCGCACGTCACGGCCACGGACCACGATAAGCACTTCGCGATCCACGCGGCCCGTCCACGTGAACAGCGCGCGATCGGCCCGCGCCCGATCTTCGTACCGATCACCGTCATTCACCGCAGCACGGGCGGCAACCGTCTCGAGCACCGGGCTGGCGCGGTCGAACTGCGGGGTCGGCGCCGCATCAGCCTGACTCGCGGCGACAAAGAGCCCAGCGATCACCGGCATGGTGACGACAGAGCGGCGGGCACGAGATGAGATCGAACGATGCAGTGTCATGTGCTCCTCCAAAGAGCAGTAGTCACGACGGTAGTAGGCATCAGCGGTGCCACCTGGCGGCCGCGCGCGCGATCGATGTGGCGAATCGCGTCCCAACGAATGCAAGTGCTTGTCCATACAGCCGTTGAGTTGCCTTGTGCCTGACCTTGTCGCGGCCCTATTCTGATTTGAGAACGCGGACGCTGTCACCAAATTCGGACAGTCGACACCAACGCCACAGGACGATTCATTGAGCGCTCCGCTGTTGCTGATCCTGATTGCCGCGCTGGCCTTCTTGGCCACGCACGTGCTGTACGAGTGGCTGGCGAAGCGGCTACTGATTGTGTCGGGCGCCGAGTATCTGGTGCTCGGCGTGTTGCTGGGTCCGCAGGTGACCGGTCTGTTTCCACCGTCGGCCGTGGCGGCGTTCGAGCCGATTCTTGTGTTGGGAATTGGCTGGATGGGTATCTCGGCCGGGACCTCGCTGCGACTCCCGAGGCTGGTGCGCATTCCGTCAGTCACCTACCGGCTCTCACTGGTGGAAAGTCTGACGACCTTCGCGCTGGTCGCAGCCGGCGCCACGAGCGCCCTCGCGTACGGCTTTCAGGCGTCGTACGCGGCGGTAATGCTGCCCGCGCTGACCTTGGGTGCCATCGCGGTCGCATCGACTCCCGCAGGACTCGATGTGGCCTTCGGGCTCTCGGCACGAGCCGGCGCGCGTCGCGCTGCCCCCGTGCTGCGACAGATCGAAGTGGCACACGGCATGGACGCCTTCGTGAGCATCTTCGCATTCGGCATTCTGATTGCGGCCGCTCATACGCAGGTCCCGTTGATGATGCGTGCCCTCACGACGACCGAATGGGTCGTCGTGACGCTGGGCATCGGCGTCGTGGGCGGCGCCCTCTTTCATCTTTTTCTCGGCAGCGAGCGGAGTCCGGATCGACTCTTCATCTCGCTTGGCGGCGCCGTCATTCTCACCAGCGGCGCGGCATCGTACCTGCAGCTGTCGCCGACGCTGGCGGCGTTTGTGATGGGGATCGTGCTGGCGAATTCACTGCGTCAGCCCGCGCCGGTGGACGACGTGTTGCGCTCCGGAGAGCGGCCGCTGTACTACGTGTTGCTCATGCTGGCCGGTGCGGCCTGGGCACCTGGGTCGAACGTGGTCTGGTGGCTGGTGATTATGCACTACGTCGTCTTGCGCACGATTGCCAAGCTGTGGGGCACGGGCATCGTGACATGGATCAATCGGGCACAGGCCGAAGTGGGCCTCGACTGGGGACGTGCCCTGATGGGACAGGGGCGCCTCACATTTGCACTGGCGCTCGACTACTCGCGGCGAGGTCTCCCGTACGGCGATCTGATTTTCACCTGCGCGGCGGTGTCCGTGCTGTTCACGGAGTTCTTCGCCGCACGGTTTGTGCGATCGGCCGTCGATCCGTTGCTTGTTCCGCTCGAGCAGCTGTCTATGACGCTGTCGGCCACGACCGAGGCCGTGATGGAGTCGGTCACGGAGACGATGGCGCAACGTTTTCCTGCGTTGCGGAAGGTTGACCCGGATGCCAAAGAACACGAGCATAAGGGGAAACGCTGATGCGTCGTCTCATCATCCTTGTCGTGCTGTACGCGGTGATGCAGGGCGTCTTGCTCCTGAGCAGCGCTACGTCCGGCGTACCGACGTTGATGTTGTTCGGGTTTCTGATTCTCGCGGCGTACAGCGTGGGCGAGCTCGTTACAGTGATCGGTCTTCCGAAGATCGTGGGCTATATGCTCGCCGGTGTGCTGTTCGGGCCTCCCGCGCTTGGCTACGTGTCGCGTCCCGCGCTCGAAGAGCTGACGCCGGTGAGCAATCTGGCGATCGCGCTCATTGCCTTTCTCGCGGGTGCCGAATTGCAGATTGCCGAGATTCGCGAGCGCGGCATCGCGATTCTGAAACTGATGTCAGCGGAGCTGCTGCTCAGTTTCGTGGGTGTGGCGGTCACGATTGCGCTGCTGCGCAGTCAGCTGCCCGTGTTGGCGACCGCGCCGCCGGCCGAGGTTATGGCCTTCTCCTTGTTGGTGGCTGCCGTAGCGGTCGTGCATTCACCGGCGGCCACCATTGCGCTGCTCACGGAAACCCGCGCGAACGGCCCGGTGGCGCGCTATACGCTGGGTGTGGTGCTGGTAATGGACATCGCCGTCGTCCTGATCTTCTCAGGGGTCCTGGCGGCGGCGCGCGCGCTGGTGCCGCCAAATGGTGGCGGTGGTGGTGTGCAGGTCGGCACGGTGATCTGGGAAATCGGTGGCGCCGTGCTGGTGGGTGCGGTACTCGGCGCGTTCGTGGCGATGTATCTGCGTTTCATCAGTCGCGAGCTGTTCATCTTCGCGATACTCGTGGCCCTGTTCGGCGCCGAAATCGCGCGCGTCATGCACGTGGAGACGCTCCTCACGTTGTTGGTGGCGGGCTTTGTGGCGGAGAATGCGTCTGGAGGACGCGGCGAAGCGTTCAGGCACGCGATGGAGCGTGCGGCGGCGCCGATCTTCGTCGTGTTCTTCGCACTTTCCGGCGCGCGTCTTGATCCCGCAGCGGTCTTCCCGTTGTGGACCATCGTCGTGCCGGTGGTCGGGGTGCGCATGCTCGCCATCTGGGGCGGAATCCAGTTGGGCGGCCGATGGGCGAAGCTCGACCCGGTCGTGACCGACCACGCCTGGTACGGGCTGGTCTCGCAGGCCGGGGTCGCATTTGGACTGGCGGCGGTGGTGGCCGAGGTCTATCCGTCACGCGGTGAAAGTTTACGAGCGCTGTTGCTGGCGACGATCGCGGTGAACCAGACCCTTGGTCCGATTCTGTTTCGGATTGGACTGCGACGGGCGGCCGCCCGCGGTGGCTGATACCCGTTACCCGCCGCCCGCCACCGTGATTACGCGCTGGCGGCCGTGGTGCCGAAGACCGCTTTGCGGATGCGCCGCATCCACCCGAGTCGCGGCGCCTCCAGCACGTCGTGTCGTAGCGCGAACCCGTCCGGGCGATACGTATGAATGGCCTGCTGGGCGTGCGCCAGCACCATACGCACTTGGCTTTCGGACAGCGGTTCGAAGGGCTTGAACTGGAACGGATGTCGTCGCGCTTCCTCAGCGAAGGCATGCATGGCCGGCCATTCGCGTGAGAGTTTGGGCATCAGTTCGAGCACGCTGGCCAGCAACTGCTTGGGGCTGGGCAGCTCGCCGAATGAATAGGCGAGATAGCGATCTTGCGCCAAACGCCAAAAGGCGTCGGTGGCTTCATTGATGCTGACGGCGTCGTACTCGAGCGCGGTGCACATGAGGCCCCAGAGCACATGTTGCTCACGCCCGTTCATGTTGCGCGTGGGCGACTCGGGCGCTTTGTGCCAGTGCCGCAGGAAGCCGCGGCCGAGCACGTAGCCGGTGGGGAAGCCATGTCGCCACATGCGGAGATTGAACTCGGTCCACTCGCCCCAGAAATGCCGACGGGGATTGAAGCCACCGATATCCGCGAAGAGGCGACGATAGCCCGCCACCAACATGCCCTGCACGGGCATGTAGCGCACGCCGTCGACGTCAGTGGACGGCGTGGAATCACGTGGCTTGAAGCGGGTGTCGGTGTCCTCTTCGTATGAGGGCAGCCCTACGATACCGAGCGGGGTCGTACGCAGGGTGTCTTCAATGGTGCCGATGATGTCGCCGTGCACGGTGAGATCGTCGTCGATAAAGGCGACGAGCGGTGTGCGGCAGACCGACAACTGCATACGACGACCGCTTCCGATAGACGGTTCGTTCGTATTGACGTAGACGCGAATCGGCAGCGAAGGTGCCATGGCGCGAATGCGTTGCTCGATGGCGAGCGGCTCTTGATCGGTGACCGCATTGAAGATCACGACGACTTCGATACGGTCGGCCGATGGCATGTCGGCCAACGACTGCAACAGCCGCGCGAGATACTCGACGCGCGACGGAATGGTGAGCATCGTAAATGTCCAACGCGGCGACGTGCCGGAGTCCAGTGGAGCGGGCCGGGAGGCGGGAGCCTCCGCGCGCTTCACTGGACGAGTTCCTGCAAATGATTCAGCATGTCGAGCCATCCTCCTGGTCCTTCCGAGTCCAGCACCACGGCATCGGAAATCGAAGCGAGCGCGGGGTGCGGACCACGTCCGGGGTTGTGAATCACGAAGGCAAGGTCAGCCTTTTGCAGCAACGAAAGGTCGTTCTCTTCGTTGCCGATCGCGACGACGAATGGTGATACACCGCACAGGTTCTGGAAGTGCCGCAACATGGCGAGTGCTGTTCCTTTGCCCGTGGTGTCGGCCAGCGTGAGCCAGCGTCCTCCGCGACGGAGCTGCAGCCCTCGGACGGCGGCGGCGCGGCGAATGGCAGATGCTTCGTCGCCGAACAGTCGTGTGGGATCGAGTAGCAGCGAGTGGTGGCGCGCGTGAAGCGCTCGCCGGATGGCTCCCGTGGTACGAAAGCCAAGGGCCGATAGCGCCGCCTGGTCGAGTCGTGAGGCGTCGGCCCGTTGCACGGCGTTGATGTCGCTCATGATCGCCCGCAACGATGACGTGCGCTGTGCGCGCGTCCAGATGTGCACGGTGCGCCGTCCGAACGTAAGTGTATCGTCGGGCGGCAGATGAGCCAATCGTGCGTCGGTCGCGTCGTCGACATCGAGTGCGAGCACCGCGCCGTCTTCGGCGATGCAGGGCCCGCGCACACCGAGCGCGCGTTGGAGCACCAGCAGTTCAACGAGCGTGCGACTGGACGCAAATGCCACGGTACACCGCGCCAGGCGAGCGGCGAGCTGCTGGATCGCGATCCGCCACGCGTGGGCGGGGAAAGGCAGCTGCGCGTCGTGATCGAGGAGCGTGCCGTCGATGTCGGTGGCGATCAGCAGAGCACGGTCGCTGGTGAGCTTCATGAGACCGTGGAAGCTATGACGCCTTCGAACGACGCGCATAGAGCAGCAGCGCGCCACTGGTTCCCGCGACGAACGAGCCCGCCAACACACCAATTTTCGCGGCATCGAGCAGCGCGCCTTGGCCGAAAGCGAGCGCGGCGATGAACAGCGACATCGTGAAACCGATGCCACCGAGCGCGGCGACGCCGGTCACGCGTGGCCAGTCGGCACCATCGGGCAGGGCGGCCCAGCCGGCGCGCACGGCGAGCCAGGCGGCACCAGTGATGCCAAGCGGTTTGCCAAGCACGAGTCCGAGCGCGGTGGCGAGGACGGCGGGCTGACTGGCGAAGGCGGCAACGTTGTCGGGGAGCGTCACGCCGGCGTTGGCGAACGCGAAGATCGGCACGATGAGATACGACACGGGCCAATGCAGCCCGCGCTCGAGGCGATGTTGCACGCTGGACGCCCCTTCACGGTTCTCGCGGGCGGGGATGGTGAAGGCGAGCAGTACGCCGGCAATGCTGGCGTGAATGCCCGACACATACACCGTCCACCAGAGGAGCAGGCCGGCCGCGAGATATGGCCACACGGCGTGTACGCGTTTCTTATTCATGATCAGCAACCCAATCATGAGCAACGCAGTGGCACCAATCGCCGCGATGTTCACCGCGGGCGTGTAGAAGAGGGCGATGATGAGGACGGCACCGATGTCGTCGGCGATGGCAAGGGCGGCGAGAAAGACGCGCAGTCCGGTAGGAACGCGATCGCGTAGCAAGGCGACGATGCCAAGGGCGAAGGCGATATCGGTGGCCATCGGGATACCCCAGCCGCGCATGGCGTCGGAATCACGGGCCAACGCCACATAGACGAGCGCCGGCACCAGCATGCCCCCAATGGCACCCGCAACCGGGAGCGCCGCCTGCCGCAGGGAGGAGAGCGCTCCGCCTTGGATCTCGTGCTTGATTTCGAGACCGACCATGAGGAAGAAGAGCGTCATAAGGCCGTCGTTCACGGCGTGCAGCAACGTCGTCGAGCCGATGGGAAAGTGCCACCATGCGTGATACTGTGGGGCCCACGGCGAGTTGGCCAACGCGAGAGCCAGCAGCGCACAGCCCACCATCAGCACACCGCTCAGCGCCTGTCCGGTGGGCGGCGGCGTGGTGGCGATCAACTCGGCGTCATCCGCGGTGTTTTCGGTCGTATTCATGTGATGTGCATACAGTATTCATCAGGCGAAGATGCTCAACCGTACCCCAGCGTGATGCTCAAGTGCACGCCGTCGCGACATTCCGCCCCGAAATATCGCCGAAATATCGCCATTTGACGGATCACGGCGTGGCGCCTTGTAGTATGAAAAAGGACTTCTCCCCATCGATGGCGTTCCCACTGGTCCCACTCGCATCATGACCACGACACCCCGCACACGTCGTTACTGGCTTGCACCGCTGAGTGTCGCGGGGCTTGTGGGCGCGTTTGCGTTGGGGTCGTGGTACGGTGGGCACCGGGTGCGTACGATGAACGAGTGGGCCGATGCGCAGCTGCTGTCCACGGCGATCGACTCGGTGCGGGCGAATGCGATCGACTCGCTGGGAAGCGATGAGCTCATTCGGCGTGCTGTAGCCGGCATGTTGCGCGAATTGCAGGACCCGTACGCGGCGCTGCTCCGTCCCGATGGTTTCCAGCGCTATCGCGGTACCATGCTGGGTGAGGGGCAGGGGATGGGCCTCACGTTGCGTCGTGAGTCGGACGCCGCCGGTGTGGCGCGCGTGTCCCCGGGATCACCGGCCTTCACGGCCGGCGTGCGAGCGGGCGATCGTCTTCTGAAGGTTGATGAGGTCGCCGTGGGTGAAGCGTGGACGAGGAAGCCCGGCGATAGCACGCGCACGTTCGGCGACTCGAGTGTGCTGACGCTTTGGCGCCCCCCGTTCGGTGACACGCTGCGATTGACGGTCCGGCGTTCGGCCTGGCACATGCCCGCGGTCACGGAGCAGGGCCTGCTGGCCGACTCCGTGGGGTACGTACGACTGGCCACCTTCACGTCGCACTCCTCGGATGAACTGGAGGACGCAGTGGAGTCGTTGCTGCAGCGCGGCGCCACGTCGCTGGTGCTCGATCTGCGTGGAAACACCGGCGGTCTGTTCGAGGAAGGCGTGAAATCGGCGGGACTCTTCCTGCCGCGCGGACTCGTGATTGCGTCGTTGGCCGGCCGCGGCGGTGCGGCGCCGCAACCACATTCCAGTCGGAACTCGCGCTGGCCGTCATTGCCGCTCACCGTCCTCGTGGACGGCAATACGGCGAGTGCGGCGGAAGTGACGGCTGCCGCGTTGCGCGACTACAATCGGGCGCTACTGGTAGGCACGACCACCTATGGCAAAGGGGTCGTGCAGCGCGTGGTCACGCTGTCGAAAGACCTGTCCGTGCGTCTCACGACGGCCCGGTGGCTCACGCCAAAGGGCATCAGTCTCGATCGCCGGACGGGAACGGGCGCCTTCGCGAAGGGCGGATTGCACCCTGACGTGCTGCTCGACGATGCCACTCGGCGGGACGCGTTTGCCGTGCCGCGCGAGTGGGAGCCGTCGGCCGCCGCGCAGGCCATGCGCGCCGCCGATTCATTGGCGATGTTCGCCCTGCGGGAAGGGTGGTCCACCGCGCCGCTGGCGATGCTCGAAGCGCGACTGCGCACTACGCTGGCGCAGATGGCGCCACGATCGGCGCGTGACGCGCTTGCGCGCGCAGAATGGGTCACCGTGAGCACGCGTCTGGCGCTGGTGCGGGTGCTCGAGGTGGAGCGCGAAAGTGAGGCGTTGCTCCGTTACGCGGTGCGTGAAGACGCTGCCCTTCGCGCCGGCATCGACGTCGTGGCGCCGGGTACCGAGGTGGCACGCGTCCTTCCCGCTACGCTGCCGGCGGCGATCTCACGGAAAGGGTTGGTCCAGTCGCTCCCGCTGTTGCGACCATGATCGCGGCCATACGCCGGATTCATGCGGTGGTGTTTCTTGGTGCAATGGCCTGTGCCGCCGCGTCGGTGGACGCCCAGACGGCTAGTGCGCTCGACACTTGGTTGGTGTCACGCTTTCAGGGCACGCAGCTCCTGACCGATTCAATGCCGACCACGGCGTCGGTGGCCGCCGAGAGTGCGCTGCCGCGCGTCGAGGGCACGCGTGCGGGGCGATCGGCCGACACGCTCTACGCGCTACACTTCGGCACGCGGCTCGGCACACCGGCATTGGCCGTGAACGCCATCGTCCAGCTCACCGGACCGACTGGCACGATTACGCCCCTCACGGGTCGCGTGATCGCGCGTCGTCCATTTCGGGCACCGCGGCGGCCCGGCGCTCCCTCCAGCGCTGACGCCGCGTGGCGGTACGGCTGGAGCTATCACGTGGTGATGCCGCATCGCGCCAAGGGTAACGGCAACGGGTCGATCGCGAAGGGAGTGCCGGTGGCTCGCTATCGCGGGTGGCTGCTGCTGGCGGCATCTGATGCTACGTCGGCGCGCGCGTTGCTGGGCCGGTAATCGCTCAGGCTGACTGCATTCCCGCTACATTGCCCGTCGCCATGGAAAGCCCGACGTGACACCGAACCGTGCGCCATCCACGCGACCCATACGTGCGGCGCTGACTGTTGCCCTGCTAGTCCTGGCGGCACCAGCACATGAGGCGAAGGCCCAAGGGCACGCATCGGTAGCGCCATCATCGGCTGCACCGACACGCGGCAATCAGGCGTGGCGCGATGCGCTGGCGGATTCGCTGGTGCGCCGTGCCATCGAGCGGCGCAGTGTACAGCTCGCCGACAGCACGCTGCTCAGCTACTCGGCCACGGCACACGGCTTTCTCGCATTTCTGGCGCAGCTTGGCGAAGGCGTGATCATTCCGCCCAAAGTTGTGCAAAGCGAAGAACTGCAGCTCTCGATCGCCTGGTGGCAACCGGGGCGCAGTGCGCAGCGGTTGATCGGTCGCCGCGACACGACGCTGTTGCCGGCCGACGTGGGCTACTATCGCGATCGCTACAGTGTGGTGCTCGATAATCTTCCCGATCGTATCCGACTGGGCGACGGTCAGGATGTCCGCGACGTCCCACATCCCTTGGCCGGGTTCGCTCCGCGCGTGTACGAGTACACGATGGGTAGTGCGCTACGTATTCGCATTCCCGGTCGCGAGATCGTGGTCGATGAAGTGAAGTTTCGACCGCGCGACGCGTCGCAACCGGCGGCGGTCGGTTCGGTGTATCTCGATCGCGAAACCGGCGCCGTGGTACGGCTGTCGATGACGTTCACCCGTGCGGCAATCATCGACAAACGCATCGAGACGCTGGTGGTGACGCTCGAAAATGCACTGGTCCGCGAGCGCTACTGGCTGCCACGCCGTCAAGAGGTGGAAGTGTCCCGTGGCAGCACGTGGTTCGACCTTCCGGTGCGCGGCATCGTACGCGGCCGCTGGGAGATCTCGGGCTACACGGTGAATGAGCGCATCGCGCAGAGCACCATGCTGTTGCCGCGATGGAGCGCCGTGCCACGCGATTCGGCCAAGACGTATCCGTTTGCCGGTCGTATCATCGATGCATTGCCGCCGGAAATTCAGATGGCGAGCAGCGAAGACGTGGTGCGCGCCCGCGTGCAGGCGGAGGCCGCGATTCGCAGTTCGATGTTGTCACGGCCCACGACGGCGTCGGTGACGGGCCGTGGTATCAGCGATCTCGCGCGCTTCTCGCGCACTGAAGGTTTGGCGGTCGGCATCGGAGCATCACACCGCAGCGGCATCGGCGTTCAGGTGGGCGGCCGGGTGCGCTACGGGTTCGGCGACGAGCAGCTGAAGGGTCAGGTGGCAATCGGTCCCGTGCCCGCGTTTGGACGCACCCCGCTGATACAGCTGTTTGCGGAGCGTGACTATCGCGATCTCGCGTTCGCCGAGCGGGCCGGGGTCACGAACTCGTTGGGGGCGGCGCTGTTCGGCAGTGATTACACCACGCAAGTCGAGACGCGCGCTGTCGGTGTGATCTGGCGCCGCACGCCCACCAGCGCGTTCACTTGGCGGCTGGCGTACGAGGGCGACCGGCCGTTGTCGGTGCAGGCGTCGTCGGTATCGGGGCGGTTCGCGCCAACCCTCACCGCGTGGGACATGGCGGGTGGGCGGGCCGAGGTGCAGGGCGCGGGCGGATGGGTCGGGGTCGATGAGCGCAGCGCTCGCGGGCATTGGTCGCTGCGGGTGAGTGCCGGTGCCTTCGAGGGGAATGGCAAGTCGTCGGTGACCGATCCGACGGCGATTCAGCCGCTGCGGCAGCCGCTGGTCGCGCGCGCGCAGGGACTCGTGCAGATCACCAAGCCGTTGGCCGGCGATCGTGCACTGTTTTGGCAGACCTTTGCCGGTGTGGCGGGTGGTCGCGACGTGCCGCCGCAGTGGTTGATCTTTGCCGGTGGTCCGTGGTCGGCGCCGGGTTACGACTTTCACGCGTTCGCGTCGCGCGCGATGCTGTCGCAACGGGTCGAGTTCCGGCAACCGATACCGGCACCGTCGATTCCGCTCAAGCGCTGGGGAAAGTCACCACCACACGTGACGCTCGCGCCGTTCGTGCAGCTGTTGGCGACCGGCAGTGGGAGTCCAGATCGTCCCACAGTGGCGGCGCTCCGGCCGTCAGTGGGTCTCGGTGTGCTGATGTTTTACGATCTGGTGCGGGCCGATGTGGCGCGCGGACTACGGGGCGGGCAGTGGCGATTCGCCATTGACATCGATCGCGGCTTCTGGGGGATCCTCTGACCGAACGCTACGACGCCGCGTACTTCGAGAAGTGGTACCGTCATCCTACGCATCGCGTGAAGACGGCGGCCGAGCTGGCCCGTCAAGTGTCGTTCGTGTTGTACATGGCCGAGTGGGTATTGGGGCGACGGGTGCGCACCGTGCTCGATGTGGGCTGCGGCGAGGGGAACTGGTATCCCGTGCTGCGGGCGCTTCGTCCCCGCATGGCCTATCAGGGTGTCGATCCGAGTGCGTATGCCGTATCCAAGTTCGGGGCGCGCCGGAATCTTCAGCAAGGTGGCATCGAGGATCTCGGTTCGCTCGACCTTCGCGAGCAGTACGACCTGGTGGTGTGCTGCGGCATGCTGAACTACTTGTCGGCGGCCCAGCTCACCAGCGGCATCGGCCATGTGGCACGGCGCACGGGTGGCATGGCGTACTTGGAGCTGTTCACGAACGGCGATCACTTCGAAGGGGACACCGACTGGCCGCCGCCCAAGTCGACATCCTGGTATCGCCGGCTGATGCAGCGCGCGGGGCTGGTTCCGGTAGGGATGCAGTGCTATGTAGCCGAGGCCGAGCAATACCGGGTCTCTTCGCTGGAACGGCTGTAGATTCTGCGTCATGACAGATCAGATTTCCGAACGGGCCCGCTGGACGACGTTTCTCGGAGAGCTGCGCGCCGAACGTCGGGCCTGTGATGCCCCGCGCCCGCTGCGAGCGCTGGCGGAAGAGTTTACCACCCGTGCGCTAGCGTTGCTATTTCCCCAGTTCGCGCATCCGTCGCGCCTGGGGGCGGCTGGCGTTGATGAAGAAGCGGCCCATGTCGAGGCGCTGTTGCGCGCGGCGATCACACCGATGGTGAGCGACGCCGAGCACGTGGTGACCACATTCCTGGACCGGCTACCAGCGGTGCGGGCGTCGCTGCAGCTCGATGCTGAGGCAATCTTGTCGGGCGATCCGGCGGCGGAGAGTTTGGAAGAGGTAATCGTGGCGTATCCCGGCTTTCTCGCCACGGCGGTGCATCGGGTGGCGCACGAGCTTTATCTGTTGCGCGTCCCCATCTTTCCGCGGGTGCTGTCGGAGTGGTCGCACCGAGAAACTGGTATTGACATCCATCCGGGCGCGGTGCTCGGGGCGAGTTTCGCGATCGATCACGGCACCGGCGTCGTGATTGGCGAAACGAGCATGATCGGCGATCGGGTGCGACTGTATCAGGGCGTGACGCTGGGGGCGCATGCGGTAGCCAAGAAGCTGGCGCACCAGAAGCGGCATCCGACGCTCGGCAACGATGTGGTTGTGTACGCCAATGCGACCATCCTTGGTGGGACCACCGTGATCGGCGACGGGTCGATCATCGGCGGCAACGTGTGGATGACGTCATCGGTTCCGCCACGGTCGGTGGTGCAATTCTCGAGTCGGGTGGAGCAGCGGCCGACCGATGACGGAATCGAGTTTCATATCTAGCATTCAACTGCGGCACTCTTCGGTCCCTCTTACCTCACCAACCCATGCGCGTCTCCACGATTCTCGACACCATCGGCCACACGCCGCACGTGCGCCTGCATCGCTTGTTCGATCCGCGCGTGGAAGTGTGGATGAAGCTGGAGCGTGCGAATCCGGGCGGCAGTATCAAGGATCGCATCGCGCTGGCAATGATCGAAGATGCCGAACAGCGCGGTGTGCTCACGAAGGATAGCGTGATCATTGAGCCGACGTCGGGGAACACCGGGATCGGCCTGGCGATGGTGGCGGCGGTGAAAGGCTATTCGTTGGTGCTGGTGATGCCGGAGTCGATGTCGATTGAACGTCGCACGCTGATGGCGGCGTACGGCGCGACGTTCGATCTGACGCCACGCGAGAAGGGGATGAGGGGCGCGATCGAACGCGCCAGCGAACTGGTTGCCAGTACCCCCAACGCCTGGATGCCGAATCAGTTCACCAACGAAGTGAATATCCGCGCGCATGCGACCACGACGGCGCGCGAGATTCTCGCCGACTTTCCCGACGGCGTAGACTATCTGATCACCGGCGTCGGCACGGGCGGACATCTCACGGCGTGTAGCGAAGTGCTGAAGCAGCACTGGCCGGCGATGAAGACGTATGCGGTGGAGCCGGCGAAGTCGCCGGTGATCAGCGGCGGCGCGCCGGGGCCGCATCGCATTCAGGGTGTGGGTGGGGGCTTCATTCCCGACAACCTGCATCGCGACACGCTGGACGGGGTAATCCAGATTACCGAAGAAGCCGCCTTCGAGTACACGCAGCGCGCGGCGCGCGAAGAGGGAATTCTGGTGGGCATCTCGAGCGGCGGTTCGCTGGCCGCAGTGGCGCAGAAAATTCCTGAGATGATTGACGGCGCCCGCGTGCTGACGTTCTGCTACGACACGGGCGAACGGTATCTGTCGATTGAAGGGCTGTTTCCCGCGTGAGGATGCTGTGGCGCCTCGCTGCCGCCGCCGCGCTGTGCCCGCCTGCGTTGGCGTGGGCACAGGCACCGGCGGCACCGAAGGTCACGCGGGCCGATCTTGCGGCGGCATACCTGCGGGTCGACGCGGCGTACACGCAGCGTGAGGATGCGAAGACGTTGACCGACACGCTGCGCGCGCAAGTGAACCGCACGGTCGATCGCGCGGCATTGAGTTTCTTCAGTGGACAGTTCGCGATGGCCGTGGCGACGATCAACGCGGCGGCGGCACAGCTCTCGGGACGCTCGATCACGCCGTCGCCGTCGTCGAACGGTCCTCGCTCCTTGAACGGCGCGCCGCTCAGCGCCGCGCGCGATGAATTTCTAGCCCGGCTGGCGGTGGTGGATAGCACGGGTTCGCTGGCGCAAGCGCTGCTCTCGGCACGTGAGCGCGCCAAGCTGTTGGTCGACGTGCCGTCGCCGGAGCGCAGTGCGGAGTTTCTCAACGACCCCGCCACACTCTCTCGTGACCTGGCCCGCGAAGTGAGCGTGCTCGAGCGGGGGCGGGATCCGTATATCGGATTGGTGGGCGACTTCTGGCGCGTGTACCGAGGCGCGAACAATGTGTTGGTGCCTCTGCGCATCGTGGCGCCACCGTCGGCGAATGTGCGAAAGCCGGTGGGAGTGCTGCTGGTGTTGCACGGTGCGGGCGGCGACGAGAACATGTTTGTCGATGCCTACGGCCGTGGCATCGCGACCCAGCTCGCAGCCGAGCAGCGACTCATTCTCGTGTCACCAAAAACCGATGTATTCGGCACGACGCCGGAGCATTTCGATGTGCTGATGGCACTGTTGCGGAAGGAATTTCGCATCGACAGCTCGCGGGTGTACGTGATCGGACATTCCATGGGCGCCGGCGCGGCCGCGCGCCTGGCGCAAGCGCGTCCGGCGCAGATCGCCGCGGTGGCATTGTTGGCGGGTGGCAGTCCGATCACGGTGCCGAACGCGCCGCCGTCGTTGTTCGTCGGAGCGGAGCTTGATGACATCATTCCCGCCGCGCGGGTGGAGGCCGCCGCCACGGCGTCGCCCGGCGCCACGTACGAACTGTTCCGCCACGAAGGGCATCTGCTGATGGTCGGGCACGGGGTGCGGCGCGCGGTACCGTGGCTTGTAACACACACCCGTTAAGCCGACAGCGAACCACCGTGCCGCATTTTTCACCGATTCTGTTTGCGCTGGCGTTTGCGACGATGGTAGTCGCACTGACGGCGTTCGGTCGTCGTTTGCCGGTACCCGCGCCGCTGTTGCAGGTGCTTGCCGGACTTGGCGTCGGATTCGTGCCGGGTGTGTCGATGCCGACGCTCGATCCGGACGTAGTCTTTTTCGTATTCCTGCCGCCGATTTTGTGGGCGGCCGCATTTTTCACGTCGTTCCGCGAGTTCACCGCGAACCGACGGGCGATTGGTGGCCTCGCGATCGGACTGGTCGTGGCCACGACCGCCGCGGTCGCGGTGATCGCCCGCATACTGATCCCCGATATGCCGTGGGCGGTGGCCGTCGCGCTCGGTGCGATCGTGTCGCCCCCCGATGCGGTGGCGGCCACGGCGGTGGTGTCGCGGCTGCCGGTACCAAGTCGTGTCATCGTCATTCTCGAGGGCGAGAGCCTCGTGAATGATGCGTCGGCGCTGGTACTCTATCGGACGGCGGTGGCCGCCGCCGTGACCGGGGCGTTCAGTTTCGGCGAGGCGCTGGTGCGCTTCTTCCTCGATGCCGGCGTCGGGGTGTTGGTCGGTCTCGCGATCGGATGGCTGACGATTGCGGTGGCACGGCGCACACGCGATGAGCTGGCCGAAACAGTATTGACGCTGGCGGCGCCGTATGCCGCCTGGGTGCTTGCCGAGACGCTACATGTGTCAGCCGTCCTGGCCTGCGTGGCCGGTGGACTCTACGCGCGCCGGCATCTCTCCACGGCGGTGGGACCGCGCTCGCGCATTCAGTCGCGCGCGGTGTGGGACCTCCTCGTGTTTACGCTGAACGCCCTGATTTTCATTTTGTTGGGTTTGCAGTTTGCGGAACTGATGCAGCCGTCGGGCATCGCCGCCGTCGACGGGGCGGTGACGTACGGTGTGCTGATGGGTGTGGTGGTCATGGTGGTCCGTCTGCTCTGGGTGCCGGTGACGACAATTTGTGCGCAATCGCTGCGTCGCGGTCGGGCGGTGCAGTCGACGGCCGGGAACTGGAAGTCGATGTTTTTGGTGTCGTGGACCAGCATGCGCGGCATCGTTTCGCTGGCCACCGCATTCGCGCTGCCGCTTACCCTCGACAGTGGCGCGCGATTTCCATATCGCGAAGAGCTGATCATCATGACGATGTGCGTCATTCTCGTCACGCTGGTGGTCCAGGGATTGTCGCTGGCGCCGATCATTCGCGCCTTCAAATTCGCGCCCGAGGCAGAACACCACGAAGAAGAACACATCGCGCGGCAGGAGGCGTTACGCCGGGCGGCGGAAGCATTGGAAGACGCGTCGCGCGAGCCGTGGGCCGATCCGGCCGACGTGGCGTGGCTTCGCACGGAGCTGCGCGATCGTCAGCACCGCCACCCGCACCGTAGTCACGCCAGTCATGGCAGCCGGTCCCGCTTGCGCTCGCGCATGTTGGACGCCGAGCGGCGCATGCTGCTTCGACTCAGGAATGAAGGAGCGATCTCGGACGAAGTGCTGCGCACACTGGAGTCGGAGATCGACCTCGATACACTTCGGCTCAATCCCGCTTCGTGAGCTCCAAACTGGACGGCACACTGGTCGTCCCTTCGGGCAGACGGTCGAGACGATCGAGGCGCTCGACGTCGATGGCGATGGATTCTCCCGTGGACTGCGCGAAAATATCGGCGAACTTGGCGTCCCATGTGATGTCGTCCCAATAGTACGACGCGCGCACGGACACGTGGGTGGAGAACGTTTCTTCGTGCGCGGTGATGAGAATAAGCAGTTCCGCTTCCGCCTCCCGCAGCAACTGCGGCGTGAATCCCAGCAACGGACTGTCATCGGTGATCGGATGCACGACGGTCCAATGCAGCGGGAAGAGCGCCACCTGACTGCGCTCGAGGGTGAGCTGATGAAAATTGCGCTCGCGTTTGCCGTTCACGACCTCGTACAGTGAGAGGCTGACGTTGGCGCGTAGGTCGGTGAGCTGGCTCGGTAGCTCATTCACGCACCGGAACATCAACCCGCGCGCGCCGTTGTACGGGGCCACCACCGCCGACTCGCTGAAGCGCAGCTGGGCCCGAGGGCGGATGAGCCGGGCCAGCAAGAGTCCGCCCACGAGCACCAACGTGAGCGGGCCGGCCAAGGACTCGATCACCACCAGCCAGTTGGCGGTAATGCCCACGGCATGGATCGGCCCGGAACCGGTGGTGGTGAAAATGCCGGTGCTGAACACGAAGGCGCGCAGAAAAGGATCGGTGATGCCCAAGCCGTCACCACCCATGAGCGAGCCGGACGGTAGCGCGGCGTAGGCCAGCGCGAAGATCCCGTTCAACAAGAGCACAGCGCCGAGCATCCAGAGCACGAACACAGCCCACGGCGCTTGGAGCGCGGTGAGATACAGGCGCTCGGTGCGTTGCGCGCGCAGCCCATACTTGGTGGACGTGGAAGTACCGTCGCGATTGAACAGACGCCCGCGTGACCGCTGCGCCACGACGCGGCCGAAGCCCAGATCGTCGGCCGGTGGTGCAGCCGGTGCAGCCGGTGCAACAGTCGCGATGGGGGCGGCCGAGGGCGCAGTGCCGCCGATGTCGGTGTCGTCGAAAGTGCCGGCGGACGGAGTATTCACGGCGATCGGGTTGAAGTTCGCGAAGGCTGTCCATCACGAAGATACGCGGTCGCCGCTCACCCTGCCGTGCGGCGCACGGTATCGTTTAGGCTGCCGCCATTCTCCCCGACCACTCGCTCATGTCAGCCGACTCCCTCCGCATCGCCGGCGCCCAGATGGCGCCGGTCTGGCTCGACCGCCACGCGACGCTCGCGAAGGTGGT
>NZ_JBKJRB010000062.1:0-8617 GCF_046594945.1 Gemmatimonas sp. | reverse complement strand
CCGGACCCCTGGGGTCCGGCCGCTTGCTGTATCGGTGTATATTCAAAGGCTATGCTGAAGAGCGTCCCCAAAAGAACGGCCCAGTTGGTGTTGGCCGGTATTGCCCTGTGTGCGTCTGCGGTTGCCCCTCGTGCGGCGGCCGCCCAAGACGTGACGGGGCGTTGTGCGTCCCCCGACTCCATTGCGATCCGTGGCAACACGCGAACGCCCGATGCGCGCATCCGTGGCGAGATGGGCCTGACGCCCGGAACGCCACTTAATTTTCCGTCGATTCAGCGCTCCATGAAGGGGCTCTACGCGCTGAACCTGTTCGACGACGTCCAGCTGCTCTGCGACCTGGAGAGCGTGCCAGAAAAGGTGCTGACCGTCATTCAGGTACGGGAGCGTGCGATTCTTGGTGATATCAAGGTCGTGGGCCCAAAGAACGTCAGCGAGCGATCGGTGCGAGATAAGATCGACCTGTTGATAGGACGCCCCATCGATCCCATGATGCTCGCCAAGGCGCGGGCGCGTATCGATTCGACGTACGAAGCGGCCGGCTACTATTTGGCGCAGGTGCGGATCGATTCGGTGAAAATGGATGATGATCGTATCGGCATTACCTACACCGTCGATGAAGGGCGCCGCTTGGCGATTTCGGGCATCGACATCGTGGGCAACACGTCGGTGAAGGAAAAACAGGTCGTCTCCGCAATGAAGATCAAGCCCGAAGGGTTCTGGTGGTTCCGCAAGGGCGAGTTCGACGAGGACAAGTACGTCGGCGACCTCGGTGAGCGGATCCCCGAGCTGTTCTCGCGGCTGGGCCACGTTGACATGCGCATCAGTAAGGACACGCTGATCGTGGATCGCGAGAAGGGCAAAGGACTGGTGCAGATCGGTATCGAGGAAGGTCCGCGCTACCGTATCGGCACGTTCGAAGTGGCAGGCAATCGTCGCTTCCCCACCGACGATCTGAAAAAGTTTTATCCGTTCGAAGGAAACGACCCCACGCTGACGCAGCGCGTGAAGGGCTTGATCAAACGCGAAGCGGCCGCGCCCGAAGGCATCTTCGACCAGCACAAGTGGGATGACGCCATCGAGAAGGTGAACGCTGAGTATCGCAACAACGGTTACCTCTACGCACGCATCAATCCCGTGCTTGAGCGCAAGCTCGTGGGACCGGATTCAGTGCCCACGGTGAACCTCCGGTGGGAGATCGACGAGAAAAATCCGGCGATCGTGAATCGCATCGAGATCCTGGGCAACGACTTCACCGCCGACGACTGCATTCGCCGTCAGATCTTCCTCGTGCCTGGTGGCGTGTTCAATCAGGCCGCGCTGATCCGCAGTTATCAGAGCATCGGCAACATGAATTTCTTCGAGTCGCCGATGCCGTTTCCGGATTACCGTCCGGTAAATGATCAGGGCGACGCCGATATCGTGTTCCGCGTGAAGGAGAAGCGGACCGGATCGATTAATTTCGGCGCGTCGATGGGGCAGGGCGGCGTCGGGTTTGGTGGCTTCATCGGCCTCGAACAGCCCAACCTCTTCGGGCTCTGCAAGCAGGGAAAGCTGAACTGGCAGTACGGTCGCTTCTTTAACGACTTCACAGCGACGTATACCGACCCGGCGCTTCGCGGATCCCGCGTGTCAGGCGCCATCAGCGCGTACCGCACGCAGTCCCGGTTCATTGTCGGCAACCTCGGCCAGAACATCCGCACCGGTTCGCAGCTGCGATTCGGTCTGCCGGTTCCCTGGTCGTACTTCTCGACGATGGCCGTCTCGTACAACGGCGAGTCGGCCACCTTTACATCGGGCACGATTCAGAACACCTGTACGAAGAACTGTTTCCGCTCCAACCTCGGCCTCGAGTACACGTACGACACGCGGATCGATCTGCCGTTCGCGACGGGCGGATCCATGCGGACCGTCACGGCCGACTTCAGCGGTGGTCCGTTGGGTGGTACGGTGAATTTCCAGCGCCTCACCACGGAAATGCGCGCCTACACCCAGTTGGGGCAGCTTGGTGGAACGAACCCAGGTTCGCAGCCTATCAAGTTTACGATGGGACTGACGGCGCGGGCGGGTAGCCTGTTCGGTAACTCGGGACCATTCTTTTTCCAGCAGCAGTTCGCGGTCGGCGGGGTGATGTTCGGGCAGCAACTGCGCGGCTATCCGGAGTTCTCGATTACCCCGATCGGGTTCAACCCGAACACCGATCAGTACCGCTCCGACCCGGCGTCCTTCGGCAACGCCTTCATGACCCTCACCGGTGAGATCGGCGTTCGGTTCAACCAGATGTTCTATCTGAACGCCTTCACCGACGCCGGCAACAACTGGGCATCCGCGCGGCAGATCAATCCCACTCGGCTCTTCCGTTCCGCCGGTTTCGGGGTATCTACCGTTACGCCGCTGGGACCGCTTGGATTGGACATGGCGTACGGCTTCGATCGCACGACCGTGGACCTGGTTACGGGACGAGTTCGGCCCGATCCACGCTGGCAGTTCCATTTCCGACTCGGTCAGCTCTTCTAAACTCAGGACTTCACATGCGTCTTTCCTCGTTTGTCGGCGCTTGCGCCTTGGTGCTTGGCGTTCCCGCCTTGGCTTCGGCTCAGGGACAGAAGTTTGCTTACGTGAACTCGGCCGCGATCCTGCAGTCTGCCCCGGGCCGTACCGAAGCCGAGGCGCAGTTCGACAAAGACATGACCTCCATGCGCGCGGCCGTGCAAAAGCTGTCTGATTCGCTGAACACGCTGCAGGAAGTGTATGCGAAAGAAGAAGTGTCGTTGTCGCCGGCGGCGAAGGAAGCCCGTCTGAAGACGCTTCGCGAGAAGCAGGCGGCCTATCAGGAGCGCGTGCAGAAGTTGCAGGAGCAGGCGCAGGCGCGTGAAGCCGAACTGATGCAGCCGATCATGGATAACGTGCGCAAGGTGCTCGATGACATCCGGGCCGAGGGCGGTTTCGCCTTCATTTTCGACGTGGCGGCCGGCTCGCTGATCGTCTCGGCCGACAAGAATCTCGACATTACCGATCGCGTGGTGTCCAAGCTGCGTCTTGCCGCGCCGCGCGCCGCTGCGAAGCCTGCGCCGGCTGGTCCGGCGAGCGCCCCGGCGGGTCTGAACACCAAGAAGCCGCCCACGGCGTGATCGCCGCTGTGAGCGGCGGTTCCACCGATCCGCAGGCAGTCGGCGGTGATGGGCAACAGCCCATCACCGCCGCTGCCGTTGCGGCGTTAGTCGGTGGCGTGCTCCGTGGCGACGGCGCACTCGAGGTACACGGCATCGCACCGCTCGATCGCGCCGGTCCCAACGAGCTGAGCTTTCTGTCGAATCTCCGGTATGGACAGTGGTTCGCCACGTCCCTCGCTGGTGTGGTGCTGATTTCGCCAGAGCTTGCCGATATGGCAGGGAGCCCGTCCACCCGGATCGTCGTGCCCAACCCGGTCGATGCCATGGTGACGCTGCTGGCACGATTCCATCGACAGGAGCCACGGGCACAAGGTGTTCACCCATCCGCTGTCATCGCGAACGATGTTCGTCTTGGCGAAGGCGTCACGATCGACCCCTTTGTCGTGATCGGCGAAGGGGTGGTAATCGGCGAAGGGAGTTGGATCAGCGCCCACGCCGTGATAGGTGCGGGGTCGGTGCTGGGGAATAACGTACGTGTACATGCTTCGGCCGTCGTGTACCCGTTTACCGAGCTTGGGGACCGCGTAACCCTGCATTCGGGGGCACGGGTTGGGCGCGAAGGCTTCGGCTTCAGACCGCAGGCAACCGGCGTGGTGCGCATCCCCCATGCCGGTCGCTGTATTCTTGAGCACGACGTCGAGGTGGGAGCGAACAGCTGCATAGACCGCGGTAGCGTGGACGACACCATCATCGGCGCCGGCTCGAAGCTCGACAACCTTGTGCACATCGCCCACAATGTGCGCGTGGGTCGCGGCTGTTTCTTCGCGGCTCAGGCCGCCGTGGCTGGTTCTACCCGGATCGGCGATGGCGTGCAGATTGGCGGTCAGGTCGGTATCGGTGGACACGTCACGATTGGCCCGCGGGCGAATTTGGCCGGCGGCGCCGGTGTGATTGGCAACGTGCCGGCTGGTGAGACGTGGTCCGGCTATCCGGCCCGTCCGCATCGAGATCATTTGCGCGCGGCGGCGGCGATTGCCCGCCTAGCCAAGATCGTGCGACCGCTCGAGCAGGTGGCGAGCAAGTTGGTGAGCATGCCGGACACGGCGGGTCAGGTCGACCGCGAGCCTGACGGGAGCGGATCGTGATCGCGAAGGCGGGAAAGGCGATGAACACGGTGACTGGCTCGGCTACCGAGTCGGCGGGGCAGCGTCGCACAATTGGTTGTGAGGCGGTGGTCGAAGGCATCGGACTTCATTTCGGGCAGCCATGTCGTGTCACCTTCCGGCCTGCGCCGACGGGAACCGGCATCGTGTTCCGACGGACGGACATCGCCGGCGCCGAGCCGATTCCGGCGCGTGTGGACCTCGCGGTGGACGCCGAGCGTCGCACGCAACTCGGGACCGGTCCGGACGCGCTGCATACCGTGGAGCATGTACTGGCCGCCGTCGGTGCCCTGTCGATCGACGATCTCGAGATCGGGATGGACGGACCGGAGCCGCCGATCATGGACGGCAGCGCGGCACCGTTTCTCGACGCGTTGCGCGGCGCCGGGCTGGTGCCCAACGGAGGCCATCCCGAGTGGCTGGTATTGCGGAAATCGATTCGCGTGGTGGATGGCGACTCAGTGTACGAGGCCCGGCCGTGCATGGGTCTCTCGCTCGATATCACGATCGATTTTCCGCATCCGTTGATCGGCCCACAGCGCACGCAGTGCATGGTCACGGCCGACAGCTTCGCGCGCGAACTGGCGTCCGCGCGAACCTTCGGGTTCACCCATGAAGTGGACGCGCTTCGCGCGAAAGGATTGATTCAGGGAGCATCCACGGCCAACGCGGTGGTGCTCGACGCCGACGGCCTGGTCGATACCACGCTCCGCTGGCCTGATGAATTTTCCCGGCACAAGGCGCTCGATTGTGTCGGGGATCTCGTTCTCGCTGGTGCGCGCGTCCGCGCGCACATCGTGGCTCACAAACCGAGTCATCGGGGCACAGTCGCCCTGGTGCGAGCCCTCGTGCAACACGCTGTCCGGGAGCCCGCCGTGTATTCCATTGAAGATATCATGCAGGTGCTGCCGCACCGCTATCCGTTCCTCCTCGTCGATCGCATTCTGGAGATCGAGGAAGGCAAGCGGATTGTGGGGCTGAAGAACGTCTCGATCAACGAGCCGTTCTTCCAGGGACACTTTCCGGGACATCCGATCATGCCCGGCGTCCTCATCATCGAGTCGATGGCGCAGGTAGGCGGCATGCTGCTCATGCGCAGCATTGCCGATCCGTCGAGCAAGGTCGTGTACTTTTTGTCGCTCGACAACGTGAAATTCCGCCGCCCCGTGAAGCCGGGCGATCAGCTGCGGATCGAGATGGAAGTGCTGCAGATCCGCGGCATGATGTGCAAGATGCGTGGCGTCGCAACCGTCGATGGTCAGGTGGTGACCGAGGCGGACATGTCCGCGATGGTCCGCGATCGATGATTGCGCGTATTCATCCGACGGCACTCATCGATGCGTCGGTTCAGCTCGGGGAGGATGTCGAGGTGGGACCGTGGGCGATCATCGGTCCGCAGTGCACGATTGGCAACGGTACCCACATTGCTGCGCGGGCGACACTCGAGCGCAATGTGAGGCTCGGTCAGCGGGTACAGATCGGAATCGGGGCGATCCTCGGCGGCGATCCGCAGGACCTCAAGTACCGTGGTGAGGAGACGTGGGTCGACATTGGCGACGAGACGTCGGTTCGCGAGTACGCGACCATCAACCGTGGCACCGCACACTCGATCACGACCAGCGTCGGTCGCAACTGCTTCCTGATGAGCTACGTGCATCTGGCGCACGATTGTCATATTGGCGACAACGTCATCATCTCGAATGGAACGCAGCTGGCGGGACACGTCACGGTTGAAGACAAGGCGACGATTTCCGGGTTGTGCGCCGTGCATCAGTTCTCGCGCATTGGCCGACACTCGTTCATCGGCGGATGCTCGCGCGTGGCGCAGGACGTGCCGCCGTTCGTTCGTGCCGTGGGCAATCCGATCAAGCTCTTCGGACTGAACTCCGTCGGACTGCGCCGCGCAGGCGTCGACGAGGAAGTGGTCCGTGAACTCAAGCGGGCATACCGGTTCTGCTTCCGCTCCGATCTCAATCTCGGGCAGGGCGTCGAAAAGGCGCGCGCCGAATTATCCCTGCTCCCCGATGTACAGCACTTTCTCGATTTCATCGAAGCGAGCCAGCGAGGCGTTGGATTCTGAGAACCACGACCGTGACTCCGGAATCGCGCGCGTTCTCGAAGCGCGATGCGCCGCGCGTCGGCGTCGTCGGTGCTGGTGGCTTGGGTGTACACCATGTCCGCATTCTTCGCGATCTGTGCGGCGACCAATTTGCCGGCTTCGTTGACGAGAATCCCGGTCGCGCCGCCGAAGTCGCGTCGCAACATGGCGTCCGCGTGTATCCCTCGCTGTCAGCCATGCTTGACGAGGTCGACGCCGTGTCGATCGTCGTGCCGACCACCGCCCATCACGCGGTCGCGTCGGCCGCACTCGATCGCGGCAAGCACGTGTTCGTCGAGAAGCCGTTTACCGTCACGCTCGACGAAGCCGATGATCTGCTGGCGCGCGCGCGTGCGGCCGGCGTGTTATTGCAGGTCGGCCACGTGGAGCGATTCAATCGCGCCGTACGCGCGGCCATGCCCTTCGTGGACGGACCGCGCTTCATCGAGAGTGACCGTCTCGCACCGTTCAACCCACGCGGCTCCGACGTCGCCGTGGTGCTCGATCTCATGATCCACGATCTGGACCTGGTGCACACGCTCGTTGGTCTGCGAGTGGCTGAGGTGCAGGCGATGGGCATGCCGGTGCTCACGCCGCAGATCGACATCGCGAACGCGCGGCTGACGTTTGCCAACGGTGCCGTGGCCAACATCACGGCAAGTCGCGTCTCGCGTGAGCGGTTGCGCAAGCTGCGCATCTTCCAGCGGAGCGGGTACATCTCGCTCGATCTCGCCGCCGGCACCGGAGAGTTTTTCCGATTGCGCGGGGATTTTGATCCGATGTTATTGGCGAGGGCGCCGCGTGCGCTCGAGGAATTCGTGGAGCGGGTGCCGCTTGAGGCGCCGGACGGCGAGCCACTGGTGCTCGAGCTTTCGCAGTTTCTCGGGGCCATTTCGGGGCGCAACCCGGTTGCGGTCACGGGTGAAGAAGGCCGCGAGGCCCTCGAGGCGGCCCTCCGCATTGTGACCGCCATCGAAGCGGCGCAGCGGGTGATGCGTGCCTCCGACGAGTCGGCGCGTGCGTGAGATTCTGTTCGTCGTCGGCGAGGCGTCCGGCGATCTGCACGCGGGGAAAGTGGCGGAGGTACTGCGCGCGACGGCACCGGAATTGGCGATGGTTGGTATCGGCGGCGGGCACATGCGAGCTGCCGGTGTCGAGATCATCGAGGACGTCGAGAATCTGGCGGTGATGGGCTTCACCGAAGTCATCCGACACATTCCGAAGCACTACGCCCTGCTGGGCCGACTGCGTGAACGCATTGGAAGCGGACGCGTCGCGTTGGTTGTGTTGCTCGATTATCCCGGCTTCAATCTCAAAGTCGCGGACGTCGCAAAGAAGGCCGGAGTGCCGGTACTGTACTACATCACACCGCAGGTCTGGGCGTGGGGGGCCGGGCGGTTGCCGAAGCTGGCGCGTGTCGTTTCGAAGGCCGCGTCGATCCTTCCGTTTGAGGAGGGGCTGCTGCGTCGCCATGGCGTGGATGCCACGTTCGTCGGGCATCCGCTGCTTGATCGCGCCCACTCGTTGCCAACGCAGGCCGCGGCGCGTGTGGCTTTGGAACTCCCAGCCGACGGACCGATCCTCGCGGTGTTCCCCGGTTCCCGTCGCGCCGAGCTGGCGCGCCATCTGAAGCTGTTCGTGGAAACGGCCACGCTGCTGCAGGCTCGCGTTCCCGGATTGCACGTCGTCGTCAGCGTCGCGCCAACGGTGCAAATCAGCCAAGGCGAGTGTCCGTTCCCGCTCGTGCATGGCGCCTCGTTCAACGTGCTTCGTGCCGCAACCGCTGGCCTCCTGAAGAGTGGAACCACGACGCTCGAAGCCGCCGTGGCTGGCTTGCCGCACGTCATCGGCTACCGCACAGGTGCCATCACGTACGCGATCGCGCGCCGCGTCGTGAAGATTCCACACATCGGACTCGTGAACGTCGTCGCGAACCGCGAAGTGTCGCGGGAGTTCGTGCAGGATGCGTTCCAACCGAGTCGCGTGGCCGATGCGCTGATGCCGCTGCTGGACCTGCGCAGTGCAGAACGCGCGCACGCGGAAGCGGGGTTGAGCGAGGTGCGCGGGAT
Source organism: Gemmatimonas sp. (assembly GCF_046594945.1). Taxonomy (GTDB): domain Bacteria; phylum Gemmatimonadota; class Gemmatimonadetes; order Gemmatimonadales; family Gemmatimonadaceae; genus Gemmatimonas. Next base: position 177 of record NZ_JBKJRB010000062.1, on the reverse strand, counting down.
GCTGGGCACGCCTGGTGCCGCAGAGCGCGTGGCGACGATGATCCGCGACCTCGTGGCGAACGGACCGGCGTGATGTCGGCGCACGAATGAGTTGGCAGCCCGAGCAAAACGTGCCCGGCCGCGAGCCGCCGGCACCACGCACCTCGGCGGCGGCATTCGACTGGCGCACGCGAATCG
>NZ_JBKJRB010000159.1:0-4054 GCF_046594945.1 Gemmatimonas sp. | reverse complement strand
TCCGGTCACCGTGGGTCGTGCCTTCACGGATCAGGAAGTCCGTGCCGGCGCGCGCGTGATCGTGATCGGCACGGAAGTCGCCGAGCATTTCTTCCCGGGACTCAATCCGGAGGGGCGCCAGTTGCGCGTGGCTGGTGTGCCATTCACGGTGATCGGCGTCATCGAGAAGCAGGGCTCGGTGTTCGGATTTTCACTCGACCGCAACGCGATCGCGCCGTACACCTCGCCGATGGGGCGCATTATTCGTCCGGCGCGCGATATCTCGTCGCTGATCGTTCAGGCTCCTACACAGGCCGATCTTCCGGACGGTATCGAGGCGGCGCGTGGCGCGCTTCGTTCGCTGCGCGGACTTCGCGCCGGTCAGCCCGACGACTTCGGCCTCATCACACAGGATGCGGCGTTTGGGTTTATCAAGCAGCTCAAGGGACGTCTCGTGCTGTTCGGCACCGCGCTCCCCGCGATCAGCTTAGTCGTCGGGGCCATGGTGATCATGAACATCATGCTCGTAGCCGTCGCCGAACGCACCCGAGAGATTGGCGTGCGAAAGGCGCTTGGGGCGAAACGGGCCGATATCATGTCGCAGTTCCTGGTCGAGGCCGCGACGCTGAGTACACTGGGCGCGGCGATTGGCATTGGACTCGGGATCGGCTTGGCGGAGGTCATCGCCGCGCTCACACCGCTACCGGCCGCGGTCGCCCCGTGGTCGATTGCCGCCGCTCTGGTGACTGGTGCCGGCGTCGGAATTGCCGCCGGCCTGTATCCGGCCAGTCGCGCCTCGCGCCTGGATCCCATCACCGCGTTGCGCCAAGAGTAATCGCATGAATCGATTCTTACTGGTTTTTGAAGGCGTTGGCATGGCGCTCGAATCCATCCGATCCAACAAGGTGCGCGCGGCATTGACCATCGCGGGCGTTGCCATCGGTGTGTTTGTCGTGGTCGCGATGGGTGCGGTGGTCAACGGAATTCGTGCGTCGTTCCAGCAGGACCTCGAACAGATCGGTGCCACGACGTTCATCGTGCAGCGGCGGAGCTCGGGAATCAGCGGCTGCGATGGTACGGACGAGAAGTGTCCGGATCGCAGCAACCCACCCATCTCGTTCGCCGAGTGGGAGATGATCAAGCGCATCCCCGGCGTCGAGCATGTGATCGGGGTGCTTGGCGGCCAGGGCAACTTCGCCTATCGTAACAGCCGCGTGGACAACGTCGGTTACGACGCGTACAGCGTGGAATGGCCGTCGGTCGATGCGTCGGACATCTTCCCGGGCCGGAATTTCACGCGCACCGAATACGAAGCTGGTAATCCGGTCGTGCTGGTGAACGACACCCTCAAAGCGCAGCTGTTCGGTGAGTCGGAGGCGATCGGAAAGCAAATCATGATCAACGGGCGACAGTTCACCGTGATCGGAATTTATGCGCCGAAAGCCGGCTTTCTGAAGTCGCTGGAGGGAAAGGGTCCGGATACCCCACGAGCGATTATTCCCATTCAAGCCGCCGTGCGCAGTCTCGACGTATGGCGCGGCAGTCTCAGCCTGTTGGTTCGTCCGGACAAGTCCGTCACGCAAGGCGAAGTCATGGACGAGGTGTTGGCGTCCATGCGCGCGCGCCGCGGCCTTCGCCCCGGCGACCGCGCGACCTTTTACCTGGTCGAGCAGGACCGCCTCATGGATACCTTTAACCAACTCTTCGGCGCGATCTTCGCCGTAGGCTTGGCACTGTCGGCGGTCGCCCTGCTCGTCGGCGGCGTGGGCGTGGTGGCCATCATGATGATCTCGGTGACCGAGCGCACCCGGGAGATCGGCGTGCGCAAGGCGCTCGGCGCCACCTCCGGAACGATTCGCTGGCAGTTCCTCGTCGAAGCCGCCACCATGACCAGCATCGGCGCCCTCGCGGGACTTGGACTTGGCGCGTTGCTGGCGTGGATCATCCGCACCAACACATCGATTCCAGCCACGTTGCCCGCCAGCATCGTGGCCACGGCATTGATTGCCAGCGCCGTGACCGGGGTTGCCTTCGGCATGCTTCCCGCCATGCGTGCGTCGCGGCTGGATCCGGTAGAGGCACTCCGGCACGAGTAGTTCCGGCCATCATGCGCTTCTCCGACGTTATCCGCCTGTCGCTGGTGCAGCTTCGCGTGAACCCCATGAGAACGGCGTTCACCCTGCTCGGCATCGTCGTGTCGGTTGGTTTCCTGGTGGCGGTGGTGGCGATCATCCAGGGGATGAACGCATATGTGAAGGAAAACATCGCCGATGCCATGATCGGCATGAACACCTTTCAGGTGCGACGACTGCCCATCAGTCTGGGCCTGTTCACCGACGACCAGTTTCGCCTCCTGCAGCGCCGCCCGCGGGTGGACGAGCGGGATGCCGAGGCCGTTCGCGAGGCACTCCCCGATGCCGTAGCCATCTCGCTGCAATCCGGATGGCCGACACCGCAGGCCGATGTCGTCTGGCGCGACCGCACACTCGGCAGCGTTCTGATCTTCGGGGTGACCGCGGGCTATCAAGTGGTGCAGGACTACCGCTTCACCGAAGGACGCCCACTCAGCGACATCGATGTGCGCGAACGTCGCCACGTGATTGTGGTGGGCGCCGACGTCGCGCAGAAACTCTTTCAGGGCGCGACGGCCATCGACCAGGACGTGCGCGTGATGGGACAGCGCTACACGATTGTGGGCGTCGTGGCACGGAAAGGCCGCGTGCTGGGGCAATCGTTCGATGGATTTGCCCTCATGCCTATTTCGGCGTTCGAATCGATATACGGGCGCCGACAGAACACCACGATCTCGATCAAGATGCGCGAAGCGCGGGAGGTTGGTCCCGCGATGGCTCGCGCACAGGAAGCCATGCGCCTCGCGCGCCGACTGCGGCCGTCGGATCGCGACAACTTCGACGTTGGTACGGCCGATGCGCTGGTGGATTTCTGGAAGCAGCTCACCAAAGTACTGTTTGCGGTGGTACCGGCCGTCGTCGCGATCGGCATTCTCGTGGGTGGCATCGTGATCATGAACATCATGCTGATGGGCGTCACCGAGCGCACGCACGAGATCGGGCTCCGCAAAGCGGTGGGCGCCACGGCGTCCGATGTGCGGCGTCAGTTCCTCGCGGAGGCGATCGCGCTAGCGATCTGCGGCGGCCTGCTTGGCGTCGCGGCCGGATGGGCACTGGCGGCCGCCATCGCGGCGTTCTCACCGTTGCCCGCCCGGGTGTCGCTGTGGAGTGTCGGTCTGGCGCTGTCGCTCGGTGCCGGCGTGGGCGTGCTATTCGGCGTGTACCCCGCGTCGCGCGCCGCGAAGCTCGATCCGATCACCGCCATGCGCGCGGAGACCTGAGCGATGAGTCTTCGAGTGGGTGCGTTCGGCGAGAATCTGCTCATCGCCTTCGACGCGATCCGAGTGAACAAGCTGCGCTCGTCGCTCACCATTCTCGGCGTGGTGATCGGCGTGGCCACGGTGATGGCCATGGCCGCGATCGTGGAAGGTATCCGCTCGCAGATCGTGACCACCATCGAAGTCGCGGGTCCCACCACGTTTTACGTGATGAAGAAGTTCTCGCAGACGCCGCTTAATCCGGACAACCTGCCGAAGGAAGTCCGGATCCGTCCGGATCTCGCCGAGCGCGAGGCCGATCGACTACGTCGCCTTCCCGAGATCGCGTACGCAGCGCTGTGGGCGCAGACGCTGGCGCGCATTGAATCGAACGGGGTCCGGTCGCAATCGATGGCGATCTTCGGCGCCGACGACGGGTTCACCCGCATTCAGGGCGGCGAGCTCGTGCAAGGGCGCTGGTTTACGCGCCACGAACTCAGTTCAGGGGCGCCGGTGGTCGTGCTGCAAGATGAAACGGCGCGCCGTCTATTCGGCCGCGAGCGCATGCTGGGTCGACAGGTCCAGGTGGGAGGGCGCCCGGTGGTCGTGATCGGACTCTGGCAGGAACCGGGTAACATCTTCGCGCCACCCGGACAGGCGGTCGGTGCCGTGGTGCCCTACAAATTCATGGAGCGCAGCTACACGATCGACAAGACGAACGCGCTCTGGATTCCCGTGAAGGCGCGC
>NZ_JBKJRB010000070.1:0-127046 GCF_046594945.1 Gemmatimonas sp. | reverse complement strand
CCGCAACGTCTACAACGGCATCTTTGCGCAGTACGCAAACTTCGGATGGAGCCCAAGCGCGACCGATCCGGCGGTGGCCGACCGTCCAGCGCTGGATCGCTGGATCCTGTCGCGTCTCACGCGGGTGGAAGCGGAAGTCGATCAGCATCTCAACAACTACGACGCCACCTTGGCAGCACGTCGCGTGATGCAGTTCATGGACGACGACGTCTCCAAGTGGTACGTGCGTCAGTCGCGCGCCCGCTTCTACGACATCGACAGCGCCGATAATCGGGCGGCGTTTGCCACGCTGCACGAAGTGCTGGCGGTTACCTGCCGGTTGCTGGCCCCGTTCGCGCCGTTCATGACCGATGCCGTCCACCGCGCCCTGACCGGAACATCGGTACACTTGGCGTCGTACACTCGGCCGAATCCTACGCCGGTTGACGACACACTCGAGTCCGCGATGGAAGACATTCGGACCTTGGCGGGCCTCGCCCGTGCTGCCCGCGACGTGGCCGCTGTGAACGTGCGTCAACCGCTGCCGTCGGTGCAATGCGTCGTGCCGGGGAACCCTGGTCCGGCGTCCGAACTGGCCGCGCTGCTGGCCTCTGAGATCAATGTGAAGCTGGTGGAGTTTGTGAGCTCCACCGACTCCCTGGTGTCGCTGGAGGTGAAGGGCAATTTCCGCACCCTCGGCAAGAAGTTTGGCAAGGACACGCCGCTGGTGGCCGCCGTCGTGCCAACGATGGCAGTCGAGCTCATCCGCAAGCTGGCTGGTGGCGAATCCGTCACGATCGAGGTGGAGGGGATGCCGCGCTTGATTGCCCCGGACGACGTCGCCATAATCCGCCGCGCCTCGGGTGCCGCCGTGGTTCAGGAGAACGGCGGCTACGGGGTGGCACTCGACGCGTCGATCTCGCCCGAGCTCCGGGCCGAAGGTTTGGCACGCGAAGTGATTAGCAGAGTGCAGCGCCTCCGGAAGGAAGCGCAGTTGGATGTGAGTGACCGCATCGCGGTGGCAATCGCCGGCGATGAGGAGCTGGAGGGCGCTGTGGCCACGCACCGTGGCCGCATCGCTGACGAGGTGCTCGCCGTGCGATTGGTGCTCGGCACGGAGGCTGGCTCGCCGTTCCATGCAGATGGCAACGGTTCCACGTGGACCGCGACGCAGGTGGTGGACGTCGATGGACGTTCGATCCGCCTCGCGCTCACCAAGGAAGGGTCGTAATGGCTGGATCCAACGCCGCGAAGGATACGAAGAAGTCGAAGCCGATGCCGAAGAAGCAGTTGCAGCACTTCGAGAAGCGGTTGCTTGAAGAGCGCAAGCGCGTGCTGAAGGAACTCGGGCACCACGGGGAAGCCTTCGGACCCAACGGCGACGCCGATGGCGACACCAGTGCCTACTCTTTCCATATGGCGGACCAGGGCACTGACGCTATGGAGCGCGAGAAAGCGTTCCTGTTTGCATCGCAGGAAGGGCGCTTCCTGTTCCACATCGATCAGGCCCTGCGCCGCCTGTACAAGTCTCCGGAGACCTTTGGCAAGTGTCACCAATGTGGGGATGACATCGCGTTCGAGCGACTCGACGCGTTGCCGCATGCGCGATACTGCTTTGCGTGCAAACAGCGTGAGGAAGACGCGAAAAAGGGTTGATGTGAAGGCTATCGTTGCAGTTCCCGTCCTCCTCGTTGTGCTCGTCCTCGACCTGATTACCAAGGCTGTGGCGGTCGCGACACTCGCGCCCGCCGGCGGGGCCAATCCGGTATTCGGGAACTGGTTCCGGTTCGCACTCGTGTACAACCCAGGTGCCGCCTTCGGACTGCATCTGGGAACCTACTCGCGCTGGATTTTTATGGCGCTCACATGCGGCGCGATCGTAATCTTGTGGCGACTCTATCAGCAGACGGCGCAAAACGATCGGCGCAAAGCGCTCGCCGTGTCCCTCGTGGCCGCGGGCGCACTCGGCAACGTCATCGACCGGATCCGGTCTGATCTGGGCGTCGTCGACTTCATCGACATCGGTTTCGGGGCGCATCGCTGGCCCACGTTCAACGTGGCGGACATGGCAGTCAGCAGCGGCGCGTTTCTGCTGGCGCTCGTGCTGTGGGGAGAAGAGAAACGCGAAACGGCGGCCGCCGCGGCGGCCGAGGCGGCCGCCCAGAACGCCGCGCGATCGACGACTCTCGCGTCGACTGAATCCGCCGACCGCTCGCGATGACACATCCGACCCGGAGTGCCACCGCGTCGGCCGTCGTCAACGACATACCGGCTGCGTCGGCCACCCCTCGTTTCTGGATCCTGGTGCTGCTCATCACCGCCGCCGACGCGATTTCGAAGGCGCTGGCCGTGGAGTATCTCGCTCCACGCCATATTCCACATCGGATTCTTGGTGACGTGGTGCGGTTCACGCTCGCCTACAACCCGGGGGCGGCCTTTGGCATGCACCTCGGTCCTGCGTCACGCTGGATATTTGCGGCGCTCAGCGTCGTGATTGTCGTGGTGCTGATTCGCGCCACGGCCGACCTCACCCGGATCTCACGGTTCGCCGCGTTTGGCGTGCCGGTGGTGGTCGGAGGAGCCATCGGCAACCTGCTCGATCGCATTCGGCTGCGAGACGGCGTCGTGGATTTCATCGACATCGGCTTCGGCGACGTCCGCTTCTGGACGTTCAACGTAGCCGACACTGCCGTTACTATCGGAGCAGGTTGTCTCGTGATCGCATTGTGGCAGTTGGACAAAGCACAACAAACGGCGGTCTCGTGAACGCGTCGTTCGGCGCCCGCTCGGGAACCCCTTCGGAGCCCGCGTCGGGAGCCGTGCACGATTTTCAGGTCACCGACGACAGTGGCGACGCGGGTGACCGGCTCGACCTGCTCGTGGCGCGCCGCTGTGAGTTGTCGCGGACCCAGGCGGCTACGCTGATCGCCACCGGGCAAGTGACGGTTAACGGCAAGGCGGAGAAGGCCTCGTATCGCAGCGAGGCGGGTGACCGACTGCATGTGGTAATTCCGCCGCCGCCGGGACGGGACATCGTCCCCGAAAACATTCCGCTCGATATCATCTACGAAGACGAGTATCTGCTGGTGGTCGACAAAGCCGCCGGCATGGTCGTCCATCCAGCACCCGGCAACTGGACGGGCACGCTGGTGAACGCGCTGATCGGCCGCGGCGAGCCGTTGGCTGACGGTGGCAGTGAGGAGCGCGCGGGATTGGTGCACCGTCTGGACAAGGATACGTCGGGGCTGTTGATCGTGGCCAAGACCGACGTGGCCCATCGCTCGCTCAGCGCCGCCTTGGCGGCGCGCAAGGTGACGCGACGGTACGTGGCGCTCTGTTGGGGCCACCTGTCCACCGATAACATCACGGTGGAGAAGCCGATTGGGCGCGATCCACGGGACCGAACCAAGATGACGATCGTCCCTGATGGACGGATGTCGCGAACCGACTTCGTGCGCCTCGGTCGCTTCGACTCGGCGGATCTGCTCCGCGCCCACCTGCATAGCGGTCGGACGCATCAGATTCGTGTCCATTTGGCGTCGATCGGTCATCCGGTGGTGGGTGACGATACGTACGGGGGAGGCGGCGGTCGGCGGTTGGTGGAGTTGCCAGGCAAGCGGCACTTCTTGCACGCGGCTTGGCTGCGCTTCCGTCATCCGATCACGGGTGCGCCGGTCGACCTGCGTTCGCCGCTGCCGGCGGACTTGCGCCAGTCACTGTCCGTTGTCAGCCTCATGCCGGAACTCGCCACGCACCAGGATCCGCTCGATGTCTTCGGGTTCTACAAAACCGACGAAGTCCTCCCCGGGCACAAGCCGGACGATCACGACGACGCCCTCGACTAACCACGACGACGGCGACGAGCAGCGCCCACGGGTGCTGGTTGTCTCGGTCGACCGGGATGCCTTTGGCATTCCGGTCGAACAGGTCCGTGAGGTGATTCGGAGCGCCACGCTGCGCCGCGTGCCGGGTAGTCCGCCCGTGCTTCGCGGTATCGTCAACGTGCGGGGCGCAATCGTTACAGTGCTGGACCTTCAGGCCCTCCTTTCGGGAGAGCGTGGCGTCACGGCAGGGTCGGTCGTCCTCCTCGAGTACGGATCGCGCCTCATCGGGCTCGCCGTGCATGCCGTGCACGATGTCCGCGTGCTGGATGCGTCGCTCGAGTCCCAACACGAGCTCTCGTCCGCCCTCGACCGCATCGTGCCGCTGGACGCCGTGGCGCTCTGCGCGCGGCACCTGCATTCAGCCGACGAGAGGGAACGGTGAGCCGAACGGTACTCATTTGCGACGACGCGATCTTCATGCGCACCATGGTGGGGGACATCCTCACGCAGGCGGGCTTCGAGATCATCGGAGAAGCGGAAACAGGTGTGCAAGCGGTGGAGCGCTATCAGCAGCTCCGTCCCGACCTCGTCACGATGGACATTGTAATGCCTGACATGGGCGGGATCGATGCGGTCCGAGAGATCACGAAACTCGATCCTGGCGCGAAGATTCTCATGTGCAGCGCGATGGGACAGCAGGCACTCGTGGTCGAAGCCATTCAGGCCGGCGCGAAAGACTTCGTGGTGAAGCCGTTCCAGCCGAGCCGTGTTCTCGAAGCCGTGAATCGCGTCCTCGCCGCATAAGTCGTCGCGGTCGCACGCCTCGAGCTGAACGCCATGGACGCCGCCCCGTATGCCGCGTTGTTCCTGAGTGAATCGCGCGAACATCTCACGGAAGTCGATGATGCGTTGCTGGCGCTGGAGCGTGAGGACGGGCACGCGACCACCGCTGCGACTGGCGCGCACCTCGCGACGGTCTTTCGCGGGGTGCACACGATCAAGGGAATGGCGGCCGCGATGGGCTATGTCGCGGTCGAGCTGCTGTCGCACGCACTCGAGAGCCGTTGTGAGCCGTTGCGCAGTGCTGAGGAAGCGCTCAGTGGCGACGTCCTGGCGCTGCTCTTCGACGGCACCGAGCTGCTGCGCGCCGCCGTCGATGCCGTGCCGAGCGGGCGCACCGAGCCCACGTCGGCCATGCGCGCGTTTGTGCAACAACTTGAAGTGGCATCGGCGGTTGGAGCGACGCCGTCGGCCGCGGTTGACACACATGGTGACGCACATGGTGACGCACATGGTGACGCACATGGTGATGCCCGCAGTGGCCCGCCAGCCGCTACTAGCAACGTGCTGAGTGGTGCGTTCGGCACGGCCCGACGAGTGCATGTGCGACTCACTGCCGATTGCCCGCTCAAGGGCGTGCGCGCCATGATCGTGCTGGCCAAGCTGCGGGCGTTGGGTACTGTGCGCGGCACCGAGCCTGCACAAGAGCGTTGGCCGGATGATCTCTTCGACGGCGTCTTCCAGCTCACGCTGCACGCCGCTGCCTCCGACGACGAGATAACCACGGCGGCGCAGAGCGCGGGTGACGTGGCACGCGTGATCGTGAAGCTTGCCACGCCCACGCCAGCGCAGGGGAGCGCCCGCGTAAGTGACGCGCCGCGCACGGTGCGTCTCGATGCGCGCCGGCTCGATACGCTGCTGGACCTGGTCGGCGAGTTGGTGATCACGCGCGACCGATTGTTACGCGCCATCGAGCAGTCGGAGCATCCTGATCGCACCGTCGTGCGCGCGGCGGCTGACACGGCGCGTCTGGTGGCCACGCTTCAGGATGAAGTGCTGCAGGCGCGCATGCTCCCGGTGGCGCAGGTCTTCGATCGCTTTCCGCGGTTGGTCCGTGACATCGCTCGCGATCTGGGCAAGGACGTGCACTTTACGATGGAAGGCCGCGAGATCGAACTCGACCGCTCGCTACTCGATGCGATCGGCGATCCGATCATGCACCTGCTGCGCAACGCCCTCGATCACGGCTTCGAAGACGCGGACACCCGTCGTGCCGCCGGAAAACCAGCCAGCGGCGAATTGATTCTACGCGCGGCGCGTGATCGGGCCGCCGTGGTGATTCAGGTGCAAGACGACGGGCGCGGTATCGATCGCGACGTGGTGTTGCGTCGTGCCCGGGAGCAGGGGCTGGTCGACGACACGGTCACCACGCTGGCCGACGAGGTGCTGTTTCCGCTGCTGGCGCATCCCGGATTCTCCACCGCCAAGTCGGTGACGTCGATTTCCGGACGAGGCGTCGGCGTGGATGTTGTGAACACGCGCGTGCGCGCGCTCGGCGGACAGATCGACCTCGAGACGATCACCGGCGAAGGCACCGTGTTCACGATGCGGCTGCCCCTCACGCTCGCGATCATGCGCGCCCTGCTGGTGCAGGTGGGCGGTGATACGTACGCGATTCCTGCCGCGCACGTGACGGAGGTGCTCGAATTCAACGGCGCCTCCCGTCGTACGGGCGCGCTTACCATCACCGTGCGGGACGAGACGGTGCCGCTGGTGGCCCTGCAACAGCGCTTCGAGGATGACCCCCTGGCGGCCGCCGCGGCCGATCCGGACGGCGTACGCCATGTCGCGATCGTCGAGGTGGCGGGACGGAGAACGGCGCTGTTGGTGGACGCCCTGCTGGCCCAGCAGGACATTGTGGTGAAGCCGTTGGATTCCGTCCGCGGTGCTCGCACCTGGTTCAGCGGCGCTACCGTGCTCGGTGACGGGAGCCCCGCGCTCATCGTCGATGTGAGTAGTGTGGCATGACGAAGTGAAGATGACTCGTGACCGAAGGTGACTTGACCATGTCGGCGATCCGGTCTCTCAAGACCATCCAGCTCGATGCACTGCGTGAAACGGCCAACATCGGCGCGGGTCACGCCGCTACGGCATTGTCGCAAATGACCGGCAGCACGATCATGATCAAGGTGCCGAACATCACGGTCGCCAGCATGGAAGAGCTGCCGTCGCAGTTCAGGCCAGAAGAAGAGCCAGTGGCGGCCGTCCTGATGCACATGCTCGGCGACCTCAGTGGTCGTACGATGCTCGTGTTTCCCAAGCCGACGGTAATGCGACTGGCCGAGCTGATGCTCCGTCGGCCGGTCGGATCATCCACGGCCTTCAGTGAACTTGAAACATCGGCGATCAAGGAAGCCGGAAATATCCTGAGCGGTGCGTACATGAACGCGCTCAGCGACTTCCTCGGTATGCTGCTCCTGCCGTCGCCGCCGAGTTTGGTGATCGACATGTCCACGGCGGTGCTGACCAGTGCAATCGGCGAGTTCGCGCCCGATCCCGATGCGATTCTCTGCGTCGAAAGCGAGTTTCAGCTCATGGAGATGCAGCAGACGCTGCGCGGCTTCTTCCTGCTGCTCCCCGATCCCGCCTCGTTGCAGGTGATGCTCCGCGCGCTGCGGCTCGCCTGAACGTCGGGACCGCTCCGCTCATGTCGTCCGTCATGTCGGCCGGTCGCGACGTGGACCTGCTGCGTGCGCTGATCGAGCGCGTCGACCAGCAGGATCCCGGCGCGTTCAACAACCTCGGGGTCCTGTATCACGCGCGCGGATTGCACGCCGAGGCCGTCGATGCGTTTCTGCGCGCGCTGGCGATCGACGCGCGAATGCGGACTGCCGCGCGCAACCTCGAAATCGCAGCCGCGCAGCCGGGCGCGTGTGATGCGCGCATGGCCGTGCTCGATGGGCGCGTGGCCGCGAATCCCGATGATCGCGTGGCGGCCCTTGAACGCGCGCGACTTTCGCGACTGATCGGCCGCGGCGACGCGGCGATCCGTCAACTGGACGCCTTGATTGCCGACGACCCTGACGATGCGTTGGCGCTTTTCGAGCGGGGACTGATCGAACAACGCGCCGGCGATCTCCGGCGTGCACAACGCTGGTTCGAGCGTGCCGTGAATGTGGGCGGGGCCGACACCGACGCCCGCTTGCACCTCGCGGAAGTGCTGTATCAGCGCGGGCAGAATGAGCAGGCGCTGGAGTGCCTCGATCTGCTGCTGGCCCACCAGGCTCACTGTGCCGACGCGCACTTGCTGCGCGGGTTCGTGCTGGGCGACATGGGACGTCACGAGGCGGCGATTGCCTCCGCACGGCTGGCGGCGCAGCTGAATCCCACGCTATCCACCGCGCAGATCGATCTCTCGCTTGAATCGGGGGCCCTCGCCGGGGCACCAGTGGCGCTCGATCCATCGTCGGTGAATGACATGCTGCGCGTGGAGCCCGAAGGCGCGCTCGCCCGCTACGGTCTCGGGCTCGCCTTTCGGCAGCGCGGCTATTTCGATGAAGCCAGACGTGAGTTTGAGCGGTCCCTCGCCGGTGGCGAAGACGCGCGCATGGCCGAGCACGCGCTTGGTGAACTCGATCTGATCGCCGGTCGATTCGACGACGCGCGCGTGCGCTACGAAGCGCTGCTGACGCTGCAGGAGCAGCCTCGCCTGTGGAACGAGCATGGCGTGGCGATGCATCAGTCGGGAGATGTGCACGCGGCCGCCGATAGCTACCGCCGCGCGCTGCGCCTCGATCCGCGCCATGCGTTGGCCTACAACAATCTCGGCGTCGCGCTCGACGATCTCGGCGATCACCAGGCGGCGCGCGAGTCGTTCCTGCGCGCTTCCGACCTCGATCCCACGCTGATCGTTGCGCGCCTCAATCTGGCGCGCTGGCTCGCCGGACAGCGCGATCCGTTGGCCGCCTTCACGCTGTTGCGCGAACTGGTGGCCTTCCATCCGCGCGATGCGGAGTCGTGGCAGGTCATGGGCACCGTGTTGCAGCTGCTGGAACGCACGGAGGACGCGCGCGACGCCTTTCTTACGGCGATCGAGTGTCGGCCGTCGCACGCCGAGGCCCGCTTCGGGCTAGCCCGCGTCCTTGAGCGCCTCGGTGATGCCGATGGCGCGACGCGCGAAACAGAGCAGGCGCTCAAGTACGCGCCGGTACGCACCGAAGCACGCCTCTCGGTGGCGATCGACGTGCAGCGCGAATGTCCCGATGCGGTGGGCGCGCTCGAGCTGCTGACCATCCGCGGCGGGTCGCCACTGCGTGGCGTCGTGCTGCCCAGTGATGACCTCGTCGCGTTGCTTCCGGAGCAGTACCGCGAACTGGCTGCCGTGTCCCACGCAGCGCCAGGCAGCCACGCAACGGTGACGACGGCGATCGCGACGGCAATCGTGGCCGCCGCCTGCGACTGCGACGCCGCCGATGGCTTTGCGGCGCGCACGGTGCACGGCGAGGCCCTCGAGCGGTATGTGCGGGCACGCGTCGCGGTCGATACGACGTCGGTGGTAGAGATGGCGCCTCCGGTGCAGCTCCTGTGGCAGCGCGCTACCGTGGGCGAAGCACGGTCGTTGTGTCTGTTGGGTCGCGGTGTCGAGGCGCTCCCGCAACTCAAGCGGGCCGGTGCGGTGTGGCCGCATCATCCGGAGGTGTTGGCACTATTCGCGTTCGCGGCCGCCTCCGATGCGGACCGCGATCCGGCGAGTGCGGAAACGGCGCGAACGGCCATGCTGCGATTGCTGCGTCAGGACGTGACCAGTGCCGCCCTGCTGCATTTCGCCGGCGACGCAGCCATGAAGTTGCACGATGACGCGTTGGCACTTGGCTTCTATCGTCGCGCTTTGGCGCACGATCCGGCGCGTCCCACGGCGCGCGTGGCGATCGCCCGCATGCTGCGTGAGCGCGGTGATCTGCTCGCCGCGCGACTCGAGCTGGTAGCCGCGCTGTCGGCTGTTCCGAACTGGCGAGATGCCGTGCTCGAGCTCGCGCGCGTGCACCGCGATGCGCGGCGCTATGCCGACGCGCGCTGGATTCTGGTGGATGTACTCAAACGCCGCCCTACCGATATCGAAGCCCTTCAGCTCCTGATCGAAGTGCTCGTGGGCGAGGAGCGTCTCGCCGATGCCCGCATCGTGGTGGATCGCGTGCTGCGTCATGACCCGGAGTGTACCGGAGCACGCTGGTTCGATGGCGTGCTGCTCGCACAGCAGTCACGCACCCGAGACGCGCTGGCCTGTTGGGCCGGTCTCGCGCAATCCACCGACATGGATGCCTTCGTCCAGCGCGCCCGGCACGCGGTGTCGCATGCCGTCTACGGCAGCGGGGCGCCCAGCGACCCGGCGCGTGTCGCATGACACCGTGTCGCATGACACCGTGTCACATGACGGCGTGTCGCGCGAGCGCGCGATGAGCCTGGAGGGCCGTCTTCGCGACCTCGGCTTGGCTGAGCTGTTGCAACTGCTCGCGCTGAGCCGGAAGTCAGGGGTGTTGCATCTCGAGGCCGCGCTCCAGGGGCGACACGCGGCCGTCCATTTTCAGCACGGCAGCGTGGTGAACGCTGCCACGTGGAACGCGTCTGCGGCGGCCGCGGCGCTGCGGGCGCGGACGGCGGACGAAGCCCGGGACGTTGAAGCGGTCATGCTCGACCTGTTGCTCTGGCGTGACGGCGCGTTCCGCTTCGCACCCGCCGACGACCAGGCGCCGACCAACGCCGCAATCCGTCTGGCGATCGAGCCGCTGCTTATGGAAGCCGCGCAACGGGCGGAGGTGTGGGCGCGGATCGAGGATCGCGTGCCGCATTCGCGCGTCGTGCCGGCGTTTGTCGACGTTGAGCCGCAGCAGCTGCCACTCCTGCGTCTGGCACCGGTCCAGTGGGAGATTCTCACCCGGGTCGATGGCCAGCGTGACCTGTTGCTGTTGGCCGAATCGCTCGGTCGCGACCTGCTGGAGGTGGCGGAGCAGGTGCACGGCCTGATCGAGGCCGGGCTGTTGGTCCTGAGCGAAGGGCCGGTGGCGCCGCGTCAGAATCCCACGCCACCCGCGATGGCGGCGATCCCCGCCCCGGAAGGTCACGAGATCGCCGGCGATCTCTGGATACCGACGGCGCATCATACGCGACATTCGTCGGCACCGCCCGATGATGGGTCGGGCTGGCCCGATGATGATTCGCTCTTCGATCCGGTTGAACTGGGGGTCATTTCTCCCGAGGGATTCCCGCGTCGACGCACCCCGTGGATGGCGTCGCCTCCGGTTGCCTCGCAGGCCGCTGAACCGTCCTTGCCACGAGGGGAGACGGCCGGAATCGCAGCGCGCGCCGATGCCAACTCGTTGTGCCGGCTCGGTGACGAAGCGGCCCGGCGTGGTGACTTTGCGGACGCGATGACGCACTGGAACGCCGCCCTTCGGTTACCGGAGCCGTTCGCGAACGCTGGTCGCGTGCGCGAAGCGATTGCACTCACGGCCCGGTTGCACGCGCTGCTGCATCCGTAACGGCGTAGGAGACATGCGGTGGTGTCGCGACCTTCGGGCGTGGCAGACACCGGCGGCGAGAACAGGAGCGGGCGTATGCCCATTGTCGATCATGCCACACGGCTGATCACCTGCAAGTTGGTGTACTACGGGCCGGGACGGTCTGGCAAGACGACGAATCTTACCTACCTGCACTCGGCGTTGCCGGGCGCGCAGGTCGGTGAGCTCACGTCGCTGGCCACGCGTCGCGATCGCACGCTCTTTTTCGACTACCTCCCCGTCGACCTCGGCACCGTCGGGGCGTATCGCGTCCGCTTTCAGCTCTATACGGTCCCAGGACAACCGTATTACCGCGCTATCCGGCAGCTGGTGTTGCAGGGAGCCGACGGCATCACATTCGTGGCAGACAGCCAGCGCCATCGTTGGGACGACAACCTCGAGAGTCTGCAGGACCTGCACGCGAATCTTGCCGAGCATGGGATCGACGCACGTGACTTGCCCATCGTGATGCAGTACAACAAGCAGGATCTGCCGGCGTCGCTGGCCGCCAGTGTGGCGGAGCTGTCGGTGGCGTTGAACTTCCGCGGCGTTCCCGAGTTTGCCGGCGACGCGCTCCACGGCCCCGGCGTCTTTGACACATTGCGATCACTCGGCATGCGCGTGCTCAAGCGGCTCGGCGCTGACGAGGGTACGGAAGCCGCCCATCGCGCGGCCCTCGCCCTGCGCACGCCCGCGTTCACGCCCGCCCTCCACGTCGGCCACGTCACCACCGACGTGCTCACCGGCGTCGCCGGAAGTGACGCCTGAGTGACGCCTGAGCGACGCATGAGCGGCCCACTCGATGGCAACTATCGCTTCGACACGTTTGTCGTCGGCTCGTCGAACCGTCTCGCGGTGTCGGCCGCTCGTGCCGTGGCCGAGGCCCCGGGCAGCGCCTACAACCCGCTGTTCGTGTACGGCGGCTCCGGGCTTGGCAAAACGCACTTGGTGGCGGCCATCGCCCATCAGGCGCGCGCGGCCAAGCCTGAGCTCCGCGTCGAGTTCACGTCGGGCGAGGAGGTGGCCGAGCATCTGCATCGCGTCATCGCAAGCGGTCAGGCGCAGCGGTTCATCGAGCACTATCAGCCGGTCGAGCTGCTCATCCTCGACGATGTGCAGTTTCTCACCGGCCAGCGCGAAACGCAGTCCGAGCTGCTGCGACTCTTCAACATTATGCAGGGCACGGGTCGGCAGCTGGTGCTCACCAGCGATCGACAGCCATCGGAGATTCCCGATGTCGATCAGCGCCTGCTGTCGCGGCTGATCGGCGGACTCGTGGTGGACGTCGGCGCCCCCGACTACGAAATGCGTCTTGCCATTCTGCGGAATGTCGCGAACGTGCGCGACGTGGAGTTCGCCGACGGGGTGCTCAACGAAGTCGCACGGCTCGCGTTCGGGAACGTGCGCGAACTCAAGGGCGCCCTCAACAAGCTCTCGGCGTTTCAGCAGCTCGAGGGAACGCCAGTCGCACCGCCCGATGTGCGCGCCGTGCTGGGCGAGCGGGCGTCGCCGACGCCGACGCACCCGCCACGCATCGAAGCGATCATACCCGATGGCACCGACTACGAGAGCTTTTTCGCCGACGTCCTACAGGAGGTCGAGACCCGTGTCGAGCCGTGGCGCGTGGCACTCGGTGAGGCGATGGCGCGCTGGAAGTCCCACGGGTACGCCACTACCGTACTCGAGCGCGCCCTCAATCTGCCCACGGCGCCTGATGTAGACGGTCTGCTGGCCATGTTTGCCTCGGCGATCGAACACCTGCGCAACCTCGAGGCGCAGGCCAGCAGCCTCGATCCGGCGCTGCGTGGACATGCGGCATTCCGCGACGTCGAATCGATCCTGTTGGCGACCCAGCTGGTCGAGCGCGCCATGGCCAGCACGTTGCCGCTGCCGGCGCCGTCACCAGTATTCATGCGCGAACGGATCGATGTGAGCCACGCGAATCAGCTGGCGGTCAAGGCCATCGACGCGGTGATCGAGCAGCCCGGCACGCGCTACAATCCGCTGTTCATCTCCGGACCGGCCGGCAGCGGCAAATCGCATCTGGCGCATGCGCTGGGCAATGCGATGCGCAGCCGTGCCGCTGTGGCCTGTCTGTCGGCCAATGCGTTCGTGGATGAACTGATCGCCGCCATGCAGGAAGGCGGCATGGAACGTTGGCGCTTGCGCTTCCGCGCCGCCGACCTGTTCATCCTCGATGACGTCGAGCTCTTGGCAGGAAAGGAGCGCACGCAGGAGGAGCTGTTCCACCTGTTCAATCATCTCTACGAGCGCGGCAGTCAGATCGTGCTCACCAGCACGTACGCGCCGCGTGAGCTTCCCGAGCTCGCCGATCGACTCCGCTCGCGATTCGAGGGCGGGCTGGTGGTGGCGCTGCAGTCGCGCGAGCGTCCGCGCGTTGAGCAGCTCGTGGAGCGCGCGCCCGGTGAGCTCGATCGATTCTTCGACGATCGCGAGAAGACGATGTGGCACTGGCCGGAGCTCGGCGGACGACTGATCGAGGAGTACCGGTAATGGCCATCCGCGGAAATCTCAGCGAGGCCTCGCTCGCCGACGTGCTGCAGCTGCTGGCGCTTGGTCAGAAGACGGGCTGTCTCAGCATCGCGCGCGAAGGCAGCTTCGGCACGGTCCATTTTGCGGGCGGTCGTATCGTGCACGCCGAGCTGGTGAATCGTCGCGATCGCCTCGGCGATCGACTCGTGCGCATCGGTGCAATCACGCCCGACGATCTCGCGCGGGTAACGGCCGCGCGTGCGCCACAGGATGATCGGGATCTCGCGCATGCGTTGCTGGCGCAGGGGCTGATCGAACGTGACGTCCTGGTCGGCGAGTATCGCACGCAGCTTGAAGAGGCGGTTTACCATCTATTCAGCTGGTCGCTGGGCTCATTCACGTTCGAGTCCGAAGCCGATGACTCTCCCGAGGCGGCCCTGGTCTCAGTGAGTGCCGACTCGCTGCTGTTGGAAGGCGCGCGTCGGGTGGACGAGTGGACCCAAATCGCGAAGAAGGTGCCGAGTCTCGATCTGATCTTCGAACTCGACGGCCCACGACTGGCCCAGCGCGAAGTCCCGTTGAGCGCGACGCAGGAGCGCATCCTGCCGTTGCTCGACGGCACGCAGGATCTCAACTCCGTCATCGAGCGCTCCGGACTTGGTGAGTTCGAGGTCGGCAAGGCGGTGTTCGGGTTGCTCACCGCCGGTTACGCGCAGCGTGTTGGCCGGAGCGCTGCCCGACGTCAGCCGTCACCGGAGAGCCGCGTGGCCGAGCATCGGAATCTCGGGATCGCGTTCTATCGCACCGGTATGCTCGATGAGGCCCAGCGCGAGTTCCGCCGCGTGCTCGAACTGCGGGCCGCCGACGGCGTCGCACGCTTTCATCTCGGGCTCGTGCAACTGCGTCGTCGAGATTGGGGCGGCGCCTTCGAGACGTTTCTGCGCGCGTCGCAGGAACCGGATGCCCCGTCGGCTGTCCTGCACAACCTCGCGTATGTCTGCGAGCAGCGTGGCGATATTGTGGCCGCGGCCGCGTATCTCGATGACGCCGCGCGGCGCATGGTGGTGCCCGACCCCCGCATCGCGCTTTCCCGCGCCACGCTGGCATTGCGGGCGGGTGAGATTGCGGGTGCTGAGTCGGCGTTGGCGGAGGCGCGCAGTGCGTGGGGCTCGCGTCAGCCCTCGGCCGCGTGGTTTCACGCCGCTGGACTGGCCGCCGCACTCGGCGGCGACACTGCGCGAGCCGCCAGCATACTGGAAGAGGGCATTGCCCTTCATCCGCATGCGGTGGCGTTGCACAACAATCTGGCCGTGGTGCTTGAGCGGCGCGGGAGCTACGAGCTCGCCGCCCGCACCATCGAGCATGCGCTGCTTGAAGACGCCAACTGTGCGCATCTCCACAAGAACCTCGGTGACTACCTGTATCGCGCGCAGCGCTACGACGAAGCGTTCGAATCGTTCGTGCGCGTCGTGCGGCTGATGCCGTCGCACGGGCCTGATGTATATCTGAAGATCGGCAATGTGCACTATCGCCGCGGTGCCCTGGCCGATGCGCAAGCGGCGTGGGAGCAAGCGCTCGCACTCGATCCAGGCAATCGGATCGTGCGTGCCAATCTCGACGCGTTAGGTCGCTCCACGACGCCCGCTGAGGCCGTGCCAGTCACCCTCAATGATAGCGCGTTGGTCGGCGGCGCCGCGTGAGACAACACACCGTTGGCATCGCCGATCTCACGGCCGGTGCCGGAGATGTCACGCTGGTGACCATCGGACTCGGGTCGTGCGTCGCGATCGCGTTGCACGATCGCAGGCATCGCATCGGCGCCTTGGCCCATGTGCTGCTGCCGCATCACGCGCTCACGGCCGACACGCCGAGCGCCGGCAAGGCCGCCTCGACGGCGGTTCCGGCGATGCTCACGCGGATGCAGTCGCTGGGAGCCACCTACGACATCGAAGCGCGACTGGTGGGCGGCGCAAGCATGTTCGCGACGCTGTTGGCGCCCGGCGCGATCAGTCTTGGCGCGCGCAACGTGCAGGCGGCACGGGCGGCCTGTGCGGCGCACGACATTCCCATTGTGGGCGAAGCCGTCGGTGGCGATTTCGGACGTTCGGTCTATTTCGACGTCGCCACCGGACGGGTACACGTGCGTACCGTGCGAGGCGGCGATGTCCTCCTCTAGCGCCTCCGTGACTGGGCGCCGTCGCGTGCTGGTGGTGGACGACAGTGCGTTTATGCGGCGGTTGGTCAGCGACATCGTGGCGTCCAGCGGCGAGTTCGACGTGGTCGGCACGGCGCGCGACGGGTTGGACGCCTTGCGGCAGATGCCACTGCTTGATCCGGATCTGGTGACGCTCGATGTGGACATGCCCCACCTCGACGGCCTCGCCTGTCTCGATCGGATCATGCGGGAGTGGCCGCGGCCGGTCGTGATGCTGAGTGCGGGGGGAAGCGATGGTGGCGCCGATGCGACGCTGTGCGCGCTCGAGCGTGGCGCCGTCGAGTTCGTGCGAAAACCCTCGGGAGCCATCAGTCTCGATCTCGACCTCGTGAGCGAGCAGCTGCTGGATGCGTTGCGTGCTGCCGCCTGTGTGACGCAGCTGCGGGTGCCCGAGCAGCGGCCGTCGCCGTTGCCGTCGTTCGGGCTCGGCTCGGTGGGCGCGTCGTTGACGATTTGCGGTTCGGCCCACGATCGCGGTGTGCGTTCACCAGCGCGTGCCTTCGTGCAGGCGCACGGACAGGCCCCGTCATTCGTGGTGTGCATTGCCGCCTCCACCGGCGGTCCGGCGGCGTTGAGTCAGCTCATTCCGCAGCTGCCGCGCTTCGAGCGAGCCGCGGTGTTGATCGTGCAGCATATGCCCCCGGGGTTCACGGCGAGCTTCGCCGGGCGGCTCCACGGCATTTCGCGGCTGGCGGTGCACGAGGCGATGCACGGCGAACCGCTGCAGGCCGGTCATGCGTTTGTGGCACCCGGCGGATTCCATCTGCGCGTCGGTGGCACGCGAGAAGCGCCCGTGGCGCTGCTGGATCAGGACCCGACGGAGTGGGGCGTGCGGCCGGCGGCCGACCGCCTCTTCAAGTCGGCGGCGCAGTGTTACGGCGCCGCGTGTCTCGGAGTGGTCCTAACCGGCATGGGGCGCGACGGCTCCGATGGATTGCTGGCCATCCGACAGGCGGGCGGGCTGGCGGTCGTGCAAGAGCGTACGTCGTGCGTCATCCCCGGCATGCCCGACTCCGCGCTCCGCGTGGCCGGAGCCGATGAGGTCATTGCATTGAGCGACATGCCCCGAGCCATCGAACGACTCGTGGTCGGGCAGGGCATCGCCACCGACGAGAACGTGGCGCGGATCGCGTGAATCCACTGGTGAGGAACCCGTGAGCAGGTTCAAGTCGACCGCGATGTTCGCCGTCCGCCGTCGCGCGGTGCACACGGTGGAGCGGGCGACGTTCGTCTGCTTCTCGATCGGCGAACATCGGCTCGCGGGCCCGGTGGAACTCATCGATCGCGTGCTGCGCCCGTCCACCGACAACCCGAGCCTGTCGTTCGAGGGTCGCGTGCTCCCCTACGCCGATCTGGCCTCGCCGCTTGGACTCGTACTCGGTACTGGGCCCGTGGCGCTGCGACGCGTGCTCGTGACCCACGTGAATGACCGGTGGTGTGCGCTGCCGGTGGATGCCGTACATGACGTGGTCACTGTCGATGCGAGTGAGCTGTTGCCGCTGTCGGCTGACCATCCGGATGCCTATCGCACCGGTGCCATCGCCACGTTTGCGCGGGGGGGAAGTACTGTACTGGTGCTCGACCTCGTTCGCCTGCTCCGTTGACTCTGTCATCCGACCGCGCCATGTCGCTCACCGGTTCCGACTTGCAGACGCGCTTTGACGCCATCCGCGACGCCTTGGCGTCGCAGTCGGCGCCGGACGACCGCGAGCGGCTCAAGCAGCAGATCATCGCCCTCTTTCGCGACGCGGATGCCGCGGCCACGGCTGCCCTCGCCTTCAAGACCAGGGTGAAGGAGCTGGTCGAACGCTGGAAGACGCTCGATGGCGCGCCGGCCACGCTTGCCGCCGCGCCGGCGGGGTTCTCCGGATCGGGACGCGTCGATCATCTGGGCGCGTCCACGTTCATCGAGAAAGGCTGGTCGAAGCTGTCATTGGGCGATCCAACCGGTGCCGAAGTTGCGCTCCGACGGGCGTTGGAACTGGCACCAGGGAGCAACGAAGCGGAGACGTTGCTGGGATGGGCGCAGATGATGCAGCCGCAGTATGCGGCCGCCCTTGCCACGTTTCAGCGCGTGCTGGCGCGCGATCCCGAGCACGCGTTGGCGCACACCAACGTGGGCTACATCTGTCTCCGTCAGGGACTGTACGGAGAGGCGATCGAACATCTCGCGCGCGTGATCCGGCTCGACCTCGACCGCAAGGCCACCCTCTATGCGCACCTGTATCTCGGCATGGTCTATCGCGAGCGCGAGATGTACGACGACGCCGAGACCTTCTTCCGCAAAGCCCTCGAATGCGGACCAAACCTGCTGCAGAGCTGGTATGAACTTGGACGGGTGCATTGGTTCGCCGGGCGCCGCGATGACGCCATCGCAGCGTGGCGTTCAGGTGCCGAGGCCAACAAGTTCAGTCCATGGGGGAAACGCTGCGCGGAGCTGCTGGGGCAGGTAGAGCAGGGTGGAGCGCCACCGCGCACCGACTGAGTGGCGCAGTGCGTGTACGGGTGGCCCGGATTCGGGCCGGTTTGTCGATGCTCGTGACGTTCGTGGTGACGTCGTTTGTCGTCGCAACCGCCGGAGCGCGCACGCTCTCGCCGCAGACGCCGCCAACCGCCGGGTTCCGGCTCGATGCGGGCCGCTTTACGGTTGTCGCGGAGGCGCGTGATGCCCGACTGGCCCGCACGCTGCTCACGGCGGCGCAGGCGAGCGACAGCTTTCCGGGACTGCCTCGTCCCAAGGCGCACGTGCTCATTGCAGTGGCCCCGAACGCCGAGCGGTTCCGGCAGTGGGTGGGGCCCCATGCGCCGGAATGGGGCGCCGCCGTGGCGATCCCCGACGAGCAGCGGCTGGTCTTGCAGGGCAGTCGGGCGGGCAGCGATGCGGGCGATCCGGTGGTCGTGCTGCGGCATGAACTGGCCCACCTCGCGCTGCACGAGCGCCTGGGGCGCTTGCCGCCGCGCTGGTTCGATGAAGGGTATGCCAGTGTCGCCGCCGGCGAGTGGAGCCGTGACGAAGCGTTCGAAACGTCGCTGACGATGGTGTGGCGCACCTTGCCTTCGCTTGAACGGCTGGAGGACGGCTTTTTCGCCGGCGCCTCGGAGGCGACCTGGAGCTACGCGATGGCCTATCGCGTGGTGAGCGAACTGCAGGCGCTCGACCCCGTGAACGGGCTCGCCAATTTTTTCAGATACTGGAAGGACACCGGTTCCATGGAGAAGGCGGTTCGGCAGGCGTACGGGATCACGAGTGGCCAGTTCGAGAAGCATTGGCAAGCGCGCACGCGCAGCCGTTACGGGGCCCTGTCGCTGGTCACGAACATTTCCGCCGTGTTCGGCCTATTCGGCGTGCTGCTGCTGCCATTGTACGTCAGCAAGCGCCGCCGCGACCGCCGGAAATTGGAAGCGATGCGGGCGGCCGATCTGGCGCAGGAGGCCGCCGCTCGGACGTCGGCGTTGCAGGCGCTGTTGGATGCGGGACAGGACGCTGGCCAAGAAGTGGGACAGACAATGGGACCATCCGGGCCCGCCGGGGTATCCTGAAATAAGGTCGGTCCGAACTCACCCTTGCCGTGCTGCTTGGTCTGTCAGTATCCTGCGCCATGACTTCGATCGACAAGCCCCGCTCTCGCGCCCTGATGTACTGGGGCGCCGCTGCACTTTCGTTGGTGGTTGGCTACGTGGACCTTGCCCGTGGCGGCGAGACCATTGCGCCGCTGCTGCTCGTGCTCGGATACGTGGTCTTGGTACCGCTCGCGATCCTGAAGGGGTGAGCTGAGGACCGGACGAGCAGGAGCGGGACCGCGTCTCGGTTGAACGTGACAATCCGGTTAAGTTGTGCCTCAAGTGGGAACGACGCCCTTCGTCCGTGGTAGTTTTTCAACAGACGATGCGGGCGTGACGTTTCTCGGGCGAATAGCTCAGTTGGTTAGAGCGCCTGCCTTACACGCAGGATGTCGGGGGTTCGAGTCCCTCTTCGCCCACTCGTCTCGACCGTTCAGCTCGGCGTCATGCTGACGAGATCCGTCCTGAACGTGATGTACGTACCCATCTGGCAGAGGCTTCGGCCGCATGCTTGCACGGTATGTAGCGGCACTTCAAGTTCTGCAGTTCCCCCCAGACCCGCCTGGCTCGCGCACGGCCACTCGGGTCACCAGTATGCCGGCGTTAAGCCGGACTCACGGCTCACGGTGCGGAGGTTACGACATTGATGTCACGGCATTTCCAGGCGTTCGCCGGAATCGGTCTCGCCCTCGGTGGTACCCTCGCGGTGCCGTCGATTGCGTCCGCTCAGTACAATCGGGTTCCCGATCCGAACGCCACGCGTGTACTCGTGGCGGTATTCAAAGCTGGTGAGAAGGGATTGGGAGTGCAGGCCGCCGACGCGCTGCGCTCACGCATGACCAGCGAGTTCCCGTTCAAGCAGGTCTATGTCCTTCCCAAGACGGACATCAACGCCACCCTCGAAGCGTCCGGCTTTCCGATCACCGACGCGCTCGAGGCGCATGACCAGCGCGCGCTCGCGACGCTGCTCCGCGCCGATGAGTACATCACGGGCACGGTCACCAAGACCGCCACCGGTGTAAAGGTGGACGCCAACTTGGTGCTCGCTCGCGACAACGCGCTCGTCCAGCCCATCGGCTCGTACGACGTAAAGTCGGTTGGCGATGCCGCCGGCGCGATCTCGAAAGAGCTCAAGGAAGCCCGCAAGCAGCTCGACGGCGAACGGAAGTGCATCAACTCGGCCCGCGAACAAAAGTATGACGCCGCGATCGCCGCCGCGAAGGAAGGCATCGTCCTGTACCCGCGCGCCACGCTCGCCCGGATCTGCATGGCGAACGTGATGATTACGCAAAAGGCGCCGGCCGCCGAGCAGCTCGCGATTGCCAAGGAGATCGTCGCCATCGATCCCAAGAGCCGTCCAGGCCTGGCGATTCTCGCCTCGTCGTACCGTGCGCTTGGTCAGCAGGACTCGGCCGTGGTGTCGCTCACGCGTCTCCTCGCCACTGATCCCAAGAACCCTCGCCTGCAGAAGGACGTTGTCGAGGAACTGGCCAGCGTCGCCAATCCTCGCCTTGCGAAGCCGGTCATCGACACGGCCGTGATGCTCAACCCGGGCGATCCCGACCTGCTCCGTCTCCGCTGGCGCATCCTGCTCGCCACGCGCGACTACAAAGAAGCCTTCGCGCAGGGCGACGAACTGGTGAAGCTCGATACGTCGTTTGCCGATACCGCCTACTTCGCGCTCTCCGCCGCGGCCATGGCGGCTGATAGCCAGTTCCAGAAGGCGGCCGAAATGGCGGCGAAGGGTCTCGCCAAGTTCCCCGGCAGCCCCGACCTCACGTTTACCCAGATCGTGGCGCTCCAGAAGGCCGGTCAGAACCAGCAAGCGCTCGAAGCGCTGGATAAGGCGATCGCAGCCAAGATCCCGGTTGAGAACGGCAGCTACCTGCGCGTTTCGCTGCTCAAGGATCTGAATCGTTCGGCGGAGATCCTGCCCGCGGCGCGGGTGATGATTGCGGCTGGTGACACCTCGACGGCGCTGCGTCAGATGGTGGTTGGTATCGCCAACGATCAGCGTGTCGCCGCCTCGAAGTCGAACAGCCCGGATGACTTTGCGCTCGCGGTCAGCACGCTCATGTTCGCCGACTCGGTCACGACCGGTGCCGCGAAGGCGCAGGCGCAGTTCCTACTCGGCGCGACCTACGTGGCCTTCGGACAGTTGAAGCTCACCCAGTCGCAAGCTCAGAAGCAGTGCGGGTTAGCCAAGGAAGCGAAGAACATGTTCGCCGATGCCCAGATCATGCTGCCGAAGGGCGGTGCTACGAACGTCGACGCCATGCGTCAGCTCATGGGTGCCGTGATGCAGCTCGATCCAGCGGCCGACCAGATGATCAAGGCATTCTGTAAGTAACACCACAGTTGCAGGACCCCGGGCCCGCCGTCGCTCCGACGGTGGGCCCGTTCGTTTTCTCCCCGTCCGTGCCCGGCACCAAACACGCGTCATCACATCCGTGCGCAAATACGGGTAATGCACATTCTTGAACGCGTCACCATCGCTTGACGGTGCACTCAGCACCGCGCTAACATGACGCGCCCTAGCGAGCCCCTAATACGCGCGTGAGCCCGGTCCGTACTCTCCCATCCGGGCGCGTTGGCGCCTACCACGTCCCAGTGCTGCTGGCCGAGATCGAAACGCTGCTCGCTGGCGCGTCGACCATTCTCGACTGCACCCTGGGCGGTGGTGGGCACACCGCTGCCCTACTCGAACGTGGTATGCGTGTCACCGGCGTCGATCGCGATCCGCGGGCGCTCGCTTCTGCGCGCGAACGATTGGCCGATTTCGAGCGGGCCGGACAGTTCCGTGCGCTACTCGGAAATTATGCTGCTCTCGACGCCGCCGGGCTCGCCCCTGTTGAATGCTTCGACGGCATTCTCCTCGATCTCGGCGTGTCCTCGCATCAGTTCGACGATCTCACGCGTGGCTTCACCTTCCGCGAGGGGGCGCCGCTCGATATGCGCATGGGAACCGACGCCGAAACCGACGCCGGTGAACTGCTGAACACCATCGACGAGGTCGATCTGTCGGCTCTCCTGCGGGCCTATGCCGACGAGCCGAGGGCGGCCCGCATGGCGCGCGAGATCGTGCGCCGCCGCGAGCGCCGGCCCTTCGCCACGGCCGATGATCTGGTCGACGCGATCCGCGCCGTGCTTGGGCCACGCAGTGGCGCGCCCGACTTCGCTCGCATCTTTCAAGCCATCCGCATTGCCGTGAACGACGAACTCTCCGGGCTTGAACAGGCACTGCCGTTGCTGCGCGAACGACTCACTCCCGGCGGCGTGCTGGCGATCATCAGCTATCACTCTGGAGAAGATCGCCTCGTCAAGCATGCGTTCCGCGACTGGAGCACGGCCTGTATTTGCCCGCCGCGTCAGATGCTGTGCACCTGCCGCGGCGTGCCCCTCGGCGAAACGCTCACGCGTCGTCCGATCAACGCCACTGAGGAAGAGGTGGACGGAAATCCGCGCGCCCGCAGCGCGCGCCTGCGCGCCTGGAAGCTCGCCAACTGATGGCCGCCACCGCTATGAAGCGCACCGCCCGTCGGGCCCCGCGCGGTCGCCTCAAGGGTCGTGCGTGGGTCGCGATCGGGTTGGGGGTGTTCGTCGTGGTCGCATCACTCGCGGTATGGCGACGCAGTGTTGGGGTGGCCACGGCGCGCGATATTTCGCGGCTGTCCGATCGCCAGCGGGCGCTGATGTCCGAGAAGACAACCCTCGATCGCGATATCCGGAGCGCCATGGCCCGCAGTCGTGTCATCGGTGAGGCCGAACGCCGGCTGGGACTGCACGTGGCTACCGACGCGCAAACCCGCATGCTCTCGGATTCGATGTTCACCGATCCGGTACCGTCGGATACCGCTGCTCCCGACTCGGCGTCTCGCTCGTGATACGCGCATGATGTTCGGACCGATTCGAGAGACGGCCGCTCACGAGTCACGACCGGTGATCCATGACGCGAACACGCCGGTCACGATCAGCCGCGCACGTTCCATGATCGTGCACGGCGGACTGGTCGTGTTCGCCGTCGCGATTCTGGCCCGTGCCGTGCAGCTGCAGATCGTTGAGCACGACACGTGGCTGCGCGTCGCTGACCGACAGCACGTGGATCAGCAGACGGTGAAGCCGCTACGAGGGGCCATCACCGATGCCACCGGCATGGTGTTGGTGGAATCGCGCGAACAGATGAAGCTGAGCATCGCGCCTCGCGAGATTCGCGATGTGCGCCGCAAGAACGCGAAGCGTGGCGACCCGCTCGTGAAGACACGTGCCGTGCTGCGCCGTGGGCTGCGTGCGCTGTCGGTGCCCGAGTCGCAGATCCGTAAGGCGCTGGACACGACTCAGAAGTGGGTCTCGCTGCCCAAGCTGTATTCACCGTCCGACATGGAGCGCTTCGCCGGCTTGCCCGGCGTGCACGTGGAGCGGGTTCGCCGTCGTATCACCTCGGCCAGCGACAATCTGCGCGGCGTGCTCGGTGCGGTCGATGCGGACGATGCACCGGTCGGCGGCATCGAACTGGAACTCGATTCGTTCCTGCGTGGACAGGACGGCAGTCGGGCCGTCGTGAAGGATCCGAAGGCGGGCAATGTGGAGTCGCCGGAGCTGGCCAGCGTCGACGCGCTGCCGGGACATACGGTCACGCTCACGGTGAATCAAGCGCTGCAGGAGATCGCCGAGAGTGAACTCAAGCGAGCCCTCGTCCGCACGGGCGGCACCGGCGGCGATGTCGTGATTCTCGATCCGCGTGACGGCTCGCTACTCGCGCTGGCGGGCGTGCGCGACGGCAAGCCGTCGAGCACCAGCACACCGATGGCGCTGGCGTACGAGCCCGGCTCCGTGATGAAGCCATTCCTGGTGTCGCGTCTGTTCGACATGGGGAAGGCCACGCCGAACGAGATCATCGACACCGAGAACGGCAGCGCCATGCTGCCCGGTCGCAAGCGGGCGCTGACCGACGAACACAAGGCCGCGCAGATGCCGGTACGCGACGTGATACGTTTTTCGAGCAACATCGGCACTGCAAAGCTCGCGTTGCGCATGACCCCGCGCGAAGAGTTCGAGGCCCTGCGCGATTTTGGCTTCGGCTCGCTCACCGGCGTTCCCTATCCGGCTGAATCGAAGGGGTCGTTGCCGCTGCCCGCACGCTGGAGCGGCAGTACGCCGACATCCGTCTCGATCGGTTACGAAGTGCTGGCTACCCCGCTGCAGATTGCCCTCGCTTACGCTGCTATCGCGAACGATGGCGAACTGTTGCAGCCGGCCCTGGTGAAGGAAGTGCGCGACGCGCAGGGGACGACGATTTATCGACACGAGCGACGCGTGGTGCGGCGCGTGCTCACGGCCAAGACCGCGAAGGAGATGCGGGGACTGCTCGCGTCGGTGGTCGACAGCGGCACGGGTACCGCCGCCGAACTGGCCACCTTCGATGTGGCCGGCAAGTCGGGCACCGCGCGACGCAGCGAGAACGGACGGTATCTAGAGGGAAAGTACAATGCGACTTTCGCCGGCATGTTCCCGGCGCAGGCGCCGCAGTACGTGTTGGTGGCGCGTATCATCGATCCCAAGGGGACGTACTATGGCGGTATCGTCTCGGGCAGTCTCGTGAACGGAATTCTGCAGGCCGCGCTCGCGACCCGTAATTCGGCGCTCGATCGCAACGCGCTAGCCGAGGTCGCGAAGGCGATGCCGGTGCCCATCGTGAAGCCGAAATCGGTAAAAGCGCTGGCGCTCGCGACGCGTGACTCGTTGCGCCGTGACTCGCTGCTGGCACCACTGCCGCCCAACGCCGAGCCGGCGCCCGCTGCGGCGCGCGTGGTCGTCGCCCTCCCGTTCACCGCCCAAAGGCCGGTCGTACGTGTCGAACGCAACGTCCGGCCGGTGCCCTCGGTGTTCGGGCTCGACGTGAGGCAGGCCACGCGCACGTTGTACGCGGCCGGTTTTCAGGTGAGCATCGCGCGTGGCGCCGACGTGCGTACGCGTCCCGTTGCCGGCACCATGCTGCGCGTCGGCAGCACGGTGCAACTGGAAATGCCGCGCATGGAGTCGGCCAAGTGAGTGCGACCGCGCGACCGGTCAACATGTCGGTCGTGCTCGATGCGCTGCGCGATGCCGGCTTGCTGGTGTCGGCGGGCACCGAGCTGCCGGCCACCGTGACCGACGTGACCGACGACAGTCGGCGTGTCACCGCGGGATCGGCGTTCATCGCCGTGAAGGGGGCCGCGCAGGACGGTCATGCCTGGCTGCCGCAGGCCAAGGCCCGTGGCGCCGCGCTCGCACTGGTGGAATACGCGGCCGCGGGCGCCGTCGCGGCGGCGGCGGCCGGACTCCCGGCGATCGTGGTGCGCGATGGCCGACGGGCGGCGGCCGTGGCGGCGGCTGCGTTCCATGGCTGGCCCACGCGCGAGCTCACGCTGGTGGGTGTGACCGGCACCAACGGTAAAACGACCACCGTTGGCCTGCTGCGTCATCTGCTCGATTCCCCGGAGCGACCCGCCGCATCGATCGGCACGTTAGGTGTGCTGGTTGGCAGTGAAGGCGTCGCGATGCCGGGTGGCAGCGGCCTCACCACGCCGGGCCCCGTCGAGTTGCAGCGACTGTTGCGTGAACTGCTCGATCGTGGCGTGCGCACGGTCACGATGGAAGTGTCATCCCACTCGCTCGATCAGCGACGGGTGGATGGCCTCTCGTTCGCGGCGGCGGTGTTTACGAATCTCACGCGCGACCATCTCGATTATCACGGCACAATGGACGCCTATCGTGCCGCCAAGTTGCGGTTGGTGGGCCTACTCGCGCGCGATGGCGTGGCTCTCTTCAATGCCGACGATCCGTCGTGGCGCGGGGTGACCAACGCGCCCACGTCGTACACCTTCGGCAGCGAGTCGGGTGCCGACATCTCGGCCCGCGATGTCACGTTTACCAGTGAAGGCAGCCGTTTCCTGCTCGTGTCGCCGCACGGCGCGCAGGCAGTGTCGCTGCCGCTCATCGGCGACTTCAACATTGCCAACGCCCTCGGCGCGGCCGCCGTCGCGCTGGCGTTAGGCATGCCGATCGCCGACGTGGCACAGCGACTGTCGGTCGCGCCGCAGGTGCCGGGTCGTCTGGAACGATTGCACGCCGCGCCCACGGTGCTGCGTGACTATGCGCATACGCCGGATGCGCTCGATCGTGCGCTCCGTGCCGTGCGTCCGTTCACCCGACAGGCGGATGGCTCGTCCAGCCGCCTGATCGTGCTGTTCGGCTGTGGGGGCGACCGTGATCGTGGCAAGCGTCCCGAGATGGGAGGCATTGCCGAGGCGTTGGCCGACGTCGCGATCGTGACCAGCGACAATCCGCGCACGGAAGATCCCGATCGCATTCTCGACGACATCGAGGCGGGCATGACGCGCCGGGACCATGTCCGGATCGTCGATCGTCACGACGCGATCGCCCATGCCCTGCGTATGGCCACACCGCACGATGTGGTGGTGCTCGCCGGCAAAGGACACGAGACCTATCAGATTCGCGGCACGACGTCGTATCCGTTTGATGAACGTGAAATCGTGCGCGAACTTATGGCCGCGATGCCGCCTGTCCTTCCCAACAGTCCGCCCCCTTCTGCGTGACCGCTTATTCCACTGCCGGCACCGCGTTCAGCGCGATTCCCGCCGTCGCACCCGACCACGCGCATCCGTACTGGACCTTCGAGCGCGTGGCGGCGGCGCTTGGGACCGGGCCGCAGATCCCACGTCCCCTGGCCGGTGTGTGCACGGACACGCGGGCGATCGCGCGGGGCGACGTGTTCGTGGCGCTGAAAGGCGAACGCTTTGACGCGCACGATTTTCTGGCTACCGCCCGCGACGCCGGGGCCGCCGCGTTCGTCGTGAGCGACGCCACCAAGGCTGCCGGGCTCGGCGTGCCCACCTACGTCGTGCCCGATACGCTGGTCGCGCTTGGACAGCTCGCCACCGCCTGGCGCCGCGCCTGGGGACGCAGCGTTATCGCGGTGGCCGGTTCCAACGGTAAGACCAGCACGAAGGAACTGCTCAAGGCCGCGTTCGCGCGCACGATGGTGGTGCACGCCACCACGGGCAATTTGAACAACCGTATCGGCGTACCGCTCACGCTGTTGGCCATACCGTCTGATGCCGAGGTGGCGATCGTCGAGGTGGGCACCAACACGCCCGGCGAAGTCGCGACCTTGCGGGACATCACAGCACCCGACATCGCGGTGCTCACCTCGATCGGTGAAGAACATCTGGAAGGACTCGGTGATCTGGCCGGCGTGATGCGCGAGGAGAGCGAGATCTTTCATCGCGTGGCGCTGGCGATCGTGCCATCCGCCCATCCCGAAGTCATGGACGTCGCGAAGGCGCGCGCGACGACGGTGCTGTCGGCGGGTCTCGAGCAGGCAACGGTAATGCCCACCGCGTGGGGGCTCGACCCCGAGGGGCGCCCGTGGCTCGACGTCGACGGCGTCCATTTCACGCTGCCGCTGCGCGGTGCGCATCAAGCCGCGAACGCCATGTTGGCCATCGCCGCCGCCGGGGCCTGCGGGGTACCGTTGGCCGACGCGGCAGCGGGTATGGCCGAGATGCCGGTGCCACGCATGCGCGGGGCGTGGGAGCAGATTGGGGAGCTGATCCTGATTAACGATGCCTACAACGCGAATCCGGCGTCCATGCGCGCCGCGCTCGACCTGCTTAGTCGGGTCGGGTCGGGACGGCAGCGGGTCGCGATTCTCGGTAGCATGCGTGAACTCGGCGCGCAGGCAGCGCAGCAGCATCGCGCGGTGGCCGCGGTGGCGCTGGCGTCCGAGGCCGATCTCATCGTCGGCGTCGGTGACTTCGCATTGGCCTTTCAGGAGGTGGCGCCGCTCAATGCGCGCGTTCTCGCGACGCCGGACTTCGACGCGCTGTGGCCGCTCATTGAATCGCGACTCGAACGAAATGCCATTGTGCTGCTCAAGGGCTCCCGCGGGATGCGTCTCGAGCGGCTCGTTCCCACGCTTACGACCTGGGCGACGGCTTAGTGCTCTACTATCTGCTCCAACCCTTTGCGCGCGACGTCCGCGTGCTCAATCTGCTCAACTACATCACGTTCCGGTCGGCCGCCGCGTTCGTTTCGGCACTGCTGCTGACGTTTGTGTTCGGGCCCGTCATTATTCGCCGCCTCCGCTCCATGGCGGTGCATCAGGTCGTGCGTGAGGGCACACCCGACTCGCACGCCGGGAAGGGGACCACGCCGACGATGGGTGGCCTTATCATCTTGGCGGCCACGTTCGTGCCAGTGCTGTTGTGGGCGCGACTGAGCAATCGCTACGTGTTACTCGCCATGGCCGTTACAGCGTGGATGGGCATGATCGGATTTCTCGACGACTACCTCAAGCTGCGGCAGAAGCGGGAAGGAAAGAAGAACGAAGGGCTCGTGGAGCGGTATAAACTCGCCGGCCAAATCACCTGTGGACTTGGGCTCGGGCTCATCCTGCTGGTGTTCCCCATTTCCACGCTTCCCGGAGCCAGCACGACGCTGCCGTTTTTCAAGTACATCCTGGTGGTGCCGGCGGTCGCGTGGGCGGCGTGGATGTACATCCCGTGGGTCACCTTCATTTTGACCGGCTTCAGCAACGCGGTGAATCTCACCGACGGTCTTGACGGACTGGCTGCCGGGTTGATGGCGATCGCCGTCCTCGCACTTGGCTTGTTCGCCTATGTGGCGGGCCGTGTCGACACGAGCGCATATCTGCAAATCTTCTATATGCGCGGCGCCGGTGAACTCACGGTATTCTGCGCGGCGGTGGTCGGCGCGTGTATCGGTTTCCTGTGGTACAATGCGCATCCGGCGCAGGTCTTCATGGGTGACACCGGCTCGCTCGCGCTCGGCGGGGCGCTCGGAGCGATCGCCATTTTGCTCAAGAGCGAGTTCCTGTTGCTGATCGTCGGAGCGGTGTTCGTGGCGGAGACCGTATCGGTGATCCTGCAGCGCACGGTGTTCAAGTACCGGAAGCAGCGCTACGGATTGGAGTACGCCCAACTGCATCGTGTGTTCAAACGAGCGCCCTTGCATCATCACTTCGAACTGTCCGGCTGGCCGGAGACGCAGGTCGTCATCCGCTTCTGGATCATCGGAATTCTCTGCGCGATTCTCGCGCTCAGCACGCTCAAACTGCGGTGACGGAGCGCAACCATGGGTGAGGCCCGGCTGCCGCAGGAGCTCGCGTCGATCGTCGCGCGACGTCTGGCCGAAAAACGGGGAGAGTTCGCCGTGATCGGGCTCGGCCGCAGCGGTATCGCCGCCGTGCGCCTGCTGCGCGCGGCGGGGCTATCGGTGTACGCCTCGGATGCGTCGAGATCGACCGCGGTGCGTAGTGCCGCCGCGCTGCTCGAGCGCGAAGGCGCCAGCATTGATGTCGGGGTGCACAACGCGCAGCGCATTGCGCATTGCTCGGTGCTGATCGTCAGCCCCGGCATTCCGCCCACGGCGGCGCCGATTCGTGCCGCCCTCAGTGCCGGCGTGCCGGTGGTCAGTGAAGTCGAGGTCGCACTGCGCATGTTGCCGGCGCTGCGCTACATCGCGGTCACCGGCACCAACGGCAAGTCGACCACCACGGCGCTCATCGGCCATTTGCTGCGTGCACTGGGGCATGATGCCGCCGACGTAGGCAATATCGGCACGCCGGTCTCGGAGCTTGCCCTACGGAAGGCGCCGCCAGTGTGGGCGGCGCTCGAGCTATCATCGTTTCAGTTGCATGACACCCCAGGGATCATGCCCGACGTCGGTGTGCTCACCACGCTCAGCCCGGATCATCTCGATCGCTACGCCAGTGTGGACGAGTACTATGCCGATAAGAAACGACTGTTTTCAAACGCCGCGCTGCCGTCGCACTGGGTGACGACGGCCGACAGCCCCGATGTCGAGGCGCTGGTAGCCGACGTCCCCGGACATTGGTACCGCTTCTCCGTGCATCGCACCGATGTGGATGGCTACTACGATCGCGGTGCCGGTATGCTGCATGTCTTCGGCGACCCACTCGTGGCGCGCGACCAGCTGGCACTCGCCGGCGATCACAACGTCGCCAACGCGTTGGCCGCGGTGCTGGCGGTGATGGCGGCCGATCCGTTGCATCGCCTCCCCTTGGCGCGCACCCTGCTGGCAAAAGCGATCGCGACCTTCGGCGCACTACCGCATCGGCTCGAGCCGGTGCTTGAT
Source organism: Gemmatimonas sp. (assembly GCF_046594945.1). Classification (GTDB taxonomy): domain Bacteria; phylum Gemmatimonadota; class Gemmatimonadetes; order Gemmatimonadales; family Gemmatimonadaceae; genus Gemmatimonas. The sequence continues at coordinate 96,462 of NZ_JBKJRB010000070.1, read as the reverse complement.
CGTGATGGCGTGTTGTGGCTCAATGATTCGAAGGCCACGAACATCGACTCCACCAACGTGGCGCTGGCCAGCATGTCGCGCCCCACCATCGTGTTGCTCGGTGGACGTCACAAGGGTGAGTCCTATACCGCGCTTGTTCCTGAGTTGCGGCGTACGGCCAAGGCCGTGCTTGCATACGGCGAGGCCGGGGCGCTGATCACCGGCGATCTGGAAGCGCCGCTGCATGGACGAGTCACGGTGGAGCACTGTGGTGCGGACCGTTTCGAGCAGGTCATGCGGCGGGCGCGTGCCTTAGCCGTGGCGGGAGATGTGGTGCTGTTGTCTCCGGCCTGTTCCAGCTACGACATGTTCAACAACTACGAAGAGCGCGGCGTGGAGTTTGCGCGACTGGCGGGCGTGCTCATGGAGGCCGCGCCGTGAGCGGTGCCACGAGGGCGGTGACGTCCGGCACCCGTGAACGCTGGCGTATGTCGCTCGAGGCGCGCGCGCTACTCCTGGTCACTGCCGTGCTCGTCGCCTTCGGATTGGCCGTGTTGTACAGCGCCAGCGCCTTGCAGGCGATCTCGGCGAATAGTCCGGGGCATTTCTTCGTGCTGCGTCAGTTCACCGGCGTAATCGTCGGCGTAGTCACGTTCGCCATCTGTGCGAAAGTCGACGCGGAGATCTGGCGACGGTATGCGTGGCATATCATGGGCATCAGCGTGCTGCTCATGCTCATCGTCATCCTGCCCGGTACGGAAGCGATCTCGAAGAATATGTACGGATCGCGTCGCTATCTCTTCAACGGCTCGATTCAACCGTCCGAGCTGGCCAAGTTCGCCGTGTTGGTGTGGACGCCGATGTTGCTGGTGAAGAAGGGGGCCGCGGTGAAGCAGCTGGGCAAGGGGCTCATGCCGTTCGCGGTCGTCATCGGCGCGCTCACTCTGCTCGCGATGCTCGAACCCGATATTTCCGTGGCCATGATGTTCTGCCTCATCATGGCGGTGTTGCTGTTCGTGGGCGGCGCGCGCGTGTCGCACTTTCTACTGTTCGGTGCCGTGGGTCTGCTGTTGATCGGCTTTCAGGCCTCGCAGAGTTCGTACGTGCGCCGGCGCGTGGATAGTTTTTTCGCCAAGGAGCAGGAATCGACCACGCGTTCAGCCACCGGTGATCAACAATATCAGTCGCTCGTCGCGGTTGGGTCGGGTGGCATCGTGGGTGTCGGGTTCAGCCAAGGCAGTCAGCAGCGTGGATGGCTCCCGCTCGCATACAACGATTTCATCGGCTCGATTGTTGGTGAAGAGTGGGGCTTCCTCGGACTCGGCGGCCTTACCTTGGCCTTCGCGCTGTACGGCTGGCTTGGCTTCCGGATTGCCAGGCGAGCCCGAAGTCCGTTCACGGCGCTGGTCGCGATCGGGATCACCTTTGTCACGGTGTTCACCGCGTTTATTCACCTGGGCGTGGTGATCGGGTTGCTGCCCAATACCGGACTGACGTTGCCCTTTGTGTCGTACGGACGCTCCAATCTCGTCCTGACGCTGGCAATGACAGGTATCCTCGTGAACATCGGGAGTGATCGTGAGCGCGTGTACGGTACGACCGCCACCGATCCGCTGGTGTCGATGGCATGACACGACCGGCCACGACACGGGTGTTCTTCGCCGGCGGTGGCACCGGTGGCCATTTGTATCCCGGGCTGGCGATTGCCCGGGCATTAGTAAACCAGGCTCCTCACATCCAGCCGCATTTCATCGGCGCGTGGCGCGGCATCGAGCGGGAGGTGCTTCCCACGACCGAGTTTCCGTTCACACTGCTCGATCTGCATCCGCTATATCGTCACGCGCCCTGGAAAAATTGGCGGACCGTGGTAGGCGCGGTTGGCGCATGGCGCGAGCTCACGCGGCTGGCGGCGCCGAATACACCGCGCGCAGTAATCGGCACCGGTGGCTACGCGGCCGGTGTCGCGCTGGCGTGGGGCCGCGCCCACGGCGTCCTCACCATGCTGCATGAGCCCGACTCGCATCCTGGACTGACCACGCGCACGTTTGCCAAAGGCGCGCGGTCGTTGTTTCTCGGATTTCCTGAGGCGGCGAATCGGCTCGCGGTGGGCGCACACACGCAGGTGCTGCCGTTGGGATGTCCGATCGAGCCGCCGCCGCCGACGCCGCTGTCGAGGGCCGAGGCGCGGCGCGTGTGGGGACTCCCCGACGACGCGTTCGTGGTGCTCGTGGTGGGCGGGAGTCAGGGCGCGCGTGCGTTGAACGAGGTCGTCGCCGCCTGGACCCAGCAGGCACTTCCCAGCGGCGTGGCCGTGATCTGGGCCACCGGCAAGCAACAAGCGGCCGCGTACCTCGATCGCGAATCGGGTATGGTGCGCGTGCGCCCGTATCTAGCGCCGATCGCCGAGGCCTACGCCGCCGCCGATCTCGCCGTTACTCGGGCCGGCGCCATGACCATCGCGGAGCTGTGCGCTTGGGGCATTCCTTCGCTGTTGGTCCCGCTCCCAACCGCCGCGCAGGATCATCAAACGCACAACGCACAGGCCACGCAGGCGGCGGGGGCCGCCCGTTATGTGCCACAGCGCGACTTCACCGTGTCGACGCTGGATGCTGCGGTGCGCGCGCTACGCGACGATCCCGCCGCGCGAAACGCGATGCACGCCGCCGCGCTGCAGCGAGCCCGTCCCGGCGCCGCCGCCGACATCGCGCGTTCGGTCATCGTGACCCTCGACCTGGGGGCGGTGGGGATCGGCTGATCGGGTCGCCATATTGTAGCCATGTCTGCGCCGCATACACGCCCCGATAACGCCGCATCCGGCGCCCGCGCTCCGTCGTTGACGGCCGCCATGCTTCTCGATCGCACCGACCCGCGTCCCGTGCACTTCATCGGGATTGCCGGTGCCGGTATGAGTGCGCTTGCTGAACTGCTCGTCCGTCGAGGCGTGCGCCTTCAGGGGACCGATGCCAATCCCTCGGGAGCCCCCGATCTCGCGCGCTACGGGATCGCCGTCGTCGCGCACGACGCCACACTGGTGAGCGGCGCTCGAGCCGTGGTGTATTCGTCGGCCATCGCCGCGTCGCATCCTGAGATGGTGGCCGCGCGCGCGGCGGGCATTCCGCTGGTGCGACGCGCCGAAGCCCTCGCCGATGCGGTCAGTGGTGGAACGCTCGTGGCAATCGCCGGCACGCACGGCAAGACCACCACGACCGTGATGACCACGGAAGCGCTCACCGCCGCCGGTCGCGACCCTACGGGCGTGGTTGGCGGACGGGTTGAACTCTGGGCGGGCAATCTCCGACTCGGAGGCGACACGTACGTGGTGGAAGCCGACGAATACGATCGCTCATTCCTGGCGCTCAACCCGGCGGTGGCCGTCGTGCTCAACGTCGAAGCCGATCATCTCGACATCTATCGAGATCTCGACGATATCATGCGCACCTTCGAGCAGTATCTCGCACCGGCGCGCGTCGTGGTGCGCTGCGCCGATGACGACGGAGCGATGGCGCTGCGCATTGCGTCGCGGCACGAGGTAATTGCGTACAGCGCGACCGCGCCCGGCACGGCGCCGTCGGCGCATGCCAACGACGCGCGACTGGTGGCCGACGAGTTGGTACTCGACGCGATGGGCGCGCGCTTTCAGGTGCGATTCGACAGCGACATGCTCGGACCGGTTCAGCTCACCGTGCCTGGCCTGCACAACGTGCGAAACGCGATGGCGGCGCTCGGTGCTGGGCTTGCACTCGGCTGCACTGTCGCGCAGATGGCGCCGGGACTCGCGAATTTCCGCGGCGTCGAACGCCGATTCCAGCGGCTGGGCGCGGTGCAGGGCATCGATGTCGTCGATGACTACGCACACCACCCCACCGAGGTCCGCGCCACGATCGCGGCGGCGCGTCATGCATACCCTGGTCGTCGTCTCGTGCTCGCCTTCCAGCCGCACCTGTATTCGAGAACACGCGATCTGCAGACGGATTTCGCCGACGCGCTCGGTGCGGCCGACGTGCTGCTGCTGTGCGACATTTACGGTGCACGTGAGGCGCCCGAACCGGGGGTGACGTCCGCGCTCATCGGAGACCGCGTGTCCGGAGGTGTCATGCAATGGCATGGCCCACGAAGTGAGGCGGCGGCCGCGCTGCGCGCGATCGTGCGCGAGGGCGACGTGGTCGTCACGATGGGCGCCGGCGACATCACGAAGACCGGTCCCGAATTGATCGAGGCGCTGCGCCAGTAATGGCCACCGTGGCGTTCGATCCCGGCATGTCGTCGGCCAAGCAGGGGAAGCCCAAAGCGGCGCCGAAAGCGGCGCGCCCCACTTGGCTGCGCTGGCTTCGGGTGTGCGCCTTCCTCTTGGCCGTCGGCGTCGTGGTCGGCACACCATGGTGGGGCCCCCAGGCGCTCGCGCGTCTCGACTATTTCCACGCCCGCCGGGTGGTCTTCGAGGGCGTGCGCTATGCCCGTCCCACGGAACTGGTCGCGCGTCTCAAGGTGGACACGCTCCAATCGGTGTGGCAGCCACTGGAGCCGCTGGCCGAGCGCATTGGAGCCCACCCCATGGTCGCCTCGGTGATCGTCGAGCGACAGCTGCCGGGGACCTTGGTCATCCGCGTGGTAGAGCGGGAGCCGGTCGCGTATGTGCCCCGAAAAGGCCGACTTCAACCGGCCGATGCGACGGGACGTCCACTGCCGATCGACCCGGTTCGGTATCCGCTCGACGTCCCCGTGGCCGCCACCGCCGACAGTGCACTCCTGCACGTGTTGGACGGTCTGCGCAAGGACGCGCCGAAACTTTTTGCCAGAGTCTCGCACAGCGAACGGGCCGGAATGGACGAATTGCGCTTCAAATTGGGCGGGCTCACGGTGCGGACGACCTCCGACGTGACCGTAGCGCGGTTCAAGGACATATTACCTGTGGAAGCGGACCTCGCGCGGAATCATCTGCGTGCGGTGGAGCTCGACCTCCGCTTTCGTGACCAGGTGATCGCCAGACAGCCATGACTTCCGAACCCATTGTCGCCGCCCTCGATATCGGCACCGCCCACACCACCGCTATCGTCGCGGCGGTGCACGGCGATCTGCCGCGCACGCCGACGCTGCGCGTGCTCGGGGTAGGGAACACCCGCACGATGGGCCTGCGCCGCGGTGTCGTCTCGGACATCGAGGAAGCCACGCACAGCATCCGGAAGGCCGTCGAAGAAGCCAGCCGCGTGGCCGGCGTCACGCCTGACTCGCTCTACGTCGGCATCGCCGGTGAACACGTGCGGGCGATGTGCTCGACGGGCGTGGTGGCCATCAGCGGCAATGAGATCATGCGCACCGATGTCGATCGCGTGAACGAAGTCGCGCGCGCCATGGCGATTCCGCAGGATCGCGAACTGTTACATGCGATCCCGCAGGAATACCGCGTCGATAAAACCGATGGCATCCGCGATCCCGTCGGCATGATCGGCACCCGTCTCGAGACAGAGATGTATCTCGTCACGATCGGCAGTTCACCGGCCATGAATCTGCGCAAGAGTATCGAGCGCGCGGGATACAAAACCCGTGAGCTGGTACTGGAACCGCTCGCCAGCGCGTTGGCCGTGCTCACCGAGGAAGAAAAGGAACTCGGCGTCATCCTCCTCGAACTCGGCGCCGGCACCACCGATCTCGCCGTGTTTCACGAGGGCAAGATCCGGCATCTTGGTACGATTCCCTTCGGCGGTAACGCCGTCACCAGCGACCTCGTGCAGGGACTCGGTATCACCAACAGCGACGCCGAGCAGCTCAAGGAAGCGTACGGCTGCGCGTACGAGCCGATGGTCGATTCCGAGCAGGTAATCGCCATGCCGGCATCGGCGTCGCACGGCGAGCGACACATCTCCCGCGAGCTCATGACGCACATCATCCATCAACGCATGGATGAGATTTTCGACCGGGTGCAGCGCGAAGTGCAGACGGCGGGTTTTGCTGGCCGCCTGAACGCCGGCATCGTGCTCACCGGCGGTGGTGCCGCGCTCGACGGCGTCAGCGAACTTGCCGCCGACGTGTTCGGACTTGGCGTCCGCGTGGGGGTGCCGGGTGACAAGGTCGGTGGCCTCGTCGAGCAGATCGCCGCGCCGCGTTTTGCCACGGCGGTTGGACTCGCCCTGTATGGCGCCCATCGCGTCGCGCTGGGCGGCGTGATCGCGCGCCGTCCCTCGCTCACGGGCGCCGGTGTCGACAAACTGGCCACGCGCGTGAAGACGTGGTTGCAGGATTGGTTCTAACGTAACGGCGAGGTAGGGAGTGCGCGGTACGGGGTACGGGGACTTTGTCTCGGTACCCCGTACTCTTTACGCCCTACGCCGTACTCTTTACTCCGTACTCCCTACTCCCTACTCCCTACTCCCTACTCCCTACTCCGTACTCCCTACTCCCTACTCCCTACTCCGTACTCCGTACTCCCTACTCCTTACTGCTTCGGAGTTCCCATATGATCACCGTCAGTCGCTCGCTCTCTTTAACGCTGCGCTCTGCGTTGCTGCTCGGCTTGACGCCGTTCGCGTCGTTGACTGCTCAGCAGCTCACGACCGAAACGCGCGATCCCAATCAGAAGCAGGATCCGACGTTCACGCAGAGCTATCAGGCGTGGCTCGCGAATCCGAAGCATGGCAGCCCGCTGGTGGATCACTTGCCGCTGGTGGAGGGCATCCCCACACCGCGCGACGTGCTCGGATACCACATTGGTGCGCCGCGCAAACTCACGTACTATGCCGATCAGCTGAAGTACTACCGGGCGCTCGCCGCCGCCTCGCCCCGCGTGAAGATCGAAACGATCGGACGCTCCGACGAAGGCCGTGAGCTGGTGGTGATCTGGATCTCCTCCGAGGCGAACATGCAGCGCCTCGATCAGAACCGGAAGAATCTCGCCAAGATCGCCGACCCGCGCGGCATGACCGACGCGCAGGTGAAGACCGTGTTGGCCGAGACAAAGCCGCACTATCACTTCCTGGGCGGCCTGCACAGCGGCGAAACCGGGCCCTCGGAAATGCTGATGGAATTGGCGTATCGCCTCGTGACCGAGACGTCGCCGCTCATCAGTCAGATCCGTGAACAGCTGTATGTGTCGATGACGCCGGCGGCGGATGCGGACGGACGCGATCGCAACGTCGACTGGTTCTTCCGCGGACTCGATATGGCCGCCGCGATTCCGGCGCCGGCGATCACGCCGGCGGCCCCCGCGACACCGGCGGCGCCGGCCGTGGCTGGCGATACCACCCGTCGCGCGCCGTTGGCGGCCCCCGCCGTGCCCGCACCCGGTGGCGGTGGCGGTGGCGGTGGCTTCGGTGGAGGCGCCGGTGTGCCGTACTGGGGCAAGTACGTGTACCACGACAACAATCGCGACATCAACATCAAGCTCGTGCAGATGCGGGCGATCATCGAGTGGTACTTCACAGCATTCCCGCCGATCATGCACGATCTGCATGAAGCGCAGCCGTTGCTGTACACGTACACCGGTGGCCCGCCGCAGAATCCGAATCTCGATCCGATCCTGTTCGCCGAGCTGCCGTGGTTCGGCAATTGGGAAATGGCGCAGATGACCAAGTGGGGCATGCCGGGCGTGTATACGCATGCCTTCATGGACGGCTGGTCGCCGGGCTATCTGGGATCGGTCGCGTACAACCACAACGGCCTCATGAAGATGTACGAGACGCAGTCGGGCCGTGACCTCGACAGCGCCGCGATGGCCACCGCACGCAGCGGTACCGCGACGGCAGCGCTAGCGGCGGGTGGTGGCCTGGGCGGCGGACGCGTCGGCGCCGTACCGACGGGACGCGGTGGCGCGCAGGATCGCGAGTGGTATCGCGGCAATCCGATCGGCTTCAACGACATTGCGACATTTACGCGTCGCTCGAACACGAATTACATGCAGACCGGCGTGCTCTCGGCACTACAGTTGGCGTCGATGTTCCCGGCCACCGTGCTCGAGAACTTCTACATCAAAACGCGCAACAGCATCGAGGAAGGCAAGGTCAAGGCGCCATACGGCTTCGTGATTCCGCTCCAGCGTGACATGACGCGCGTCGCAGAGTTCGTGAATCTCTTACGCGTGCAGCGCATCGAAGTCGGGCAGGCCACTGCACCCGTCAAGGTCGGTGCGACCACGTATCCCGTCGGCTCGTACGTCATCAAGCGTGATCAGCCGTATGGACGGCTTGCGAAGAATCTCATCGAGCGGCAGCAGTATCCTGATGCGCGTCTCAACACCTACGACGACAGCGGCTGGTCGATGGGGCTTGCGATGGACGTCGACGTCGTCGAAATCGCCGACGCGAGCATTCTGAATGCCGCCGTGTCGCCGGTGAACAGGGTCGTGCTCAAGGGGAATACCCGTGGCACGGGGACCGCGGCGATTGCCGTCGCGCATACGGGCTCGAACAACATGGTCACGCTGCGCTACCTGCTGCGCACCGTGCCGATGAAGGTGGCCGAGCAGACCTTCAGCGCTGGCGACACGACGTTCCCGGCCGGCTCCTTCGTGGTCGACGGCAAGTACGCGCCGCGTGTTCGCACGCTGGTGGATTCTCTCGGGCTGACGGCCGCGATGCTGGGCCGCATGCCCACGGTCGCGATGCACGACGCGGATGTCCCGCGCGTCGCGATCTACACGCAGTGGAGCGGCACGCAGAACCTGGGGTGGTATCGTCTCACGTTCGACGAGTTCAAGATTCCGTACGACTTGATCTACAAAGAACGCGTGGTACAGGGCAACCTGCGGAAGGACTACGACGTGATCCTGATGGCCGAGCAGAACCTGAGCCGGCAGACGGTGATGCAGGCGCCGGCGCCGCGCGCGCAGCCCTATCTCAAAAACGACAAGTACACGTTCCTCGGCCTGTACGGCGAGACGAAGGACATGACGGGCGGCTTTCGCCAGCCAGGCGTCGATGCCGTTGCCTCGTTCCTCGCGTCGGGCGGCACGCTGATCGCGATTGGCGAGTCGGCGCGGTTGCCGATCGAGTTCGGTTGGGCGCGCACCGTCGACAAGGTCGCGGTGCCGGGGCTCACGTCGCAGCGTCCGCTGGTGGAAGCCACAATCACGCGTCCGGAGCATCCGGTGTTTTATGGCTTCGGCAAGACCGTCATTCCTGTGAAGTACGTGGGCGGCACGCCCTTCAAGGTCGGTATCGCCGACGAGGGAAACGTGCTCGCCCGCTACGTGGGTGGCGACAAGGCCGTGTTATCGGGTCTGATGACCGGTGCTGATTCACTCAAAGCGCGTCCGTTCGCGGTCGACGTGTCGGGCGCTGTGAAGGGGAACGGACGCGTGATCCTGTTCGCGAACAATCCGATCTACCGCTGGCAGAACCACGGCGAGTTCAACATGGTCTTCAACAGCATCATCAACTGGAACGACGCCGGCGGTGCGGTGGAGACAAAGCCCGCCGTGACGGCCCCCGCGGGTGGCCGGTAGCGTCTCACCGGACCGCATTGATGAACTGATCACGCCGAGGGCAAGGCGCGCGCAGAGGCGCAGAGGTCGAAGCGACGAGCTCTGCGCCTCTGCGCTCTCTGCGTCTCCGCGTGATCGGTTCCTCCGAATAACAGTGTGGCATCGATGCCGCTCGTGCGTGCCATTCACGAATGTCACAAGCCGTAAAAAGAGACAGCAGTGTGGATAAAGTGCGACGCATTTCACGATGCCCGAGCTCGTGACGAATCTGTCCAACATCAACGGATTTCACGGGTTGCGCTGCACTCTCGAATGTGTATTCTAGGGAAGCTTTTGCATCATGCGGCATGATCTTCCACATTCCTCAGAGTCCGTGCGCGGACCGCCGACGTTGGCGGAGCTCGCTGCAAAGGACTCGTGGTGACCCAGCCTGCGGCCGGGTTGCTATGCGACCCACCCTGAGCCCGCCAAGCCCCGTATGGAGCTCCCCCGCATGACTTTCGAGTTCGAAGAAAGCGCGTCCCAGAATGCCCGCATGAAGGTTGTGGGCGTGGGCGGCGGTGGCGGCAATGCCGTCAACCGTATGATCGAGGAACACCTCGAAGGCGTCGAGTTCATTTCGGTGAACACCGACGCGCAAGCGCTCATGAACTCCAAGGCCGACGTCAAGATTCAGATCGGCAAAAAGCTCACGCGTGGACTCGGTGCCGGCGCACGCCCGGAAATCGGACGTCAGGCTATCGATGAAAACCGCGAAGACACCAAACGCGTGCTCGGCAATGCCGATCTGGTCTTCGTCACCTGCGGTATGGGTGGCGGTACCGGTACCGGTGCGGCCCCGGTGATTTGCGAACTCGCGCGCGAGGCTGGGGCACTCACCGTCGGCATCGTCACGCGTCCGTTCCTGTTCGAAGGCCGCAAGCGCATGCGTCAGGCGGAAGAAGGCATTGCCGAAATGCGGAAGCACGTGGACACCATGATCATCGTGCCCAACGAGCGACTGCTGGCCGTGGTCGGCAAGGGCATCCCGTTCCACGAGGCCCTCAAAAAGGCCGACGAAGTCCTGTTGCACGCCACGCAGGGCATCTCGCTGCTCATCAGCGAGACCGGGCTCGTGAATGTCGACTTTGCCGACGTCCGCACGGTCATGCAGAATGGGGGTTCCGCGCTCATGGGTACTGGCGTCGGCCGCGGGGAAAACCGCGCCATGGAAGCCGCCCAGCAGGCCATCGCCTCGCCGCTGCTCGACAACGTGTCCATTTCCGGCGCTACCGGCGTGCTGGTCAACATCACCGGCGGCGAAGACCTCACGCTCGGGGAAGTCACGCAGATCAACGACATCGTGCACGATGCGGTGGGCGATAACGCCGAAATCATCTTTGGCGCGGTGCATGAGCCCGCCATGATGAACGAGATTCGCGTTACGGTCATTGCGACCGGTTTTGACCGGCAGATGCAAGGAGCCGCCGGAAACGGAGTCGTCCGTCATGTGCCGCTCGGCACACCAGCCCCTTCCGTCATCAATCCGCCGACTGCATCTTTTCCTCCTGCGGCGGCCGCGGCCGCTAAGCCCAACCCCTCGGTGCTGCCGTTCCCCACGCGAGACCGGCCAGCTTCGAGACCTCTGGCCGCCCCCGCTCGTCCGACATGGGAAGGGGCGCCACCACGACCGCCTCGCGTTCCTCCGGTTTCCTCGTCGCCCGGCACTGAGCTCGACGACATGGAAATCCCGACGTTCATACGGAGACAGATGGATTGACCAGCGCGCGCGCACGGCTCCTGATGGCTACCCTCTGTGCTGGTGTCGGAGCCACCGCTATTGCGTTGGGACGTCCCGTCCCCGAACGCCCCGCAGCGACCGTACTCGCTGCGGGGTCGCGTGTTTCTGTCGCCTCGAAGTGGCGCGTGCGGGTCGACACCGTCAGGCGAGGCGAACCGCTTATCGCCGCGCTGGAGCGTGCCGGTGTGCCTCGCCTCGAAGCAGCCCGAGTGCTGATGGAGTCGCGGGCCATCGACTCGAGAAAGATCCGCGCCGGCACTACCATCACCTCCAAGGTCAGCTCGGACTCCGGCCCCTCTGAAGTCGTGCTGCAACTCGCGATCGACCGGCTCGTTCGCTTTACCCGATCCGCCACGGCCGGCTCGCGGTCGGGATGGTTGGAGAAGGAAGAGAAGCTGCTCTGGACCACGGATACCGTGGTCGTAGGTGGAGTCGTCTCCTCCACCCTCACCGGGGCGATCGCACAGGGCGCTGATGCCTTTCCCGCCAACGTGCGTAATGATGTCGCCTACGCCCTTGCCGACATTCTCGAGTATCGCGTCGACCTGAGCCGCGATTTGCGCGAAGGCGACACGATCAAAGTGCTCATGGAACGCCAGCGCGCGCCGAATGGTGCCGTGCGCCCAGGCGAAGTCATCGCGGCGCGACTGACCGTCGATGGCCGTCGCGTGGAGACCATGCGCTTTGCGCAGGGCTCCACCGCCTCGTACTTCGACGGCGAGGGCAAGTCCATGCGCGCGGCGTTCCTGCGCGCGCCGCTCGCGTTCCGGCGAATTTCCAGCGTGTTCGGTCTGCGTCGCCATCCCATTCTCGGCACCGTCCGGGCGCATCAGGGCATGGACTACGCGGCCGCCCGCGGCACGCCAGTGCGCGCGCTCGGCGACGGCACGGTGATCTTTGCCGGCTGGAAGGGCGGCTACGGTCGCGTGCTCGAGATCCGGCATCGCAATGGCTTCGTCACGCGATACGGCCATCTCAATGGATTCGCTCCCGGCATCCGCCGCGGTACCCGTGTCTCGATCTCGCGCACCGTGGCGTACGTCGGTACCACGGGCCTCTCCACCGCGCCGCACCTGCATTTTGAAGTGCTCGTGAACGGAAAGCACCGGGATCCCCGTGTCGCCCTGCGCAACGTGACCGGTGAGCCACTCGCTGCCGGGCAGCGCGCCAGCTTCGAGGATCTCAAGGCGCGCCTCTTCTCCCGGCTCGATGGCCCGCGCACGACCACCACGGCCGCCGCTCCGGTCGTCACGCGCGGCGCCGGCGACTGAACTGAGCGGCATCCTTCCGCGTAAAGGGCAAAGAGGCTTCGGCTTCTTTGCCCTTTGCCCTTTCTCCTATCGTGCCGACCAATGACGTTACTGTCGTGATTCGCTGGATACTTGCCCTCGCACTCGGCGTTGCCGCGGCCTGGCTCGCCTACGGGCGCGTCGGGGCGCTTGCGCGTGCCCGCACGATCCTGCTCGGCGCCCTGCGCGCCCTCGCCGTGACGCTGCTCGCGGCCATTCTGTTCGGTGCACCGTCCGCTCCGCCTCGACCCGCCGTGCCGCTGGTCGCCATCGACGTATCGGCGTCGTCGCGTCGCGCCGTTGGTGACGAGAACTCCGCCGTGAACGCGTGGCACGCACGCCTCGCCGCGGCGGCCAAGCGCGACGCGCCCGGCGCCGACGCGTTCGTGGTCATCGGTGATTCGATACGCGACATCAGGGCCGCGGATATCGCATCCCTTCGTTCCGACGACGAGGCCTCCCGCGTGCGCGTCGCCGTCGATCGCGCGGCGTCGCTGGGACGCCCCCTCGTGTTGCTGACCGACGGTGAAGTGGATGACCCCGAGTCGCTGGCGGAAGCGCCGTCGGGTTCAATCGTGCGCGTGCTGGCCAACACGCCGCGCACCGACGGGGCGATCGCCGACCTGGCGGTGCCCACCACGGCCACCGCCGGAGATACGATCTCCGTGGCGGCCACGATCGTTGCCGGCACGATCGCCACGCCGGACGCGCAGTTGCGCGTGCTGATCGACGGCATCGCGTCCGTGCCACTTTCCGTACCGGCGCTCGCTCCGCTCACCTCGACCCGCGTGACCACCACCATCGCGCTGCCGCGCGGTGCGCGTTCAGCGATCGTGCGCTCGGTGCTGCTCGTCCCCGGCGATGCAGAGCCGCGTAACGATACGCTGTCCAGCACGATCGACATCGGTGACCGACCGTCGGCGGTGTTCGTATCGACCGCGCCTGACCTCGATGTGCGTGAAGCGCTCGTTGTCCTGCGAGGCGCTCTGAACGTGCCGACACGGGCCTTCCTGCGCCTCGCGCCGGGTGTCTGGCGGGTGGAAGGCTCGCTCTCGCCGATCAGCGAAGACGATGTGAAGACGCAAGCCGGTGCGGCAGGTATGCTCATCGTGCACGGTGATACCGCGTGGCGTCCGCGCATGGCCGCCCGAAGCGCGACCGCTGCGAAGGCGTTGTGGGTTCCGGCGCCGCCCACGGCGATGGCGCGGGCCGGCGAAGTGGCGCGGACGCCGGAGTGGTATGCGTCGGGCGTGCCGGCCTCGCCGCTGGCGGCGGCGCTCGCCGGCCTGCCGCTCGATTCCTTGCCGCCCCTTACCCTGGCTGGTCCGGCGCGCGGCTCCATGACGGTGTTGACGGCACAGTTGGGCAAGCGTGGCGAGCCGGTGGCGGCGATCGCTGCTCGGAGCGACAACGGGGTACGCACCATCGTCGTCTCAGGATCTGGCTATGCCGGCTGGGCGCTCCGCGGCGGGCGTTCCGCCGAGGCCTTTAGTGCCCTCTGGGGCGCGATCTTCGACTGGCTCGCCGCCGGACGCGGTGACGTCCGTGCTGCTCGGCCCATCGCGTCGCTCATACGCGCTGGTGATCCCGTGGCGTGGCGACGTGGTGGAGCCGACTCGATCGTGACCGTGCGACTGAGCCGCCGCGGAGGCAAGACCGCAGGTAGTACCGGAGGCGGTCCGGATGCCGGCAGCCGACCCAATTCGGATTCGCTCACGCTGCGCTTTACCGGCTCGAGCTTCGAAACCACCTCGCCCGCCTTGGCTGTTGGGGTGTACGATGTGCAGGCTGATGGTGGGGCCAGCGTGCTGGTGGTGAACGCGTCGCGCGAGTGGGTGCCACGGGCGCCCACGGTGCGCGACGGTGTACTCTCTCGCGGCGCCCTGTCGTCGGATGCCCCCAAACTGGCCGACGCCGGTTGGCCGTTCGTGCTCGCGCTCCTGCTGCTCTGCGCCGAATGGATCGGACGCCGCGCGGTCGGCTATCGCTGATCGTCTCTCTTCGCCTGGTCAAGAATGGCTCGCCTGTTTCGCCGAAAAGATGAAGCTCCCAAGCGCTCGCTCTGGCAGCGCTTCAAGGACGTGGCGTTCACCGATGTCTCGGTGCTCTTCAAGGGCGTCGACGAAGGGTCGCTCGAAACGCTCGAGACGCTCCTGATAGAATCCGATTTTGGCGTGACCACGTCGTTGGCGCTGGTGGCTGATGTCGAGTTCCGCGCGAAGCGTGGTGAAATCAAAACCGAGGCGGAATTCCGCGGCGCACTGGCCACGGGCATCGAGGCCGCGTTGCGGAAGGGCAACGCCGATCCCGCGCTGCATCGTGCCACGAGTGGCCCCACCGTGATGCTGGTGATCGGCGTGAACGGGGCGGGGAAAACCACGTTCATCGGCAAGTTGTCCGCGCAGTTGAAGAAGGAAGGCAAGAAGGTGCTGCTCGGCGCCGCCGACACGTTCCGCGCCGGTGCGATCGACCAGCTGCGCGTCTGGGCGGAGCGCGCCGGTGTCGACTTTGTAGGCGGCGCGCCGGGATCGGATCCCGCGTCAGTGGCCTTCGACGCCGTCGATGCCGGAATCACGCGCGGCGCTGACATCGTCATCGTGGATACCGCCGGCCGACTGCACACGAGTGACGATCTCATGACGGAGTTGCGCAAGATTCATCGCGTGATCATGAAGCGACTTCCCGACGCCCCGCATGAAGTGCTGCTCGTGCTCGACGGCACGATCGGCCAGAATGCCCTTTCGCAGGCCCGCACCTTTTCGGCCGCGGTTCCGGTTACCGGTATCGTGGTCACGAAGCTTGATGGCACCGCCAAGGGCGGTATCGTGGTCGCGGTGCATGAAGCGCTCAACGTACCGATCAAGTTCGTCGGACTCGGAGAGCAAATCGGCGACCTCGAGCCGTTCGATGCGGGAGACTACGCCAAGGAGCTGGTGGCGGCGTGATGGTATTCGGCGGCGACCGTGATCCGCAGGAGCGGAAGCGACGTCCGCCTGCTCATCCGGCCCCGCGGCTCACCCTCGACACGCCGGTCACGTATCTCAAAGGCGTTGGTCCCGTCCGCGCCGACCTGCTCGCGCGGCTGGGGATCACGATGGCCGGCGACCTGCTGCGGCACGTACCGCACCGATATGAAGACGCGAGCACCGTCACCCGCATCGCTCAGGCAGAGGTCGGTGCCGACATCACGGTGCTGGGCCAGGTGATTGCCAAGGGCGTGCTGCCCACACGAAAAGGGCTCCGGGTATTTCAGGCCGTCGTGCAAGATGCGAGCGGCATGATCGAAGTGGCGTGGCCCGGCCAGCCGTTCCTTGATCGCACGATCAACAAGGGCGACTGGCTGCTCTGCACGGGACAGGTTCGCTTCTTCCACGGCCGCCGGCTCCAGCCGCGCGAGTTCGTAAATCTGGGTCCGGACGAAGAGGGTACCAACGAAGGACGCGTGCTGGCGGTGTACCCCAGCACCGATGGGCTGTCGGTGCGGCTGCTGCGCGCGATGGTGCAGCAGCATCTCGATCAACTCGTGCCGTTGGTGCAGGAGACACTGCCACGCGACATCCTCGCTCAGGCCGATGTCCCGCCGCTACCGGAAGCGCTGCGACTCGTGCATCGCCCGTCGTCGGTGGCCGAAGCGCTGCGCGGACGGGCGCGGTTGGCGTTCGAAGAGTTGCTCTGCGTTCAGCTCCTGCACCGGAAGGCAAACCAGGTGGCCCGCGAACCACGTGGCGGCACCGCGTTCGTGAATCGGCGTGACCTCACCACCAAGCTCCGCGCCGTGCTGCCGTACACGCTCACCGGTGCGCAGGTGCGGGCCATTCGCGAGATCGTGGCCGACATGGAGAGCCCACGGCGCATGCATCGCCTGCTCCAGGGCGACGTGGGTGCTGGGAAAACCGTGGTCGCGGTTTTCTCCGCCTTGCTGGCGATGGAGAACGGCGCCCAGGTCGCGCTCATGGCCCCCACCGAATTGCTGGCCGAGCAGCACGCTCGCAGCATCGGCGCGCTGCTGGCCCCGCTGGGGATCACCCCGGTGCTGCTGACCGGTCGTCTCGGTGCGAAAGAGCGTCGCGCGGCGATCACCCGATTGGCCTCACACGAGCCGGTGCTGGCGATTGGCACGCACGCGCTGATTCAAGGGGACGTCGCCTTCGCGCATCTCGGACTCGCGATCATCGATGAGCAGCACCGCTTCGGTGTCGAGCAGCGCGCCACGCTCGGCCTGAAGGGCAAGGCACCCGATGTCCTGCTCATGAGCGCGACGCCGATTCCGCGTTCGCTGGCCCTCACTCTGTACGGCGATCTCGATGTGAGTGTGCTCGACGAGCGGCCCCCCGGGCGATATCCGATCACCACGGTGGTGCGACCGGAAGCGGGCCGCGCGAAGGTGTTCGAGTTCGCCAACACGCAGCTCGACGCTGGTCGCCAGGTGTATGTGGTGTATCCGCTCATCGAGACCTCCGAAAAGATGGAGCTCAAGGCGGCCACCGTGATGTTCGCGGAGCTGGCGAACGGCCCCTTTGCGACACGTCGGGTGGCCTTGCTGCACGGGCGGCTGCCAGCCGACGCCCGCGATGCGATTATGCGCGCCTTTCGCGACGGCGAGACGAGCGCGCTGGTCGCGACCACGGTGATCGAGGTCGGTATCGATGTCGCCAACGCCACGGTCATGATCATCGAGCATCCGGAGCGCTTCGGGCTGTCGCAGTTGCATCAGCTGCGCGGCCGGGTCGGGCGCGGCGGGGAGCAGTCATACTGCGTATTGCTGGGCGATGTGGGCGCCGAGGCGGCCGAGCGCCTGGGGTTGTTCGCCGGCACGGACGACGGCTTCGAGATCGCCCGGGCCGACTTGCAGCTGCGCGGTATGGGTGACCTGTTCGGCGCCAAGCAACACGGGCTGCCGGCGTTCAAAATTGCCGATCCGTTGCGCGATGAAGCGCTCAACGAGACCGCCCGGATCGTGGCCGAACGCGTGCTCAAGGACGACCCGCAGCTCACGGCCCCGTCGCATCAGGGGCTGCGGCATTTGCTGACGGTCGGCTATTCGCGCGCCCTGGAGCTGTTCCGCGTCGGCTAGGGAACCCGGCCCTGGTCCGATGCGGATAGACCGCTCGATCGTATATTGTTGAGCGAGCAACGGGCGATGTCGCCCGACCGATCTCGTCCGACCTTCGGCCAAGGATGCCGTGGCGCAAGCTGCTGCAGTGAGGTTGCGCGCGGTTCGATCAGCGCTCGCGGCAGGCATGATGGGGTTGGCCGTCGCGGTGGGATACGACGTCTGGTACCGCAGCACGCTCATCGTGCGGGAACGGGAGCGTGTGCGCGCGAACATGGCGCCGTATGCACAGGCGCTTGAAAACGCGATCGGCCGTCACGTACAGCGGCTGCAGGGCCTCAAGACCTTTGTCGAGGCACAGCCGTCGCAGGAAGGACTGTCGCGCAAGTTCGGCACCTTCGCCGCTGGCCTGCGCATTGCCGCCCCGGCTATCCGGTCACTCCAGCTCAACAAGTACGGTCGCATCATTGCGACTGATCCGATGGCCGATAGCGCATGGCTGCTCGGCTACAACCTGTTGCGTGATCCGCGCGCCGAGATCGTGAAGGATGTGCGACGGGCCGTGGTCGCCAGCGGTGTCGTGATTACGGGGCCGGTGGAACTGCTGCAAGGCGGCCAGGGTCTGATCGTCCGGCTCCGGCTCGACCGCGTGCCGGCGTCGTTTCCTGATCTGGTCTCGATGACCCTCCATCTCCAACCGCTGCTCGACGAAGCGAATACGATTGCGCCGATGCCGCGGTTGCGCGTGGCATTGCTCGACCGCCAGTCGAAGCCCTTTCGCGGCAGCCCCGTGGGACTGGGCGATCCCGCCACGCTGCCCGTGCCGATCATGGACGGCGAGTGGACGGTGCTGGGCGTGCCGGTTGATGGATGGAATGCGTCCGTCGCGCGCGAACTGCGACCCATCCGCGTGGCGTCGGCGGTGATTCTGCTGTTGCTGGTGTGCGTTACGTACTTGATATTCGGCCGACAGGCGAGGCTCGAAGACGCGGTGGAGACGCGCACGCGCGATCTCGAGCGGGCCAACGACGACCTCCGACGTGAAGTCGCGGAGCGTGAGCGGGTCGAACAGCAATTGCGCATGAACGATGAGCGCCTGCAGGTCGCGCTCATGAGCGGCAAGATGGGACTTTGGAGCTACGATCCGGCGGCGCGCCTCGTGGAGTGGTCAGAGCAGTCGCTCGAACTGCTCGGTCTCGCCGGGGAAGCGCGCCTGATGACCAGCGACCGCTTCCTCGAGCTGGTCCCGCCGGCCCTGCGCTACACCGTTCGCGACGGCATCGCGAAGGCGATGATGGGGCGGCCTGCGCAAGCGGAGTACGCGGTGGCCCACGACGATGGTACGCAGCGCTGGCTCTACGTCAGCGCGACGCCGCTGACCGATGGTATTGCTCCGGGCGCGACCCCAACGCGCATCATCGGCGTCCTGGCCGACATTACCGAGCGACGGCAGCTGGAAGAGCAGTTGCTGCATTCGCAGAAAATGGAAGCGGTCGGCACGCTCGCCGGCGGCATCGCCCACGATTTCAATAATCTGCTCACGGCGATGATGGGCTTCGCGCAGCTCGCAGAGCAACAGGCCGCGACGCTGATGCCGGATGATGCGCCGCTGGCCCTGCGCAACGGCCTGTACGACTTGCGTTCTGAGTTGAACGAGATCACGAAGGCCGGTGAGCGCGCGTCGATGTTGACGTCGCAGCTGTTGGCGTTCAGCCGTCGACAGACGGTGGCGCCTACGGAGGTCGACGTGAACGTTGCTGTGCACGACATCGAGCGCATGCTGCAGCGATTGATTGGCGAACGGCTCACCCTCAATACGCGAACTGTGGAGCAACCGCTTCCGGTCATGGTGGATGCGGGGCAGCTGGGGCAGGTCCTCGTCAATCTGGTGGTCAACGCGCGCGATGCGATGCCCAACGGCGGTACCGTGCAGTTGACCACCCAATTGCTCGACCTCTGCGCGCTGGGTGAGGGGCTGTATACCGGCGTGCCGTCGGGCGCGTGGGCGGTGCTGACGGTACAAGACGGCGGCACCGGGATGCCGCCTGACGTGCTCGCCCGCCTATTCGAGCCATTTTTCACCACCAAGGCGATGGGCGATGGCACTGGGCTCGGGATGTCCACGGTGTACGGCATTGTGCAACAGGCAGGAGGGCGCGTGCTGGTCGAGAGCGCAATCGGCGTCGGCACGACGGTGCGGGTATTGCTGCCGCGCCTGTCGAGCACGCCCGTTCGCGTCGCTGCTCCGCCAATGGGCAAGGGCCGGCCGGCGACAGAGCTGATTCTCGTGGTCGAGGATGAGCCGGGGCTCCGTCGCTTGGTGGCCGCGATCCTCAGTCGGCGCGGATACCGCGTCCGGGTCGCCGCCGACGGCATTGATGCCCTCGACGTGCTCGATACGGAGCGGGCCCTGCCAGACTTGGTGATTTCCGACGTCGTGATGCCGCGCCTCGGCGGCCGCGGCCTGGCCGACACGATGACCGCCCGTGGCCTCATGATCCCGGTCCTGTTCATGTCCGGGTATCAGGCCGGCGAGGAACTCCCGGACGACGCGAGATACGCCTTCGTGGCCAAGCCGTTCACCCCCGAGGCGCTCGCCCTCAAGGTCAGACAACTCTTGGAGCGCGAGCCGGCTACGGTGTAGCTTCACGGCTCTCCTTCAACTCGCCGTCCGATGAACCAATCCAGCACCCGTATCGCCGACCTGAAGCACCATGTCGGCGCCGTCGTCACCGTCCGCGCTTGGGTCACCCACTTGCGATCGAAGGGCAAGGTCGCCTTTGTCGTGACCCGTGACGGCACGGGCATTTTGCAGGCGGTGCTGGTGAAGTCCGAGGTGCCCGAGGCGTCGTGGAACGCGTTCGCTGAGCTGACGCAGGAAGCGTCGGTGGCGCTGACCGGCGAGGTGCGCGCCGATGCGCGGGCACCGGGCGGCTTCGAGATGGGCGTGCAGACGCTCGAG
This sequence comes from Gemmatimonas sp., assembly GCF_046594945.1. Lineage (GTDB taxonomy): Bacteria > Gemmatimonadota > Gemmatimonadetes > Gemmatimonadales > Gemmatimonadaceae > Gemmatimonas. Next base: position 75,987 of record NZ_JBKJRB010000070.1, on the reverse strand, counting down.
GTGATCGGGACGAGCCCGAACGACTACCCGATCCAGCCGAAGGAACACGGCATCGACTTCCTGCTCGACAACCGGGCGTTCTGGCTGCGCAGTCAGCGGCAGGTCGCGATCATGCGGGTGCGGCATGAGCTCGAACAGGCGGTGCACGATTTCTTCTACGCGCGCGATTTCATTCGCTGCGACACGCCGATTCTCACGGCGGCAATCGGCGAGCGCGCCGGCTTGTTCAGCACCGACTACTTCGACGAAGGCACGGCCTATCTCGCGCAGACCGGACAGCTGTACGGCGAGGCGCTGGCCGCCGCGATGGGTCGCATTTACACCTTCGGACCCACGTTCCGCGCCGAGAAGTCGAAGACGCGCCGCCACCTTACCGAGTTCTGGATGATCGAACCGGAAATGGCGTGGTACGATCAGGACGACAACATGGATCTGCAGGAAGCGTTCGTGCGCTACCTCGTGGAGCGCGTGCTGGAGCGTCGTCAGGAAGAACTCAAAGTGCTCGAGCGCGACACCACGAAGCTCGATTGCGTGTCGCAGCCGTTCGTGCGTCTCGATTACGGCGACGCGGTGACGCTCGCGCAGGGCAAGGGCAGCGATATTGTATGGGGTGACGACTTGGGCGCGCCCGATGAAGCGCTGATCGTCGACGCGTACCAGCGCCCGGTGTTCGTTGTGAACTATCCGAAGGAAGCAAAGGCGTTCTACATGAAGGAGAACCCGCTCGATCCACGGACCGTACGCTGTGCCGACCTCCTAGCACCCGAAGGGCGTGGAGAAATTATCGGTGGATCACAGCGCGAAGACGACTACGACAAGCTGCTCGCGCGGCTCACGCACGAAGGCCTGCCCGTCGAGGCGTACGGCTGGTACCTCGACCTCCGCAAATACGGCACGTTCACGCACTCGGGCTTCGGCCTCGGCCTCGAGCGCACCATCGCCTGGATCTGCGGCATCGAGCACATCCGCGAAGTGATCGCGTTCCCACGGATGATGGGAAGGCTCGCGCCGTAACGGCGTGTGAGTCTCGAGTAGCGAGTGAGAGTTCCGAGTCGTTAGTGCACTCCCGACTCGGAACTCTCGCTCACCACTCAAAACTCACGTGAGTCTCGCGGAAGACGCTCCGATCGCTTGACCGCGTCCCAGTACCGATCCTGCTCCTCCAGCGACAGCGCCGTCAGCTCCACACCATCCGCCGTCGCCAACGCTTCCATCGCCGCGTAACGCCGCACGAACTTGGCGTTGGTCCGATCAAGGGCCAGCGCGCCGTGCACGCCGGTCTTGCGCGCCAAGTTCACAACCGCAAACAGCAGGTCGCCCAGCTCGGCCTCGAACAAGTCCTGATCGGCCACCGTGCCGTCTGGGCTCACATGGGCCGCCAGCTCCTCGATCTCCTCGCGCACCTTCTCCAGCGGTCCGAGTGCATTGGGCCAGTCGAAGCCCACGCCGGCGGCGCGGTCCTGCAACCGGTGCGCGCGATGCAACGACGGCAGCCCCGATGGCAGACCGTCCTCGAGCGTGCTGCGCTTCGCCTTCTCCGCCTTCATCGACTCCCAGCTACGCTTGATGCCGTCGCCATACAGGTGCGGGTGCCTCGCGTGCATCTTCGCGACCAGCGCGCCGGCCACGTCCTGCATCGTGAACGCAGCGCGCTCCTCAGCCACCACCGAGTGAAAGAGCACCTGCAGGAACAGGTCGCCCAATTCGTCGCGCAGCGTCGCGTCGTCGCCCGACGCGATGGCGTCGTCCACCTCGTGTGCTTCCTCGATCAGGTACGGGCGGAGCGAGCTGTGCGACTGCACTCGGTCCCAATCGCAGCGTGCCCGCAGATCCCGCATCAGGGTCAGCGCTTCGTCCATCGTCCGTTGCATCGCTTCTCCGTACGTCGTTGGCTGCTTAGGATGTGCGAGTGACCGCGTCAATATATCCCGCCACCGAGCGCGCCTGGCTCGACGTCGATCTCGACGCGGTACGCCACAACGTGCGTCAGCTTCGGGCGCGGGCTGGCGTGCCGCTCATCGTGATGGTGAAGGCGAACGCGTATGGCGTCGGTGCCGTGCTCGTGAGTCGGGCGTTGGGTGCGCCCTTTGATCGCACGCCGGCAACCGCTGATGCCCCGTGGGGCCTTGGCGTCGCCTCCCTCGACGAGGCCGCCGAACTGCGCGAGGCCGGGTGCCGGGCGCGCATTCTGTGCCTGACGCCAATTCTGCGGTCTGAGCTGTCGCGGGCGCACGAGCTCGGGGTCCGTCCCGCGTTGCACCGCCCCGAGGACATCGTCGCCTGGGCCTCCCAAGGGCAGGGTGGTGAACTTCGACCGTATCACCTGTCGATCGACACCGGCATGGCCCGCGCCGGCGTGCGATGGGATCAGGTCGAGGCACTGCGCGATTACCTGAATGCGCATCCCCCCGAGGGCGTGTTCACGCATTTTCACTCGGCCGACGAGGACATCGACTCCCGGGACGAGCAGGACGCGCGGTTCGTGGACGCCCTGCTCGACCTCGGTGATGCCCTGCCGCCCTCCGTGCTGCGGCACAGCGACAACAGTGCCGCCATCGCAAGCCGCACACGCCGGTCTCCTGGCTCGTTGGCCCGTCCCGGCATCGCCATCTACGCCGGCATGTTCAGCGAGCTCCTCGGCCTGCGACAGGTCGTGCACCTGCGGGCCCGCGTGATCGACCTCCGTGACGTCGCGCCGGGCGAGACGGTGAGCTACGGTGCCACGTGGACGGCCGCGCGACCCACGCGCATCGCCACGATTTCGGCGGGCTACGCCGACGGATATCGCCGGCAGCTCTCCAATCGCGGCGAGGTCCTCATTGGTGGGGTCCGTTGCCCGGTCGTGGGTCGTGTCACCATGGACATGATCATGGTAAACGTGACCGATGTGCCCTGTGGCATCGGAGACGTGGCCACCCTCATCGGCACCGATGGCGCCGCCACGGTGAGCACCGAGCAGGTAGCCGAAATGGCGGAGCTGTCGCCATACGAACTCCTGGTCGGGCTGGCCCTGCGCGTCCCGTCTCGTCCCCTCTCCTCAAGTCAGCCATGACCACGACGGTGAACAGCCGACGCGCGGTGATCCTCGTGTTAGACGGCGTGGGGTGCGGCGAGGCGCCCGATTCGGCGGCCTACGGCGACTCGGGAAGCGACACCATCGGCAACGTGGCGCGGGCGGTCGGTGGACTCGACCTGCCAAATCTGGCGCGCCTGGGACTCGGGCATATCGTGCCGATTCAGGGGGTCGAACCGGCCGCCCATCCCATCGGCGCCTGGGGCACCCTCATCCCCCGCTCGTCAGGCAAGGACTCGACCACGGGGCACTGGGAGCTGGCCGGCGTACATCTCGCCGAGCCGTTTCCCACGTACCCGAGCGGCTTTCCGCCCAGCGTGATTGAGGCGTTCGAGCGAGCGACGGGTCGTCCCGTCATCGCGAACTGTGTGGCCAGCGGAACGGCGGTGATCGCGGACTACGCCGAGCGGGCGCGCGAGAGTGGTGCGTGGATCGTATATACGTCGGCCGACTCGGTCTTTCAGATCGCGGCCCACGAGGAGTGGATCCCGCTTCGTGAGTTGTACGCGGCCTGTGAGATTGCCCGCGAGCAACTCGTGGCCCCGCACGACGTTTCGCGTGTCATCGCTCGTCCGTTTGCAGGAACTTTGGGAGCGTGGAAGCGTACGGCCAATCGGCGCGACTACTCCATCCAGCCTCCCGGGGTCACGCTGCTCGATGCGCTGGCCGAGGCGGGGATTCCCCGCGCGGGGGTGGGGAAGGTGGACGACCTGTTTGCCGGTCGCGGCATCACCGCACGGCACACCGTCGACAACGCGGACGGGGTTTCGGCGATCCTCGAGTGGCTGAATTCGGCGCCTCGTGGGTTCTGCTTTGCCAATCTGGTAGATTTCGATCAGTTGTTCGGACATCGGAACGATGTCCATGGCTTTCAGGGGGCGCTCGAAGCGTTCGATCGCGCCCTGCCCAGCCTGTTGGCTGCACTTCGGGAGGACGACCTGCTCTTCATTACCGCCGATCACGGCAACGACCCCACGACGCCATCCACCGACCACGCGCGGGAGTGCGTGCCACTGTTGGTGGCCGGCGCACGGGTGCGCGGCGGGAGCGTGGGCGCGCGCGATACGTTCTCTGATCTGGGCGCGACGGTAGCCGAGTGGTTCGGGCTGTCGTGGCGCGGTCGTGGCACGTCGTTTCTACCAGGCCTTCTGCACGCATGAGCATCGCCGATCTGCGCACCGCGGCCGACGCGGCGCGCGCCAATGCGTGGTGCCCGTATTCGCACTATCCCGTCGGGGCTGCGCTGGAAACCGACACGGGGCGCGTGTACGTGGGTTGCAACGTGGAGAACGCGTCGTATCCGGCCGGAACCTGTGCGGAGCGCGTCGCGCTCGGCGCGGCGGTTGCCGACGGGGCGCGTCGTTTTGTACGCATGGTGATCACGTCGGCGGCGGCTGCGCCGACGCCACCGTGTGGGATCTGTCGACAGGCGCTGGTGGAGTTCGCCCCAGCGCTCGAAATCGTCGCCGTGACGCCCGATGGGCTCACAGCGCGCTGGTCGCTGGCGGAACTGTTGCCCGCGCCATTCACGCCTGCTTCGCTCGAGAATGCCTGAGCGCGTTCGATTTACCTCGTGGCCGCGTCTCCGCGGCCCTCTCCTGTTATGCGGACTCGTGTTCGCGGCCGTCACGGCCGCAGCCTGCACGGAATCGCTCGATGGCGGCGCTGCCTGCCCGTCGTTGTGTCCGTCGAAGGCGGAGTCCTTCCGCGACACCATTGTCGACGCGGTCGTCCTCGATAGTTCGCTCGGGGGTTTTCCGGCGCTCGGGCTATCGCCGTTCATCCTGATTGCCAACCGCCCCGACACGGTGGTCACCAGTGCCATCATCCGGTTCGATGCGCTGCCAACGGTCTTCAGTCCGAACAAGGGTACCACGGTCGACTCCATCATGGCCGTCGACTCGGTGTTTCTGCGTTTTCCGCTCGACAGCACCGGACGCCGGGGCACGACGCCCGTGACGCTTGAGGTGTACGACGTGGATACGACGGCGTCCGACTCGGTCACTTCGGTCGTGCGGTCGCTGTTCCGGCCGGATCGTCGGATCGGCTCGTTGGTGTTCACGCCGTCCGCCACCCGCGACTCGATCCGGATTCCGTTCTCGAAAACGGTGATGGCCGCGAAGATCGCCGCCAAGGGTCGCCTGCGACTGGGCGTTCGCATCCGTGGTGGATCCGGGCAGCTTCGCGCGGTGGCCTTCGTGGCCGGTGCCGGTGCGCCGACGGTGGTCTTTGATCCGAGCACGGATACGACGTACGCGCCGCAACAGATCTCGCCAAGCACGATCGTGCCCAACTCCACGGCGGACGTCGAGCTGGCGTACTCGGTGTATACGATCAACGATCTGGCCTCGCCAGCGCCGGGCGCGAACACGCTGTTGGTGGGTGGTTTCCCGGCGTATCGATCGTATCTTCGATTCAGCGTGCCGTCGCGTATCACGGACTCCAGTACCATTGTGCGCGCCGAGGTGCTGCTCACGCAGCAATCCTCCACCTTCGGAAATGCCGCGGATCCGGTCGGTCTGTTTGCGCTGGTGCCAACCACGACGAGTCTCGTGACGGACCTGCGCCGCATCCTCGATCTCGCCGCCGCCGGTTCGTTCGCCGGCGTCGACTCGACGCTGCTGGTCCCGTCGGCCGCCGGCGTCCGTGCGGTGAACATCCTGGCGCTCGCCCGCACTTGGCGCACGCTGCCCACGAACGTGCCGCGCGCAATCGCCTTCAGGATCGGTCTCGAGGGCGCACAACCAGCGGAACTGCGCTTTTACTCCAGCAAAGCGCCGGCCGCGTTGCGCCCGCGTCTGCGTATCACTTATCTCCCGCGTTCGGAGTTCGCTCTTCCGTGATCCGCACTCACCTCCGATCCTTCATTGCACCCGCGTCGCTGGCGTTTCTCGCCGCGATGGCGGCGGTCTCGACGGCTAGCGCGCAGGGCTCCATTGGCACGCAGGGCTTCGGCTATCCCGTGGGCGGTGGCAGCGTCCGGACCAACGGAACGGGCGGCGCGTTCGCGGAATTCGATGCGCTCACGCCGACGAACCCGGCGGCCCTTGGTGGCCTTGCACGCACCGTGATCACCGCGCAGGCCGAACCGGAACTGCGGAAGCTCTCGGTGAACGGCGTGAGCGAGAAGAGCACGCTGCAGCGCATCCCGCTCATCATGCTCGTCTTTCCAGCGCGCCATGGCGTGGCGGTCGGACTGAGCGCCGCGAGCTTCCTCGACCGCACGTTCTCCACCACCACGAGCGGCAGCGCGCTGATCGATGGCAACACCATCCCCACCAGCGATCAAACGGACGTGCGCGGGGCCATCAACGATCTGCGCGCCGGCGCCGGCTGGCAGATTTCGCCGCGCTTCCGCGTTGGCGTTGCCGGGCATCTCTACACCGGAGAGCACCGCGCCACACGTGAGCGCACGTTCGCGGATACGTTGGCGTTCGGCAGCGTGCTCGATTCGTCGCGCGTCACCTATTTCGGAACGGCCCTGTCGGTTGGTGGCGAAGCGACGCTCGGCAAGGGCTTCACCGCGCTCGCGTCATACCGCCGCGGCAATGAGATCAACGCGCGCATCCGCGACACGATCGTCTCGAGGGCCGGCGTGCCGGCGCGTACCGGTATCGCGCTGCGCTACGACGGCATCGTCGGCTCGGTGTTCGCCGTCGGCATGGAGCAAATCTCGTGGTCCGAGATGGCATCGCTCGGATCGGCGACCACGACGTCCACGGATGCCATGAACTGGCACGCCGGTGCGGAAGTGGCGGGTCCGAAGTTCCGCGGACTACCGCTGCTCGTTCGCGCCGGATACGCGCGTAACGAACTGCCCTTCGGCATCGTCGGACAGACCGCCAAGGAGAACCGCGTGTCGGCGGGACTCGGGCTTCCGGTCGCTGGGGAAGACGCGACGCTCGATCTTTCCGTGCAGCGCGCCAGCCGCACGATGTCGGGCAGCGGCTTCAAGGAATCGGCGTGGTTACTCGGGATCGGCATTCAGATTCGTCCGCGTAACTGACCCATGAGTGATACGCCAGTGACTGTGGCACCCGTGACGGGGCCCCCGCGCCCCACCGTGTACATCGAGACGTACGGCTGCCAGATGAACGTGGCCGACTCCGAACTCATGTACGGCAAGCTCGTCGCGAGCGGCTACGACGCCGTAAGTGTGCCCGACGGCGCCGACGTGATTCTGGTGAATACCTGTGCGATCCGGGAGAACGCCGAGACGCGCGTGATTGGTCGGCTCGGGGAACTCAAGAAGTTCATGCGCCCCGGCAGTGTCATGGGTGTCACCGGCTGTATGGCGCAGCGCCTCGGCCCTCGGGTGCTCGAACAGGCGCGACACGTGTCGATCGTCGTCGGTCCCGACGGCTATCGCGCGCTCCCCGAATTACTCGACGGTGCGCGTCGCGGTGAGAAGTTCACGGCCACCGATTTCGATCTCGAAGAGCACTATGAGGATGTCGTCGCTCGCCGCTTCGAAGGGGTGAAGGCATGGATCCCGGTGCAGCGCGGTTGTGACTATCGGTGCACGTATTGCATCGTGCCGACCACACGCGGCCCCGAACGGAGCCGCAAGCTCCACGAAGTCGTCCGCGAAGTGCACGAGGTCGTGAGTCAGGGGCTCACCGAAGTCGTGCTGTTGGGACAGACGGTCAACTCGTACAACGACGGCACGCATGATTTTGCCGACCTGCTGCGTGCCGTCGGTGCCGTCGATGGCATCCGTCGTGTACGGTACACCAGCCCGCATCCGAATGACTTTTCCGATCGCGTGATTGCCGCGATGGCGGAGGTGCCCACGGTGTGTGAGCACATCCACCTGCCAATGCAGAGCGGGTCCACGTCGATGCTCAAGAAGATGCTGCGCCGCTACTCGCGCGAGGACTATCTCGCCTGCGTGGCGCGCATGCGGGCCGCGATTCCCGGACTGGCGCTCACCACCGACATCATCGTCGGCTTTCCCAGTGAGACCGACGAAGAGTTCGCCGATACATTGTCGCTCTGTCAAGACGTGCGATTCGACGACGCCTTCATGTTCAAGTTTTCGCCGCGCGAAGGCACACCGGCCACGCGCATGCCGGCCGAGTGGACGATCCCCGACGCGCTCGTCGCGACGCGCTTTGAGCTGCTGTTGAAAACGGTGCGGGGAATCTCTCGCGAAAACAATCTGCGCCGACTCGGCGATACCGTCGAAGTGCTGATCGAAAAGGTGGCCCGTGACGGCATCCTGTTGCAAGCGCGCTCGCGTGACTTCAAGACCATCATGGTGCCCGCCGATGCCGGATCGATTGGTGACTATCTCACGGTGAAGCTGAGCGGCACGACCGGCGCCACGTTCATGGGCACGCCGGTCATCGAGCAGACCGAACGCAAGTCCTTGCCAATGATGGCCGGATAGCGAAATCGGTGGGTGTCTCGCGTGCGTACCGGCGGGTACGCCGGCGTAGTTCCGATGCGGCATCACCTCCGGTACTTCGACACCGTGAGTGATGCCGCTTCTCATTCACGCCGCCGGCTGGTGGTTGGCCGGGTTGTTCGTCGGTGCCATGCTGGGCGATTCGATATCGCGATCCCTCTGGACCGTGCGAGCGCCAACGGCACCAGCGTGGGCGATGCGCTTCGTGCTGCTGCTCGTGCTGCTGCTCGTGCTGCTGCTCGCGCTGCGTCTCGTGCTGACGCCGGTGACCGCTGTGGCGCGTGGGGTGCGCCGTCGGTTTGGCTCCCGGTCGCTGAACATCGCGACGTTCAGTGGCCTCGCGCTCGCCGGCGTGCTGGCCAGTGCGTCCGCCGCCGCTAACGCGCGCAGCTGTCGGGCGGCTGCGGTGAACCGCTTCACGGCCGGAACCAGAACGTCGTTGGTGTTCGACGGCGCACTGCCGGAGCGCGCTGGACCCGCCCGTTTTCCCGCCCGTTTTCCCACACGATTCGCCGCGGGCCGTGCGCTGAGCGCCCCCGTCACGCGGGGGCGCGGAGAAGTGCGCTTTGCGTACGGTGCGCGGCACTGCGCCGTCGGCGCCGTCGTGCGCCTGCCCCCCGGGATGTCGCGCGCTCTTCGGGCCGGCGATATCGCCGAGGTGCAGGGGCGCGCGATGGCCACCGATCGCGGCGTGCGTCTCGCTGTCGATTCCGTACGCGCCCCCGCTGGACGCGATTGGTTGCGCGCTGCGCGCGGACGGGCCGGCGACACGATCGATCGCCTGTTTGGTGAGCGCGCACCGCTGGTGCGCGCCTTGGTAATCGCCGACCAGGACGGCATCGCCACGTCGGTGCGTGATCGATTCGCTGATGCGGGACTCGTGCACATGCTCTCGGTGTCGGGCATGCATGTGGCGATCATCGCCTCGGCGCTGCTGACCGTCACCGCCGCCATGCGGCTGTCGGCAACGGTTGGCGCCGTGTTGTCCCTCGGGCTCATTCTCGCCTACGTCGCCATGCTCGGGGCGCCCGCGCCGGCTGTGCGCAGCGCGGTCATGCTGCTCACCGTGATGCTCTCCACCGCCTGGCAGCGTCCACTCCATGAATGGACCGCACTCGCACTCGGCGCCGCGATTCCCACCGTGCAACCGTTGGTCGTGCTCGATCTGGGCTGGCAGTTGAGCGTGACCGGTATGGCCGCGCTGGTGGCCGCCCGGGCGATCCTGCGACGCTGGCAACCTTACGCCCTGTCGGTGCCACCATCGTCGACTCGTGGGCTCGCAGGGGCGTGGCGCAGCGTTGTGCGCGACACGCAACGCTGGCTGGTCACGCGACATGGCGTGTCGCGGTGGTTGGTACGCGAGACGATCACCGGCGTGGTCGCGACGGTGGTGACGGCGCCGCTGATCGCGTGGACATTCGGACGCGTGAGTTTGCTGGCGCCAGTCACGAACATTCTGGCCGGTCCGATCGTGGCGTTTCTGCAACCCGCACTCTTTCTTGCGCTGTTGGCCAGCCCGCTCGACCCGCTGGCGCAGGTGGTTGCCGACGCCAGCCGGTTGCCCATCGCGCTGCTCGACCGGATTGCCGGCGTGGCCGCCGCGATGCCGTTCGCCGTGTTGCACCTGTCGCCCACGCTGCCAGCGGCGATCGGAGCGGGGCTGGCCTCAGTGGCCGTGGTGCGGGCGACGGCGGCGCGCCGCGCCGGACCATGGCTACGGTTGGGGGCGGTTGCGCTAGCCGTGGCCGCGTGGCTGCCGAGCCTGAGCGTCGGGCCGGGCGTGCTGGAGCTGCACATGATCGATGTGGGGCAGGGCGATGCCTTCGCGCTCCGTACACCGCGCGGACGGTGGGTGCTCATCGACGCCGGACCGTCGTGGGACGGCGGTGACGCCGGTCGTCGCGCAGTGATCCCGTACGTGCAGCGTCGCGGCGGCGCGGTGGCGCTGATGGTGCTTTCACACGCGCATGAAGATCACGTAGGCGGCGCCGCCAGCGTGATCGCCGCGCTCGCGCCCCGACAATGGTGGGAGCCCGCCTTTGTCACGTCGAGTACCGGGTACCGAAAAGCGCTGCTGGCGCTGCGTGCGAGCGGCCAGCCGTGGCGCCGCGTGCATCCCGGGCAACGCTGGCAGCTCGACGGCGTCGTCCTCGACGTCCTCGCGCCCGATTCCACGTGGACGACCGCTCAGCACGACGCCAACGAGACCTCCGTGGTGCTTCGTGTCTCCTACGGGCGCCGGCGATTTCTCTTCATGGGCGATGCCGAGCACCAGGAGGAGGCCTGGCTGCTGGCGCGACTCCCTCACGAGGCGCTGCGGGCAGACGTACTGAAACTTGGTCACCACGGCAGCCGCACGAGCTCCGGGGCGGACTTCGTGCGCGCCGTCTCCCCCCTGGTGGGGCTGGTGTCCGTCGGGGCGGGGAACAGTTACCGGCACCCGTCTCCCGAGGTCCTCGAGCGCTTCGCCGCCCTGCAGGTGCCGCTGTTGCGCTCGGATCTCGAGGGCGCAGTCGTGATCTCGACCAATGGTCAATGGCTCGACGCCTCGGCCCATGGTGACCGCTGGCGCATCCCGGAACGTTCGGCCAAACTGCCCCGATAGCGATTGCTGACATCCGAGCGCGGCGCGGCTCTTGCCCGAGCTTGCCCACGTACGCCAATTTCCACAGACGGCGACGTGCGCTCCTGGTTCGTCGCCATTGCCTCAACAGTCTTTTCGCGTGACTCCCGCCGATCCTCCCCGGGTCTCGGTAAAACCTCTGCTGCTGCGCGCCTGCGCGCCCGTCTCCCCCCAGGAGTAGAACCGTGGTCAGGCATACTGCGACGTCCGTCGTCACGATCGAACGCTTCATTATCGAGCAGGAGCGCATGTTCCCCGAGGCCACCGGTGAATTGTCCGGCATTCTCTACGACATGGCGCTCGCTGGAAAGATGATCGCGAACAAGGTGCGAAGCGCCGGACTCGCCGACATTCTTGGCGCCACCAGTGACGTAAACGTGCAGGGCGAGGTCCAGCAGAAGCTCGATGTGATTTCGAATGAGATCATCGTCAAAGCGTTCGATCACGGCGGCCGGCTGTGCGCGATGGCGTCCGAAGAAGAGCCGGACATCATCCACATTCCCGAAGGTTTCCGCGCCGGCAAGTACGTGTTGCTGTTCGATCCCCTCGACGGCTCCTCCAACATCGACGTGAATGTGCCCGTCGGCACGATCTTCTCCGTGTATCAGAAGATCACGCGCGGCTCGCGCGGCGAGATGGAGGACATGCTGCAGCCGGGCCGCCGTCAGGTCGCCGCCGGCTACGTCATCTACGGCTCGAGCACGATGCTAGTGTACACCACAGGACAGGGCGCGCACGGCTTCACGCTTGATCCGTCGATCGGCGAGTTCCTGCTGTCGCATCCCAACATCCAGATTCCCTCGCGGGCGCGCTATCTCTCGGTGAACGATGCGTACGAACAGGATTGGCCGGAGCCCACGCGCGCGCTGATGCGTCGCTATCGAGGGCTGGACGGTCAGCGCGCGCCGCTGAACGTGCGCTATGTGGGATCGCTCGTGGCCGACTTCCACCGCAACCTCCTTGGCGGCGGTGTGTTCTGTTATCCCGCCAACGAGAAAGCGCCGAAAGGCAAGCTGCGCCTGCTGTACGAGGCGAATCCGCTGGCGTTCATCGCCGAGCAGGCCGGTGGGTTGGCCACGAATGGCCATGGTCGCATTCTCGACGTGCAGCCGACCGAGTTGCACGAGCGGACACCGCTCTATCTTGGCAGCAAGGCCGAAGTGGAAACCGTGGCCGAGTTCCCGCTGCCCAAGTACGTCGCTCCGGGAATTTCTGAACGGCGTGGAACGCGAACCGCCACGCCGACTCCGACCCTCGCCTCCTGAGCGCTACATTGGGGGGATGAGCGAGCGACTCTCCCCCTCCGGCATTCCGATCCCCGGCGTCGTACGTCCGGACGACGTCCACGTGGATTACGCCCGTGACCTGGCTGACCCCGGTCAGTTTCCGTTCACGCGCGGCGTGCAGCCCACCATGTACCGCGGTCGCCTCTGGACGATGCGCCAGTACGCGGGCTTTGGTACGGCGCGCTCCACCAACGAGCGGTTCCGCTTGTTGCTGGAGGCGGGGCAGACCGGTCTGTCGGTCGCCTTCGACCTGCCCACCCAGATGGGCATCGATTCCGACTCGCCTCGCGCCAGCGGAGAAGTGGGCCGGGTTGGCGTCGCCATCGACACCGTCGACGACATGCACGTGCTGCTCGACGGCATTCCGCTCGACAGCGTGTCGTCGTCGATGACGATCAACTCGACGGCGTCGACGTTGCTCGCGATGTACATCGTGGTGGCCGAAGAACGTGGCATCGCGCGCGCGGCGCTGTCGGGCACGGTGCAGAACGACATCTTGAAGGAATACATCGCGCGCGGCACGTACATCTATCCGCCCGATCCGTCGCTCGCGCTCACGGCCGAGATGTTCCGTTTCTGCGCGGCGGAAGTGCCGCAGTGGAATCCCATTTCCATTTCGGGCTACCACATTCGCGAAGCGGGCGCCACGGCGGTGCAGGAAGTGGCATTCACGTTCGCCGATGCGATCGCCTACGTACAGCAGGCCGTCGACACGGGACTGGCCGTCGATGCCTTCGCGCCGCGCCTGTCGTTTTTCTTTGCCGCCCACAGCGACCTGTTCGAAGAAGTCGCGAAGTTCCGCGCCGCGCGTCGCTTATGGGCACGCCTCATGCGCGAGCGCTTCGGCGCCAACGATACCAGCTGTAAGCTGCGCTTCCACACGCAGACCGGCGGTGTCACGCTCACGGCGCAGCAGCCGCTCAACAACGTGGTTCGTGTAACGGTGCAGGCCCTCGCTGCCACACTCGGCGGCACGCAGTCGCTGCACACCAACGGATACGACGAGGCGCTGGCGCTGCCCACCGCTGCCGCCGCCACGCTCGCGCTCCGGACGCAACAGATCGTGGGCTACGAATCGGGCGTCGCCCAGACGGCGGACCCGCTCGCCGGCAGTTGGTATGTGGAACAGCTGACTGATGCCGTCGAAGCGCGTGCGCTCGAGCTGCTCGAGCGTGTCGACGCACTCGGCGGTGCCGCGGCGGCGATTCGCGCCGGCTTCTTCCAGGAAGAGATCGGACGCAGTGCGTACGAGTATCAGCTCCGTGTGGAAGCCGGCGAAACGGTAGTCGTGGGCGTGAATCGTTTCGCCGACGGTCAGGATCCCCCCATCATTCCGTCGCCCGATTTCAGCGCGCTCGAAGTGGGACAGGTCGCGGGCTTGACGCATATTAAGGCGTCGCGTGATAACGCGGCCGTGCAGGCGGCGTTGCAGGCAATCATCGATATCGCGCCCGAGTATCTGCCGGCGCACGTGGGTGCACGCGCGCCGCTCATGCCGCGTATCATCGACGCCGTGCGCGTGCGCGCATCGGTCGGCGAGATCGCGGATGCGCTCGAGAAGGTGTGGGGGCGGTACCAGCCCAGTCTGTGACCTGCATCGCGCGTGGCGCGGCACGAGGTGTGCACGCCTCGATCGCACCTTTTACAACGGAGCACAGGCATGGATACAGGATCCGATTTCCTTCGCGCGCAGCTGAACAACGCGATCTCGCAGCATCATGCGCTAGTCGTGAGCGTTCGCGATCATGCGGAGCAGGCCGACGATCCGGAGTATCGTCGGATCTGTGAGCGGCACCTCCCGGGGCTCGAAAACCATCAGGAGATGCTCCAGGCATACGGCACCTCAATCGGATCCGAAGGAGGTAGCGGCCTCAAGAACATCCTCGGCTCCGCGCTCGGTAAGGCCCGTGACGCCGTTGATGCCATGCGGGGCACCGACTTTCTTCGGGTCGTTGGCGACATCGTCCTGATTCGCCAGGCGCAGGACACGTTTGCCACGTTTGCCATTGCCGGTGAGCGCCTCGGCGACGCGCGACTGGCCGAGCTCGGTCGCATGGGTGAGAAGGAGCACGATGCCGTGCAGCGTGAGTTCAACGCGTTCTGCGCCGATTCATTCGTGCAGCACGTGCAGGGTACGATGGCCACCGGCCGCGGTGATCGCGAATCCGCCTCCGCCTCCACTTCCGCCTCCGCGCGCATGTAGTGGCACGATGGGCGCAAGCGAAAAGGAGCAACTCGGAATCGATCCCCGAGTTGCTCCTTTTTTGTGTGACTACGTGCCGTTATGGCGTAATGGCCTTTGTCTTGGGCTCCAACTTCGCCGACCACAATCCCGAGTTGAAGTCGGTGAACAGTACCTGACCCTTCCACGGCATGGCATTCATCACGAACGGGGCGTTGGCGGTGAATGCCTTCGCGTCGTACGGCTTGAACACGGCGATCTCGCGCTTCTGATCGGCGAGATTTCCCATCAGTTCACCACTCACGTCGACCACGCGCACGCCGCCGTCGTAGTACGCCTGATACAGGATGTCGTCCTCCACGATGATGTCGTGCGCGCCGTAATCTTCGAGATGATAGCGACCGACCTTGCGCGGATGCATCGGGTCCGTGGCATCGACGATGTGCACGTATCCGCCCGACGTCTGCGCGATACCACCGGCGCTGCCGAGCGTGGCGCGATAGTTCGTGCCCTCCCACACGCGACCGGCGCGGTTCATCTCCTCGTCACCGAGGAACAGGTACGTGCGGCCCGTGGACTTCTGGAAGTACGGAAAGATCTCATGACCCGAGTTGATCGGGAACACATTGATCAGCTTCGGCTTCTCGATCGTACCGCCGTACTTGCCGTTGCCGACATCCACCATCACGGCACCGACGCCGCCCTGCGCGGAATAGGCAATGCCGTCACGAACCCATAAGTCGTGGATGCGCGCGTTGGGATGCTGGTACTCACTTACGTACTTCGGTTTGTAAATGTCCTTCACGTCGATGATCACGTACTTCTGTCCGCCCGAGATCGCGAACAGATAATCGTTGGTGGCGAACATGTTGTGCACGCCGCCCGTGAGTTCCTGATCGAACGTGGCGGCGATTTTCGGATGCGCGGGCGTCGCAAGATCGAGAATCACGACCCCGTTCACGCGGTTCGACGCCCCTTCGCGCGCCAACACGCCGTATCGCCCGTCGGGTGATACCGTCACGTCGTTGATGGTACGAGCGTCGATCTTGATCGAGTCGGTCTTCACGATGTTGTTCATGTCCGTGATGTCGAACACCATGCCGTAGCCGTCGCCGCCCCACGTTCCCACCAGCACGTAGTCGCGTCCATCCTTGCCGGTCCACGGCCACAGGTCCGACGTGGCCGTGTTGGCAATGTTGCCGCGTCCGGTCACGGTGATGCGGCGTACCACATCACGCGGCTTGGCCTCGAGCACCTTGCGCGCCGTCGCATTGCCCGACTGTGCGAGAATCGTGAAGCGTCCTGGATAATTCGCGGTAAAGCGTCCCCAATCAATGATGCCGGGGCCTCCCGGTGCGACCGTCGTGTCGTCGGGCGTGTAGGTGTAGCTCCACGTGATCACCGCATCTTTCACCGGTACGCCGGCGGCCGTCTTGGCGGTCGCGTTGAGATGCACGACCTGACCCGTCAGGATCACATCCTCCTTGATGTCGAGCGCGAGTGCGCTCACCGGGTTGGTCGCGATCGTATACGTCCGGCTGGCGCGAACGCCTTCTGACTCGGCGCTGATCACGACCGTGCCGGCCTTGAGTGCCGTCACCGTGCCGAACCGATCGACCGAGGCAATCGCCGGCGCGCTGCTGCGCCACGTCGGAATAAGGCCAGCCCGTACGCTACCGTCAGCGTGCGTGGCCTCCACGCGATGGCCGATCGAGATGCCGGTGTACAGACGTCCGGAGTCGGCGGTGATCGTGAGCTTCGACAGCGCCGGCCACGTAATGAGCACCGGAATGTCGAGCGTGATCGGTCCCGTGGCGCCGGCCGCCGTGGCCGTTGCGGTGTATGAACCCGCACGGAAGGCGCGCACCTGTCCATCGTTGAACGCCACCGCCTGACGCGGTCCGCCCACGCGAACCACCGCGTCGGGGATGATCTTTCCGGTCACGTCGTACGCCGTCACGTTGAACGGCTGCGATTCGCCGGCGCGGATCGTCACCTTGGCTGGTTCCGCCACCAGCTTCGCGACCACGGTCTGGGTCGCGGCCTGCCCGAACGCAACACCGGGCGTCACGCCGGTCGCGGCAAGCGGTGTGGCAAGGAACATTGCGGTCGTCGTGACGAACCGCCGGGTGCGCGCTACGTTCATACTGTTGTCTCCCATGGGATAGATCCTGCCGAACTCCGCGATCATGCTGCTCATTCCAAGCTCCCGCAAGACACGGCGTGCGGTCTACGCCGGCGTTGTCCTCGCCGCGACCGCCACTGCGACCGCGCTTCCGCTCTGGCCGACCTCGCTGGCGGGGCAGGCAAGGCCCGTGTCTGCCCCGGCTGCCCCCGCGGCGCCTCTGGTCGACTACTGGGTCTACGTGGGCGCCGAGTCGGCGGACAAGCTCTATCGGGTGCGATTCGGACCGATGGGAACGGTGGTCGAAAAGACGATTGGCATCGGTGAGCTCGCCGCCGAAATGGAGGGACCGCACGGACTGGCGATCTCGCACGACGGCAAGTACCTGCACATGACTACCGGACACGGCTTCCCCGACGGCAAGTACTGGCGCTACGAACTCGGTCCCGACACGCTTGTCGGTCCAGGACTCTTGCTGGGCAACTTTCCCGCCTCGATCGACGTCACGCCCGACGGACTGTACGCGTTATCGGTCAATTTCAATCTGCACGGCGATATGATCCCGTCCACCGTGTCGGTGATCTACACGCCGAACAGTACGGAAGTCGCCCGCATCGTGACCTGCACGATGCCGCATGGCAGTCGCGTGTCGCCCGACGGCATGCGGCAGTACTCCACCTGCATGATGGATGATCAGCTGGTCGAAGTGGACACCAAGGACTTCGTGGTGTCGCGCCGCTTCTCGCTGGCCAAAGGCAAGGAAGGGCCGCTCGTACTCACCGCGCCGTCTACGATGGCCGGCATGGACCATGTCGCCGCCGGGCACGACATGGCGGCCATGGGCGGCGGCGCCGCGTCGGCCAGAAAGCCCGCTGCGGGCCCCACCGTCGATCCGGCGCAGGTCGGGCGCGTCGGCATGGGCATCGAGAAGCACACGATGGCGCCCGCCTCCTGCTCCCCCACCTGGGCGCAGCCGTCCGCCAATGGTGCCAAAATCTACGTGGCCTGCAACAAGGCCGACGAAATTCTCGAAATCGATACCGAGTCGTGGGCGCTCGTGCGTCGTATGAAGACCGGCCGTGGCGTGTACAATCTGGCCGTGACCGCCAACGGTCGCCTCCTGGTTGCGACGCTCAAGCAAGGCAATGCCGTCGAAATTTTCGATCTCGACACCGGCGCCAGTGTCGCGCAGTTGCCCACGTCTACCCGTTTGGCGCACGGCGTCACCATCAGCTCCGATTCGCGTTACGCCTTCGTGAGCAGCGAAGGGCAGGGCGCTCAGCCGGGAAAGGTCGATGTCATTGATCTCGTGACTCGGGTAAAGGTGGGAACCGCCGATGTCGGACCGCAGGCCAGCGGCATCGCCTTCTGGAAGATGACCAAGTGAGGCCTGTTCGTGACTGATACACCGCGGCCATTGCCCGTTGTGCGCGCCATGATCGACGCGCTCGATCGTGACTTGCTGCAGATCATGGCGAAGCGCATGGCGTTGGTGGCGGAAGTTGCCGCCTACAAGCGTCAGTACGGTCTCAAGATTCGCGACGCCAGCCGTGAGCGCGAGCTGTTGCGTGATCGTCATGACCGCGCGAAGGAGCTCGGTCTCCCCAGCGACGAAATCGAGTCGATCTTCCGGCTGCTCATGCGATCGAGTCGCGATCATCAGGCCGCCTTGCGCGCCGAAGTGCCGATGGATGCCGCGTCGTACACGATCGCGATCATCGGTGGGAATGGACGCATTGGCCGCGTGATGGCGCGTCTCTTCGGTGACCTCGGCCATCGACTGCTGCTCGTCGACACCGACACGTCGTTGCGCGCGGAAGAGGCGGCCTCGGTAGCCGACGTGGTCGTGGTGAGCGTGCCGATCGATGTCACCGATGCCGTGATTCGCGCCGTCGGTCCACATGTGCGCGAGGACGCCCTGTTGATGGACGTCACGAGTGTGAAGCAAGCCCCGTTGCAGGCCATGCTCGAGGTCACCGGCGCCAGTGTGGTCGGCACACACCCGATGTTCGGGCCGAGTGTGCACACCCTCCAGGGACAGCGCGTGGTGATCTGTCGGGGTCGCGGCGACACATGGGCGGATTGGGTCGCGCAGTCGTTCGCGGCTCGTGGCCTCGTGATAACGGAAACCACCGCCGCGCAGCACGATCGGGCCATGTCAGTGGTGCAGGTGCTCACGCACTTTCAGACGCAGGTGCAAGGACTCACCCTCAGTCGCCTTGGGATCCCATTGTCCGAGACGTTGCCGTTCACATCGCCGGCGTACTTACTCGAGTTGTATGTGGCGGCGCGACATTTCGCGCAGGATCCGGCCCTGTACGGCTCGATCGAAATGCGGAATCCGCGAACTGCCGAAATCACGTCGGCGTTCGGTCAGTCGGTGCAGGACGTCGCCGATATTCTCGCCCGCGGCGATCAGGCGGCGTTCTCGCGGTTGTTCGACGACGTGCGCGAATTCTTTGGAGACTTTACCGCCGAAGCGCTCGAGCAGTCCAGTTTCCTCATCGATCGCATTGTGGAGCGCGCCTGATGTCGGAGCACAATCCGCCCGTCGGCGTGGTCGAGCAGATTTGGCTCAAGCGTGCCAAGCGCGGACCGATGGATCCCGTCGCGTCGGCACGTGTGCGGACACAGCGCGGACTCGTTGGCAACGCCAACCAGGGTGGCCGTCGGCAGATCACACTGCTTGAAGCCGAGCGCTGGGCCGAACACCTCTCGGCGGTCTCGCGCGAAGACGATCCATCGATGGGCCCCGCACGGCGACGCGCCAACGTGCTGGTGCGCGGGTTTCCGCTGGCGAATTCACGCGGGCGCGTGCTGCGTATCGGCGCGGTACGGATACAGATCGCCGGCGAGACGAAGCCGTGTCATCAGATGGATGAGGTGTGCGCCGGGCTGCAGGCCGTCATGCGGCCGGAATGGGGCGGTGGTGCGTTCGCCATGATCCTCGACGACGGCGAGATTGCAATCGGTGACACGATCCGCTGGGATGACGCGTCAAACCCGCCATCGCTCTTCGATCGCGTGCCGGCATGAACGCGCGACTGCGATCGATGCTCATGCGCGTCCCCCCGGTGCGCTGGTTTCGCGCGCTGGAGCATGGCGTATTTCGATTGGCCAGCGAAGCCGAGTATCGCCTCCAGATCACGCCGCGCGCTACGAAGCTCGTGCCGAATACCTTCGATCGACGCATCGTCCGTCTATTTCTGATCGTCGTGCCGGTTCTTGTTTCCACCATCTGGGTCGATGGTCGGCCCATGCGCGCGCGCGTGCTGTTCGCGATCCTCGTGCTGGCGGCGCTGGCCTTGGCATTCATCTTTGTGGCGGACGCGTTCCCGACAGGAAAATCGTCACTCCCGCGCTCGCCCTCGTCGCGTCCGCCGACCCGGCCGCCCGCCAACAAGCCCCCGCCGTCCGCGCGCCCGCCTGCCCGTCGTCCGTAGTCTCCTCGCTCGTCCCCGCACCGGAGTGCTCGATGCCCCGCCGCACGACTTTTCGCTGGATGGCGCTCAGCGCCGCACTGGTCGGCAACAGCGCCGTCCTGTTCGCGCTCGCCCGTCCGATCACGGACTACGTGGCTACGCTGGCCGGCCAGGAAGGCCGCAAGGTGCATGGCACCGCGACCGTCACGCCCACCAAAGACGGCACCGGCACCGAGGTCGCGGTTACGCTGACCGACGACACCCCCGGCGCTACCAGGCCTTGGCACATTCACTCCGGGAGCTGCGTGAAGAGCGGCGGCGTGGTGGGTGGTGGCCGCGTGTACACGCCCATCGCGATCAATGACAAGGGGCAGGGCGCGGGCAAGGCCACGGTGCCCGTCGTCCTCGCCGATACCGCGACCTACTACGTCAACATCCACGACGCGGCGGCCGCGATGGGCATTGTCGTGGCCTGCGGCGACCTGACGCAGAAGTAGGCGCCACTGCGTGCGACTCCCTGAAGCCAGCGGGGTATGCCGGTAGCACACACGGAACGTCTCTTCGGTAAAGAGAAGCCGATATCTTACTACAATATGCCTAGAACACATTCCTTTTCAGCGAACCACGACCTGCGCCGACACCTTCGCCATGCGGCCGCTGTCATGCTAGTGCTGCCGTGTCTGTCCGAGTCAGCGGCGGCACAGGTGCGCCCGACGATCAAGGACCGAGTGGCCATCGAAAAGGAACGCGCTGCCGCGGCTGTCGCCGCACGCATGTCTGGCGAATTCGCCGTCATCGATGGGGTCGTTACGGACACGCTGCTGCACCCGCTCGGTTCAGCCGACGTCTCCGTAGTCGGTATTGGTGCGCGGGTTATCACCACGGAGAACGGGCGCTTCCGCATGCTGCAGGTGCCGTCCGGGCAGTATCTGCTCGTGGTGCGACGCATCGGGTACGCGCCGACCTCGGGCATCATTCAGGTTCCCGAGGGCGACACAGTACGTCTCTCGTACACGCTCGTCCGTTCCAACGCGTTGCTCGATACGGTACGCGTGCGTGAGCGTCGCGTGTCGATGCGCATGGCGGACTTTGAGGCCCGTCGGCGCCAAGGCCAAGGGCAGTTTGTCACGCTGGAGGAGATCGACCGGCGTGGCTCGTTGCAGACCTCCGACTTCATGCGCTCCATGCGCGGCGTCGAGATCTCGCGCGTAACCACCCAGGCCTTCGCTGGCACGCAGGTGTACTCGCGTCGTGAGGGTGGCGGCTTCGATGCGAACGGCCAGCAACAGTATTGCGCGATGCAGGTCGTGCTGGATGGAATCATTCTTCCGCGTAACTTCGATCTGGATCTGCTCCCACTGCCCAAGCAGATTGCCGGCATCGAGGTATACACCGGCGCGGCCACCATCCCACCGCAGTTCGGTGGCCCCGATCGGCGCTGCGGTGTCGTGGCGGTGTGGACACGCGACGGGTATTAGGCGAGTAGGGAGTACGCAGTCGGGAGTACAGGGTACAAAAACGCCCTCGTGAGACCAGTTCTCACGAGGGCGTTTCAATACTCCGTACTTCTCACTCCCAACTGCTTACTTCCTACTCGACTAGCATCCCGGGCCGGCCAGCGCGCCCGTCTTTCCGATGCGCTGCAAGCATTCAGCCTGCGGCAGCGGCTGCACCTTCGCCACGAAGTGCGCGTTCACGCCCGTCGTGATGTCACGCGGCAGATCGGCGAGGCGTCCGTAGCGGCGCATGTCGATCCAGCGATGACCTTCCAACAGCAGCGAGTACCGCTTCTGCAAGAGAAGTTCCGTCACGAACGCCGCGTCGGACGATGCCGCGGTGAGCGTGGACGGCGCCAAGCCACCCGAGTTCACGCGGATGCTGTTGATGAGGGTCAGCGCACCGGCCTTGTTGCCGGTCGCCAGAAGCGCTTCGGCACGGAGGAGGATGAGCTCCTCGTTGCGAATGATCGGAATCGACGTGCTGATCGCCGGATAGAGATTGAATCCGAGCGACGATGGGACACCAAGTCCGCTCGGCGCATTGCGCGCTGGCCGAGTGCCGATCTTGGCGAGGAATCGATTGTCCTTCGTGAGGTCGGCCTTGAGCGGCGCGTCGGTCTCGATGGACATGTGCGCGTACAGGTCCGTATTGGTGGCCTGCGCAAGCGGGTTTGACGCATCCGGTGCTGCCGCATACGGGTGGTACACGCCCGCGTTCAACTGCGCCGCCGTCGTGGCCGCCTCGTTGATGAACGAGCCGTTCAGCGCTGTGATCGCACGCTGCCAAGCCGTCGCTCCACCGCCTGCGGTGGCGTAGTACGCCGCCGCCCGCGCCGCCATAGCGCGGTTGAACAGCCGGAACGTCGTCGGCGTATTGAATCCCGTGAAGCCGGCGTTGAGCACGAACGGGAATGCGGTGCCACCGGCGCCGAGATCCGTGTTCGCCTCATCGAGCGTGTTCAAGATGTACTTGTAGACTGAGTCACGCGAAACGAATGCCGCCAGCTCGGCCGCGTTTTGCTTGATCTCGACCACGGCGCCGATCGTGTCACGGGTCGAAATGACCGTGAGCAGTTCGATGCCTTCGATCGTCTTCGCGAAGCCAAGCGCCGCCCGCTTCTGCTCGGCGCTGAGCGTCGACGCCGCTACCGTGTTCTTGAAGTTGAACACGTCGCGGAGGTTGCCGTAGGGGCCGCCCCAACTACCGACCGCGAAGCCGGTCGGATCGAGCTTGTTCTGGCCGGAAAGTCCGATCAGGTACGCCGATGTATTTCGTCCTTCCTGCGGCGTGTAGACATAAGCTTCGCGACCGAAGCGGCCCGTCTCGGTAATGAGCCCGCCGCGGCCGTTGCGGTTCTGCCGGAGCAGGCCCGTGGCCAGCAACTGGAGCGCCTGCGGATCAGCGCTGGCGCCGGCCACCGACGGGGTGTTCGGATTCGTGATGTCCAACGTGTCCTTGCTGCAGGCAGCCAAGGACATCGTGGCAAGCGACAGGGCACCAAAGGTGCGCAGGGGCAAACGGGTCATCTGCACGCGCGAAGCGCCGGAGAGGTTTTCAGTGGTCGTCATGGATTAGAACCCCACATCGACGCTGAGGAAGAACTGCCGACTCGACGGGAACGGCGCGAGGTCGATGAACCGGTTGAAGTTCGTGTTACCGAAGTTGTTGAACTCCGGATCGAAGCTCCAATAGTCCGTGAACAGCGCCAGGTTACGGCCACTCACGTTGAAGCGCAACGAGCGTGCGCCCGGGATCTTCTTGGCCCACGACTCCGGCGCCTGATAGTTCACGGTCACTTCGCGGAGTTTCACGTACGAGCCCTTCTGGATGTACGGACGGATGTCGCCGCCATTGAAGGTGGAATAACGGCACTCACCCAGCGTCTCCGTACCGCACGGGCGGGACCCCGGGAGGATCGACGTCGGAGCCGCGGCGTCGTAGTCACGCGCCTGTCCGCCTTCGTCCCACAGGTTGTTCGTCATGTTCGACACGTAGCCACCCGCGCGCCAGTCGGCGAGGAACGAGAACGTGAACGACTTGAAGGAGAAGTCGTTATTGAACGTGGTTGTGTGAATAGGATTCGCATCGGCCAGCAGCGTGTCGCGCGTGGCGCCGTTCACACCGAACGGAGCGTTGCCCCAGATCATCGAGGAGCGCGTATTCGCTTGAATGCGGTTACGACCGTAGGCGGCACCGTACGAGCCCGGTACGGCGAACGCCGGCACCGGGATACTGTCAGTGAACTGCGCGTTCCGATTGTAGATGATGCGGCTGGTCCACTCGAAGCTGCCGCGACGGATCGGTACAAGCGACAACACGCCTTCGGTGCCGAGGACGGCCAGCTGGCCACCGTTGATGATCTGGTTGCCCAGACCCGACGACGGCGGGAGCGGGAACGTGAGCAGCAGATCCTTGATCTGGCGCTGATAGCGCGTCACTTCGATACCAACGCGCGAGCCGAAGAGCGACGCGTCGAGTCCGAATTCGAGCTCGTTCATCACTTCCGGCTTGATGCCGGTGTTGCCAAGCAGGCCGGCCGACACGAGCGAGTTGTTGCCGCCGATCAGGCCGCCGTCGGCGTACAAAATGTCGCGATCGCCGAAACGTGGGCGGTTGCCCGACTGGCCCCACGCCGCGCGGACCTTGAACTCATCGATCTTCTCGGTAAGCGGCTTCACGAAACGATACGAGCTCGAGAACTTCGGGAATGTGTAGAACTTGTCGCGCTCACCGTTCGCGCTCGATCGGTCGGCACGGAAGCCGGCATTGACCGCCAGCTTTTCGTCGAGCAGCAACATCTGCTCGTTCACGTAGTACGACTGGTCGCGGAACTCGGAGCGGTCGTCGACCGTGGCGATGTCCTGCGCGCCGGCTGCCGTGCGGCGTGTCGGGAGCAGTCCTCGACCGCGGATGCGATACACGTCCTGTTTCTGACGCTCGTACGAACCGCCGAACGATGTCGTGAACGATGTGATGTACTTCGTCGTCGGGCTCCAGGTCCACACGGCGTTCATGCCGGAGTTGGTCTGCAGGCTCGACGCGTTGTTCTGACCGGCCGTGCCGAGGAAACCGTCGGCCGGCTCGAACTGCAGATAGTTGGGCGAGTATTGTACGCCTTCCTGTTGGAACCGGTCGAAGCCGCCGAGATAGGACAACTGTACCGTGTGGCGCGTCGTGCTGACCAACGCGTAGCCAAGGCGGATGTTTGCCGCCTGACGGAACACCGTCTCGTCACTCTGCATCGCGTTCAGGACTTCGAACGGATTGGCTGTGCCCGAGCCACCGCCATCGAACGGCATACGGATGTACCGTCCCGACGCGTCACGTGACCGCAGGTCGACGATCGCCGGCGTGTAGCCGAACGTGTACGTCGGGCTGACACCGGCATTGTTATTGTTGCCGATACCGCGCTGGAAGAAGTTGCGCGTGACGTCGATGCCCATGCTCGCCGTGAGCTTGGTGCCAATCGTCTGGTCGAGGTTGATGCGGCCACCGGTACGACGCGCGCCGGTGTTGATCATGATACCCGATTCCTGACGGTCGCTGAGCGACGCGAAGTAGCGGGTGTTGTTTGCGCCGCCGGAGGCCGACAGCAACGTTTCCCACGACGGATCGGTGCGGCCGTAGAGCTGCTGCTGCCAGTCGTAATTCGTGCACGTCGGGGTGCAGGCGGCAGTCGCCGCCGCGAGTCCGATCGGGCCGCCAACGAAGTCCTTGACATCGTCCAGTGTGCCGTATTGGCGATGTCCAAGGGAGCGCATGAGCTGCTGCGTTCCGGCGCGCTGCGTCAGGTTCCAGCGCGGTGCGCCGGACGTTCCCCGCTTGGTCGTGATCACGACCACGCCGTTCGTTGCACGTGATCCGTAGATGGCCGTGGCGGCGGCCGACTTCAGCACTTCGATGTTCTCGATGTCGTTCGGATTCAGGTCGGCCAATCGATTCACCACCTGGTCTTGGTTTGAACCGGTCGAGCCGCTCGCACGCGTGATGGCGCTCTGGCCCGATGAAATACCCGCGTTCGAAATGATGATGCCGTCGACCACGTAAAGCGGGTCGCCCTGTCCAAGCACCGACGTGGCGCCACGGATCTGGATTTGCGCACCACCGCCCGGCGCACCGCCGTTTTCAAAGATGCGCGCACCGGCGACCTTGCCGGCAAGGTTGCTTTCCACCGAGCGAGCCGGAACGCGATTGAGTTCGAGCGAGCTGACCGTCGCCACGGCCGTCGCCGCCACCCTGCGGTCGGTCGTGGTGGCTTGACCGGTCACGGTCACGCCTTCCAGCTGCAGTACGTCCTTGTCGAGGACGAAATTCGCCGTGTTCTCGGTCGCGCCGAGGCGGATCGTCTGTCGCTTGTAGCCAAGCTGACGTGCGAGCACGACGACTTCGCCCGACGGCACGCGCATACGGAATTCACCGCGTTCGTTCGTGCGAACACCGACCTGCTGTCCGACGATACTGACCGTCACGTCAGCGAGGGGAGTGCCGACGACCGCTTGAGTCACCTTGCCCGAGATATCTCGGGTCTGCGCGTCCGCACCAAGCGGCAGCATGGCCACCGCGAGCGCCGCGGCGAACGAGAAAAACCTACCCATAAAGGGTCTCCGATGGAGGGGAATGCCGAGCGGGAGCGCAACGGCCGATGACGCGACAATCCCGCGTCGCGCCGTCAACCGCCTATTCGTTGTCGGGTTGGGACGAAAGCGTCACACAACCCCGACAGTTGTCACTAACAACAAGGTATCGCGGACGAACGTCACAGGGCTAGGTCACAAAAGGCGCCTGACAGGGATAGGGCGCAGTTTGGGACATACCGTCACCGGCCCCGGAAAACGAGGCAGCGGCGTGCGTGGGAGGACGTCGGTCAGGGACGAGGTGTCGCTTCGCCGAACGCCTGCCGGATCCGTACCGTCCGCTCGAGCTCGTCTCGGCTTTGCCGGACCTTCTGCTGCAGGTCCGCCGCCAGCGTAGGATGCGCCGCCAGCCAGCGATCAACCTGCTGCAGAGCCTCGGCATCGCTCTGCCCGCCCATCGTGGCCCCGAGCCAACTGCCCAAGAAGAAGATGCGGCGGTTCCGCTGAATCCACGGGAGCGTATCGAGGGCCGGCACGAGGAACCGTTTCGTCATCGCCGCCTGATCGCCGTCGTGAAAGCTCCGCAGGCTCGACGTCACCCATTCTTCGTTGAGCGCCGCATCGGCGAACCACTGCGTGAACAGCGCCTGTTTGTGCGCCGAATCCGGGCGAGCGGCATCGGCCACGAACGCCAAACGCTGTCCTTCGCTCGTGGAATCGCGACGGGCTTCGGCCGCCAGGCGCGATGGCGCCGACGGTGCCCCGCGCGCTACCAATCGCGTCACGATCGACCACCGCGTAGGCGCGCGCAGCGCCAGTCCCGCCACGCTGTCACGATCCAGCCACCCGTCCAGTCGCTGCAACGATGCCCGTGAACGTGCCAGCCCGATTACCGCGTCGAACTGCGCTTTCCGCTGTCCATAGCTGCGTGCGCTGTCGGCGGCGCCACGGAGAAGCAGCGGCTCGGCGCGCGCCAGCAGCGCCTCACGCGACGTGCTGTCGGTGTAGCGACCGATGACCGTGGCCAGTCGACCCACCAGCGTGCCCGTGATCTGCTCGTCGCGCTCGATGGGCAATTCGCGGAGCACCATGTCGGCGTAGCGTGTCGGCGAGAGCCGCGCTTCACGTACCAGGTCCCACAACGATCCCCACAGCATGGCGCGGAGAAAATCGTCGTCCACACGACCGATGTGCTGCTCGAGCCACCGCACGCTCATCGAGTCAGGAAGCACGATCGCGTAGCCGTAGTCGCCGTCATTGGCGAATACGAAGTCGGGAGCTGGCCGCCCGGCGGCCGCGGTGACGATGGTCGTGTCGCCGCGCATTTCCACCGGCAGGCGCACCGCCGGCTTGTTCGCGTAGAACAGCAGCACCTGCACCTTGAGCGGCCAGGCCCCGCGGCCGGAGAGCGCGGGCTGCGCGGCGCGCTGCACCAGTGCCAGTCGCTGCACGACGCCGTTGCGCACGGTGACGCGCTGTTCGACCACCGGCATGCCGGGGCGCAGCATCCACGCCTGGCCCCACGTCGTGAGATCACGCTTTGCCGCGCGTCCCACGTTGCCGAGCAACTCGCGCCAGGTGCCGTTGCCGTACGCATGCGTGCGCAGGAAGTCCCGCACGCCGCGCTGAAAGGCGGGCGCGCCGACCAAATACTCGAGCTGCTTGAGCACGCCCGGCGCTTTGTTGTAGACGATCGGGCCGTAGTTGCTCTTGGCCTGATCGAGGTTGCCAAGCTGTTGCCAGATCGGTGTCGTACCGGCCGTCGCGTCGGTCGCGTAGGCCACCGGCTTATTGCGCAGATAGAATGTCTTCCACGCGTTCGAGCTGGGCTCGAGATCGGCTTGCATGCGCGCCGCCATGTACGTCGCGAAGCCTTCCTTGAGCCACAGATCGTCGAACCAGCGCATTGTCATGTAGTCGCCGAACCATTGGTGGGCGACCTCGTGAAACGTCGTCGCCTGTCGGCCGAGCAACTGCGTTACCGTCGGCCGCTCACGATAAATGAAACTCTCTTCGTTGTAGAACACCGCGCCCGGATGCTCCATGCCGCCGAACGGGAATGCCGGCGCGAGCAACGCGTCGAATTTGTCAAACGCATAGGGGATACCGAACCACTCGCCCAGCCAGCGCAATGCTCGCGCGTTCATTTCGATCAGCGTGTCGCTCTCGGCTTCGGCCTTGCGTGACTGTCGCATATACAGCGACATCGGCACCGGCGCCGCCTTCGTGGTCGTCGTGACGGCGCGTGTCACGCTGGCCCACGGGCCGGCCGCAAACGCAATGAGATACGTACTGAGACGCCGCGTTTCGGCGAAGCGATGCGTGACCAGCGCGCCGGCAGTGTCGGCGCCGATCTGCGCGCCATTGGCCAGCGCGCGCCAGGCGGTCGGCGTGGTCAGCGCGAGACGGACCTTGGCCTTGAGATCGGGCTGATCGAAACACGGGAAGAGCAAGTTGGCATCGGACGGCACGAGCAATGTGTACAGATACACATTGCCGTCGGTGGCGTCGCGGTGGCGAATGATGCTCGCACCCGCTTGGGCCACTGGTGTCGAGAACCCGACCTCGACCGCGTTTCGGCCGGGGCGGAGGCGCGCCGCCGGAATGACGAGGTGGTGCCGATTCCACGCCGTCGCGACGTCGGGCCACGCCGAGCCGTTGATCCGCCCGTCGCCCACCGAGAGGCCGCGGAAGTCGAGCACCACGTCTCCCGGCACGCGCTGTGTAAAGGACACCGTGACCCGGCCAACGGCGGTGTCTCCGGCGCTCACGCGAAGGGCGAGGTCGTACGCCACGTCCGTCACCTGCGCCTCACGGAGGCGGGCCAGGTTGGCCGAGACGCCCGGACCGATAAGACTCGGCTGCTGAGCGTCAAGGGGGGCAGGCGCCACGCATGCGAGCACGGCCGCGGCCACGAGGCGGGCACGCGGAAACACGAAGGATCGGGGAAAAGACATACCCGCAAGCTGCCGGAGTCGACGGAGGCTGTCCAGCAGGCTCCCCGCCCGGGGAATAGTTTGCGTCATGGCCCCGTCACCCTCCATATGACTTCCGTTTCGGGCAGCAACCTCGCGCTTCGGCAGCAGCGCTATGAGGAGCTTGTGCGTCCGCACCTCGATCGCCTGCTCGGTTTCGCGGCGCGACGCACGATCTCGTTCAGCGATGCCGAGGACGCCGTGCAGGATATGTGCGTGCGGGCGTGGAGCGCGTTCGATGAACTGCGTGATCCTGCGCGCGTGCGGCCGTGGCTGTTCAGCATCTTGCGGACCGTTCTTAGCGATGCCTTCGATCGCACCAGTCGACGCGCCCGACTCGTGCCGATGTCGCGGCTCGAAGACGTACACGAGCAGTTCGTCTCCACCGATACCGACGTGGTGTTTGCGGACGTGGTCGCGCGCCTCGACGAGGAGATGCTGCGCTTGGCGCTCGACGCGATCCCCGAGGATTTCGCGTCGGCCGTCGAGCTCCATGACATCGAAGGATTCAAGTATCACGAGATTGCCGACATCGTCGGCGTACCGATCGGCACGGTGATGAGCCGGATTTCGCGCGGTCGCCGGCTACTCGCCGGCGTCATCATGGAACGTCGACAGCAGTGGGCCCTGGGTTCGACGGACGATGGTGGTCGCCGCGACCAGCGGAGCAGTCGTGGCCGAACGCCGAGGACATCATGACTGAGTGGCTCGGAGCGTTGGCCGCGGGCCGAGCCGTGCCTGAGGATGACGCGACACGCGAGGCGCGACACGAGGTCCTGGCGACGTTGCTTGCGGCGTACGTCGATGGCGAGTTGCCGCCGGAAACGACCGCGCAGATCGATGCCCACCTGCTTGGATGCGGCCGCTGTCGTCGCGAGATTACGGTCCATCAAAGTCTGGTCACCCGGCTGTCGCGTGTGACACGTCCCGCCGTCTCGACCGCGCTCGATGAACGATGGCGCGCCGCCATCGCGGCGGCACCCGCGGTGTCGCCGATGCCTGCGGCGTCGATCGACTCGGCGCCTGAGGCACCCCTCGCGGCGGCGGCGGGCCGACGTCGATGGATCGTGGGCGTCCTCGTTGTCGCGTCTGTGCTCGCCGTCGCTCTCTTCCTCGGCGTGCGCGGTCGTGCACCAGCAATCGTCGTGCTCCAGCCGGCCCCGCTCGCGGTCAGCGCGTCGGTCCCGTTGCTGGAGCTTGTGGCCGCCGACTTCCGGGCGGCTAGCGCGCGCGACCTGCCCGGACGCGCGCGCGATCTCGAAACGGTTCGCCGTGCGGTCCCCTTCGCGGTCGATCCGCTGCGCGGTGCCGATCTGCAACTGGTCGCCGTCTGGACCACCGAATTCGATGGCGAGATCGCAGCCGTGCTCGCCTACAAGTGGCGGGAGTCGCTCGTGATGCAATACGTCGTCTCCGACGCATGGCTGTTTCGTTCGCTCCCCATTCGCGGTGCGTTCGCCCAGGGTCGCGCCATCGCGTCGGAGTCGCCAGGCGCCGGCCTTCTTGCGTGGTCGTCGGGACAGGGAAGCTCCATTGTCGTCGCCGACCGGCCGTGGCCGGCGCTCGTGGCGCTGCATCCGCGCGCGCGCTGACGGGACGGCGGTGCGCGCGCCGTCGGTGCGCGCCGTCGGTGCCGCCGATGGACGTCTGGGCGAGTTGCGCTCGATTCGATCGGAGCGCTGATTGGAAACGTGGCTACTTCACGTCGATGGGTCCTGTGGTGGTCAGCGATATGGCTGATCGTCAGCGCCCGCAGCCTGCTCGCGCAGGAGCGGCCGCTTCGCGACTCAGTGGCCCCCGATCCCACGGGCGCACGCATCACGCTCGATTCGCTGGCGGCGCGATTGGCGCGCACGGAGGCGGCGTTGGCGTTACTGCGGCAGCAGGTCGCGACCGAGTCCGCCACGCAAGTGCGCATGCGCTCGCGCGTGCACCTCGAGCTGTCGGCGCGGTTGATCGTGAATGGGTGGCGCACCGCGGGCACCGGCTCGAGCTCGGAAGTGCCGACGTTCGCCGCCGTTGCGCGACCGGCCGATCCGCTTTTGGGCTCCACGGGCCGACAGTCACTCGGCCTGTCCATGCGTCAGTCGGTGCTCGGTGCGAGTGTGAGTGTGGACAGTGTCCTGGGGGGCGTGCTCCTCGCGGACATGGAGCTCGACTTTTTTTCGCGGGCACTCGATCCCAATCCACCGCTCTTTCCCGAACCGCGACTGCGGACGGCTCGGGCGATGCTGGTGTGGCCACGCACCGAAGTGATGGTCGGCATGGACACACCGCTCATCTCCGAGCTCACGCCGATTACGGCAGCGGGCGTGGCCATTCCCACCTTCGCGGCCGCGGGGAACTTGTGGAACTGGCTGCCGCAGCTTCGCCTGACCCGCGAACTGTGGCGGTACAATGGCGCGACGCCGATCTCCATCGCGCTGCAGGGGGCGGTCATGTCACCGTTTAGCGCCGAGCGTCACGTGACCGATGCCGCCGGACCGGATGCGGGACAGTTGAGTGGTCGACCAGCGCTCGAGTCACGGGCCCGTCTTCGCTGGGGCGGTGTTGACGATGTGGCCGGACTCCAGACGGTATTGCCGGAGGGCGGAGAGATCGGCCTCGGGACCCACACGGGCTGGTTGCGTGCGGTCGGCGATTCGAACATGACGAGTTGGGCGACCAGTGCCGATGCGCGGGCTGCGCTGGGGCACGGTGTCGAACTGCGAGGCGAAGCGTATCGGGGGCGTCTGTTGCGTGGACTCGGTGGGGCCGCCATCGGACAGAACTTCGGCGTGTTGGGCAACACCGTCGACAAGCCGGGCGTACCACTCACGAGCGCCGCGGGGTGGGTGCAGCTCAATGCCCAGTGGCATCCACGAGTGATCGCCGGCGTAGGCTGTGGCACCGATCGGGTGCTCGGGAGCAACGCCGATCGTCGTCGCAATAGTGTGTGTGCGGTGCATGCCATCTGGCGCCCGTCGCAACCGCTCATGTTTTCGGTTGAACTGCGCGATCTGCAAACCCGCTATGCCGCCGGACGGCAGCACGCCCGTCATCTCAATATCGGTTTCGGGATCGAGTTATGACAGCGCGCCTCGGCTTCGCGGCACGCTGCTGGGTCATCACGCTGGTCACGGGTTGCACCGTGCCGGCGCGACTCGACGCGCAGGGTGCGGTGCGCGGCCAGCTGCGCGTGATCGAGACGGCCACCGGGTCGTCCGCGATACTCACCGACGCCGTGATCTACCTCGAGGCCGACGGCGAGCGGGCGAGCGCACCGACGTCGGCCACGGCCAAGGCGTCGGTCGGCATGCGACGGCGCGAGTTCGTGCCGCGCGTACAGACCATCGGCATCGGTGGTGCCGTGGCGTTCCCCAATCAGGACCCGTACAGCCATAACGTCTTCTCGAATTCCGCGCTGGGCGCGTTCGACCTTGGTCTCTATCGCACCGGGAAAAACCGCGCCGCCACGTTTCCGAAGGCCGGTGTCTACGCGATCTATTGCAACATCCACGCGCGCATGGTGAGCTACGTGGTCGCCGTGCCCACGCCGTACGTATCGCGTGCCCAGTCGTCGGGCACCTTCACCGTTTCAGGAGTGCCAGCCGGAACGTGGCGCCTACATGTGTGGCATGAGCGCGCGCCGGAGCATGTCGAAACGATCAGGGTGCCGGCCGCGGGCCTGTCCGATATCGTGGTCGCGCTCGACGGACGAGGCTACGTACCGAAGCCTCACACGAATAAGTTCGGCCAGCCATACGCGACCTCGCGCGCTGACCGATACTGACGGCGCCGGCAATGCACTTCACCGCGCGCGTTTTCGTCGGAGCGGTCGCGATCGTCGCCCTTGTGTTGGGCGCGGTGTTCACGGTGGCGCGCACGGAGGCGCGCCGAACCGCCAACGCCGGTACCGTCCGCGCGCTGGAGCAATCGGCCGATCTGGTGGCGCAGCTCCTTGCCGGTCGCGGTCGTAGTCTCGCCGGCGGTGCTCGCGTCTTCGTGCAAGGGCCGTACTTCCGCACGCTAGTCGCCGAGAGTCGTCGTGACGATATCCTCGACCAGACGTTCGAAGCGGCCGAGCAGCTCGAGGCGTCGTGGGTGTTCATCACGGATGCCTCGGGCACATTGGTGGCGAAGTCCGACGAACCATCAGCGTCCGGCGATCAGCTCGCGAACGTCGCGCTGATCTCAGGAGCTCTGCGAGGTCAGGTAATGACCGGCTTCGGTGGCTCCGGCGATTCCGCACTCTTTCAGGCCACGGCAGTGCCGGTGGCGGCGCCGGGCGGTTCGCCGTTCGGCGTCCTCGTGGCCACGCGCCTGCTCGACTCGGCGATGGCGGTCGATATCGCGACGGCGACGGGGAGCGAGTTGGTATTCTACGTGCGCACCGCCGACGACGTCGCCCACGTGGCCGCGTCAACCATGACGCGCGATTCGTCGCTGCGTGCGGCGGTGCGACGTCGGCAGTCGGGGCAGGCGCCCCTGAGCATCGATGGACGCGCGTGGATCGCGCATGCGACCGCGCTCAACACCGCTGGCGGCACTGAAGTGGGCGGCTACCTCGTGCTACGACCCGCCGATGCGGATGTGCCGGCGATCGCCGCCCTGCGTCGCGCCCTCGTGATCGCCGGCGTGCTCGGGCTGCTGCTCGCCATTGCAGCCGCAAAGTACGCGCAACGTGTAGTGACTGTACCGGCGCGTCAGCTTGCCCAGGAGCTGCGAGAGTTTGGCCGCGACAGCGCGGCCGCGCCGACATCGCCTGCATTTGCCCGTATGGCTCCAAACGAGTCGGAACACGCTCCATTGAATGCGCTCGCGCACGAAATATCCATCGTGCGCCGCGACCTGCACGAGCAGGCACT
This sequence comes from Gemmatimonas sp., assembly GCF_046594945.1. Classification (GTDB taxonomy): domain Bacteria; phylum Gemmatimonadota; class Gemmatimonadetes; order Gemmatimonadales; family Gemmatimonadaceae; genus Gemmatimonas. The sequence continues at coordinate 41,970 of NZ_JBKJRB010000070.1, read as the reverse complement.
GCTGCGCGCCCTCATGTCGCCGGGCGACACGGCTCCCGCGACCGACGACGGTTCGTCGCGCACGCGCGAGCAGCCTGCAGCGCCCGAACCGTCCCGGGCGTTGTTACCCAGGCGCGCCCGCGTCGAGCGCACGTTGTCGCTGCCCCGGCACGCTGGCGACGACGCGACGCCGTTCGCGCTCGGCCGTGTGGTCGCGCAGCGCTACCGTATTGAGGCCGTCCTCGGAGCGCGCGACGGCGGCGTGCTCTTTCGCGCATTCGACCACGATCGCGCGGGGGCTGTAGTGCTCGGCGTGCTTCGTCCGGAACGCTTGTTCCTCGACGACGACGCGAGGGCACGGCTCGCGGTCGACGTCGCGCGCGCCAGCGAGGTGGTGCATCCGCACGTCGCTCGGCCGCATGATGTCGGTCATGCGCACGGCGTGCCGTTCGTGACGACAGACTTCGTGCCGGGAATGTCCCTCGCCAGCGTGCTGCGTCAACGCGGTACGCTCCCCGCCGCTGTCGTGATCGCCGTGGCGCGACAGCTCCTGCGCGCGCTCGCGGCGGCGCACGCTATGCAGGTGGTGCACGGTGACATCAAACCCACCAACATTCGCGTGACGCCCGATGGTCGGGTAAAGCTCACTGGATTCGGCATCGCGCACGCGCTGCGCGACGCGGCGCAGCGCGCGCAGGCAGCACAGCGCACGGGTGATGCGGCCCTCGCCGGACGACTGACCGGACGACTGGCCGGCGCCACTGTCGGCACCCCTGAGTATCTCGCGCCCGAACAGCTCATCGGTACGCCAGCATCGAGTGCCAGCGACCTCTATGCCGTGGGCGTCGTGCTTCACGAGTGCCTCGCCGGCCACACGCTCCATCGCCAAGACATGCCGGTCACGCTGATCGGCGGACGTCTGAGTGACGCGAGCGTGGACGCGAAAGCGTCCAGCTGGGCGTCACCGCTGGGTGCGATCATTGCCAAGATGACGGAGACCGACGTGGCAAGCCGGGCCCGTTCGGCGACCTACCTGCTCGAGTGGCTCGACGGCTTGCGGGAACCGCGGGAATAGTTTCGCCGCTAGTTCAGTCTACACCGGTGGTCACGCGCGTCCGCGTCACCACTCTATCCTTCCGGGAGATCGACCGATGTCCACTACAGTCCGTGATGTACGCGGCATGCGCGTAGCGACACGCGCCAGCACCATGATGCTGCTGTTCACCCTCGCGGCCTGCAGTGACGGCGCCGGCGGCACCACGCCGAAGCCCACCGCCGTTGCCGCATCCGTTGCTGTCAGTGCCACCGAAACCGGTGCTCTCACGGCGATCGGCGCCACGCGGTCACTCACCGCGGTCGTGAAGGACGCGAGTCAGGCAACTCTCAATGGCGCGGCTGTCAGCTGGACAACCAGTAACGCCTCGGTCGCCACGGTTACCGCGTCCGGATCCAGCGCGACAGTGACTGCCACCGGCAACGGCACGGCCATCATCACCGGCACCAGCGGATCGGTCTCGGGTACGGTGACCATCGATGTCGCGCAGCGCTTCGCGACCTTGGCCGTGCAGGCAGCGGCGCTGTCACCAGCGATCGGCAGCACGACGCAGCTCACGGCCACCGCCCGCGACTCGCGTGGGAATGCCATCGCCGGTGTCACCGGCGTGACGTTCACGTCGGCCGATCGCACCAAAGCGATCGTGAGTGTCGATGGACTGGTCACCGCCATCTCGCCAGGCGCCGCGTCGATTGGCGCTTCCCTCACGCGCGATGGCGTCACCGCAACCGGGACGGCGGCGCTCACCGTCACCACACCGATCAGCGGTGCCACGGCTGTCACCGTAGAGGCGACGAACGCCAATGTGTTCACGCCGGCCACGACCTCGCTCGCCGAAGGAGGCGTCGTGACCTTCAGTTTCGGCACCATCGGCCACAACGTCATTTTTCAGTCCGCCGGCGCACCCTCCAACGTCCCCGTAGTCTCGAGCACGTCGGTGGCCCGCACCTTCCTGGCGGCGGGCAGCTATCCGTATGTCTGCACAATCCATGCGGGCATGTCGGGTACCGTCAACGTGTTGCCGAGCGGCATCCTGGCCCTGCTCAATGGCGCCAACGAGCGACCGAATCCGGTGACCACGAGTGCGAATGGCGCGGCGCTCTTCACGCGCAACGGCACCTCCGTGACCTATACCGTCACCTATCAGGGATTGGCCTCGACTCCAACCGGCGCGCACATCCACGGACCCGCTGGACTCACGGCCACGGCAGGCGTCATGGTCGACCTGGTGAAGCAGACGCAAACCAGCAATAGCGGCGTGCTGACCGGCACCTTCACGGCCACGGATATTCGCGGAATCAGCGGACAGCCGCCGATCGCGCTCGATTCACTGATGACGTTGCTGCGCACCGGGAACGCGTACGTGAACGTGCACTCGTCCACCTTCCCGGGCGGGGAAATCCGCGGGCAGACGGGCACGCCGTAACTGTTGCCGCCGCGTCAAGCGACCGACCGTCACTCGCGCATCGCTGACCGTCAATCATGGGAGATCATCCACACGCGATAGATGCTCGGCCGCGTGGGACCAGATTGCTCCGGTCAGGATCGCGAGTGCGGCAATTCGCGACGACGCGTTCATTGGGAGTCAGGGGCCAGACCGTCGGCGTCTGCAGGCGCAGACTTTTAGACGGCGTAGAGTGTTCAGACGTGAGCCCCACGGTGCCCAGTGCCGAGCGGTTTGGCAGTCACCGCGACACGCACGGTCGTACACCATCAAACCACTCGAAACTGTGCCCTGTCGTTGCTGGCGTCTGCACACCATTAAAAAGTCTGATCCCTCATGATGGCGACTGAGCTCGGAGCTCTGAGCGCTGTGCAGTCAGCGCTTCGCCATGCATCCATCGCCCGACATTGACCAGACCCTACGGCAAAAACATGCGGTCGGCGATTTCCGCGATCTCTTCCGCGTCACGCCACGCGTCCTCGAGCGCGCCGAGTTCGCCCTGCATGGCCTGACGTTCGGCGTCCTCGTTCATCGCGATCTCGAGCGCCAGGCGTTCCGTGCCCGTGAGTCCGAGCACGCCCACGTCATCGTCCCAGAATATGGTGTTTTTCTGACGGCGCGTGACCCGCAGCGCACTGCTGCTGCGGATGAATCGCTCGGCATCGCCGGCCTCGGTAATGCGCCGCGTGGCGTCGAGCACTTGTCCTTGTGTGCCGCCGCGCGCGTTCAGTCGCGCGAGCAACGGGCTCGCTACCTGAATCGCCTGCGCTTGGTCGAGATCGGTGATCCCTTGCGCGTGTGCGACGCGCAGGAGCCACGGTCGATCGTCTTCGGCAATGATCTCGAGTCGCGCGATATGGCTGAACCGCAGCGGCCGGAGCAGGCCATCCGGCGTGCGGACGTGCGCGATGGTCCGGTCATACTGCAGCCGCGCCTCCACCTGCTCGAGCGGGTCCACCACGGCTGCCTTCCAGTCGCGGCTACTCGTGAGCGTGTACGTGACGCCCGCGAGCGCCGCGACGGCGCCGACCATCATCGCGGCACCCTGACTCAAAAATGCGGTGGCGGTCGCGCGCACGTCGGGCAACTGTAGGCGCCGCTTCCGGAGGCGTCCGCCGTAGCGCCACGCCGCAAACTCTGGCCGCAGCGGCGTGCCGATCCGCACCAGATCGAGCCCCTCGCTCAACGTCGCCAGACCGATCTGATCGCTGCTCACCCGCACCGGTGTTTGTCGGTACAGCCGCTCGCAGGCCTCCACCGCCTCCCAACGCTCCTCGAGCGGCGAGAGATTCCAGTTGCGGCACGCGCGGCACACCACCCACAGCCGTCCGCGACGCGCATCGAATGCGAGCCGACGGCCCACAGGAAACTCCTCCAGGACCTCGTTCCGCCCGAGGGGACTGTGGCAGTACAGGCAGGTTGAGAACACGCGACGCACTCCGGTGGGGAAAAGCAGGGCACGGTTGGCAGAGTCCATCGGCACAACCGGCGCGCCGACCGCCTTGCCAACATGCAGCACGACGCGCCGGTCCGCACGCCGAGAACGTGACACTCTGATGATCCTCACGTGACGAATTGGTGAACGAGGCCGTGCTCTCGGAACTCGACAGCAGTCCGTCTGTGGTTATCATCCATCTATGCCACTCGATCCGTCGTCTGAGCCGTTGCCCGCGCTTTCGTCCGAGCCGCTGCTCGAGCCGTCGTCCTGCAGCAGTTGTCATCGCATCGATCGCCGTGGGTTTCTGGCCTCCGCGTCCGTGCTCTCGCTTGGGGTGATCATATCGGGCTGTGGCGATGGCGTACTGAGCGGGCCGGAACAGGTGCTCGACGCGATCCCGGCACCGTTCCGCCTCGATCCGGCCACGGTCCCTGAATTGACCGCCGTGGGCGGCCGCACCGTGGTCGTGTCCGGGACCTCGGCGCCCGTGATGGTCGAACGGCTGGGAAGTGCGCAGTTCCGCGCGGTCTCGCTGGTGTGTCCGCACCGCGGCAGCATCGTGGATGTGACGTCCACCGGCCTCCGCTGCCCGAACCACCAAGCCGTCTTCGCGAACGACGGCACGTGGCTGGGTGGACAACCCACGGCCGGACTCACCGCGCTCGATGTACGGCAGAACAGCGACGGTTCGCTCACGATCGGAGGTGCACTCACTCCGCCGGTGCTGAGTCTCGACCGCAACACGGCAGTGTTTCTCACCGCGCTGACCGGAAGCGCTCCCGCGGCACAGACGATCGCGATCGCCAACGGCGGCGGTGGCGTGCTGAGCGGACTGGCGATCGCCCTGACCTACGGGTCCGGCCAACGCACCGGCTGGTTGTCGCTGGCGCTCAGTCAGGCCACGGCCCCATGTACGCTCACGCTGTCGGCACAGCGCGGCACACTGCCGATCGGCAACTACACCGCCATGGTGTCGATCACCGGCGCCGGTATCAGCAACGGCGCGCAGACCCTGACGGTCTCGCTATTGGTCCAGGATCCCACCACGCCGGCCGCGCTGCAGCTCTCGGCCTCCGCGTTGTCGTTCACGGCTCCCATTGGCAGTACGCCGACCACGCAGGTTGTGCAGTGCAACAACAGCGGTGGCGGCTCGCTCCAGGGGCTTGCGGCCACGGTGGCGTACGGACCGAGCGGCACCGGATGGCTCACCCTCACGCTCAATCAGACGTCCGCCCCGGCCACCCTCACGGTACGGGCGAGTGCCGGCGCGTTGGCTGCCGGCAGCTACACGGCCACGATCACCGTCAGCGCGACTGGCGTCGCGTCACGCACCGTCATGGTCTCACTCACCGTGACCGCCGCTGGACTGCTGGTCACGCTCTCGGCTTGGCCCGCCTTGACCAACGTCGGTGGCGTCGCCGGCAGCGTGGGCAACGTGAATGGTGGTCCGGTGGCGGTGTCGCGTCTCACCGCCACCAGCTTCGCCGCCTTCTCGATGCGCTGCCCCCATGCCGGCACCACCGTCAACGTGGTGAACGGCAGCAGCTTCCGGTGCCCCAATCATGGCGCGCGCTTCGACCGCGCCGGCGTGTGGCAGCCATCGGAGCAGCGCACCGACAATCTGACCACGCTCACCGTGATCTACACGCCGGGCGCGGCCACCCTCACGGTGACCTGAGCCGTACCCGTTGAACACCGGGACCGACCCGGCTATGTTTCAAGGCTGTCTGACCCTAGCCAAGTAACGTAGCCATGCCAACTTACGAGTTCCGCTGCCCCGACGGGTCCCTCATCGAGGCGCGCTTCAAGATCTCTGAAGTTCCGGAAAGTATTCCGACGCCCGATGGCACAGGAGTCGCCACCCGTATCATCTCCGGCGGCGCCAGTCTCCTGTTCAAGGGATCCGGGTTCTACATCACCGACTACGGTAAGGACGGCAAGAAGGACCAGCGCACCAGCGGTGGGGCCTCGTCCGCCGATGACAGCCCCAAGAGCGACAGTAAGAAAGACAGTAAGAGCGACAGCAAGAGCGACAGCAAGAGCGACAGCAAAAGCGACAGCAAAAGCGACAGCAAAAGCGACAGCAAAAGCGACAGCAAAAGCGACAGCAAGAGCGAGTCGAAGCCTTCGACCAGCACGCCGTCCTCGTCTTCCGCCGACTGATGCGATCCTGCGTCGCGTTTCCCTTCTCGACATCCCGAACGCTGTGACTCACGCCGACGCCCTGCGCGCCGAACTCGCGCGCGCAGCGCGCACGCTTGGTGCGCCTGACGACGTTTCTCCCATTCTCGAACGTCCGCGTGATCCGTCGTTCGGTGATTGGGCGACCAATCTTGCGATGACGCTCGCGAAGCCGCTCGGCAAGAAGCCGCGCGATATCGCCGAAGCCCTCATCGCGGCGATGGACACGGCCACTGTCGGAGTGACGGCGGCGGAAATCGCCGGACCGGGCTTCCTGAACTTTCGGCTTGATCCGGGATTCCAAGCGCGTGGACTGCTCACGATTCTCGAGTCGCCGGATTCGTTCGGACGGCTCGACATCGGGCACGGCGCGCGTGTGGTCGTGGAGTTCGTCTCGGCCAATCCCACCGGCCCGCTGCACGTCGGACATGGTCGTCAGGCCGCACTGGGCGATGCGATCAGCACCCTGCTCGAGTACACCGGTTGGACAGTCGATCGCGAGTTCTACTACAACGACGCCGGCGCGCAGATCGCGAACCTTGCGAAAAGCACGCAGGCACAGGTGCGCGTCATTGGTGGAGCCCCGCTCGAGATTCCCGAAGGTGGCTATCACGGTGCCTACATCCGTGAAATCGCCGAACGATATGTGGCCGAGCATCCGGGTGACGCGGCGGGCAACGATCTTGCCGCCATGCAGGCCTTCGCCGTGGCCGCGCTGCGGCACGAGCAGGATCTCGACATGCAGGCGTTCGGCGTCAAGTTCGACACGTACTACCTGGAGAGCTCGCTCTACACCGACGGCTCGGTGACCAAGACCGTCGAAGGGCTGAAGCAGTCGGGCCATACATACGAAGAAGACGGCGCGCTGTTCCTGCGAACGACCGACTTCGGCGATGATAAGGATCGCGTGATGAAGAAGAGCGTGGCCAAGGGCGGAGACTACACATACTTCGTGCCCGACGTCGCGTATCACGTGACCAAATGGGAGCGTGGCTACCATCGCGCCATCAACGTGCAGGGGGCCGATCACCACAGCACGATCACCCGTGTGCGTGCCGGTCTGCAGGCGCTCCGTATCGGGATTCCCACGGGCTATCCCGACTACGTGCTGCACCAGATGGTGACCGTCATGAAGGGCGGTGAGGAAGTGAAGATCTCCAAGCGCGCCGGCTCGTACGTCACCGTGCGCGACCTCATCGACGAAGTCGGTCGTGACGCCGTCCGCTATTTCTACCTTATGCGGAAGGGCGATTCGCAGCTGGTGTTCGATGTCGATCTCGCGCGCAGTCAGTCGGAAGAGAACCCGGTCTACTACGTGCAGATGGCGCATGCCCGCATGTGCGGCATCTTCCGCGTCGGCGAAATCGACGCCACGACAGTCACCGGACAGGGCGTCGATCTGGGCGTGCTATCCGAACCGGCCGAACGGGAACTCGTTAAGCAGCTGCTCGATTTCCCGGCCACGGTAAAGGGCGCCGCCGATAGTCTCGAGCCGCATCGCATTGCTGCCTGGTTGCTGGAAACGGCCCGTGCAGGCCACACGTGGTACCACAAGCATCACGTCCTCGGAGAACCCGAGGCCATCACGCGCGCGCGGCTCGTACTCGCCCGTGCCACGCAGCTCGGCATCGCCGCCGGACTGCGCATTCTCGGACTGTCCGCGCCGGAGCGCATGTGAGCAGTTTCCCCAGTACCGCCAGTCAGGTGCTTGTCGTCGGATCCGTCGCGCTCGACTCCGTCGAGACGCCGTTCGGCAGGGCCGATGATGTGCTTGGCGGATCGGGCACCTACTTCTCGTCATCCGCGTCGCACTTCGCGCCGGTTCAGTTGGTGGGTGTGGTCGGTGACGACTATCCGGTTCATCTGCTCCAGCCGCTTGCCGACCGTGGTGTCGATCTGGCCGGACTCGAGAAGGTGAGCGGATCCAGTTTCCGCTGGCGTGGACGCTATCGCCACGATCTCAACTCCGCCGAAACGCTCGAAACGCATCTCGGCGTGTTCTCGAACTTCCGCCCCAACATTCCCGAGCAGTTCCGGAAAGCGCCGTTCGTGTTCCTCGCCAACATCGATCCGCGCCTGCAACTGCAGGTGCTCGAACAGGTCGAGCAGCCGCGTCTCGTGGCCTGCGACACCATGAATTTCTGGATTGAATCGCGTCGCCCGGAGCTCATCGAACTGCTTGGTCACGTTGATCTGATCACGCTCAACGACGGCGAAGCGCGCCAGCTCACCGAACACTCCAATCTCGTGCAGGCCGCGCGCTGGATTCTCGATAAGGGACCGAAGCACGTGCTCATCAAGAAGGGCGAGCACGGTGCGTTCATGTTTACGCGCGAGAGCGTGTTCTTCGCGCCGGCCTACCCTCTCGAGTCGGTGTTCGATCCCACCGGCGCCGGCGATTCGTTCGCCGGTGGTTTCATCGGGTCCCTCGCCGCCAGCGGTGACTTGAGCGATGCCTCCATGCGTCGCGCCGTCGTTGTCGGCTCGGCGATGGGTTCGTTTGCGGTCGAGAAGTTTTCAAACGGTCGATTGCTCGACGTGACACGCGCCGAAATTGACGCGCGGGTGCAGGAGTTCCGTCAGCTGGTGGCCTTCGACGAGGAGCTTCGCGCGTGACCTCGGGCGACATTCCGCTTACGTATCGATCGGCCGGCGTCGACATCGATGCCGCCGAAGACTCGAAGCATCGTCTCGCCACACTGGTGCAGTCCACCCTGACGGCGGGCGCGCGCGGTGCGTTCGGCGGCTTCGGCGGGATGTTTCGCCTACCGGAAGGCTATCGCGCGCCACTGTTGGTCTCCAGCGCCGACGGCGTCGGCACGAAGATCAAGATCGCGATCGAGGCGGACCGCCACGACACGATCGGGCACTGCCTCGTGAATCACTGCACCAACGACATTCTCGTGCAGGGTGCGGTGCCGATGTTCTTCCTCGACTACGTCGCGTTCGGCAAGCTGCTACCGACTGTCGTGGAAGGGGTGGTGGCCGGTGTGGCGGCGGGCTGCCGCGAAAATTTCTGCGCGCTGATCGGTGGGGAAACGGCCGAAATGCCGGGGGTGTACACGCCGCCGGACTACGACCTCGCCGGTTTCATCGTCGGTATCGTGGAAGAGTCGCAGGTGATCACCAGCGCGAACGTGCGCGTGGGCGACGCGCTCGTCGCGCTCGCCAGTGACGGTCTGCACACCAATGGCTATTCGCTGGCGCGTCGCATCATCAGTGATCGACTCTCGCTCGGCGTGCATGACGCCTATCCGGATGCGAACGGCGCCACCGTTGCCGACGTCATGCTCAAGGTGCACCGCTCGTATTTGCAGTGTCTCAGGCCGGTGCTGGGCCAGGTGCACGCCATGGCACACATCACCGGCGGTGGACTGCCTGGCAACTTGAATCGTGCGCTCCCCGTCACACTTGATGCCAGCGTCGATACGACCTCGTGGATCGTCCCATCGACCTTTCGGGTACTTGCTGACGCGGGAGCTGTTGCTCCGCTCGAGATGTTCCGAGCCTTTAACATGGGAGTGGGAATGGTCATCATCACGGCACAAGAGAACGTGCGAGACATCATGGCGCGCGCCGCCGCCTGCGAGATCGATGCTTGGGAATGTGGCGTCGTCGTGCCCGGCACCGGCCGCGTGCGCCTCGATGGCGTGATCACATGAGTGCGCGTCCTCGCACCCCTGCGCGTTGGCGGCGCGTCGTCGGCCTTACCGCCGTGACACTCGCGGTCGCCGGCGCACTGCACACGTCGTCACTCGCCGCCCAGACCACCGCGGGGCCGTGCACCGTCACGCCGGCCGTGGCGTCCGGCGCCGATGCCTGCCAGAAGGCGCGCGACCTGTTCGGCTTTGTGGTGCCGCAGATCGGTATCGCGGTGTCGTCGGGCAATCCCGTGCTCGGTGAAGGCGGCACGTTGGGCGGCTGGCCCAAGCGCGCCTTCTCGTTTCGTGTGAGTGCCGTTGACGGGCAGCTCCCTAAGAACTCGGTACCCATCAGTGTGACCGGTTCTGCCGTCGGCTCCGATTTCGGTGCCGCCCGTACGCCGATTCCATTGCCATCGGCCGACGCCGCGATCGGTATCTTCCCGGGTATTCCGCTCGGCCTCACCAATACCCTGGGCGTCGACGTGCTGCTGGGTGCGTCGTATCTGCCGTCGGTGAAGGAATCGAACTTTGACGTCGCTCCCAAGGATGGCGGGTTCGCCTTCCAGTACGGGCTGCGCGTCGGTGCGCTGCAGGAATCGTCGTTCATTCCCGGTCTCAGTGTAAGTTACATGCGTCGCAAGATGCCCACAGTTGATCTCGGGTATACGCCGAATAACGACACGCTCAATGTGACCGGCACGTCGGTCACTTCGAACGCCATTCGCATCGTCGCCAGCAAGCGCTTCGCGATCTTCGGGATTGCGGCCGGTGTCGGTCGCGACGAAATCGAAGGCTCGGCGTCCATGCGCGCATCCGTGAACGAAACGGTGCTCGGCACAAACCAACGCTTTCTCGTCGACCTTCCCAATCTGCGGTATACCACGAAACGAAACACCGCGTTCGTGAACGCGTCGCTCGGGCTTGGGCTCGCACGGCTGGTTGCCGAGTACGGCTGGTCGGGCGAGGGCACCGTGCGGGAAACCGTCAATCAGTTCGGCGGCCGACAGGCCGATGAAGGATATCGCTACGGATCGCTCGGTATCGCCTTCCGATTCTAGCGGGCCTCGGCCCGCATCGCCTGAAGCGCACGTGGCGGCCCCATCGGCCGACGACGTGCGCTTCATGCGTCGCGCTCTCGAACTCGCCGAACGCGGGGCCGGACGCGTGTCACCCAATCCGAAGGTCGGCGCCGTACTCGTGCGCGATGGCGTGGTGGTGGGTGAAGGGTGGCACGCCGAGTACGGGCAGGCCCACGCCGAGGTCGCCGCGCTCCGTCAAGCCGGGCCACAGGCGAGCGGCGCGACCGCCTACGTCTCGCTCGAGCCCTGCAACCACACGGGCATGACCGGACCCTGTTCCGACGCCCTCATCGCCGCCGGCGTGTCGCGGGTCGTCTATGCCGCGCACGACCCCAACCCCAAGGCGGCCGGTGGGGCGGCGCGCCTCGCTTCCGCTGGGATCGACGTGCGCGGTGGGATGCTCGAACGTGAGGCCCTCGACCGGAACGCCCCGTTCTTTTTTGCCGCGTGTGGCGCCGATCGCCCCTTCGTCACGCTGAAGCTTGCGCTCTCCATCGACGGGGCAATCGTGGACGCCTCTCGCCAGCCCGGCTGGCTCACCGGCGAAGAAGCCCGCGTCGCGGTGCACGAGCTCCGTGCCGAATGCGACGCCATCGCAGTCGGGATTGGCACCGCCCTCGCCGACGACCCGGCGCTCACCGTCCGCCATGCCGCCACGCCGCGTCTCCCGCCACTGCGCGTCGTCTTCGACCGTGCCGCCCGACTCCCGCTTGATAGCCAACTGGTCCGTTCGGCTCGCGAGCTCCCGCTGCTCGATTTCACCAATGGCTCGCGTCCACACGCCGAAGCCGCCCTCCACGCCGCCGGCGTCGCGGTCAACGCCGTCGGATCCGCCGCCGAGGCCCTGCGGCAGTTGGGCACCCGCGGCGTCCGCCATCTCTTGGTTGAGGGCGGGGCGACGCTCGCTTCTTCGCTGCTGGAAGCCGGACTCGTCGACCGACTGGTTATCTTTCAGGCACCGGTCATTCTCGGCGCCGGCGCGTTGTCGGCCTTTGCGGCGTTCCCATCGCAGCGGGCTGGACTGGCGCCGCGGTTTCGCGTCGTGGAACGGAAGGCACTGGGTGCCGACCTGATGACCGTCTACGCTGTTTCTGGAGACTGACGAGAGGATGTTCACGGGGCTCGTGGACGATCTGGGATTTATCACCCACGTCGCCGACACGCCGGCCGGGCGCGAACTGCGCATCCGCTGCCGCTATACCGACCTGAACGACGGCGAAAGCATCGCCGTCAACGGCGCGTGCCTGACGGTGCGGGAGCATGGTGTGCACGACGACGGCAGCCGGTGGTTCACCGTGGCCGCCGTCATCACCACGCTCGGCCGTACCACCATCGACGCGTGGCACGCCAACTCGTTCGTGAACCTCGAGCGCGCCATGCGCCTCGGTGATCGACTCGGCGGCCACTTGGTGCTCGGGCACGTGGACGACCTCGGATTGATCGCGCGGACCGAACAGGTCGGCGATGCATGGCTCGTCGATCTCGTTCTTCCCGTCGCGCTGCGTCCGCTCATGGTGGCGCACGGCTCCATCACGGTGAATGGCGTGAGTCTCACCGTGAATGCCCTGCACGCCGACGGCGTGCAGCTCTCCATCATCGAATACACCAAACGGCACACCACGCTCGGCGAACTCGTCGCCGGCGACCGGGTGCATGTAGAAGCGGATGTGCTCGCAAAGCACGTCGAACGGTTGCTGACGCCTTGGCGCAGCGCAGGGGTTGAAGTCGCATGACGGCAGCGGGCGAAGAGGCGCAGGAGATGACGTTCGGGACGGTCGAGCAGGCATTGGCCGATATCGCTGCAGGCAAGTTCATCATTGTTGCCGATGACGAAGATCGTGAGAACGAAGGAGACCTCGTGTGCGGCGCCGAGATGGTGACGCCGGAGATGGTCAACTTCATGCTCGAGGCGAAGGGCATGATCTGTCTCGCGATGGAGAATATGCTGGCCGATCATCTCGGCCTCGAGATGCAGGTCGATGACAACACCGAAGCCATGCACACCGCCTTCACCGTGAGCATCGACGCCGCCGCGAAGTACGGTGTGAGTACCGGCATCAGCGCCAGTGATCGCGCCACGACCATCCGCGTCGCGGTCGATCCCAACAGCACGCGCGCAGATCTGCGCGTGCCGGGACATATTCACCCGCTGCGGGCACGCGATGGTGGCGTGTTGCAGCGCGTTGGGCACACCGAAGCGGCGGTGGACCTCGCGCGACTCGCCGGACTGCGGTCGGCCGGTGTGATTTGCGAAATCCTGAACAAGGACGGCACCACCGCTCGTCGCCCGCAGCTTGAAATCTTCGCCAAGGCGCACGGCCTCACCTTCATCACGATCGCGCAGCTGGTGGCCTATCGCCTCAAGCACGAGCGACTGGTGCACCGCGTTGCCGAAGCGCGTCTTCCCACCGAGTTCGGTGAATGGCGCATTGTCGGATACAAGAACGACGTCGATGCGCGCGAGCACATCGCAATCACGTACGGCGACGTCGCGGAGGGCGAAGGCGTGCTGGTGCGCATGCACTCCAAGTGCCTCACCGGCGACGTTTTCCATTCGCGCCGCTGCGATTGCGGCTGGCAGCTCGAAACGGCCATGCAGATGATTCAGGCCGAGGGTAAAGGCGTGATCGTGTACCTCGATCAGGAAGGTCGTGGTATCGGGCTGCTCAACAAGCTCAAGGCGTACGAGCTGCAGGACAAAGGCGCCGATACCGTCGAAGCCAATGAGCAACTCGGCTTCAAGGACGATCTCCGCAACTACGGCATTGGCGCGCAAATTCTGCTTGACACGGGGGTGCGCTCCATTCGCGTGCTCACGAATAATCCCCGCAAGCTCGTGGGCCTCGATGGCTACGGTCTGATCCTCAAGGATCGGGTTCGCATCGAAGCTCCCTCCACCGACGAAAACGCCTCGTACCTCGAAACGAAGCGCACCAAACTCGGTCACCTGTTCGCAATCTGAGACGTATTCCTGATGGCCGAGTTCAACGGTAGTCCGCGCGGTGAAGGTCGCCGCATTGTCGTCGTCGCCAGTCGCTTCAACGAGGGCATCACCATGCCCCTCGCCGAAGGAGCCGTCGGCGCGTTGGTAGGGCAGGGTGTGAAGTTCGAAGACATCGACGTCCTCTGGGTTCCCGGTGCCTGGGAGATCCCGGTCGCGGTGCGCCGTGCCCTCGCCACCGAGCGGTACGACGCCGCCGTGGCCGTCGGCGCGGTCGTGCGTGGCGATACGCCGCACTTCGACATTGTGGCCGGCGAAACCTCGCGCGGCCTCATGGATGCCATGCGTGACTTCGACGTGCCGGTCACGATGGGAGTGCTCACGACCGACACCATGGAGCAGGCCGAAGCCCGCGCCGGTGGGGTACACGGCAACAAGGGCGTCGACGCCTCCATGGCAGCGCTCGAGATGCTCGACCTGTTCGATCAGCTGACGCCCCCCGAAGAGTTCGAAGGGGACGAATAGTGAGCAACATGCAAGATGACGCGTTCTGGGACACGCCGGTCCAGGAGCCCCTCGCCCCGCGCGCCGGACGCCGCTCGCGTGGCAATCGTGCGGCCACGAAAGTGGAACGCGTGGAAACTCGCGGGCGCGCCCGTGCCTTGCAGGCGCTGTACGCGGCCGATCTCCGTGATCTGACCCAGCTCCGAAAGATCGCCACGCACGTGTTCGACGATCTCGCGGTAGACCCCGGCGAGCGGCAGTTCGCGTCGCGCCTCGTGGCCACGGTGGCCGACAAGTGTGCGCAACTCGATGCCGACCTCGCCCAGGTCACCAACAACTGGCGACTCGAACGACTGGGTGCCATCGAGCGCAGCGTGCTGCGCCTCGCCGCCGCCGAACTCGATCGCAACGAGACCCCGGTCAAGGTGGTCCTCCAGGAGGCCGTTCACTTGGCCGAGCGCTACGGCACCACGCGCAGCGCACGCTTCGTGAACGGCGTGCTCGACGCCTACGCCCGCAAGCTCGGGCGTCTGTGACCGACACCGCCGCACGTCCGGGCGACCGGCTGCGGATCGCCGTCGTTAATTGGCAGTGTCGGGAAAATCCGCTCGCCGGTGGGGCCGAGATCCATCTCCATGAAATCTTCGGCCGGCTGGCAGCCCGTGGTCACCACGTCATGCTGCTCTGCGGCGGCTGGTCAGGATGCCCCCCGCGCGCCACGCTCGATGGCATCGAGGTGTACCGCGTCGGTACGCGGGCGACGTTCCCGTTGCTCGTTCGCAAGTACTGGCACGCGCACTTCGCCAACCAGCACTTCGACGTCCTGGTCGAGGATATCAATAAGGTGCCGGTGTTCACTCCCTGGTGGCAGGCACCTCCCGTCGTGGCGCTCGTCCCGCACCTGTTCGGTGGCACGGCATTCCAGGAATTGGCAGCGCCCCTCGCCACTGCCGTCTGGCTGGCGGAACGTCCGCTCCCGTTCGTGTACCGACACTGCGCCTTCGAGGCCATCAGTGAGAGCACCCGGGACGATCTGGTCTCCCGCGGGGTGCAGCACGACCGGATTCGCGTCATTTTCCCGGGCATCGACACCACGAGCTACACGCCCGACCCCTCGGTTCGGTCGGATCGCCCCGTTTTTGCCTACCTAGGCCGACTCAAGAAGTACAAAGGGGTCGACCTTGTCCTGCGGTCGTTCGCACAATGTGGCGTTCCGGAGGCTACACTGGAGATCGCAGGGGCTGGCGAATTCCGCGCGGAACTCGAACAGTTGGCGGGAACCCTTGGCGTGGCCTCGCGGGTACGGTTTTTAGGACGTATTGACGAAACTCAGAAGTGCGCCCTGCTTCGACGGGCTTGGGCGTTTGTGTTCGCATCACCTAAAGAGGGCTGGGGGATCACGAATCTCGAGGCAGCGGCAAGCGGCACTCCGGTAATTGCGTCGAATTCTCCGGGGATTCGTGAGTCCGTGCGGCATGGCGAGACAGGATTTCTCGTTCCGCACGGCGATGTCGCTGCGATGGCCGAGTCGATGCGGTACCTCAGCGGCGAGCGAGCGCTCGTCGAACGCCTGGGGATCGCGGCGCGGCGTTTCGCCGAGGCTTTCACCTGGGAAAACGCCGCCACAGAGACTGAAGCTCACCTCCGCGAGGTGGTGGGCAAGGAGGAAGGTCGCTGATGGAGATCATCCTGCACGCGCACCATGCCGACGTCACGGAATCGCTCCGGGCACAGGCCGAAGCCGCTGTCATCCGCCTGGCGAAACGATTGCACCGCGTCGCGAGCGCCATCGTGCGTTTCGTCGGCGATGGTAACACTCGACGAGTCGAGATCGTACTGCAACGTGCGCGAGCCCGAGAATTGTTCGTGCACGCCGATGCGCGTGCGTTCGCGCCGGCGCTCAGTGCTGCCGTGCACCGACTCGAAAGACAGGTCTCACGCGTGCGCCGCTCGCGGCGCGTTTCGAACGGCGGAGATCGCGCCGGGTGAGTCGACGCCTCACGGTGGGCACGCTCTTCGAGCGGATGAAGGATCCGCTCCAACTCGAGCTGCTTGGTTCCCCAGCCGGTTTCGATCGTGAGATCACGAGCCCCGAGGCGTCCAGCCCGGGGCTCGTCCTCGCCGGCTATCTCAATCGCTTTCCGTATCAGCGCATTCAGGTCCTCGGCGAAACCGAGATCACCTATCTGCAGTCGCTCAGCGACCCCGTGCGCAGCAGTCATCTCGAGCAGTTTTTCGGCTTTCCGCTCCCTTGCGCGTTTATCACCAAGCACCTCGAACCGCCCGAGCCGTTGCTGCGGCTGGCCGAGGATGCGGGCGTTACGATCCTTCGCTCGCGCCTCAAAACGGCCGAGTTTTATCGCCTCATCAAGCCGTACCTCGCCGATCAGTTCGCCCCCACCACCACCCTGCACGGCTCACTGGCGGACGTGTACGGCGTAGGTCTTTTCTTTACCGGCCAGAGTGGCATCGGGAAGTCGGAGTGCGTGCTCGATCTTGTCGAGCGCGGACATCGGCTGGTGGCCGACGATCTCGTGTTCGTCTCGCGTCGCGGCAACGATGTGCTCATCGGCAAAGGCCATGAACTGCAGCGACACTTCATGGAAATCCGCGGCGTCGGCCTGCTCGACGTGCCGGCCATCTTCGGCATTCACGCCGTGCGCCAGCAGAAGCGACTCGAAGTGGTCGTCGTGCTAGAAGAGTGGGACGCCGACGCTTCCGTCGACCGCACCGGACTCGACGTGCAGACGCAGGATATCCTCGGCGTCGAGGTGCCCAAGATCACCGTGCACCTCAATCCGGGCAAGAACATCACCGTCATCGCCGAAGTCATCGCGATGAACCATCTCTTGCGGTATTATCGCGGCTATGATTCGGCAACGGCATTCAACGAACGGTTGATTGGCCAGATGCGTCGGACCTCTGACGTTCAGCGATACCTGCAGGAGGATGATGAGTGATGGGGAGGCCCGCGTGAACACCGCGACCGACGTCGCACCAGCGACTGTCCGTGCCATCGTCGCCGGTCATGGATCGTTTGCCAGCGGCATCATTTCCGCCGTGGAGCAGATCACCGGCAAGGGGTCGTCCTTTCTGGCCATGTCCAACACTGGGTTGTGTCTCGATGACATTCAGGGCACGCTCGCGCGCGCGCTCGACGACACCGGGGCGCGTGTGATCTTCACCGATCTGCCCGCCGGGAGCTGCACCATGGCCGTGCGCCGCATGATCCGGGCGCGCCCCGGCGTGTTGCTCGTGACCGGCATCAACCTCTCGTTACTGCTCGATTTCGCGATGCAGGAATCGGTCGATCCAATCGTCGCGGTGCACGCGTCCCTCGAGCGCGGACGCGCGTCGATGGCTGTACACGGCGCCTGAACCGATGCCCATCGCGCTTTATCGTATCGATGATCGACTGATTCACGGCCAAGTCGTGGTCGGGTGGGGCCAGCCGCTCGAACTCCGTTTCATTGTGCTGGTCGATGACGAGGTCGCGACCAGCGATTGGGAGCAGGAGCTCTATCGCATGGGTGTGCCCCCCGAGATGTCCGTGCAGTTTTACACCGTCGACGATGCCGCGGCGCATCTCCCCGAGCTGCAAAAGCGCCCCGAGCCGGGCATTGTACTCGTCGGCGATATCGGGACGATGGGTCGACTCGTCAGCCAGGCCAGCGGCCGTATCCGCGCCGTCAACGTGGGCGGTGTCCATCACTTGCCCGGCCGCGTGCAGCGATTGCGCTTCGTGTTTCTCACCCCCGCCGAAGAGCAGGGGCTTCGCGACATCGCCGCGCTGGGCGTCGACGTTTCGGCGCAGGACGTGCCCAGCGCGCGCCCCGTGCCGCTGGGCGAACTGCTGGCCTCTACCACGGGCGCTTGATGAACGGGTCGACGTGGTGGCTCGACGTCCTGCCGCTGTCGCTGCTGGCTGGCGTCATCGGACTCGACGTCGTCAGCTTTCCGCAGGCGATGATCTCGCGGCCGATCGTGGCCGCCACGCTCGGTGGCGCCTTTGTGGGCGCCCCCTTTGCCGGACTCGTGTGCGGCGCCGCGCTCGAGTGCCTCGCGCTCGAAGCCCTGCCGGTCGGCGCCTCGCGCTATCCGGAATGGGGCAGCGCATCGGTGGTCGCCGGTGCCGTCGCCGCCACCGGCGCCACCGCTGGTGGGCCCGCCGGTGGGCCCGCTGGGGCGATGCCGTTGGCCGGAGCGTTCGTCGTCGCCGTCGCCCTCGGGATCGCGACCGCGTGGATCGGTGGACTCACTATGATCAAACATCGGCAGATCATCGCTCGCTTTGCGCGTCCGCGTCTCGGTCAACTGGCCGCCGGCAATCGCAATACCGTGGTCGGACTGCAGGTCTTTGGGATGACCCTGGATCTCGTCAGGGCGGCCCTGCTGGGCGCGGTGTGCTTCATCCCGGGGCATCTGCTGGCCGTGCAGGTAAACGGACGCTGGAGCGTCCCTGAGGACCTGTCGCGGGCCATCGTGGTGACCTGCGTGGCGGCCGTGGCCGCGGCGTCTGTCTGGAAAGACTTCCACGCCATCAGTGGCACTCGGCGGCTCTTCTTGATTTCACTGGCCGTCGGCACGCTCATGGTGGTGCTCGGTGCCTGACGAATTTTTAAGCCAGGATCCCCTCCGCACCGACACCATCAGCATGCCAGTGGCCGGGTTCGCGGCGGCACCGCAGATGGACACCAAACTGCGGCTGTCCATGTACCTGCGCTGTCTCGCCATTCAAGGCTCCTGGAACTACGAGATCCTCGTCGGGAACGGCGTGGGGTTCTGCGTCGAACCCGCCCTCCGACAGCTTCCCGGTGGGATCGACGGACCACTGTATCGCGAGGCGTTGGCGCGACAGTCGGTGTACTTCAATGCCCATCCGTATCTTGCGGCGCTGGCGATCGGGGCGCTCGCCCGGGCCGAAGTGGAGCAGGTCGCGCCCCAGCGCATCGAACGATTCCGCACCGCCCTCTGCGGGCCCCTCGGTAGCGTCGGGGACCGGTTGGTGTGGGCGTCGTGGCTGCCGGCCTGTTCACTCGTGGCCCTGCTGCTTTTCGGTGTCGGCGCCACGGCGCTCGTGGTCGTGCTCGGTTTTCTCGTCCTGTACAACGTGGGGCATCTGGGACTGCGCGAATGGGGACTGCGCGCCGGCTGGCGCCACGGGCTCCGGGTCGCGACGGCCCTCGGCCATCCGGTACTTCAGCACGGTCCGCGCTACATTGGACGGGTATCAGCGGTGTTGGGCGGACTGGCGCTGCCCCTCGCCGTCCATCGTGCTATCGGCGGACAGGCACCGTTGACACCCATCCCCGTCGGCGTCGCCGTCGTGACGCCCCTCCTGGCCGTGCTCCTCGTGCGACTCCAGGGACGCGCCGAGGGATGGCGCGTCGTCCTTATCCTGCTCGCGGCCTTCGTCCTCTACTCGGTGGTCCGTTAATGGCTGAACTCTCGGTTCAAATCGTGAATAAGCATGGACTCCATGCCCGACCGGCCGCGGAGATGGTCAAGGCCGCCTCGCGTTTCAAAAGCGACATCACGATCTCGCGCGATGACCTCGAGGTGAACGGCAAGAGCATCATGGGAGTCATGATGCTGGCGGCCGAACACGGGGCCATGATCACCCTGCGCGCGTCCGGGCCCGATGCCGACGATGCACTGGAGTCGCTGGCCGCGCTCGTCGCCGCGCGGTTCGGGGAGAGCTGATGCAGTCAGTGCTCCGCGGCATTCCTGCATCGCCGGGAATCGTCGTTGGACCGGTCCACCTCCTGCGTTGGGAGGTGCCCGAAGTGAAGCATCGCCTCATCGATGATGACGCCATCGAGGCGGAAATCGTGCGGTTGCACGAGGCGTTTGAACGCGCCCGCGATCGCCTGCGCCATCTGCGCGCGCGAGCGGAGCAGCAGGCGGGTCCCGAGGAAGCGGCGATTTTCGATGTGCAGGTCTCCATTCTCGACGATGGGGAACTCACGCGCAGCACCGAAGCGCTGATCCGCCAGAACCTCGGTGCCGAAAAAGCCTTCGATATCATTTTGCTCGAATGGCGGCAGCACTTCGCGCGCCACTCGGCGCCGATGCTGCGCGAAAAAGTCGGCGATCTCATGGACGTGCACATTCGCGTGCTGTCCATGTTGCTCGATCTCCCTGATCATGATCCCGTCGACGTCCCGCCGGGCGCCAACGCGATTCTCGTCACGCACGACCTCACGCCGTCGCTCACGATGCAGCTCGATCGCAACTGCATCGCCGCCATCGCCACCGAGGCGGGTACTGCCACCGCCCATGTCGCCATTCTGGCCCGTTCGCTGGGATTGCCCGCCGTGGTCGGTCTGCGCAGCGCGCTCTCGTTCCTCGTGCCGGGCCAGATCGCGATCCTCGACGGGGCCGAAGGCACGCTCCTGATCGCGCCGTCCGAGCATGAGCTCGAAGACGCGCGCCTCCGTGTGGAACAGGAAGCCGGTCGCGAAGGCGAGATGCGAGAGATCGCACACAGCGAAGCCATCACGCCCGACGGCATTCGCATGGTCATTCGCGCGAACGTCGACATTCCTGATGAAGCGGAGATGGGCGCCACCAGCGGCGCCGATGGAGTGGGCTTGATGCGCACGGAGTTCCTCGTGGTCGGCCGAGCCACCATGCCCGACGAGGAAGAGCAGTACAAGGCGTACAAGAAGGTGATTCAGGCGTTCGGCACGCGACCCGTGATCATTCGCACCTTCGACGTCGGTGGCGACAAGCTGCCCGTCGGTGGATTCCCGACGGAAGCCAACCCGTTCCTCGGCTGGCGCGCCATCCGTATGTGTCTCGACGAGCGCGACTTGTTCAAGGTGCAATTGCGCGCGCTGCTACGGGCGGGCGTGCACGGCGATCTGCGCATCATGCTGCCGCTGGTCGTCACCGTCGATGAAGTCCGGGAGACGCGTCAGCTGATCGATGAAGCCGTCGCCGAATTGGCGGAACGTCGCGTGCCATTCCGCGCTGATGTACCGCTCGGGGTGATGGTCGAAACGCCGGCGGCCGCCATCGCCTGCGATACCCTCGTGCGCGACGTCGATTTCTTCAGCATCGGATCGAACGACCTCGTGCAATACACACTCGCGGTCGACCGTGGCAACGCGAACCTCGCGCCCCGCTTCACCCCGTTTCATCCGGCCGTCCTGCGCCTCATCGCGCAGGTGCAGTCCACCGGCGCGGCGCACGGCATCGACGTCTGCGTCTGTGGCGAAATGGGCTCGCAGCCGCTGGCCGTCTTCGCCCTCATGGGGCTGGGCATCCGTCAACTCAGCGTCGCGCCGCGTGCCGTCGGTGAGGTCAAGCGCGTCATTCGCAGTGTGCGCATGACGGCGGCGCGGGACGCGGCGCAGGCCGCACTGGCCGCCAGCACCGCACGCGAAGCGGAAACGCTGCTGCGTCGTCGCTTACGGACTGAGCTCGATGCGGCCGCCCAGTCGGGCGGGTTGCCCGCACTTTCCTAGCGGACTAGTCTACGCCAGACCTGCTCCTACGAACCTTCTACCCAGAGTGCTGCGTGGCCGATCGTCACCTGTTTACGTCGGAGTCCGTGACCGAAGGACATCCGGACAAGATCGCGGATCAGATTTCTGATGCCGTGCTGGATGCCATCCTCGCCAAGGATCCCGCGGCGCGCGTCGCCTGTGAGACGCTGGTGACGACCGGCCTGGTGGTGATCGCCGGCGAGATCACGACGTCGGCCTACGTGCCGCTGCCGGATATCGTGCGCAAGACGATCGAAGGGATCGGCTACACCGACGCCAACTTCGGGTTCGACAACAAGACCTGCGCGGTCATGAGCACCATCGACGCGCAGTCGCCCGATATCTCCCAAGGTGTGGACACCGGCGGTGCCGGTGACCAGGGC
Source organism: Gemmatimonas sp. (assembly GCF_046594945.1). Taxonomy (GTDB): domain Bacteria; phylum Gemmatimonadota; class Gemmatimonadetes; order Gemmatimonadales; family Gemmatimonadaceae; genus Gemmatimonas. The sequence goes on along the minus strand of NZ_JBKJRB010000070.1, from coordinate 19,830 downwards.
ATGATGTTCGGCTACGCGACCGACGAAACGCCCGAACTCATGCCGCTGCCGATCCAGCTCGCGCACGCCCTCACCCATCGCCTGTCGGCGTTGCGCAAGGACGGTTCGCTGCCGTGGCTCCGCCCCGACGGCAAGGCCCAGGTGTCGGTGATCTACGAAGGCGATCGTCCGATTGCCGTCGACACGGTGGTCATCTCCACGCAGCACGACGAAAAAGTCTCCAACACCAAGCTCCGCCGCGCCATTCTCGACGACGTCATCATGGCGTCGATCCCGGACGAGTATCTGCCCAAGCGCCTCAAAACGCACATCAATCCCACCGGGCGTTTCGTGATCGGCGGCCCGCAGGGTGATGCCGGGCTGACCGGACGCAAGATCATTGTCGACACGTACGGCGGCATGGGTCGTCACGGCGGCGGCGCCTTCAGCGGCAAAGATCCGTCCAAGGTCGATCGCTCGGCCTGTTACGCCGCGCGCTGGGTGGCCAAGAATATCGTGGCCGCGAAGCTGGCCACGCGCTGTGAAGTGCAGGTGGCCTACGCCATCGGGGTCGTCCAGCCGGTGTCGGTGTACGTCCAGACCTTCGGCACCGGCGTGGTGTCCGATCGCGTGATCGAGGCGGCGGTGAACGCGGTGTTCGACCTCACGCCTCGTGGCATCACGCGCGACTTGGATCTGCGCAAGCCGATTTATCAGGCGACCGCGGCGTATGGGCATTTCGGTCGCCGTCCTGAAACCGTGGGTCGTGGCCGCTCGGCCCGGACCACCTTCACGTGGGAGCGCACCGACCGCGTCGCGGCGCTCAAGCGCGCGATCCGGTGAGTCGCGCCGGTGCACCACTCCGCACCACGCGTGCGGAGTGGTGCACCGCGCGAACCGCGCGTCGTCCTCGCGCTCGCCTGCACGAGGTACAACGATGATGGTGGAAGTCACGGTGGCCCGACTCGGGCTCGATAGCGCGACCAATTCCTATGTCGTCATTCTCCGCGAGAAAGGCGGGCGGCGTGTGCTTCCGATCTGGATCGGTCAGCCGGAAGCGGAATCGATCGTGATGCAGATGAATCAGGTGAAGCGCGAACGTCCGATCACCCACGATCTCTGCAAGTCGCTCATCATCGGACTCGGCGGCACCTTGCGCCGCGTCTCCATCACCCGCGTGCAGAAAAGCACCTACTACGCGGAGATGCAGATTGACGGACCGACGGGTGTGGTCGAGGTCGATGCACGCCCGTCTGACAGTATCGCCATTGCGCTGCGGCTCGACGCGCCGATCTTCGCGCCGGCCGCGCTGCTGACGGCCGTCGACAACGACCAAGACGCCGACGAAGGCGATTTCTCCGTCGACACTGCCGACAGTGAACTGACGGCCGAGCAACTCAAGGCCTATCTCGAGAATCTGCGACCGGAAGATTTCGGCAAGTTCTCGCCCTGACGTTTCCGCCCCTCAACCCGATTGTCCTCCGCGTGCCCCGACTTCCGTCGTTCCTCCGACTCCTCGCGTTGACGCTCGTCGTCGCAACCGCGACCGCAACCGCGACCGCAACCGCGCTCACCGCCCAACCGCGTGCCGTTGACGGTCGCGTGCGCCGTCCGGTCAACGTCAACGCCGACTCGACCGGCATGGGGCCGGCCGCCGGCACGTGGGTCACGTTGCATCGCGTCGGAAAGGACACCGCTGGGCCGATCGACTCCGTGCGCACCGACGCGCAGGGGCACTATCGCTTCCGGTACACGCCGTTCGGCAGTGGTGACGGAGTCTACTTCGCTTCCACGACATGGGGCGGTATCGCGTACTTCACCCCGCCGCTCAAGAACGCCGAGTCGCGTGGTGATGATGCCGAGATTACGGTGTTCGATACCACGTCCGTACGGTTTCAGCTTACGGTGAAAGGGCGGCATTTCATCGTCGGCAAGTCCGATACGACACAGTTCCGCACGGTTATCGAAGTGTTCGAATTGTCGAACGACAGTCTGCGCACCCTCGTGGCGACTGATACCACGTCGCCGATGCCGACGTGGAGCATCGCCATTCCCGCGTCGGCGCTCGATGTCCGCGCGAACGACGGTGAGATTTCACCCGATGCGTTCGTCGCGGGACCCGGTCGCGTGTCGGTGTACTCGCCGATCGCGCCCGGAATCAAGCAAGTCGCGTTCTCGTACAAAGTGCCGAATAGCAGCTTCCCGCTCTCCATGCGCGCCGAAGGTGGTGCCGTCGTGTTCGAAGTGCTCCTCGAAGAGCCGCAGGGATTCGTCACCGGGAAAGGCTTCGCCAACGTCGATCCTGTCGCGCTCGAAGGTCGCACCTTCCGGCGCTTCCTGTCACAGGATGTGCAGCCCAACGCCGAACTCATTATCGAACTGCCGTCGTCGGGCGCCCCGGCGCGCAACTTGTACATCGCCGGGTTGCTGGTGGCGATCGGCCTGCTCATGATGGTCGTGCTCATGCGCTCCATGCAGCGTCGAGCGGCGAGTCGTGTAGCCGTCGAGCCCACCATGCGTCCACGCGAATCGGATGCGCCATGGCACGAACGTCTGGCGCAGGAGATCGCCGCCCTCGATGAAACGTACGCCCGTATCGCCGAGCCGTCGGATACGGTCAAGCAGGCCTACAACACCCGCCGCACCGAACTGAAGGGCGCCCTTGCCGCGGCGCTTGCCGACCTGGGAACGCGAAGGTAGGTTCCTGTTGTCGCGCATTCGGCGCGATGACAACTGATTTCAGAGCGCAGGACACGGAAACCGGTTCAATGCCGGTGCGGCCCCGCCACTGTAACGGGACCTGCAACGCGACCAGTCACACGCGATGCAGCAGCGACACTCACGATGCCACTGACCTTCGGGTCGGGAAGGCGAGTGGAGCGACCCGGAGCCAGGAGACGACCGGCGCTCATTCTCGGACGAAGACCCTCGAGGGGGGGCTCGCGCCACGTGTCGTCGCTCTGTACCGTGCGATGGGCACGCGTGCTCGGGCGTCTTCTCGTGGGAGAGGACGCCTTTTTGTATCCTCACCCACGATTGGTACGCCGTGCGCTGGTGGTCCTGTTGCCGGTCATCGGCGCCGTGGCTTGCTCGCGCTCGGATACCGGTACAGCGGAGCAACGCGACGCACGCGCGGTAGCGGCCGCCGGCGCGTTCGCCGCGGACACCGACGATTTTGGTGCGCCGTTGCCCACCAATGCCCGCTTCGCCGCCCGCGTCGTATCGCTCAATCCCGCCGCCACGGAAGCGATCTTCACGATCGGTGCCGACTCGCTGCTGGTCGGTCGTTCGCGCTGGGACGAGTATCCCCAAGACGTCAGTCGCATCGCGGCCCTTGGGGATGGTATTCGTCCGAACATCGAAGCCGTGCTGTCCGCGCGGCCGACGCTTGTGGTGCTCTACGCCACCGCGGAGAATCGCGCCGCGGCCGATGCCTTCGCACGGGCCGGTGTGCGCACCATCGCGCTTCGCGTCGACCATATCGCACACTTTCACCGCCTGCTCGCGGTGCTCGGCCGTGCCGTCGGCGCCAACGTCCGCGCCCGGATCGTGAGCGATTCCGTGCAGGCCACGCTCGACCGCGTTCGCGCGCTCACCGCGTCGCGACCGCGGCCGAGGGTTGTGTGGCCAGCCTGGGAATTCCCGCTGCTCGTGATCGGTGGCGGCAGCTACATCGATGAACTCCTCACGATCGCTGGCGCGGACAATGTCTTTCACGACATGCGCGCGCCCTCGCCCCCAGTCTCGATCGAAGAAATTGCCAGGCGCAATCCCGATGTCGTCGTAACCGGTGTTGCGCGCGCGGCGAAGCTCACCGCCAGCCCGTCGTGGCAGGCAGTCCGCGCGGTGCGTGAACAACGATTCATCGTGCAGGATCCCGCCGTGACCGGTCGCCCCTCCGTCGTACTGGGCATGGCCGCCGTGCAGCTGGCTCGTGCGCTGCACCCCGAATTGCGCGACTCGCTGAAGTGATCGCGACCACGCGCCTCCGTGAGGATCACGCCGCACACTCGTCCTGGCTTGCCTGGGGAGTGGGCGCGTTGCTGTTGCTCGCTGTGGTGATACTCGGGCTTTCCATCGGCGCGGTACCGATTGCCACCGGCGATGTCGTCAACGCGCTGCGCGGTATCGGAGATCCGTCCACCATCGCGATCGTGCGCGACCTACGGGCTCCTCGTGTGCTGCTAGCCGCGCTGGTCGGCGCCGGCCTCGCCAGTAGTGGCGGTGCGCTGCAGGGCACGCTACGCAATCCGCTAGCCGAGCCGTATTTGCTCGGCGTGTCCGGCGGGGCCGCCGTCGGGGCGGTCACGGCGATGGCGTTCGGCGTCGCGCAGCCCGCGCTCATCACGGCCTTCGCGTTTATCGGTGCCGGCATCGCCACGGTCGTCGTCACGGCGATTGCGCGTGTCGTCGGCGGTAGTGCCGATACCAAGCTGCTGCTCATGGCCGGTGTCGTTGTCGGCGCGTTCGCCAACGCCGCAATACTCGTGGCACTCGCCGATGCGCCGCCGGAGCGGCTGCGCGGTGCGCTTTTCTGGATGATGGGTTCGGTCGCCGACGCCACCTGGCCCGCCGTTGCGCGCGGCGCCGGCGCGCTGCTCCTGCTCGGTGGTGTACTGATATGGCGTGCCCGTGACCTTGATGTGCTTTCGCTCGGCGACGAGCCGGCCGCCGCGCTCGGCGTCGATGTCGACCGGGTCTCCCGTCAGCTGTTCCTGGTGGCATCGTGGCTCGCCGCCGCCACCGTGGCCGCCGCTGGGCTCATCGGCTTTGTGGGATTGGTGGTGCCGAACATCGCGCGCGCGCTCGGCGCACGTCAACATCGACCGATGCTGCTCATGTCGGCGTTGTACGGGGCGGTGCTGCTGGTCGCGGCCGACCTGCTGGCACGCACGCTGCGCGCGCCCGCCGATCTGCCACTGGGCGCCGTCACGGCCTTGGTTGGCGTTCCCTTCTTCCTGCTGCGTCTGCGGCGGCTCGCCGCATGAGCCGCGCCTTGCCCGGAACGGAGCCGGGAGCCGCGCTCACGTTTGACCACGTGAGCGTCCGCTACGCCGGTCGGGCGCAGCGCGCACTCGATCACGTGTCGGTGGTGGCCGAACCGGGAACGATGACCGCCGTGGTGGGGCCGAACGGCAGTGGCAAAAGCACGCTCGTTCGCACGCTGTTGCGCCGCGTTCCACTGGAGTCTGGCCGCGTGACCGTGGGCGGCGTGGATGTGGCCGCGCTCGACACGCGCGACCTCGCCCGTCGCATCGCCATCGTACCGCAACGCGAGGAGCCGGTGCTCCCGCTGCGGGTCGAGGAGTTCGTCGCGCTCGGCCGGCATGCGCGTCGCAGTGCGTTCGGCGGAATGAGTGCCGACGATCGCGCGGCCGTCGTCAGCGCGGTCGATCGCGCAGGCATCGCTGATGCCATGGGTCGACGCACGGACACGCTATCCGGCGGCGAGTGGCAGCGGGTGCGCATCGCTCGCGCCTTGGCGCAAGCGGCACCGGTGCTGGTGCTCGATGAGCCGACCACTTTCCTCGACATCGCGCATGAGATGGCGGTGTTCGAGTTGCTCGACGAGCTCGCGAGCCAAGGACAGACCGTGTTGCTGGTGAGTCATCAGCTCAACCTCGTGGCACGGTTCGCGTCGCATATCGTGCTCTTGCATCGCGGCACCGTGGCTGCTGCTGGCGACGCCGACAGTGTGATGCGTGGCGAGATTCTCGAGCGCGTGTACGAGTGGCCGCTGGTGGTGACCCGGGATCCCGCCGTCGGGGCGCCGGCGCTGCTACCGCTACGGGGACGCGGCCGTCATCGAGAGCGACCGTCGTCGTGAGCGTCCTGATGTTTTTGCTGGCGAGCGTGGTCGCGCACGCGAGCCAGCCGCCGCTCGATTCCGTCACGATCTGCGTGGCCGATGCGCGTACGCGAGCGCCGCTGATCGGCGGCGAGCTCACGTCGCGGCCTGCGCCACGCTCGGCACATGCGGCACATGCGGCACATGCGGCACATGCGGCTCGTCGAATCGCCGGTGCGTGCGCTCACGTGCATACGACGCACGTCGACAGCCTGCACATCGACAGCCTGCAGGTCACGCGCGCCGGGTATCTGCCGCGCGCGGTCGCGTTTCCTCGCGCGCCTCGCCACCGTGGCGACACGCTCTGGGTCGCGTTGTACGCCGTCGATGCTACCCGAGCAGAGCGTTTGGCCGCCGTCCAAATCACCGCGGCCGTCGCCGGCGGGGCTGAGCGTGCGAGCGATGTGCGAACCGCCGGGCGCACGACCACCACCGTGCAGATTGCCGATGCGCGGACCGCCGGCGCTTCGACCGTGCACGCCGTGCTGGCGCTCATGCCGTATACCAATCTGCGCTCGTCCCGCGGCGAGACTGGCCTCTCGCTGCGGGGAGCGCGTCGGGAGCAGGTCGCCATCACGCTCGACGGGATGCCGCTCAATGATCCGGCCACCGGCATCGCCGACGTGTCCGACATTCCGCTGGCGGGACTGCAGTCGGCAACCGTGGCCCTCGGCGCTGATCCGGTCGGCAGCGGGGCAGGGGCGACCGGCGGTGTGCTCGCGCTGACCACGTCGGCGCAGCGTGTGGCATCGGTCCGCACCGGTGCCTTCGGGCAGCGCAGTGTGGAGGGGGCATGGCAGGTCGCGGCGGCCGGAGCGGTGTGGCATGCCAGTGCCGCGTGGCGCGACGCGACCAACGACTTCGCGTTCGTGAACGATGCCGGCGTCGCACCGCAGCGTGAAACGCGCATCAACAATGATGAGCAACGGGCTACGCTGTCGCTCGGCGCTATTGGAAGCCGAGCGCAACTTTCCGTGCTCGGTTCCACCAGCGAACGCGGCATGGTCGGCCCCGCCAACGTGCGCAGCTACGATGCCGACCGCGCCTTCACCGACCGCCTACTGGTACGGGCACAAACCTCCGTGCACGGTACCACACTGGTGTCCGGTGTGCGACGACTGCAGTTGCGCTACGTCGACCCCACCCGTCCGGCGCTCGACTCACGTGCCGTCGCCTGGGCCGCTGACGCCGAATGGCGTGGGGCGATGCACAACGTCGCGTGGCGCGTTGGCGTCGGGGCCGATCGTCTCACGGCCGCCGGTGGCATCTCGCAACGGCGCAGGCGTGGTTTCGCCGGTGCGCAGCGCGCGTGGACTGCGCGCACCGCCGGCCGGTGGAGCATCGACGTCGGCGCGCGCGCCGATCTCATCGAAGGCAGTGGACTGTTGCCCACGGCGTCCATCGGCCTCGAGCGCCGCGTCGCACGACTCCGCGATCAACTGCAGGTGGTGGCATTCGGCCGCGTTGCGCAGGCGGTCCGCGTACCGACCTTGTACGATCTGTACTTCTCGTCGCCGCAGCGGCTGTTCGTGAAGTCACTCTCGCCGGAGCGCGTCGATCTCGACGTGAGTACCGGCGCACGCGTGATCACTGGCGCGTCACGCTATCACGCGAGCATCGAAGGCGCCCTCGTGGCGCGTAACACACGCGACGCGATTGTCTGGTTTCCGGGCAACTTCGGCTGGAGTCCCGCCAACGTGGGCATGGAACGACTGCGCGGTATCGAGTCGCGCGCTGAGCTCACGTCGAGCCGGGCATCAGTCTCGGCATGGGTGACCGCGTACAACGCGGCGCTCAGCACGAGCGGCCTTCGCATTCCCACACCGTACGTCCCGCGCCTGTCCGGCGGAGCACTGCTGCAGCTGCATACGCGCGCGCAACACGCCACCGTGGTGTGGCGCGGCATGGGCGCTCGGCCCTATACCGCCGGCCCACGCAATCCTGATTTCGAACTGGCAGCCGTGTCGCTCGTCGACATCACCGTCGCGCAACAACTACGCGCGCTGCCCCACTGGCCGCGGCCCCGCCTCGATGCCTTGGTCGCGTTCTCGCTCGAGAACGCCACCGATGCCTCGTGGCAGTCGGTCCGCGGTTTTCCATCGCCCGGACGCTCCTGGGCGATGTCATTCACCCTGCAACACTCCCCACGATGATCCCGCAGGCCCGCTCTCGCACGACCCTTCTCCGCCGCCTGACCGTAGTGATGTCAGCCGCTCTGCTCACCGCATGCGGTGATGATGGCATCAGCAACAGCACCCCGCAGCCGCCGCGCGGCATTATCGTGCTCGACGGCTTTATCCAGCCTGGCCTCACGTTTCTCGGTGACACTGGAAGCGCGAGCACCAAGCTCACGCTCGCCCCGACCACCGAGTTCGATGCCGGCGGCTTCACGCTCCTGCGTGATACCGTGCTGGCCGTGTCGAGCCGCGGTGCCGGTGATCTGCTGTACGTCACCGATGTGCGCCGGTCGACCACGCGTCGTATTCAGCTCCCCACGCGCAGCAACCCGTCGCGCGCCCGCCTGCTGTCGGGTACCGGTGGGCAGACGCTCATCGGCGCGGCGCTGCGCGACTCGTCGAGCGTTGCACTGGTGTCCTTCGCCGGGGCCGGGGCCGTGACCAGTACGCGGATCTCCAACGCCGGCACATGCCCCACCGATCTCTTTCAGTTCGACAACGCCACCTGGATCGTCGACGCCAACGCTAACTGCAAAGTGAACTACGCGGTGCAGGGCGATGTCCGTCTCATCCGCGTGCCGAACACGGGCACCACGCGTGACACGATTCTCCTGCCGGGACTGCGCGGCTCGGGCGCCTCGGCCCTCGTGGACGGCGACGTCGCCTACATCAGCGCCGGTGGTGACGCGAGCTTCGCCGCGTTTCCGTACACGCTGATTTCGAGCGGCCGTATTACTAAAGTCGATCTGCGCGGCAAGCGCGTGCTCCTTACCAAGCAGATGCCAGCCACCACCTACGGCGCCGGCGTGAAACTCGGTCTCGACGGATTCCTCTACGTCTCGCTGTATCAGGATCTCGCGTCGTTCACGAACCGTATCATCAAAGTGCGCACCGCCGATCTCAGCTTCGTCACGTCGACGTCGGCCGACTGGCTGGTGCTCACCGGTGCCACCGGTGCCGCCGTGACCTGCGGCAGCGGACAAGCCGATGCCCTCGGCCGTCTCCATTGCATTCAGAACGGAACCGGCTCGGTAACGTCACTGCTGGTCTTCAGCCCGTCGGGTACCGAAGTGCGGCGCGTGGCCGCGAATCAGGGTGGAGTGGATATGGCAATCCGTCCCTAACGATGCAGCGGTCAGCGGTCAGCATGTGCAGAAAGAGATAGCGGACTGGGTATAGTGCTCAGTTTCGAGTGGCTCGACGGGGGGCGACCTCGCGGCTCCTGGTGAGTGCCAAATGGCTCGGCACTGTGCACTGTCGTTGCTGACTTCTGAACACTATACCCAGTCTGACGTCTCCCGCTTGCCGACTGAGCTCTGACCTCTGAGCAGTTAACAGCTATTCTCCGTCATGTCCCTCCTCACCACCGACGCGATCGTTCTGCACGCCGTCCCGTATCTCGAGTCGTCGCGCATCCTGCGTCTGGCCACGCGTGAGGCCGGGGTGCTGTCGGTGGTGGCCCGCGGTGCCCGCTCATCGAAAAAGCGCTTCGGCAGCGGGGTCGATCTCTTCGCCGAAGGGCAGGCGCAGATCGTCGTCAAGCTGGGACGTGACCTCCACGCGCTCACCGCTTTCGACGTCACCCGCTCGCGGGCCGGTCTGGCCACCAACCTCGGCCGGTTCACCGCCGCCAGCGCCTTGGTCGAGATCGTCATGCGGGTGGTCCACGACGAGGCGGCGCCCCGTGTCTATCACGGCGTCGCCGCGGGGCTGGATGCCATCGCCGAGTCAGCTGAAGCCGATACCGTAGCCCTTACCCTCGGCGTCTTCTGGCAGCTCGTCAGCGAGGTCGGCTTCATGCCGAGCCTCGATCGATGCGCCGAGTGCCAGGCCGAGATTCCCCCGGAAGCGGAGGCCCGCTTCAGTCACGCCGCTGGCGGCGTTCTCTGCCCACTCTGTGCCAAAATGGCGCCTACCGGACGCCGTTTACCTGCGGTGGCTCGCCAGACCATCAACGTCTGGCTGAGGGGTGATCAGCCCGTGGTCGAGCCCGCCGACTGCCGGGCCCACCAGCGGCTACTGCGGGAGTTCATCACCCAACACCTCCCCGACAGCCGCGAGCTACGGGCCTTTGGGGTATGGGAGCAGGCGCGATGGTGAGTCCCCCCGGTGCGAACGGGGAATGTTGCTTGACGGCCCCGTTTACGCGTCCTAGCTTTAGGAAGACCTGATCCGCAGGTCTGACGTCCACCTTTCACTTGGAGACTTCGACTCACAACCCTGATTCGTCAGTCGGAGAAGCAACATGAAACGTGTGTGGGGAGCACTGGGTCTGGTGCTCGCTCTCAGCGTGATCATGCCACGAGCCGCGGCCGCGCAGGATAGCAAGCAACGCCGCAATGGATCAACGCTCGGACAGAATTATCCGAATCCGTTCAATCCTGAAACTCGCATCCCGTTCAGTGTGGGTGATTCGCCCAACTGCACCGAACCTGGTCGGCAGTACCGCGTCAGTCTGAAGGTCTACAACATGATCATGCAAGTTGTAGCGACGCCGGTGTTGCAGGGCGGATCCGGAGGGGTGGCCGGAGGTCAACCGCTGGAAAAAGTGTCTGTCCAATGCGGCGACTATGTCGCGTACTGGGATGGCAAGGTCCAAGCAACCGGGCGGGAGGCCGCTTCGGGCGTGTACCTGTATCGCCTCGAAGTGGATGGCGTGCCGCTGGTGAAAAAGATGATCGTGGTCAAGTAAGCTGGGAGTAAACGAGCACCACGAGACCCAACGAAAATTCAAAATGGCGCGCCGGGTGGACGGACCCGGCGCGCCATTTTGTGTTCACGATCGGCGATCGCGGCGATTGTAGGGACTTCCCTCTCGAAACTCGACGCCTGCGTATGCAGTATTGGCAGCAGAAGTGCGGCACCGTGATTGCCTCTCTGGAACACCATGATCAATCCTGACCGTCTGACCGTGAAGAGCGCTGAGGCGCTCAACGAAGCCGTCTCGCTCGCGCGCAAGGCCGGCAATCCGCTCGTCTACGATCTGCATCTCCTGCTGGCCCTGCTTGCCCAGGACGAAGGCATCGTTGTCCCGGTGCTGCAGCGCGTCGGAGCCAATGTCGCCAGCGTTCGCGCCGCCGCTGACCAGGAGGCCGCCCGCTACGCCAAGCAGAGCGATGCCCAGCCCACCTTCAGCCGCGAACTCACTCAGGTCGTCGATGCGGCCGAGAAAGAAGCCAAGGCACTCGGCGACGAATACGTCTCGACCGAACATCTGCTGCTCGCGCTCTCCGACGCCAAGGGCACCGACAGCACGCGCGTGCTCACCACCGTCGGCGCACACCGCAAAGCGCTGCTCGATGCGCTCAAGCTCGTGCGTGGCTCACACAAAGTCACCGACCAGTCTCCCGAAGGGCAGTATCAGGCCATCGAGAAGTTCACGCGCGATCTCACCGAAGCCGCGCGCAAGGGCAAGCTCGATCCCGTGATCGGACGCGACGAAGAAATTCGTCGCGTTATTCAAGTGCTGTCGCGCCGCACGAAAAACAATCCGGTGCTCATCGGTGAGCCGGGCGTGGGCAAAACCGCGATCGCCGAAGGACTCGCCCAGCGCATCATCAGCGGCGACGTTCCCGAGGGGCTGCGCAACAAGAAGCTCGTGTCACTCGATCTGGGCGCACTGATCGCGGGTGCCAAGTTTCGCGGTGAATTCGAAGAGCGTCTCAAGTCCGTGATGAAGGAGATCACGAGCGCTGAGGGACTGTACGTGGTGTTCATCGACGAACTGCACACCCTCGTGGGCGCTGGCAAAGCGGAAGGCAGCATGGATGCGGGTAACATGCTCAAGCCCATGCTGGCGCGCGGCGAACTGCGCGTGGTCGGTGCCACCACGCTCGACGAATACCGACTGCATGTCGAGAAAGACGCCGCGCTCGAGCGTCGCTTCCAGCCGGTGTTCGTTGGAGAGCCCAGCGTGGAAAGCACGATCGCCATTCTTCGTGGCCTCAAAGAGCGGTACGAAGCGCACCATGGCGTGCGCATCACCGACGGGGCCGTCGTAGCCGCCGCCACTCTGTCTAACCGCTACATCGGTGATCGCTTCCTCCCCGACAAGGCCATCGACCTCATCGACGAAGCCGCGTCACGGCTGCGCATCGAAATCGATTCCGTGCCACAGGAAATCGACGAAGTCGATCGGCGCATCGTGCAGCTCGAAATCGAGCGACAGGCGCTGCGCAAGGAAACCGATCCGGCATCGGTCGATCGGCGCGGCAACATCGAGGGCATACTCGCCGATCTGAAAGAACAGACCACCGGCATGCGTGCGCAGTGGCAGCAGGAGAAGGAAACGCTCGGCGCCGTGGGTCGCATCAAGCAGGAAATCGAAACCGCGAAATTTGAAGCAGAGCAGGCCACGCGTATCGGTGATCTCAACAAGGCCGCCGAGATTACCTACGGCAAGATTCCGCAACTCGAACGCGATATGAAAGTCGCCGAGGGGAAGCTCGGCAGTCAGGATGGCCGTCCGCAGTTTCTTAAAGAAGAAGTCGGGGCCGACGACGTGGCCGATATCGTGGCGCGATGGACCGGCATTCCCGTCACGCGCATGCTCGAGAGCGAACGCGAGCGACTCACAAAACTCGAAGACGTGCTCGCCACGCGCGTGATCGGACAGCGGGAAGCGGTGAAGGCCGTATCCAACGCCGTGCGGCGCTCGCGTGCCGGATTGCAGGATCCCAATCGCCCGATCGGTTCGTTCATCTTTCTCGGCCCCACCGGCGTCGGCAAAACGGAAACGGCGAAGGCGCTGGCCGAATTCCTGTTCGACGACGAACACGCCATGGTCCGCATCGACATGTCGGAGTACATGGAGAAGCAGGCCGTGGCGCGGCTCATCGGCGCGCCTCCGGGCTACGTGGGCTACGAAGAAGGCGGGCAGCTCACCGAAGCCGTGCGTCGCCGTCCGTATTCGGTGATCCTGTTCGACGAAATCGAGAAGGCGCATCCGGATGTGTTCAACATTCTGCTGCAACTGCTCGATGATGGACGACTCACCGATTCGCAGGGACGCACCGTCGACTTCCGCAACGCCGTCATCATCATGACGTCGAACGTGGGGAGTCAGATGATCCTCGAGCGCGGCCAGTCCGGCCACACCGCCTGGGCCACCGTGGAGCAGGAGGTCCTGATGGCATTGCGCGGCGTGTTCAAACCCGAGTTCCTGAACCGGATCGACGACATCGTCGTCTTCCATCCGCTTAGCCGCGGCGACATCGATCATATCGTGGATCTGCAACTCGCGCATCTTCGCAAGCTGCTCGCTGACCGCAAGCTCACCATCCGACTCACCGACGCCGCGCGTACGTTCCTCGCCGACGAAGGCTACGATCCCGTGTTCGGCGCGCGACCGCTCAAGCGCGCCGTGCAGCGCATGTTGCAGAATCCGCTCGCGCTCGCGGTGCTCGAAGGCACGTTCAAGGAAGGCGACGTGATCGTGGCCGACGTGCAGGAAGGCACCGATGCGTTGTCGTTCACGCACGGTGACGCCACCGACGCCGCGGCGCAGGCCGCGTTCACTGCGGCCGCGCTGTAAGCGTGGCCGATGCCTCAGAAGCCGGCGCTTCCTTCGGTGCACCGTCGGGAGCCCCCTTGGGCGCCGGCATCGAGGCGGCCATGACGGAGGCGCTCGATCAAGCACGTGAAGCCGCGCTGGCCGGGGAAGTCCCGGTCGGCGCGGTCGTCGTGCGTGACGGTGTGGTGGTCGCCCGCGCGCAAAACCGTATGGTGCGCGACGGAGATGCCACGTCGCATGCCGAAGTCCTCGCGTTGCGTGAGGCAGCGCACGTGCTGGGTAACGCACGACTCACCGCGTGCACGCTGGTGGTTACCCTCGAGCCCTGTGCCATGTGTGCCGGCGCGATCGTGCTCGCGCGGGTTGGCGCCTTGGTGTTCGGCGCCTGGGACGACAAAGCCGGCATGTGCGGCTCCGTGGGTGACGTGGTGCGCCACCCTCGGCTCAATCACCGGCCCGAGGTACGGGGCGGCGCGATGGCGCAGGAATCGACCGCGCTGCTGCGCAAGTTCTTCGCGAGCCGCCGGTAAGCGGCCGCGCAGAGACAGGTGTCATCGGTACAAATCCTCTAGGCTCCACAAGTACACCTCATCGCGGTCTCGGCGCACCGCGTTTCGGAACTCGTCGGTAAAGCCGCCCGCCGCCACCCAGATAAGCGGCGCCTGCGATTGAGACGCCTCGCGCGCCCACGGCACGGCCGCATGTTCCAATCGCTCGAGCATCGACATGTGATGGTAGTGCACCTTGGCGTCGAGCGGCTTGGCGTTCCACTTGATGCCTCCGGTCATGACGCGCCCATCGACCAGGGGAGCCACGATGTCCATCTCGAGCGATTGGCGTGCGCGGTCCTGTCCTTCCCATCGTCCCCACTGTGACACGGCGGGCAGCTTTAGCGGGATCGTAAGGCGCGTATAAGCTTGTTCGGCGACCCACGCAAAGATGTGCCCGATGTAGCGGTCGAACTGGTCGCGCATGTACGTATCCCACACGTGCACCGGCGCGTTGCGCGCGAGCGCCGCCTCATGGCGTGCCGTGAACTCGTAGTAGAAGGCGAACGCGGGATCGTTGAGGTAGTAGTGGTAGGTCGATGTCTGCTTGGCCCCCACGTTTCGTCGCGCGCCCACATAGTCGAGGTCCTCGAGCTTCTTGAGCATCTGGCGGACGGGCGTGTCCGACGTCTCCTGCAGGCCAGCCTTCGACCGGATCTCCGCGAAGGTTGTACTGCCGGTGCCGATGGCGCGGAGAATGGCGCGATAGCGATGCACCTCGTGCAAGCCACGCTCCTGCGAGAGAGCGGTTTCGAGCAGCTCCCGCACTTCACCCTGCGGATGAAGCAGGAGATTGGCAATGTTGGTGTCGAGTGAATTGGCGGCGTTGATCGCGGCGAGGTAGCGCGGGGTGCCGCCGAACGCGGCGTACGCACGGATCTTATCCCGCAGGCTCAGGTCGGGGACCATCTGCGCCGCGTACCAGTAATTGAAGGGGCGGATGCGCGCCGTGTAGTTGAAACGGCCGAAAAGTGGCCCGGCTTCAACGAGCGACTCCATAGTCTTGACGTGCGACCCCGAGAGAACGACCACCAGCGGCCGCCGCGGCCGTCGCTTCTCCCAAAGCGCACTGAGATCCGAGGCGATTCGCCGGACATCGGCTAGTCGGTCGCCTACGTACTGGAATTCGTCCAAGATGACGACCAATGGCTGGTCCTCGCGCATCTCGAATAGCAAGCCGAAGACCGAGCGCCAGCTGCGGTAATCGTCCATCGACAGTGTCTCGCCCAGGAAGCGTCCAATCTCCTCGACCAGTGTTTCGCGATTCTGCTCTTCGGTGGTCTCGGACGCGGTGAAGTAGAACACCTGATCCGTCGGCCATGTCCGGTTCAACAAGTGGGTCTTCCCAACTCGACGGCGACCGAAAACCAAGGCGAGGCGTGGCGCGCCCACATCGAGGAGCGCCCCGAGCGCGGCGCGCTCCTCGTCTCGGTTGATCATGTCGTCTGACTCGTTCATCACGTCCGCTCCTTGGGATCCGAACCGATCGCTTCACCGAGCCCTGCGATCGCTGTACTAGCCAATGAGTATAGTTCGAAAGAATATACTAGTAAAACAGCATAGTCGTCCAGCCGCGGCTTCCACTGCGCGCTTGACGCCGCCTCGCGCCGCACGAACGTTTCGCCATGCCATCTCTCCCGGTGCCGTTCCTTCGTTTCTTACCGCTCCGCGGCCGTCTGCGGCTCGCGTCGCAGGCCCTGCTGGCCGTTGCCATCGCCGCCCCCGCCCCCGCCCTCAGCGCCCAGCGCGCCGAACGCTTCACCGCCTGGACCCAACCGGTGTTTCCGGTGGCCGAGTACGTGGCCCGCCGGGCGGCGGCGCTGGCCAAGCTGGGGGAGAACGACGTGCTGCTCATTCCCAGCGGCGATGGCACCAGCGGCGGTGAGACCTTTCGTCAGCAAGACGATTTCGAGTATCTCGTCGGACTTGAAGTACCGCGCACCATCCTCGCCATCGATGGCCGCAGTAAGCGCGCGCTGTTGTTCTTGCCGCGCACCGACGCACGCTTTGAGAACGCCGCGCGCCCGAATGATTTTCCCGGCCGACCGCTAGCCTCCGATCCGGCGTTGCATGCGTTGAGCGGCGTCGATTCCGTGCTCACCGATTCCACGCTGAACGCATTTCTCTTTTCGGCCACGCAGCGCGGCGCGCGCGTGTTCATCAACGCTGGTCGCCCAGGCGCCACCGTACTGCCGGCGCCGTCGGCGTTCGCCGTGCCATCGGCAGGTGCGGTGCTCGCCACCGAGTTGCAGCATGAGCACGCCGAACTCACGCTCACCAACGCCCACCCGCTCATGGCGAGCCTCCGCATGATCAAGTCGCCACGCGAAATCGCCACTATGCGAGAGGCGGCGCGACTCACCATGGTGGCCATTGCCCGCGGTGCCGCGCGTGTTGCGCCTGGCATCGACGAGCGCACGCTCACCGGCATCTTCAGCAGCGACTGCCTGGCGCTCGGCGGGCAGCGCGATGCGTTCACGCCCATCATCAAGTCGGGTGACAACTCGCTCTGGCCGTGGCGCATTTTGGGCGCGCACTACACCCGTCGCAACCGCGCTCTGCGTCGCGGAGAACTGGTCATCTACGACGTCGGCTGCGAGCGCAATCACTATGTGAGTGACGTAGGGCGCACCTTCCCCGTCAATGACACGTTCACCCCGCGGCAGCGCGAACTCGTCGAAATGGTGCGTCGAATTTCCGACGCCGTCATTGCGGCGGCCAAGCCCGGAACCACGCTCGCGGAATTGCAACGCATAGCCGATTCGCAAATTCCGGCCGCTGCCAAGCCCTTCATGCAGGCGCCCCTGTTCTTCGGTCACCACCTCGGGCTCGACACCGGCGATCCGTCGCTCGCCGAGGCACCGCTCGCTCCCGGCATGATCTTCACGGTCGAGCCGTGGTACTACAATCATCGCGATTCCGTCGCCGTCTTCATCGAAGACGAGATCCTGATTACGGCATCGGGGAGCGAGAATCTCACGGCAGCGTTGCCGCGCGATGCGGCTGGTCTCGAGCGGCTGCGAAGTGGCGCCGACAAGAGCGCGCAGGCCGATAATGCGCACCGCACCATCACACGCGACGGCGTGCTCGCCTTCACGTTGGTGCGTGCTGCAGGGGCAGTGCAGGTGTACGACCTGCTTAACGGGCGTGAGGTGGCCACCACGCCGGTCTGCGCGCGGCCACTCTCCGGCGAGCTCACGGAGGGCGATGTCGCGTTCGTGGTGCGCTGTGAGGGGGCCGAACGCCCTGTGTACGTCAATACGGCGTCGTACGCCGTCGTAGCGCCGCCGCTGCGCGAACCGGTCATGCGTACACTCTCGGCCACGGTGTCGTCTGCCGTGGCGTCCGCACGTACGATTGCTGGACAACCGATCAAGAAAACCGAAGTCGTGGTCGTAGGCACCATCCACGCCGAACACCGCACCAGCCCTCGGTACAGCACCGATGTATTGCGACGTCTGCTACAGTCCATGCGTCCCGACTACGTATTGACCGAGATCGCACCGAACCGCTTCGACGCGGCCATGCGGCAGTTCACCGATTCTGGCGCGATCACTGAGCCGCGGGTGCTGCGGTTCCCGGAGTACATCGACGTGCTCTTTCCGCTCACCAAGTCCATGCGTTTCACCATCGTGCCTACCGCGGGATGGTCGGTGCCGATGGACAGCTACCGCACGGCGGCACTCAAGCGCATCGAGGCCGATCCCACACGGCGCGCCGAGTGGGAGGAGTATACGCGCGCCAACACGGTGGCCGATTCATTGGTCAAGCGCCGTGGCGCCGACGACCCGTTCTTCATCAACTCGGCGGCCTACGACTCAATCCAGACCGCCGCGCATGAGCCCTACAATCGCCTGTTCAACAGCGAGCTCGGTCCCGGCGGATGGGACCACATCAACGAGGCGCACTTCGCCAACATCGCCCGCGCGCTCGATGAGCACAGGGGGGAAGGGAAGCGTATGGTGATCACGTACGGCGCCGGTCACAAGGAATGGTTCCTGCGGGCGCTTCGTGCTCGCGATGACGTCACGATCCTCGAGGTCGCACCGTTTCTGCAGCAGATTGGCGTGAATAACAAGCAGTAGCAGGCCCACTTCCACGTAAGGGGTATTCGTAAAGCATGACAACGTCTCTATTCCGCCAGCCGTTCACGTCGCTGTCCGTCGCATTCGTATTCGCGTTCGCGTGTGCCGCCTGCTCGCCCAAGGCCGAGTCGGCGTCGGCGACCGCCGAGCCTGCCGCTCCGAGCTTTCAAACGCTGTCGTTGCTCGGTGACACGTTACGCACGCTGCCGCTCTCGTTGGCGGTGCGCGAGAAATACGAAGCGCAGCTCGCCGACGCGCGTCGTGCGTACGAACACACGCCCACTGATGTCGACTCGATCATCTGGTATGCGCGCCGGCTGGGGTATCTCGGTCGTTTGCGGGAGTCCATCGAGGTGTACACCCGTGGCATCGCGCTCTATCCCGCTAACCCGTGGCTCTATCGCCACCGTGGTCACCGCTACATCTCGGTCCGTGATTTCCCCGCCGCCGTGCGTGATCTCGAGCGCGCCACCGAACTGGTGCAGGGTAAACCCGACGAGGTCGAACCCGACGGACAGCCCAACGCCAAGAACACGCCGATCGGCACGCTGCACTCCAACATCGGCTACCACCTGGCGCTCGCGCACTATCTCATGGGCGACTTCCCCAAGGCTGCGACCGTCGCCCAGCGCGAGGTCGACTCCGCCACCAACGACGATCGTCGCGTGTCCATGGCGCACTGGCTGTACATGTCGCTGCGCCGATCGGGCCGCGATGCCGACGCCGCTAAAGTGCTCGTCCCGATGAATCGCGGCATGAACATCATTGAGAACCAGGCCTATCATCGCCTCATGCTGCTGTACAAGGGTGAGCTTCCCCCCGACTCGGTGCTCACCGCGGCCCCCGGCGGCGAATTGTCGGTCACCGACGCCTCGGCCGCCTACGGCGTGGCCAACTGGCACTGGTACAGCGGTCGTGAGGCTGAGGCCACGGCGCTCTGGCAGCGGATCGTGGATGGCGGCCAGTGGGGCGCCTTCGGCACCGTCGCGGCCGAGGCGGAATTGGCTCGGGGCAAGGCCGGCGCGCCGCGTTAAGCGGCCGCCGCGCCCTTGAATCGGGCCCGACTCGCGATTAATTATCGGGACTGTAGAAGGATTGGATCGCGATTTGTGGCGATTCATCGCGAGCGTAGGACAGGTGGCTGAGTGGTTGAAGGCACCGGTCTCGAAAACCGGCGTACCGGCAACGGTATCGTGAGTTCGAATCTCACCCTGTCCGCTGCAGCAGGTGCTGCGCGTGACATGTCGTGTTGCAGCAAGTGGGCAAGGACGCGCCGTCGTGGAACCCCGCGCCGGCGCGTTCGTCTATCAGGACGCAGGACAGAGTTTGGGATGGATGGCCGAGTGGTTTAAGGCGCACGCCTGGAAAGCGTGTGAACGTGAAAGCGTTCCGTGAGTTCGAATCTCACTCCATCCGTGGTGTAAAACGCAATTCCGCATCGGGTTACACCGCCGATGCGGAATTTTGCGTTTAGGGGGTGTCTGTACTCGGAGATCCCGGGGTGTCTGTAATCGCCTTCATTCCACAACGGCGTTCACGGATCTCTGCGCATCGGGAAGCGGCGTTGCTCACTGACCTGATCGCGCTGCGGAGAGCTCTACGACTAGCTCAGTCCCGCCTGCGTGGAATTCCCAGCTGCGGGAATCCCCGCGATTGAACGGGTGCGTTCGCGAAGGCCGCG